>JAGCUA010000038.1 GCA_017963125.1 bacterium
ATAAACCGGACTAGCCTTTCCACCCATTGAACCATATATTTCAGAAGTTTTCTTCATGTCTTCCAAATGAATATACGGCGGGTTTCCGATGATGGCGTCGAAGCCTGTAAAGCGGCCTTCGTCGTCAAGGATTTCCGGGAATTCGAACATCCATTCGAGCGAGTTGGAAAAGTCGATGGTGTCGCCCGCGGTGCCCTTGTATTCGTCGAACATTTCAATCTGTCCGTCTTCAACCATTCGGCTTTTGAGCGACGCAATCTTGTGCCGGAGCATCATCTTGGACCCCTGCGACTTGCCTGTTTTGTATTCCTGCACAAGTTGTCTGTATTCAATAAGGCTATTCTTGAGGCTGTCCCGTTTGCGGTCGGTTCGTTCATCACGAGTAAGATAGTCCGCGATCAAGCGTCCGTTCTGCACGGGGTATTTGCTCAGCAGCGAATCGCCGACTTTGATATTGATGTCGATGTTCGGGAGCGTCTGGAGTTGTTTGTAGCCGCTTTCCTTGGTGTAGTAGGCGTTCTTCAAAAGTTCAATCCAAAGGCGCAAACGGCAGATGTTTACGCTGTTGGGGTTCAGGTCAACGCCGAAAAGGCAATTCTCGATGATGCGGCGTTTTTCGTTGAACAAGGCTTCTTGATACCGCTGGCTTTCTTCGTTGCCCGGCTTGTATTCAAACGGTTCGCCCTCGTCATCAACTACAGAAAGTTCGTCGTTATCTACTTTCAAAATCAGGTCGCGGCGTTTGATGCGTTTGCCGTCCGCATCGCACAAAATGTTCAATTCCGATTTGATTGCAAGCAGGCGATTAAGGGCAGACACCAAGAAATGCCCAGAGCCCACGGCGACATCGGCAACGCGGATGTCATCGACAATTTCATTTGCTTCTGAAATATCTTCAATCTTGTCCGAGACATCTTCCAAATTTTCGCATTTCCAGGACTTTTTCTCGTTGAACTTCTGCACTACCGTCCGTTCCAGCACATCGCGGGCCATGTAGTCGGTGATGAATCCCGGCGTAAAGAAACTGCCGTCTTTATAGCCGTTGATTTTTTCAAAGATGAGCCCGAGAACCGACGCATTGATAAGCGTCTTGCTCGTAGAAGTCACACCACCTTGCGCATCGCTTGCAAAATTGTAAGCGTCAAGGAACTTGAAAATGTAATCCAGATTCGGGAGCGTGCCTTTTGCACGTTTGCCACGTTCGTCCTTCAAAACAGTCTTGTTGAAAATTTCCATTTGGGCATCGGGAATGCCTCGGATTTTCAAATGCTTTTCGTCTTCGGTCGGCTCGAACAGTGAACTGTTCAGGTAAGGAACATTCGGGTAACGCTTGAGTACGTCTTCATCGCGATCCTCGATTTTCTTGCCGAGCACCTTGAAGAAGAAAATGTTCAGTTCATCAAAATTCGCAATTTTGTCCGAACTCATGAACCGGTACGAAGCATCGCCCTTTTGATACATGAGAATTTGCGATTCGACAAGTTTCAGGAACAGCAGACGGTTTACCCACGTAATGCAGAGACGAAGCGCCATCGCCTCACATTCTTCCTTGTTCAGGAAATCGTCTTCGAGCTGGTAAATGGCACTTTCGAGAAGGCTTGCGCGGTCACGGTTCGCGGGCTTCTTACGTTGAATGACTTTCTTGTTGCCCTTTTCCACTTTAACTTCTTCGAGACCGATAATATGCAAAAGTTCCGCATAAAAATTGCGATCGAGACTGTTGCTGTCGTTTGCAAAAGGCTTGGCAAGGAGCGTTTCCGGGGAGAGGAATTTGTAGAGAGGGAGGAGCTTCTTGTCATCGTCTTTCTCCACGGCCTTTACTGCACTTTCCAAAGAAAAATGAACGACAGAAATATCGCAAGATTTCAGAAAATCATCTATTGCAGGTTTCGCGATTTCGTTGTAGAAATATGATGTTTTTTGTTCGCTTGTTTGTTTAGCAACGAACTTCAAAAACTGATCATATATCGGCTTTGACTTATTGGCGAAAAAGCGGATAAAATCCTTGACATCGAAGAAATAGTATTCATCAAAATTCGAAATGAAGAGACTCTTTATTTCTCGATTTCCTAAATGCACATATTCCAGTAAAAAGTAATACACTAACTCTTGAAGTGCTTTCGTATTTGGATGTTGTTCCGAAAACATCTCCGCTGCATTTGTCGGAGATTTCATTTCAATGATTACTGCAGGTTTTGCGGTCGTGTCATTTCCATTAAAAATCGCCAAGTCAATAGGGTTTTCAACCTGCACCGAGTAAGCCGGGCTGAAAAAATTTTTTAAGAAATCTCGAAATTCCCCCTTATGATATTCTTCATCTTTATTGGGGTCCCGCTTTTTGTGCAAATTTACAATTGCGGACTTGAACGCTTCCATTTTTTCGTAGGAAACAGGCAACTTGAGGAATGCGGAATTGACCGACTTTTTAGGCGAAATAAGCTTGATAGACATATAAACGAAATATACCCAAATTTCGTGTCATGAAAGGAATAAAATCAGCTTTCTTCGCCCATTTTCAATAAAAAACAGGCATTGCAGGCTAGCGTCTAAAATCAGCAAAAACGATTACCCATAGTACTTCTCGTAAAAGTCCATGAATGCAGGGATTTCGTCAGCTACGGAATAAGCCGTTTTCATATACCGGTTAAACAATAGCGCTTTGAACCCCACAGGAATACCATCGTCTTCCCGGAATTCCTTCACATAGCATCTGTATTCTTCTATTTGGTCTTTATCGTCACCCATGGAG
>JAGCUA010000039.1 GCA_017963125.1 bacterium
CTGCTGTTATCCGAACTGTAAACAATAAAAAATAATTTTTTTATAATTTATTGAATATATGAAATTTTTATGTAATAGTCTTCTGCGGTTTTTGTTTTTTCTCATTGGTGGTGTAAAAACTGGTGTAAATTTGTAGACAGATTTCTGATGCTGAGGTTGTAAAATGGTTACTGTATTCAAGAAAAAGGGGAGTAAGAACTATTATTTCCAGGTAATGGTCAAAGGACGACGAATCGTCGAATCAACAAGAACAAGTTCGATCCGTGAGGCTGCGAAGATAGCGGATGCGAGGTGTATGGAACTGAAACTGAATCTGGACTGGTATTTTTATCTGCAGCAGGCAATTAAAAAAATCAATCTGCTTGACCCTGAGTCAAAAGAGGCTGCGGTACACAGCGCTATTGAGGAGTTTAACAACATCAGGGTTAAAACGGTTGCGTTGTGGGACGCTTTCGAGCTTTTCAGGGCTAAACCGAGGAAACGGGTGATTTCGGAACGTGTTTATGTCGATTACCGCAACATGTGGAACAATTTCGTAGTGTTTGTGAACCGGAATTTTCCCGATGTGAAGTATATGAGCGAAATCACAAAGGGGATCGCTGAGAAATTTCTTGCCGAAGAATGGAAAAAAGGAGTCGCCGAGCGCACTTACAACGAGAGGATCACGAAGTTCAGGACGATTTTTTCCGCTCTGGCGGAAGAGGCAGGGCTTCGCAAAAATGTGTGGCAGCAGGTCGACAAGATGAGCGAAGGACACATTTCAAAGCGTCCTTTCACGAAGGTTCAGCTTAAGCAGATTTTCAGCGCGGCGGAAGGTGAAATGCGGACTTTGTGTATGATCGGGCTTTATACCGGGCTGCGTCTCGGGGATGCGGCCACTTTGAAGTGGAGCGAAGTCGATTTCGACAACATGGTGATTGTCAGGCTGCCGAACAAAACCAGGCATCTGAAGAAAAATGTCGAAATTCCGCTTTTGGGCGGGCTTTGCAACGAACTGAGGCGTGTTAGGGCGGAGCAGAAAGGCGAAGAGGTTTATGTCGTTCCCGGAATGGCGGAAAAATATTTCAGGAACAATGAAGTTTCGAAAATGGTGCAGACGTTTTTCCGTCAGGCAGGAATCGAAACAAATATTGACAGAGAAAGATGCTCAAGAAAAACAACAGTTTACGGTTTTCACAGCTTCCGCCACAGTTTTGTCTCTCTCTGTGCGGCTCACGGAATTCCGATGAATGTCGTAATGGAACTTGTCGGGCACAGGTCTGCGATGGTGCATGAAATCTATCAGCATGCGAGCAACGAGCAGAAAATCGAGGCGATAAACGTCATTGAAAAAGAATTTTTGTCGTAATTATCGTTCTTTTCGATCAGGTTCGACGCGCCGGAATCAGGATCGTTATACCGTTATACCGTGATACCGCTATTCCGACGGCGCGAATCGTTCTTATCGATTGGAATCGTTATTGCGATTATGATTTTCTTTGCATCTTCTCCGGCACTAAATAAAATCGCGCGATTCGAGTTTTTTCACTTAATTTTAGGAGTTAAAAATGACAGTAAAAGAGACATTCGAGAATTGGAAAGCCGGTAGTTACGGCAAGGCCGTCGCAAAGTTCCCCGAAAGGAAGCAGCGCTTCAAAACATCGTTCGGAGAGACTGTAGAACCTCTCTGCATTCCTGAAAACGAGGATCAAAAATACCTCGAAACACGCGGCATGCCGGGCGAATATCCCTTTACCAGAGGCGTTCAGCCGACAATGTACCGCGGCAGATTCTGGACGATGCGTCAGTATGCAGGTTTCGGAACGGCTGAAGAGTCGAACAAACGTTACAAATATCTTCTTGGCAACGGTCAGACCGGTCTTTCGGTCGCTTTCGACCTTCCGACGCAGATAGGCTATGACTCGGATCACCCGATGAGTGACGGTGAAGTCGGAAAAGTCGTGGACCGGCAACAATATGTTTGAAGGCAAAACCAAACCCGTTTTCATTTACACGAGGGCGATGAATCTCCACAGCGGGATTCTGGATGGAAACCATAAATTCTTCTTCAACCACGTCACCGGGAAAAATTATTATTTTGACCTCAAAAACGATTCGATGGAAGAGAACAATCTTGCAGACACGCTTGACGCCGACAAACTGGAAAAGCTAATAAAATTCATAAATTACAAAAATTTCGAAATCAACCGTGCTGTGAAAACGTATCGTTGATTCCCCCTCTCGCGTTTCCCGAAAAATCGTGTATAATACGGCGGTTTTCGCGGTAGAGACGCCATATATGACGTCTCTGCAAGGTAAATTTCGGGATTTTAAATGGAAATAGTTCTTATTGTCGCAACAATCCCTTTTATCTGGTATTTTTTCAGAAAAATCGGAACGCCGCTCTTTGCTTCGATGGCTGTTGCAGCGGTTTTGGAAATCGTGAATGAAACTGTGTTTGCCGGTGTCGGCACGTTTTATCCTGAAGTCGTACTTCCGTTCCCGTTTTTCAAATTTCCTGTGCTGATAGTCTTGATTGCAGGGATTTATTCGGGAATAGTCAATTTCGCTGCATTGAAAATATCGGGATCCTTCTCGGGAAAATATCTGCGGGCTGCGGTTTTTATGATTTCTGCGGCAGTGCTGAATATAGTTTCGATAGCCGTTGAAAGTGTCGGGATTTATTCAGGTTTCTGGCAGCACAGGCAGCCTTCGGGGATATCGACGATTTATTTCGCGGTTTATGTTTACTATTTTCTGATCGTTTTTGCAGCGTCACTTTTTACTGCTTTCTCGATTTGCCGCCGGAATCCCGGCATCACAGCTGACTAATTTGAAAAGTGTGCTTCCTTCGCCGGTTTCCGCGATTTTTCTGAGACACGGCGAGTTTTCAAGGTCTTTCAGGGAAAGTCTGTCGGTCCTTATCTTCATAAATTCGTGCCAGACGATGAAATTTATTCCGGATCTTTTTAAAAACATGAAGGCAGCGGCATCAGGAAGGCTGTTTATGCGCGACTGAAAAATCATGCGCGGGGTCGGGAAGTATCCGTTCACGCCGTTCACGGAGTCGATTTTATGGCGGTTCTGCCAGTTCGTGTAGATGATTTCTCGGTTATACTGAAAAATGTCGTCCCACGAATCGACGAACATCCCCATATTCAGGACATGGAGTTCCGGGTTAGCGCTGCTTTTGTGAACGAAATCTTTGGGATTTTGAAATTTTTCCGTCTCTTCCACCTTGAATTCGACGTTCATTTCGGCCGGAAGCTCGAGGATAAGCGGCTTGGTGATGTTCTGCTGCTTTATCGTTTCGTAGATTTCAGGCACTTTTTCAGTGACTGCTGCATCGAAACCTTTGATCGGGAAGGGGACGTTCTCGATGAAATTCAGGGCAAAAAACGCAATGATAACGAGATACTTTCTCTTGGTTTTCAGGCAGATCCTTTCAAGTGAGAGTGCCGCGGAAACTGAAACGGCAAAGAGAAATATGAAGTATGCGCGGACTGCGACACGGAGGAATTTCAGGACAGGGATCGGTTTGTAGAAAATGTAGAGCGGCGAATAAAACACCTCCTTCATGTTGAACATAAAGACCGGACCGCACGCGAAAAATATGCCGACTATTGCCAAAAGTGCGAATAAGATCCGGTTGTCAGCGTTCCATTTGAACATCGAATATGTAAAAAGCGCGAGAGGCAGCAGGGCGATGAAGTTGTAATGCCGGACAAAACCCCAGTTCAAAGGGATCCCGAAAAATTTTCCGATATTCGGATAAATCAGGTTGCCTGGAAGGACCAGAATGGTATCGATAAGGTTGAAACTCGCCATCTTCGCAGTGTAGAAAGCTTCAAAAACAGGAATAAAATCAAGGTCATAGAGCACATAAAGGTAATAGAGGAAATTCGGGGCGGCGATGACAAAGGAAATCAGAAGAAAGAGGAAAAAAAGTTTCGCAGTTTCACTTGTTTTCAAACTGTTTTTTCTTGCAAGAAATGCAAAAAGAACCGTGATCATCAGAAACTGGTAGAAAAAGACATAGAACGAGAAATAAATTTCCAAGCCTGCTAATATACTTGAAATTATTAGATATTTCAGTTTGCGTGAATCGAAAAAACGATAGATTAGATGCAGAGATATTGCCGGGATGAAAAAGAAAATTATGACTGAATCGTCAATGTGGGCAAAAACCATGTTGCTGCACGTAAAACAGAATCCGGCAAAAAGTTTCGCGGGAAAAAACTGAGTGAAATTCCCTGTAAAAACAAAGATCCCGAAAGCCGTGAGCGTCAGAAGAAGAGTGATGAACCAGAAATTCGTCCAGTAGTCACTCAAGCCGCAAGCTTTGAATATCATTATAAAAAACTGCATTCCCGGAGCTGATTCGCCGTAAGCGAGCGGATTTTCGGCGGGAAACATTGCCTTTCCGGCGGTTTCACCCGTGAAAAACGATTTGACCGCTTCCAGAGTGTGGGCGGAATAAGTCAGTGCAAGCCACGAATCGCAGTTGCCCGAAATCTGTTTTTTCAACGGAAGCTGCAGAAAAAGCAGCGCAACAAAGAGAAAATAAATGAAAAATGCAAGATATTTCTGCTTTCGTTCTGTCAAAGCAACCCCCGCGTTTTTGTTCCGTGCCGAGACGTCACGATCGGCATCCCGGTCGTAAAACCGCCGCATTATATTCGATTTTTACGGAATTGCGAGAGAGCAGCTTTCCGGCAAATATTTTCTTGATTTAATGCAGGTTGGGAGAATAATTAGCCGCTTTTTGGTTTTATTGTTTTTGGAGGTTAACATGTTGCGTACTCACACTTGCGGCGAGCTCAATCTCGACAATCTGGGAGAGCATGTCGTCATTTCGGGATGGCTTACCCAGAAAAGAGAAATGGGACCGATGGTTTTCTTAATACTTTCAGACCGTTACGGAATGACTCAGGTTTTTGTAAGCGACCCCGTTCTTGCGGAATCGGCGAAAAAACTGACGCTTGAATCGGTCGTTTCGGTAAGCGGAACGGTCATCGACCGCAAAGAGAACAGAACTGACAAATATTCGACCGGCGCGATCGAAGTCGAAGCTGATAAAATCACGCTCATGAACCCGTCGAAGCCGCTTCCCTTTGATTTCAGAAAGGATGCCGCCGACACGATCAAGCTGAAATACCGCTACATCGATATCCGCAAATCGGACATTCGGAAGAACCTGATCTCGCGTTCCAAAGTAAGCGCTCTTGTTCACGAATACTTCGATTCGCTCGACTTTGTCGAAGTTGAAACTCCTTTCCTCATCAAAAGCAGCCCGGGCGGCGCAAGAGATTTCCTTGTTCCGAGCAGGCTCTGGCCGGGTTCTTTCTACGCTCTGCCTCAGTCTCCGCAGGTTTTCAAGCAGATACTGATGGTTGCCGGAATGGACAAATACTATCAGGTCGCGAAGTGCTTCCGCGATGAGGCTCTCCGCGCCGACAGACAGCCCGAATTCACCCAGATCGACTTTGAGATGAGCTTTGTCGAAGAGGAAGACGTCATGGGCGTCACCGAAGGGCTTCTCTGCAAAATTTTCAAGGCAGTCAAAAACCTCGATATCAAGCGTCCTTTCAGAAAAATGTCCTTCAACGAAGCGATGGATAAGTACGGAAGCGACAAGCCCGACCTGAGATTCGGTATGGAACTCAAGACTCTTGACGCAATATTTGCAAATTCGGAATTCGCAGCTTTCAAAAACGCCGCAAACGACTCGAAAATGGTTGTAAAAGGTGTCGTTTTGGAAGGTCATGCAAAAGATCTTTCCAAAAACCAGATCAAAAAGATCGAGAAAGATGTCCAGGGCGACGGCGCGAAAGCTCTTGCATGGATAAAGAAAGAAGAAGGCGCGCTCGATTCACCGCTTATGAAATTCTTCAACGATGACGAAAAAGCAAAACTTGCCGAGATCATTCCTGAAAACGGGATCATGTTCATCGTTGCCGATAAAACGGGAGTTGCTCTCACGGCACTCGGAAACCTTAGAAAAAGACTCGCCGCGGAATACAATCTTTACGACAAAAATTCCTACGAATTCGTATGGATCACCAATTTCCCGGCATTCGAAGTTGACGAAGAAACTGGCGAATGGGTCGCAAAACACCACGCTTTCACCGATTTCGATTTTGAAGCGGCAAAACGCGGAGATGACCTCGGTACGATCAATTCGCGTGCTTACGATATCGTCATCAACGGCTACGAAGCGGGCGGCGGCAGCATAAGGATCCACAACACCGACAAGCAGAAGGAAGTCTTCAAATTCTTGGGAATCAGCGACGAAGAGGCAAAGGAGAATTTCGGATACTTAGTCGAAGCGCTTGAATTCGGCGCTCCGCCTCACGGAGGCCTGGCACTCGGCTTTGACAGGCTGATGATGCTTCTCAACAACACCGACGCGATCCGCGATGTCATCGCATTCCCGAAGACGACGAGCGCGACCTGCCTCATGACGCAGGCACCTGCACCCGTCACCGAAAAACAGCTCAAAGAACTTTGCATCAAGACCGAGAAAAACGATTCTAATCGATAAGAACGATTCGCCGCCTTGTGTCGTTATTCCGTTATCCCGTTATAACGTTATTCCGACAAAATCTGGCGGCGTCGACAACAACGATCCTGAGTTTCGGCGCGTCGAATTTAATCGAAAAAAGTTCTTGTTTTTTTTCTGAAAACTCTTAAAATCATTTGTTTTGGTCATTTCTATTTGGAGGAGCTTATGAAGAAAGGATTTTTGATTTTCTCATTTCTGTTTTTTGCTCTGATCATTGCTTCCTGCGGCGGTTCAAGTAACGGAAATTCGGAAAGCGGCAGTGACGACAACGGCACGGGCGACAATTCAAGTGACAACTCCGGAGACGCTTCCGGAGACGATCAAGGCAACAATCAAGAAGGCGAAGGCGGCAACGGCGGTAGTAACGACGGCGGCGGAAATTCCGATGCAGTATGTGGCAACAGAACTTTGGAAACAGGCGAAGTCTGCGACGGCGGCGCGAAAGACTGCACTGAAATCGATTCCGGCTACACAGGCGGCTACGCGATCTGCAAAGCCGACTGCACAGGCTGGGACAAAAGCAGCTGCACAGGGACTCCGACGAATCCCGATGACGGCGATACTGACAGCAGCACCGATCCTGATGACGGCGGTGATGCCGGCAACACAAACCCCGGCACATCGGATTCTTCTGCTGATGCTGACAACAGCGACCCGAGAGACGATGCGGACAAAATAAATTATATCCATCTTAAAGGTACTTCGATAAGTGTTGACGGCAAGAATGTCGATGTTTCCGGCACAACGGCGACGATCACCGCTTCAGGTGTTTACGAAATCGACGGCACTTTGAGTGACGGACAGATCCTTGTCGATGTCGATAAAGACAAAGATGACGGAATGGTCCATGTTGTGTTCAACGGAATGAACGTCACAAATTCGAAAAACTCGCCTTTCGCGGTAATGGGTGCGAAAGATGTCAGGATCTTCATCGTAAAAGATACGCAGAATTCCCTGACAGACGCGGCAAACTATGTTTTTACTGACGGTGCTGACGAACCTAATGCAGCGCTTTACAGCAAATCCGATCTTAAGATTGCAGGTTACGGGAATCTGATGGTAAAAGGCAGCTACAACGACGGTATCTCTTCGAAAGACGACCTTGACATCGACGGCGGAACGATCGTCGTCAACGCTAAGGACGATGGTATCCGCGGCAAGGATTCGGTAGTTATCCGCGGCGGAAACATCACGGTAACTTCCGGCGGAGACGGTATAAAATCCGATAATACCGAAGCCTTGACGCTTTCCAGCAACCAGGATGATCCTTACGAAAACGTTAAAGGCTACATCAAAGTAAAAGGAGGTTCTCTCACGGTAACTTCGACAGGCGGCGACGGGATCCATGCTATCTCATACATCGAGATCAAAAACGGGATCATCGACATTCAGTCGGGCGGCGGCAGCATCATCGAAGCGACATCCGGCAGTTCAGGCGGCTGGGGAGGCGGCGGCGGTCCCAACGGCGGCGCACAGCAGTACAGCGGCACTGATTCGCTCAAAGGGATCAAGGCAAGTATTCCGAGCACGGTTACAGACTATGAAAACATCAACATGAACATGGTCTACATCAAGATTTCCGGCGGAACTGTCAAGGTCAACGCGAGGGATGACGCGATCCACAGCGGCGGCAACGTTGAGATCAAAGGCGGTCAGATCGAGGCCGCTTCGGATGACGACGGCATTCATGCTGACAACGAACTTTATATCATCAACGGAACTGTCAATGTCACGAACTCTTTCGAAGGGCTTGAGGCGTGGTATCTCACTGTCACAGGCGGAGTAACTTCTGTCTTCGGCAGAGACGACGGCTGGAATGCGGCGGGCGGTTCTGACAGCTCTGCTTCTTCAGGCGGTCCCGGTGACTGGGGCGGCGGACACGGCGGTCCCGGCGGCGGCAGTTCGAGCACAGGTTATCTCACGATTTCAGGCGGGATCCACTATGTAAAGACCGGTTCAGGCGATGTTGACGGCATCGACAGCAACGGCACTCTCACGATCTCTGATCCGGCTGTGATCGTTGTCGAATGTCCTATCAGCGGCGGCATGGGCGGTTCTTATGACGCGGACGGCACTACGACACTCACAGGAACTAAAATGCTCGGCTTCAGCACTTCACGTTCGGAGCGCGGCACGAATTACAATGTAAGTTTCAACACGAACAGCTACTACGGAACGCAGAATGTCGCGTTCAAGCCCACGATCTCCGGCAACTACATGCAGTCGGTCCAGGGGCAGCAGCCTTCGCAGATAAACGATGTTTCGGGCTATACTGCACAGACAATGCCCAACGGTGTTGTGATTTACTACAAACAATAGGTAATTTTGAAAAAATCGCTCTTTTTTCTCATTTTTTTCATGATTTTTCAGTTTCTTTCGGCTGGAAATGTGCAGAAATACGATGAAAAAAGTTTTGATGAACTTTTTAATGCAGTTTCAAAGTACTATTCAAAAGAAGAACTGCGGAAAATTATTGAGAAATCGCTTGAAAGCGACGAAATCACCGAAAAAAGTCTCGCATTCATCTATTCTCCGCTTACGCTGAAAAAGCAGGCGGAAAGCCATGAAAATCGTCTTGCAAAGATGATAAACGACGAAACCATTAAAAAAGGAGTCGATTTTTTTGAAAAATACAAGCCGCTTTTCTGCAAAATTTATGATGAAACCAAGGTCGAACCAAGCGATGTGATCTCGATCATCAACTGGGAAAGCAAGCTTGGAACGATCACGGGCGGACAGAAGATCATCAAAGTGTTCGCTGCGCAGTATTTTTCCGGCGAAAAAATAAACAACAGTCTTTTTGTACTTGTGCAGTACTCGAAAGAAGAAGCCATGACTGTTGAAGCGGGGAAAAAGCGTGTCGAAAGGCTCAAAAAAAATGCTTTTTCCAACCTCAAGGCGCTGCTCATTCAGGCGAAAGAGAAAAATTTCGATCCGCTTGAAGTCAAGGGCTCGTGGGCCGGTGCGATCGGTTTCCCGCAGTTCATGCCGGCGTCGATGCAGTATGCCAAAGACGGCAACGGAGACGGAAAAATCGACCTTTTCGTCATGGAAGACGCGATCGCATCTGTTGCCAACTACCTGAAACTGCACGGTTATCTGACAAAAGGCAGCGTCGCTTCCTTCAAGGCATACAACAATGACAAAGTCTATGCCGAAGGGGTCAAAAAATACTCCGATTCGATCAAAGAGGCTGGTGCTAAATCCGGTTCTTGCGGAAAAGCGGACTCAGGCAAGGCTCCGGACGCCGCAAATTGACTTTTTCCTTTTGAAAATTAAAATCTTCCGGTTTTTTTTGTAAGGAGTTTAAAAATGAAAAGCTTCCTTAAATCGTTTAGTTTTAACAAGTTGTTGATTTTATTGGTTCTTGTTGCTGTTGTTGCGCCGTTTTCACTTGCCGGCGCAGAAGGTGAAAATCCGACGGTGGACGTAACTTTCAAAAAATCGGGAAAAAGTGTGGTTTACACGATAACCTATGGAAAAAACACGAAATTCAACGACAACGAGGCGGCTCCCTACAAATTTCTGTTTCTTGACCCCGAAAAAAAGGAACTTGGAAAGATCGAACGCGCTTTCTTTGCGAAAAATAAAGAGGGCAAGGCTGAATATACGTCGAATTTCGGCGAATCTTCGGTAAAAATAGTGCTTCCGGTATGCCTTTACAACCCCGAAACCGGGCTTGCGGAAAAGTGCACGATAAAAAATTTGAAACTTGAAATAAAATAGCGGAGGAAAAAATGGGTTTAATCAGAAACATCAAAGATGCTGTAAAAAAAGAGGTCAAAGACTACATTTTCCAGATGGTCGAGGTAGAAAAGGAAAACGAGAAGAAGCCTGAACAGCCGTCCACTGAGAATGTTCAGAAAAATATTGAAGTAAAAGCAGCTCGTCCGGAACCGGAAGCTGAGGAAAAACCGGTTGTAAAAGAGGAGAAAACAGAGCCGGAAAAGAAAGAGGAAGTTGCTGAAGTCCGCGAAAAACCGCGTAAAAAAGAGATCTATCCGATATCGAACGATCTTGAATTCGTCAGGGTGTCATACAAAAAAGCTCTTGATCCGATCGCGATCCCGAAGGAACTTTCCGAACTTATAAAAATGCTTCCGCTCGAAGAATATGCGTGCTTTATGAAGCTCTACTGCTTTGTTGCAGCGGATCAGAAGAAAAATTACGGCTACTGGGGCGGCTCTCTGAAACGCAAAATCGGGCTTGACTACATGACGACTGCGGAATTCGATGAGCTCGGCAGCAACCTGTCGGCTTACGGCCTTCTTCTGCTTGAACAGCTTACCGAAAACCAGAAGACTTTCGTTCTCTATGTTCCGTTCGACGAAGATACGATGGTTAAACTCAGCACGGCGAAGCAGCCGGAGAGAAAGCCTGAAAAACCGGTGAAGAAACAGGCTCAGAAACCTGCGCCCAAGGCTAAGGAAGAGCCGAAAGCGGAACCTGAAACGCAGCGCGACGAGGATATCCCCGGAAAACCGGTCGAAGGGATGGAAAACGACGAGATGTACAAATCATACAAAACTTTTGTCAGCCTCGAGATCGACAAGGCTAAAATGCGCGTCGGAAGGGCTAATTTCGACAAAATCTACATGGAAGCGGTCAAGTACATCGACAAAAAATACGGTTTCAAAGTGCTCTCAGATTCCGATAAGTTCAAGGAATATCTGACGAATTACTACATTTCGGCATTTGATATCCCGACATTCGAGAACTGGAAGAAATCGAAGGGGTAGGCGGGGTCGAAGATGCTTCAAGATATTAAGATTCTTATGAAATCGCTCAGCGACATCGATATCAGAATAATGCTGTGCAAAAGCGCGTTCGAATGGGAGCTGCTGGCGAAAAAATACAACTCTCTGCGCGATGAGATCGAGGCTTTCTGCGCATCGGGGCTTCCTGAAGACGTAAAAGAGGCTCTTGAAAAGACGAGAGCTTCTTTGGTCGAAAAGAAAGGAGAACTCCCGCCTTTGGATTTGTCTGATTTTTTTAAATAAATTCAGTTAATTGCCATCTTATTCCAAAAATTTTCATTTTTTATTTGACTTTAAAACAATTCCGGCTATATTACCTGCCGCTGATGGGCGCTTAGCTCAGCTGGGAGAGCATCGGCCTTACAAGCCGGTGGTCGCAGGTTCGAACCCTGCAGCGCCTACCACTCTTTCACAATCGAGACGCGGTCGTAGTTAAGTCGGTTATAACGCCGGCCTGTCACGCCGGAGGCCACGGGTTCGAGTCCCGTCGACCGCGCCATCTTTTTTGTTTCCACAACAGTTTTTGTCGATTTTTTAATTGGAGTTTTTTCGTCACGTCGTTTCGCTGTTACATCGTCACGCCGTTACTTTTCTATTTTTCTTGATTTAACTCCTTTAAAATGCAACTATGCGGCGGTTTTTGATTATTGACTATTTTTGTTCGGAGGACGAAATGTTCAGAAGTTTTGACGAAATGATTGATTTTGTTAAGAAAATGGAAAAGAAGCAGGTCGTTGCGGTTGTCGGCGCTGACAAGCCGGTCGCAGTTGAAGCGGCACTCGATATGGTTACCGAAAATCTGGCGGTCCCTGTTCTTTTCGGAAACGCTGAAAAGATAAATCACCTTATCGAAGGCACTGTTCTTGAGGGCAAAGTCGAGATAGTTCCGTGTGCTGACAACGTTGAAAGCTGCTCGAAAGCTGCCGATTACGCGGCTGACGGAAGAGTCAACATCCTCCTCAAAGGAAGCGTTGAGACGGCACAGATCATGAAAGCCGTTTTCAGAAAAGAGAACGGTCTCAAGGCGGCTGCGGTCGTCAGCGACATCCTGATGTATGAAGATCCGCTTTCAAAAGGCGAGAACAAGCGTCTCGTCGGCATCATGGACGGCGGCATAATTCCGCTTCCCACGCTTGAGCAGAAAATCGAGATGACCCGCGGCGCGGTCCAGGTTTTCCACAAACTCGGCTTTGAAAAACCGAGAGTCGCATACATTTCGGCGATCGAAACGGTTTCACCGAGGATCCAGTCCACTGTTGACGCTGCCGAGATCCAGAGAATGAAGGCTGAAGGCGAGCTCGACGACATCAATGCTTATCTCGAAGGACCGTATGCGATCGACAACGTAATTTCGGAATACGCCGCAAAAGTCAAAGGGATCAACTCCGTCATGGCCGGATGCGCCGACATCCTCATTTTCCCGAACATCGAAAGCGGAAACGTTCTCGGCAAACTCGTCCACTACTGGGGCGGCGCTCAGACAGGCCACGTGATCGTCGGAGCTAAGGTCCCTGTTCTTCTGAGCTCGCGTGCCGACGACGCAAGGGCGAAGATCAATTCGCTCGTTCTCGGAATCACCGTAAACGCTCACAGTTAGGCCATGACAGCGCAGCACGAAGTCAAATATCCCGTCACGATCGCTTTGAAAGTGGTCATGCATTCAAAGGAAGAGGCCGGGAAAAACGTCTCCGATCTGATGGAAATCCTCAAAAAAATCGGGATCCCTCTTCGCGGCGCGGTGCAGGAAAACAAGAGTTCAGCCGGAAAATACACGTCGTACACAGTTCCGGTTTATGTGGAAAATAAAGAAAAAATGCACGCTCTTTACGGAGAGCTCAAGGCCCATCCAGATGTAAAATTCGCAATTTAATATGGAGAGAAAAATGACAAAAACAGAAGTCGCAATCGTTGTAAACCCAGGCTCGACCTCGACAAAATTCGCAGTATTCAGCCGTGAGGGCTCGCTTTACGAGGAAACCGTGAGACATCCGCAGGAAGAGCTCGCGAAGTTCAAACTTGTTTCGGAGCAGTTCGATTTCAGATACACGATGATAAAAAAAGCTGTTGACAAAGTCGTTGCCGAAAAAGGCTTTCAGGTTGTCGCTTCTGTCGGCCGCGGCGGCCCGGTAAAACCGCTCGAAGGGGGCACATACCTTGTCAATCAGGCGCTTTTAGACGATTTGAACAGCTGTAAATTCGCGAACCACGCTTCAAATCTCGGCGGAATAATCGCTGATCAGCTGGCGAAGGATTTCGGTCTTAAAGAAAGCTACATCGTTGACCCTGTAACGACCGACAATATGTGGGATAAAGCGAGACTTTCCGGACTTCCGGGAATAACGAGGATCTGCCGTGTTCACGCACTCAACATCAAGGCAGTTGCAAGAAAAATCGCCGAAAAGCAGGGTAAGGATTTCTACAAAGCGAACTATGTCGTAGCTCATCTTGGCGGCGGGATCTCGATCGCTGCACTCGAAGGAGGAAAAGTAGTTGACGTCAACGACGGACTTCTCGGAATGGGGCCTTTCAGCATGAACAGAGCAGGCGCGATGCCGCTCATCGGGATAATCAACATGTGCTATTCGATGCCGAAAGAAGAAGTCATCCGCATTTTCTCGCGTGAAAGCGGCTTCAAGGCATACATCGGGACTGAAGATTTCCGCGACATCGAAGACCGCGTCAAAGCGGGAGATCCAGAAACTCTCAAAGTTTTCGACGCTTTCGAGTATCAGGTCGCAAAAGAGATCGGCGCTTACGCAGCAGCTCTGAAAGGAAAGATCGACGGGATCATCGTCACCGGCGGCTGCGCATACTTCAAGAAATTTGTCGAAGATCTCAAAGAATACACCGGCTGGATGGGTGAATTTTTCGTTTATCCGGGCGAAGACGAGCTTGCTGCCCTTGCTGAAGGCGCCTTCAGAGTCGTCGACGGGAAAGAAAAGGCGAAGAATTATTAGCCGCCGCGCTTTCAACGTTACGTCGTCACGCCGTCACATCGTTACGACGACATGGCGCGGCGTTGACAAAAAAATCGTTGTTATTATAATCTTTCGTTTGTTTTTTTAGAGGTGTTTTTATGCCGGGAATCGGTCTTGTCTCCAATCCTTATTCAAAAAAGAACAGAAAACATCCTGAGAGGCTGCAGAAACTGATCGAATGCGCTCCTGACAAGGACCTTGTCAGACTGCCGGATTCATTCGACAAAATGGACGCGGCGATGGAGCATTTCAAGCAGAAGAAAGTCGATGTCATTGCGATAAACGGCGGTGACGGAACAGTCCATGTCGCCCTCACTTCGATGATGAAGATCTATCGCGGCGAGCAGTTGCCGAAAATCGCGATCCTCAAAGGGGGAACGATGAACATGACCGCTACGAACCTCAAGCTCAGAGGCAACACCGTTTCGATTTTCAAGCGTGTCGTCAAGGCGTATAAAGAAAGGGAACTCAACTGCCGGCAGATCTCGCTTCTCAAGGTGAACGAGCGTTACGGCTTTATTTTCGGAAGCGGCGCGGTCTGCACTTTCATGGATCTTTATCACAGAAGCAGCAATCCGTCTCCGCTTGTCGCGGCCAAATCGGTGCTTGCGATGGCCGGTTCGATGCTTGTCCACGGAAAACTGGCGGCAGAGTTCTTCAAACCGACATGGCAGGAGCTCAACGCCGACGGTTTTTCGTTCGGCAGAGCACCTTATCTTGCTTTCCTCATTACGACGCTTCCTTCTGTCGGCCTCGGAATGGATCTTACTTTCAGGGCGAAGATCGATCCGAAAAAAGCGCAGATGATAGCGTTCCGCGATAAGGCGAGAATAGTGCCGCAGGTCCTCAGAGTATGGCTCGGCCGCTCGGTTCCGCCGGATGTCGTCGACGATACGGTGGGAAGCCGCTTTTTTATAAACGGAGAAAAATCGTTCAGATATACTTTGGACGGCGATATGTACTCGTCGTCAGGCAAACTTGTGGTCGAAACCGGACCGTTGTTGGATTTAGTTACGGAGTGAAAAATGCATTATAAGAGTGCTGCAAAGACGCATCCCGGCATGAAAAGGGAGCTTAACGAGGACAGTTACGTCATTCTTGAACACGAAGGCGTTTTTGTCGTCGCCGACGGAATGGGCGGTCACAACGCCGGTGAAGTCGCATCAAAGATCGCGATCGATACGATTGCCGAATTTTTCCACGCTTCCGAGGAAGATGACGACATGACATGGCCTTACAAACTTGATCCGACGCTCGCACTTGACGCTAACAAGCTCATGGTCGGCATAAAATTCGCCAACAAGCGCATTTTCAAGCAGTCTTCCGAAGACGCGGCATGCAGCGGAATGGGAACGACGGTCGTTTCGATAATAGCTCATGACGGCGGCGACGATCTGTATGTCGCACATGTCGGCGACAGCCGCTGCTACTGTTTCTACGAGGGCGAACTCGTTCAGGTTTCCGAAGACCACTCTCTTGTCAACGAATACATCAAAGCGGGTCAGATCACGAAGGAACAGGCGAAGACTTTCCCGCACAAAAACGTGATAATGCGTGCTCTCGGCATGAAGGACAACGTTCTTGTCGATATCCAGAAACGCACGGCGAGAGCGGGTGAGATATATCTTCTCTGCTCCGACGGTCTTTCGGACATGGTTTCAGATCACGACATGGAAGTCGTTCTTGGCAGCGATGTCTCTCTCGAAGAAATGACGAGACAGCTTGTTGATATGGCGAACGCAAACGGCGGAAAGGACAATATAACTGTTATTTTAGTCAAAGTTGAACCTTAATATTTGGAGATTATTATGAAAAAATTCTTGGTTTCAGTCGCAGTCATCTGCGCAATGTTCGTTTTTGTTTCGTGCGGCGGAAGCAGCAGTGAAACGAAAGATGATGAAAAAACAGACAAGGACGAAGTAAGTGATTCGGAAGAAGCCCCCGATTCAGAAACGGAAGATTCTGAAGTGACTGACGAAGCGGTAGAAGAACCAGATGAACCGGAAGAGCCGAAAGAACTCGCTTATCCGGAAGTTACTGCGACCTCAAATAAAAACGGCGATATCGCGCAGAACATCACCATCTATGATGATCTCGATGTCGAGCACAAACTTGCTGAATGGTATAAGCCGAACAATCCGTCGAGCGAACTGATCTGGCTCATTTTCACCACGTATGACTGCGGTCCGTGTCACATCCTTAAAGAGGATCTTCTTGTTCTCAACAAGGCTGAGTACAGGGAAAAAGGACTCAAGATAATCGTTGTTTTCAACGGTCTGCTTGCCGGTCCGCAGCCGGAGCTCGAACCTGAGAAACTTGCCGAAATCAAAGATATATACCTTTCGGAATATCCGGATACCGGCCGTTTCGAGATCTACGGATATCTCAAACAGGAAGAGCAGAAAGTTCTCCGCAAGTTCTTCAGCAGTCCTATGGGCGGCGCATATCCGACCTGGATGTTCATCAATGCAGACAACATGGAGATCCTTGAATACGGCGAAGGCTGGGCAGAAGATGCAACGGATGAGGTTTCGGATCTGATCGAAATGCTTCTTGAAGAGTTCTAAGCCATGAAAAAAATCATTGTTTTTGCTGCAGCTTTACTGCTTTTCGCTTCTTGCGGAAGTGCTTCTCCGAAATCGGAAGAGCCTGCCGCTCAGGCTGGAACGCAGGATCCCGCGGGCTTTTCTATAAGCCTTGACAAAGTTGACGGCGGCACGTTTTCGTTTGAAGAGATCCGCGGAAAGAAGCATCTTGTCGCGGCTTTCTGGGCGACCTGGTGCGAGCCGTGCAAGCAGGAACTTAAAAAACTTGCTGAAATCTATCCCGCTTTTTCCGATTCGGTCGAATTTGTCGGGATTTCGACGGACACTGAGGAGATGATCGACAAAGTCAGCGAATTCGCGGCTGAGGCAGCCCTGCCTTTCCCGATACTCGTAGATCCGAGCGGAAACACGGTAGGTTCGATCATTCCCGGCGGTGATTCTGTTCCGTATATGATGGTTGTAGATAAAAACGGCGTGGTGGTTGCACGCCACAGCGGATATAATCCCGGTGACGAAGAGGCTTTGAAGCGCGAACTTGAAGAGCTTATCGCCCGCTGATTTCCGCGGTTCTTTGAATGTAGGCGGAGAATTTGTGTATCTGATACCGAAAAAACTTGAATTTATATGTTGTTTAATTACGCTCTTTCCGATTTTTTTGACTGTTTTGCAAATATTTTGACTTTTTAGGAGGATTTGATGTTCAAAAAAATGTTCACACTGCTTATCGCAGTCCTTTTTGTTGTCCCGTTTGTTGTAGCGGCAGACGATTTTGATGATGACTTCGGCGGCGATTTCGAAGAAGAAGGCGAAGACGCTGAAGAGGAAGAAGAGGAAGCTCCTGCAAAAAAGAAAAAAAATGAGGAGCAGTCCGAAAGCGACGCTGCAATGAAAGATCTCATGGGTGATCCGGAAGATGAAAAACCGGCTAAAGAAGAAAAAGAAGATGAATCTGAAGAAGCTGATGCTGAAGCTGCTGCTCCGGCAAAAGACGGAAAGGCTCCTGCCGGCAAAACTTTCAATGGTGTAAAACCTGTCCTTCTCGTAAAAGGCGGATTCACGGTTTTCGGTTCCTATAAAGAAAACGGAAAATCCCTCAGCACGATGTTCGGCAGCCTTGACGAAGGTATCGTCGGTGTCGAATACCTCGGAAAACACGTCATTGCGAAAGGAACTCTCAATATCAGAACGAACTATGCGTTCCTTGACAACGGTGCCAACCCGCTTGCAAAAGTAAACCATCATTCGATCCAGAACGGTGCTGCAAACGCTCTTTACGAAGTTTACGGCGGCGTTAAATTTTATGATGTTTTCATTAAAGCCGGTAAACTGATCCCTGAATACGGCCTTGTCGACACATGGCAGAACCTCGGAATGGGTTTCACGACTCCGTTCCTTACCAAAAGTCTTATCGCTGTCGAAGGTTTCCTTCCTGAGACTGATGCAGGTCTTGCTCTCGGTTACAACGGCATAATCAAAAAAGACCACAATGTTTTCGTAGGTCTCTCTCTCGGAACCGGTGCCAATGCAAGCGAATTCTGGGAATCAGACAGAACCCTCGGCCTTTACGGAAGAGTCGGCTACGGCTTTAAAGAATATGTCAAGGCTGCTTTCGCTTTCCAGTACAGAAACGACTACTACAGCGGAAAGAAACTTGACCACATCGGCATCGGCGTTCACATCAATGTTGCTGCAAAAGGCTTCGAAATGCCGATCACTTTCGACTACGGCATGATGAAGATGGTCAAAGACCAGACTGCAAGAAAGAGCACTACTTCGATGCTTCTTTCACTTGCTCCGGGATATGCATACCACTTCAACCACGAGTGGATCGACAAAGTCGGTCTTGCACTCAGATATGACCTCGTTCAGGGTGTTTACCTTGACGGCAGCGCGGACTACCTTGACTGGCGCAACTACAGAAGCAATTCGATGGTTATGAGAATCGGCGTTACGGCAAACTTCTTCACAAAAGAACTTGCTGGTATCCGCGGTATGGCCGGTCTTACATTCCTTATGCAGCCGGAAAGCAAGGTCGATAAAAAAGACATCAACGGCGACGGCAAAACGAAAGATTTCGGTTTTACGACGATCGCTCTTCAGGCAGGTGCTGAGTTCTAAGATTTTTTGGGGACGAAAGTCCCCGTTTTTTTTATTTTTTTCTTTTCCGCTAAGGAAAAATGGAGGATCTAATGAAAAAATCGGTTCTTATTATGGTAGTTTTCGCGGTATTTTTTGCTTTTTCCGCAGTTTCCTGTGGTGAAAAACAAACAGTAGACGAAAGAGCTAATGTCAAAGAGCTTGTAGCAAAAGGCGAATATCAGCAGGCGAAGGCGAAACTCGTAACTTTGAGAGGACAGTATCCGAACGATCAGGAACTGACCGAACTCAACAGACAGGTCGATGAAAAAATCGCTGAAAGTTTCTACCAGAAATATTGGGATGAAGCTGAGCAGAAAGGAGATCACAAGGCTTGGATCGAAGCTATGATCAGAATCAAAAAAGTCGAGAACATCAACAAGGAGATGGTGAACGGCTGGATCAAAAGAGCGGCTGAAAAATGTGTTGATGCAGGTGCAAAAAACCTTAACGACGGAATGCTTCTCGCTCTTCTCGACCAGCTTGTCCAGCGTTATCAGGTCATCACGATGAACGACAGACTTATGTATATAACGATGTTCGTCAAAGAGGGAAGATTCCCGCTCAAAGAGTGGAAGGACACTTTCCTTACGAAGTATCCTGAACTTATGGACGAAGACACCGACGAGTTCCTCGGCTGGCCGAGACCGGAAAAACCGGCTAAAAAGTAGTCCCTGTTAATTTCTTCAATTCTTTTTTTACGATCCTGAAATTTTTACGGCAATTTATTTGTTTGTTTGTCGTATTTTTGTGTTATAGTGCGATAAAGATGAATAAAAAATATAAAAATATATGCATTTATCTCTTTTCTTATTTGTTTTTATGTTTATAATCCGATGCTTTGATTGTTTTTTCAAGTTTGGACTTTGGAATGTATATGTATTTGTTCGGAATAGTTCTTCTCGGAATCGTGGTTCTTGTTCACGAGTTCGGTCATTTTCTTTTTGCAAGGATCTTCGGGGTCAGAGTCGAAGTCTTTTCAATAGGTTTCGGAAAACCGCTTTTCAGGAAAAAATCGGGTGATACCGAATACAGAATTTCGCTCGTTCCGCTCGGCGGCTATGTCAAAATGCTGGGCGAATCGACTTCAGAAGGTGACGATATCGAAGAAAAGGATCTTCCTTTTGCCTTCAGCAGTAAAAAGTGGTGGCAGAAGGTGCTGATCGTCTTCGCAGGGCCGCTGTTCAACATGATTTTCGCATTTCTTGTTCTCATGGTCGTAGCATGCTTCATGTTTTCTGCACCGTCTTCGCTCCTCGAATTCGTCTCTCCCGACGGTGCGGCTTATGCTGCCGGGATTTCCGACGGCGACAGGATCGTAAAGATAAACGGTGAAGATATCGCTGTCTGGGACGATATCCCGTCAGTCCTTGCACCCATGTCAGGATCCGGAGAATGCGGAGAGATCTCTGTCGAAGTCGAAAAAGCGTTTACCAAAGAGATAAAAACTTACACCGTTCATCCTAAAACCGGCTCTTTCACCGATCCTTTCGGCGATACGCACTCCCGCTGCGAACTCGGTGTCGTACGTGCTCCGCGCGAACCGAAAATCTTCCTGCTGAAAGATTTCCCGGGGCTTGAGAACGGCGACGTCGTCCTTTCTGTCGACGGAGAGAATCTCCTGAGATACTACGAACTTGCCGAAAGGATAAAAAAACCGTTCAAAAACATGACAGTCCTCCGCGGAGGAAAGGAAATCACGGTAAATTTCCCGGAAGATGTGACGGAAAGACCTGAGATTGCTTACGGAGGAATGATCATTGCCTCTGTCGAAAAAGAGAGCTATTCCGAAAAGGTCGGTGTGAAAAAAGGTGATTTCATAACTGCTGTCAACGGAGTTGCAATGACTGCTCCGTTCCAGTTCTATTCGATAATGGGTAAACTAAAGGAAGGTGATCACGTCACACTTTCGCTTATCCGCGATGCTGCTCCGCTTGACATCGCCTTCACGGCATCTTTCGATGAAAAAGAGAATGAAATGACCGGTGTCCGCGACAAAAAGATGAACTGGGGCGCATTTTTTGATTACGATTATGAAGTGAAAGAGTTCTATGCGCGCCGCAGCGGTCTTTTGACTTTTCCGCTCAGGTATGCGGCAGACGAGATCGTTAATGTTACGATGTCGACTTTCAAAGGTCTGGCCTACATGATAAGCGGAAAAATTTCGGCAAAAGGGCTCGGCGGTCCGATAATGATTTTCGACATTTCGAAGCGTGCTGCCGATGCCGGACTGCGGTATTTCCTTGCGATAATGGCGATGATAAGCATAAATCTCGGGCTTATAAATCTTTTCCCGATCCCTGTTCTTGACGGCGGATACATTGTTATCTATACGCTTGAAGGAATATTTCGGCGGACGATACCCCAGAAGGTGAAAGAGAAGGCGCTGATGGTAGGGCTGTTCCTGCTTGTCGGGCTTATGGTTTTTGCGATAGTAAACGATTTTACCCGTTATATCCCGATGCTTTTTAAACATAATTGAAGGTTGTTTTGAAATTATAATTATCCGGAGGCTTTGATGATCATCAATCTTAATTTCGCTGCAACAGCACTCACGACAGGTCTTAATGTTGCCGAAACGATGAAAAATTCTTCTTTTCTTGTAAACTGCATGCTTCTCCTTCTTGTTTTAGCAAGCGTGATCGCTGTTGCGATAATCGTCGTGAAGTTCGTTCAGTACAGGCTTGCCGTTATAGAGACTACAAAATTTGTTGATATTTTCTGGAAAAACAAGGATCTCAAAGATGTCGCAACAAAGACGGCGACTATGGTGAAATCGCCTGTCGCAGCAGTGTTTACGGCAGGTTATGCTGAGTTTAAAGAGACTAAGGAAAGTTGGGAAGACAAGGGGATAGTTCTTGTCGGCGGAAAGGTCGACGAACTTGCAGCAAACGTCGACAGGGCGATGAGACGTGAGACCCACGTAAGGATCCAGCTTCTTGAAAGCGGTCTTCCGTTTTTAGCTACAGTCGCTACGGCGGCACCGTTCATCGGTCTTTTCGGAACAGTCTACGGCATTATGAACGCATTCCAGGAAATCGGAAAAACAGGCAGTGCGACACTTGGTTCGATAGCACCTCATCTGTCGGATGCTCTCGTAACGACTGCGTTCGGTCTTATCGCAGCGATCCCTGCATCGGTCGCATTCAACTACTTCAATGCGCGCCTTCAGAAATTCGAGAACGAAGCTATGAATATCGCGGCTGATTTTCTTAATCAGATCAAAAGGAGCAACGTCTGATGGCAAACTACGGAATGGAAGAACCCCGCAAAAGAAACATCCGTGCGGAGATGAACATTACTCCGATGGTCGATATCGTCTTTACGCTGCTGATAATCTTCATGGTTGCGGCTCCGCTGATCGAGCAGGGTGTCGATCTTGATCTGCCTCAGACCGAGACGATCCCGATAGAAAGCCCGAAGGACAAATTCATTGTCAGGATCTTCAGCGGCAAGACCGAGGCTGACAACAAGATATTCGTAAGCGATGTGAAGCCTCCGATCGAAGTTCCGCTCAAAGAACTTGAGGTGAAACTCAAAACAAACGCGTTCCTTCAGGAAAAAAAGGAGATCTATCTGCATGCAAGCCGTGATCTTTCGTACGGTTACGTTGTCAGGGTCATGGCAATAATGAAAAAAGCCGGCATCAACAATATCAACCTTGTGACTGAACCTCTGGAAAAGGAGTAGAGCGGATGGCTGGCAATGTAAGGAACGGATCATTTATTTTCGGTAAAAATTCTGGCGGAATAGACCGGAAAACTTTTCTTGGATGTTCTGCCGGTTCGCTTGTTTTGCATATTCTGGTGCTGATATTTTTCGGAAGCGGTCTGTGGTTTGCGGAAAGCCATAAGATCGAGTTCGACATCGTTCAGGCAAAACTCGTAAAGTTGGGCGAAGAGCGCGACAAAAAGCTGCTGCCGCGCATAACCCAGCCGAAACCTGCGCCGAAATCGGAGAAAAAAGATCTTAAAAACGAGCCGAAAAAAGAGGAGAAGCCGGCGGAAAAACCGAAGCAGAAACCCGACGGCAAGGAAAATTCGCTGAAACCCAAGGAAGAACCTAAGAAAGCCGAGCAGCCTAAGAAGGATGAGCCTACGAAAGAAGAAGAGAAGAAGCCTTCGTCCCTTGACGAACTTTTATCGGGCGATGTCATGGAAAAAATCAAGCGCGACGCCCGTGCCGAAGAGACCAAGGAAGGTGCCAAGGACGGAGTAGAGGACGGAGATGTCACCGATCCGGCACTTGCGCTCAAGGCGAATATGTATGCGCGCCAGGTCAGCAAAAAAATCAAGGAAAACTGGAGTATTCCGAGTATAATTTCGGCGGAAGAACGTAAAAAACTGATGACAAAAATTTATTTCAAGATAACTTTCAGCGGTGAAGTCTACGATATAAAAATCACATCTTCATCGGGAAATTCTGTTTACGACAGTTCGGTAATAGAAGCCGTCAAAAAAACGGGAAAACTTCCGTTGCCGGATGATAAGAATTTGAAGAAACTTGTATTAAAGGAGGGTTTTGAATGTCCGTTCACTTCAGATTGATCACCCTGAGTGCGGTGATTTTTGCCTGCTTCAATCTTTTTGCCCAGCTTCAGGTAGAGGTAAAAGACGGTGCTGTTGCCGAGTACAACATGGCTGTTTCCCCGCTGCATGTTCTTGACGGCGCTGATGCCGCAAACGCTGCGGAGATCGCTCCTGCTATAGAAAAAGTGCTTGATATTACAGGATATTTTAAAATTCTTGACAAGCGGTCGTTTTTGGAAAAACCGGAAACCGCATTTAAAGCTGTCAACTTCAAAACGTGGCTTGATGTCGGTGCCAACGGCCTTGTCAAAGGAACGATAAAGGGTAAAGACGATGTCGAGCTCGAACTTGCGTTTTTCGATGTCGCGAAAGGAAAGATCCTTATCCAGAAAAAATACACTTCGAAGCCTGCTTTAGTTAAAAAATCGGCTTACCGTTTTGCTGCAGAGGTCATCAAGCTGCTTACCGGCGAAGAGATGAACTTTATGTTCTCGAAGATCGCTTTTGTTGAAAAAACAGGTGAAAAATACTCGCTTGTCGTAACCAATTTCGACGGCAGCGGAAGAAATGAACTCTATTCCACGTCAAAAACGATCCTTCTTCCCGAATGGTCGGCTGACGGACAGAAGATTTTCTTCACGAGCCATGAAAAGAACAATCCTAATCTTTACTCCTACGATCTCAAAACCTCGCAGATAAAGACTGTTTCGGCTTACGAAGGACTCAATGTTTCGGCAAGCGCTTATCCTGACAACAAAACGGTAGCTCTCTGCCTTTCGAAAGACGGAAACTCCGAGATCTATTCGCTCGACACTACGACGAACGAACTCAAGAGACTGACTGTAAACGCTGAAATCGACGCAGCTCCGAGTGTAAGCCCGAAAGGTGACGAAATAGTTTTTGTTTCCGGCAGATCGGGAAATCCGCAGATCTACAGAATGAATCTTTCCGACCTCAACAAGGTCGAAAGACTTACCGAGCAGGGAAACTACAATCAGGATCCCGAATACAGTCCTGACGGCACGAAAGTCGCATTCAGCGGCCGTGACGAAAAATACCAGTTCGATCTTTTTATTATCGATCTGGCTTCGAGGCAGATCAGCAGACTCACGCAGAATCAGGGGAAAAACGAATCTCCGACATTCTCGCCCGACAGCAAAGTGATCGGTTTCTCTTCCAACAGAAGCGGAAAAAGCAGACTTTTCCTTTCGAATTTAAGCGGGACGAGACAGATAGCGGTTTATTCGGGTAACGGCGAAGTGCTCATGCCTTCGTGGTCTCCGGCGGAAACTAATTAAGAGAGGTGCGATATGAAACAGATTTTCAATTTTTGTGCAGTTGCCGTATTTGTTTTTACAGTGCTCTGCTCCTGCGCGGGCAATCCGCCGAAAGATGAAAGGGAACTCGCCGAGAAGGCTTTTGCCGATGCGGAAGGCGGCAAGGACTGCGACAGAGAAAACTATCTCGCTGCGGAAGAGCTTCTGAGACAGGCTCGTGAAGAGATCAACAACAAAAACTACGACAAGGCGAAGGAGCTTTTCAACGCCGTCAAGGAAAAAAGTGACGCGATCGCTAAATATTACCGCGAACATCCGGATGAGTGCATGACCGAAAAGGACAAAAAAGGAAACGGTGAAGATGACGGAAACATCAAAGAGGAAGATGTCAGCTCATCGTCTTCCGAAGCGGCTGATCCCTCTGCAGATCCGAAAAATCCCGATATGGATTTCCAGGTCGTTCACTTTGAATACAACCAATACGCTGTTCTTGAAGAAGACCTTCCGAAGATCGACCTCATGGCGCAGTGGATGATGAATTTCCCAGAAAGAGTAGTCAGGATCGAAGGTCATGCAGATGAACGCGGCAGCAACGACTACAACCTTTCGCTCGGTGAAAAGAGGGCGATGGAAGTCAGAAACAAACTGATCCAGGCAGGCATTGATGCTGCAAGAATAAAAATCGTTTCCTACGGCGAGGAACTCCCGATAGACACGGCTTCGAACGAAGAAGCGTGGTTCAAGAACAGAAGAGCCGAATTCAAGCGCGAAAATTAGCGTTTTTACTGCCGCCGCATTTTTTGAACGGTATCCCGATATTTCGATATTTCGACATCCCGACGCGGCGGTAAATTTTTCCCCGAATAGTTGAAATTTCAACTTATATAAATACAATACTCCGACTTAATTTTTTCAGGAGTGAAAAATGAAAAAAAAGTTCTTGTCTTTGTTTCTGATTTCGGTCGTTTCACTTGTTTTTGCCGTATCCTGTTCAGATGAAGAAGAGGATACCGGAGTTGTAAAAATACGCTGCAATTCGAATGCTGACTGCAACAGAAATGCTTACTGCGATCTCGACAATCCTCAGCAGGATGCAGAGCTCGGAATGCTTGTTTATTACTGCAAACAGAGGCAGCTCTGTTCGACGCAGGCTGACTGTCCGATCAAATGGAAGTGTAAAATCAGCGAAGGTTTCTGCATAACCGATAAAGAGGCGTCCCAGGTATTGTGTTCTTCCGACACCGATTGTTCCGATCCCGCATATCCGAAGTGCAATCTCGCATCGGGTGAATGCGAACCGGCTAACGGAGGAGGCGGAGACAGCGAACTTCCGGATTCTTCGGAGATCCCGGATAATGACAGCGGCGATTCAAGTGACAGCGAGCCTGATGATACGTCCGATACGACGACTGATAATGATCCTGCAGATTCCGGTGACGACGGCGATACCGATACAGGTGATGCGCATGTCGGAGAGACGGTTCTTTCTGAGGATTTTGAGGACGGCGGCACGAAATGGACTATAGTTCCCGCTTCGGAAGAGGCTTCTCCGTGCTGGGAGATAGGCGCACCGACTACCGGTCCGGCTGAAGCGCACGAAGGTTCCAACGTCGCGGCGACCTCTCTTGGCGGCAACTATGCAGACAACTGCAACGATCTTCTTAAATACAACACGGCTGTGTCGATTCCTTCGACGGGTGTTCCTGAAATATCTTTTTATGCTTGGGTGGACCTCATAGGATCAGGCTATTCGCCTTACGATTATGTTGAAGTCCTCGTTAAAAAAGACGGTGAGATGTGGGAAACCACGACAGGTGTCTATCTTTCGGCAGATACACCTTCGCCTCTTTCGGCTCTCGACAACACGAAAACGAAAATTACAAAGCAGCTCGGGACGGCTTACTACAAGTTTACCGGCGATCTTTCGGCTTACAAGGGAAAAAGTGTCGAGATAGGTTTCCGCTTCATCAGCGACGAGAGCGACAACAAAGATGGTTTCTACCTTGACGATATAAAGGTATCGCATTGATTTTATTGATTCTTTAAATGATTTTTCGAGAGGGGAGCCTTGATACCTAAAACTACTGCCGATTTTGAAGAAAAATACATCGGATCGGTCATAAACGACCGTTATAAAATAATCAAACTCGTAGGAACAGGCGGCATGGGCAGCGTTTATCTTGCCGAACACGAGATCCTGCGGAAAAAGGTCGCCATAAAAATCCTGCACTACGAGCAGAGCAAGAGGAAAGACACTGTCGAGAGATTCAAGCGCGAAGCCATTGCGGCGTCGAATATCGGTCAGGACAACATTGTCGATGTCACCGATTTCGGTTACACAGAAGAAGGCAACGCATACTTTGTCATGGAGTATGTCGAAGGTCGTTCTCTCGCCGATGTTATGAAGGAACAGCGCGTCCTTCCGCTCGAATTCGCCGTTTCCGTGGCTGCGCAGATAGCTGTAGCGCTCTATTCGGCGCACGGAAAGGGGATAATCCACCGCGATCTCAAACCGGAGAATATTCTTCTTGCGAACAAGGACGGAATATATCCTTTCGTGAAAATAGTGGATTTCGGTATTTCGAAAATACTTCAGGATGATGCCAAACCTGACGAACGTCTGCGTACTCTGACCAAGTCGGGAGCCATCTTCGGAACGCCCGAGTATATGTCGCCCGAGCAGGCTGCCGGTGAAAGCGTTGAACCCGCTTCCGACATTTATTCTCTGGGTGTCATACTTTACGAGATGCTGACAGGCAGGCTTCCGTTTTTTGACGACAACTACATGAAGATACTGCACAAACACCAGTATGAATTTCCTGAACTGCCGAGCAATGTGAATCCGGATATCCAGCCTGACGTCAATGCGCTGATAATGAAGTGCCTTGAAAAGAAGCCTTTCAACAGATACGGCACGATGATGCTTCTTCTCAACGATCTGAAAAATATCTACCTGAAATACAATCTGGAAGAAAAAATCAGTCTTGCCTTCCTTTTCAATTCAGGAACCGTCAGAAGTATGAATCCTGTTGCCGACATGATATCGAGCGAAGATATAATCAGGATGCTCAATTCGTCGCAGGATGAAAAGGTCAGACATGTTACGGCCGAAGAAAACCGTTCTTCAGGAACAGTTCTCAAAGTTTTGACCGTTGTCCTTCTTCTGATTGTGGCCGGGATCGCGGTATATACTTTCATCAGAAAGCAGAATCCGCCGATGGTCGCCGAAAGGACAGAACTTTCCAAGTATGACGACAAAAGCGCCGCGGTAAAAGAGGAGCCTCGGCAGAAAAAAGAAGCTCAGGCTGAGAAAAAAAGTGCCGACACAGCTAAAAAACCGGCGGCAAACGGCAAAAAAAACGTTCCGATGATGAAACTCACCGTAAATTCAAATATTCCCGGAGTCAGAGTTTTCAACAATGAGAACGGCAGGACTATCTGCAAAACACCGTGCACTAAAAAGCTGCCGAGGAAAGAGTCTGAAGTTATAATCCTGGGCTTTGAATACGAAGACTACTCGATAAAACCGATGGCTGTCACGCTTGACAAGGATATGACGGTCAATTTGAACCTTAAACAGGAGGCGGATAATGGCTAAAAAAATTTTTGTCCTCGACACCAATGTTCTGATTTCCGATCCGAAGGCGATTTTCAACTTTGACGAGCACGATATCGTTGTTCCGATCGTTGTTATCGAAGAGCTCGATAAGTTCAAAAAAGACATGAATCAGGTCGGTCTGGCGGCACGTGCTTTTGCGCGTCATATCGAGGAACTTCGCCAGCAGGGAAGCCTTCTTGACGGCGTTTTTCTTCCGAACGGCGGCTCGATAAGAATAGACATCACAGGAGAATTAGAGCTTCCAGGCGCAAAACTCGCTTCAGGTTATGCCGATAACGTCATTCTCTGTGCTGCCTACAAAATCACGAAGGATAATCCGGACAGAGAGGTCGTTCTTGTCAGCAAGGACGTCAATCTTCGTATAAAAGCTGATGTTTACGGCATAAAGGCTGAAAATTACAGAAACGATACTGTAAATTTCAACAAGCTCCCGACAGGATACGAAACTCTGAGTATCGAGGGAGCGTTTATCGACCGCATTTTTGAAGAGAAGAAAATCCCGCTCGATACGCTGGCCGGAACTCCTTTCGAGACAGCACACGCAAACCAGTTCTTCAAACTCATAGATGCCGAAGCCGGCGAGCAGCACACTGCAACTGTCAGGTTCGATCCTTTTGAAAACGCACTCGTTCCGCTCAAACAGTTCAAAGAAATCTGGGGACTCAAGGCGAGAAACTTCGCACAGAGGCTTGCATTGGACCTTCTGATGGACGACAGAGTAAAACTCGTGAGCCTCATCGGAACGGCCGGAACTGGAAAAACTCTTCTTGCTATCGCTGCCGGTCTTCAGAAGTGCCTTGAAGAGGGAAAATATACGAAAATGCTCGTTGCAAGGCCGATCTACCCGATGGGAAAGGACATCGGTTTCCTTCCCGGTACGATCGACGAGAAGCTCAAACCGTGGATGCAGCCCGTTTTCGACAACTTGGAATACCTTCTTGCCGACCATGACATGAACAGCATGGGCAAAATGAACGAACTTATGGCGAGCAAGGTCATCGAAGTCGAAGCTCTGACTTACATCCGCGGAAGAAGCATCCCCGAGCAGTTCATAATCGTCGACGAGGCGCAGAACCTCACTCCGCACGAAGTCAAGACGATCGTTTCGAGAGTCGGCGAGAACACGAAAATGGTCCTTACCGGCGATCCGTTCCAGATCGATAACCCCTACATGAATGAGTCGAACAACGGTCTGAGCTACATCGTAGACCGTTTCAAAGACCTGGAACTTGCAGGTCATATAACCCTTGAAAAAGGCGAGCGTTCGGCACTTGCAAACGCAGCCGCAGAGCTCCTGTAGAATATGAAGATCGTAGTTCTCGGCGATGTCCACTCTAATCTTCCCGCTTTGGAAGCGGTTATTAAAGAGATCAAAGAGAACATCAAACCCGATGTCGTTTTGTTCTCAGGGGACGCTGTCGGTTATGGACCGTGGCCGGGTGAAACTATTGATATTCTTAAAGAAAATGTTAACTTCGGTGTGCTTGGCAATCACGATGCCGGTATCGTCGGAAAGACCGACATAAACGACTACTACGATGCTGTCAGGTATGTGATCAACTGGACGACCGATATTCTGACGAATGAGCAGTTCGCGTTCCTTGACCGCCTGAAATATATCCATGTCGATGATATGGCTCACTGTCTTCTTTCGCACGGATCTCCAAGAATGCCTGAGAGATACGACTACATTTTCAACTGCAGAGGTGTGAACCGCCTGTACGATGTTGCTCCGTTTCTGCAGAAGGTGAATTTCGTCGGTCACAGCCATTACACCAACCTTTTTCTGCTGACAGGCAACGGACAGTCTGTCGAACTCAACATAGCAAGCGGCGAAGTCGATATTTCAACGCTTCCAAATCCCGTTGTCTGCGTCTGCGGTTCGGTAGGTCAGCCCCGCGACGGCGATCCGAGGTCAAGTTTCGTTTCATACGACACGGATAAAAAGATCCTTAAATATCACAGAGTTGAATACGATTTCGAACTGACGATCAATAAAATCAAGTCACTTCGTCTTCCGGCCTCGTTCGGAGAGAGGCTCAGAAATGGCTGCTGACATTCCTTTCCGGATATTTGAAGAGCCTTGCGACTACGGAGAAATGCTTGAGTTCCAGGAAAATCTGAGAAATGACGTCATTGCCAAAAACAGCGCCGGCTGCGTTCTGTTTTTAGAACATAAACCTGTCTATACTTCGGGGCTTCGCGGCAAGGAAGAAGATTTTATAAAACCGGTCGGAGACATTCCCGTTTTCAATGTGCGCCGCGGCGGAGAACTCACTTTCCACGGGCCGGGGCAGCTTGTGATCTATCCTGTGATCGATTTCAGAAATTACGGTTTCGCTTCGATAAAAGAGTTCGTCCTATTCTTTGCAAACTCGATAAAAAGCGTTCTGAGTACCTTCTGCGGCGTGAAAAACCTTGAGTGGCACGATGAAAAGGCGGGGCTCTGGATTGAAGACCGCAAAATCGCGTTCACCGGGATGCACTTTAAGAAATTTGTTCCGATTCACGGATTTTCTGTCAATATTTCCAATGAGTTATCGTATTTTTCAAGAATCGTTCCCTGCGGGATCCCTGATTGCAGGATCACTTCCGTGAAAGAAGAGACCGGCAAAGTTTTTTCTGTCCGTGATGTCGCTGAAAAAATCGCCGAAGCTATAAACGGGAGATTATAAATGAGAAAATCGACTCTCTTTTTTATGCTGCTTTTCATATTTTCATTTGTTTTTGCCGAAACAGAGGAGAAATCTGCGGAAAATACCACAAATACTGGTCAAAACGTAGAGACGTTTCATGAAACGTCTCTACAGAAAACGCCGCAGGAAACGAAAAAAGACGAAATAAAATGGAAATTCTATTCGAAAAACAAGGCACATGTCTTTATCGATGAGAAAATAAGCGGCGGCGAGGCAAAAGATACCTACGGAGTGCTTCAGACCGAGGATTTCGGTGAGATTTCGTACAAAAACTACACTTTCGGCATCAGAAAGACGCTCCTTTTCTTTGCCGGAAAGGACGATGATTCCGAATATGTCAGAAATTTCGACTACGTTTACAGCGACGAGCATTTCAATCACTGCTGGGAACAGTATCTGGACAGGCTTTATATGAAAGGAAAGTGGAAGAATATCCAGTTCACGGCGGGCGATTTTTACGAGAGCATGAACCGCGGAATGGCGTTTTCGATGAAAAACGACCAGGTTTACGGCGACAATTCGATACGAGGCGGCAACATCGCGGCGAACTACAACGGTTTTTTCATAAAGGCTTTCGGCGGCAGGGCAAATCCGCAGCTCCGCGACAGCGCTACTTTCAGAAGAATGAACGAGGCCGATGACTGGCTTGCCGGCATGGAAACAGGCTACAAGTGGAAAATTGCCGAAGCGGCGGTGCAGTACGGCTACGGAAACTACGGCAAATACGATCTCTTGACCCCGGTAAAAAACGCAAATATCAAAACCGGAGTGAGCGCAGAAAAAGAATTCCACTTTATCGGAAGTTATGTCGCGCTTCGTAATCCGTTTCCCGGCTTTTCGTTTTACGCAGGTGCAGTCTATGTTCCATACGGCTATGAAAACACGATCGAAACCAGGCAGATAAAGGAAAACGAACCTAAATCGGAAAAGGAAAAAACAGATCTCCAGAATGCTGCTGCGTTTTATTCGTCGGCTCTCTACTACTTCGATTTCGGTGAGAAAAAAAGCCGTCTCACCTTTAAAATAGAGGGCAAACTCTACAACAAGTTTTTCCTCAACTACAACAGGATGGAGGACAGCGACTATCAGAAACGCCGCTACTTCAATCCTCCGACGCTGCTTCCGAAAGAACTTCAGATCGACAACGAGTTCGACACGTGGGCGGTAGGCGGAAGGATCAGCTACAACGAGAATCATTCGGGGATAAAGTTCCATGCAGACCTTGTGAAAGGCGATACGCTCGGCAACAAGAGCGCGCTTCCGCAAAGCAGGAACAATCTTGTTCTCAACTATCGGGCCGAGGATTTCTGGTATTCGGCTCTGAGCGGCGAGAAAGAATGGAAGCATGTCGCGCTTTCCGCAGGTGCAGGCTGGCACACTGTCGACGGCAGTTCTGAGAGAAAAAACAGCAGGGACTGGATAATTGCATTCATCCACGTCGGCGGTTTCGTCTCCGACTGGTCGATGAAACTCACGAACGACTATTACCACAAGGATTACTGGCTTGACGACGTTCACGAAATGGATCATATCCACGAACTCAAGACGATTGCCGAAGTTTCGTGGAAATACAAGCGGACTCACGAGCTTTTTGCAGCTGTCAAAAACACGACGTGGATCGAGAAAGAGGACGGTGTAAGCTATTCTCCCGATTTTTTTACAGGCGGATCGATCGGCTACAAATACAAATTCCTTAGAACTTATGTCTTCGGCGGACTTGAGAAGGGCGGTTTCACATGCGACGGCGGAACATGCCGCTATCTCCCCGATTTCAAAGGGGTCAAGGTCGAAATAGAGATAAATCTGTAGTGAGGTAAGATGATCGCAGGCGTCGGAACAGACATCGTCGAAGTCGTGAGATTCAAAGACAAACCGGAACTCTGGGACCGTTTCTTGAGCGGGAAAGAACGTGATTACATCGATAAATTCAGGTTCAAAGAGGAGCACATCGCCGGATTCTGGGCGGCGAAAGAAGCTCTTGTCAAGGCTCTGAACAGAAAGGATTTCAATTTTTCAAGCGTTTCGGTTCTTCATGACGAAAACGGAAAGCCTTTTTTTGAATTAGACGGAATCGAGGTCGAAGGAACTCTTCATCTTTCTATAAGCCACGAGCGCAAGTTCGCAACCGCAGTTGTTGTCTGGGAAAAATAAAATCAACAGATAAAAGATACGTTGATATGATGCCGTGATTATGAGACGTTTCGGGAAACGTCTCTGCAATGGGATTATTTATCGATTTTTTTGCCGCATTTCTGGCAGACTTTGCCGCTTCTTTTCTTTTCGACGACGTATTTGAAGCCGCATTCAGGGCAGACTTCGCCTTCGACAGGCTTGTACCAGCTGACGAAATCGCATTTCGGATAGTTCGAACAGCCGTAGAAAAGTCTTCCTTTTTTGGAGCGTTTGACTGTGATGTATCCGTCTCCGCAGACTGGGCAGTCGCAGATTTTCTTGTCTTCTTTGATTATCGTTTTGCACTTGGGGTAAGCGCTGCACGCCTTGAATTCGCCGAAACGTCCTTTTTTGATGACGAGTTTGCTTCCGCAGTTCGGGCAGACTTCGTCAAGTTCGACATTCTTTTCCTCTTCTGCTTCGTTTTTGAGGTGATAGATTTCTCCGTCCTTTTCAAAAGTTCCCGCAAAGTCGCATTCAGGGTAACCTTCGCATGAAAGGAACGGGAGATTTCCTTTTTTCGACCATCTGAGAACGAGCCTTTTGCCGCATTTCGGACACGGTTCTTCGGCATATATTTTCTTTTTGCCCTCTTTTTTGACTTCGGTGATCCCTTTGTCGAGGACTTTTGAGAATGTTGCGTAGAAACTTCTGAGAACGTCAAGCCAGTCTTTGTCGCCGGTTTCGACGGTGTCGAGGTCCGATTCCATCTCTGCCGTGAAGTTGACGTTTATGATCTCGGGGAAGAACGAAACGAGAGTGTCGCTGACTAAAATTCCGAGGTCTGTTGCCATGAGTGCGCCTCTAGGCTCCTTCATACGTTCGATGTAGTTGCGCTGAACGATCTGTTTGATGACAGTCGCGTAGGTAGAAGGTCTGCCGACTCCTTTTTCTTCGAGTTCTTTTACGAGGCTTCCTTCTGTAAATCTCGGTGTCGGCTTGGTGAAATGCTGCTCGCATACCGGATTTTCAAGATTGACCGCTTCGTTTTCTGTGACTTTCGGAATCGTGTCGTCCTTGCCGGTTTTCTTGTATATTTTGCGGAAGCCTTCGAACAGAATGACGCTTCCGGTCTTTTTGAACGAATATTTCTTTTCGCTGTCTTCGATCGTGATCGCTGTCGTTTCGTAAACGGCATCCTTCATCTGCGTCGCGACGAATCTTTTCCAGATCAGAGTGTAGATGTTGAGTTCGTCTTTTGTGAGTTTTGAAGCGATTTTCGTGGGAGTAAGTTCGACATTGGTCGGTCTGATCGCTTCGTGCGCGTCCTGAGTCTTTCCTTTTTTGTTAGCGTAGTATTTCGTCTTCGGCGCAAGGTATTCTTTGCCGATATTCGCCGTGATGTATTCTCTGAGAGATGCATTCGCTTCGTCGGAAATCCTGAAGGAGTCGGTTCTCATGTAGGTGATAAGACCGGTGAATCCGTCTTCGCCGAGATCTTTACCTTCATAAAGTGACTGTGCGATCCTCATCGTCTGTTCGCCTGTGTAGTTGTGCAGCCTTGAGCCTTCCTGCTGAAGGTTGCTCGTGTTGAGCGGAGGAAGCGGGGATTCCTTCTTTTCTTTCGTTTCGATCGAAACTATCGAGAACTGCCTGGTCTTTTCAATATCGTCTCTGATTGTATTTGCATCTTTTTCGTTTGTTACTTCTACTTTTTCCCCTTTGATTTTTTCGAGAACAGCGTCGAATCTGCCGTTTTTCCCTGCAAAATCTGCTTTGAACGACCAGTATTCTTCGGGAACGAAGGCACGGATCTCTTTTTCGCGGTCAACGATCATTTCCAGTGCGACCGATTGTACCCTGCCTGCGCTGAGCCCTTTCTTTACGCTTCTCCAGAGGAAGGGGGAAAGTTTGTAGCCGACTATTCTGTCTAAAATTCTGCGTGCCTGCTGCGAATTGTAAAGGTCTTCATTGAGCTCTGCTGAAGTCGAAAGGGCCTTTTCAATGCCGCTTTTTGTTATTTCGTGGAAAAGAACACGGTGGATGAGTTTGTCCTTAAAAAGTGATGCGATGTGAAACGCTATTGCCTCTCCTTCACGGTCAGGGTCGGATCCGATATAGATTTCGTCAGCCGCTTCGGCCTCTTTTTTGAGCATCGAGATCGTTCCTTCCTTGCCGGGGATCACCTCGTAATCAGGTTTGAAGTTGTTGTCGATGTCGATCCCTAAAGTTTTCGACGGCAGGTCGATGATGTGACCCATTGACGCCACGACTTTGAAATCAGGCAGATATTTTGTAAGAGTTTTTGCCTTTGTTGGTGATTCAACAATAAGAAGTTTCATAATTTCGCCTCACTTGGTTTATAAATCTTGCCGCTAAGCTCGCTCACTGCACCTTCGAGAACCAGCGAAAGCAGTACGGCCGGAAGCTCCGCCGCGCCGATTCCGGAAAGAACGGTGAGATCGTCAAAGTCAATTCCTGACGGTTTTGACTTTATTATGTTATAAACAATTTTTTCAGATCCTTCAAGTTGCAGTTCCTTTTTCTCTTTCAAAAACGGTTTTTCTCCAGAGATTTCAGTTAGATCCGAAATCTGTTTTTCGTACATGGATCCTGAAATCAAGTCCGAATCTGCGCCGATTTCAGTCAGCATATCGAAATCAAAAAGTATTTTAAGATTTATGTTATTCCGGTATTTTTTTAAAAAACCGTAGTTCCCTTCAAAAAGCGGATCGCCGATCTCGCCCGGGCAGACAAAAACTTTTTTGCCGTATTCAAGGGCCAGGCGCGCAGTGATAAGGCTCCCGCTCTTTGCTGCAGCCTGGATGAGTATGAGGGAGCTGCACATTTTTGCTACGGTTTCGTTTCTTATCGGAAAATTTCTTCCTATCGGCGGAGTGTCCGGCGGAAACTGTGAAACGACCGCGCCTCTCTGCTTTATTTCTTCGGCAAGTCCGACATTTTCTTCGGGATATATGACGTTTATTCCGGTTCCGAGAACCGCGATGGTCCTGCCGCCGTATTTGAGTGCCGCGCGGTGCGATTCGGTGTCTATTCCGCGCGCTAAACCGCTGATCACTGTTTTTCCGCTTCCGACTGCGGCTGCGGCTGCTTTTTCAGCTAATTTTATTCCGTAAAGCGACGGTTTCCTGCTTCCGACTATTGCTACTGCGCCGGCATCACACGGCAGGATCGAGCCTTCAATGTCGAGAGGAAGCCCGATTTCCGGACGGAGTTTCAGGATCCTGTCGGGATGGTTTTCCGCAGCATTGCTTATTTTAGCCATTGAGAGATCCTAAGAACGATTTCATTTCTGCAATCTGCTCGTCGGGAGTCGATGCTCCTGCGGTGATTCCGACAGATTCGGAATTTTTCAGTATTTCCTTATCGGATTCGGTGAAATCTTCGGGTGATTCGACCCAGAATGAGTTGCGGTTGTGTTCGGAGACGACCTGAAAAAGCTTTGAAGTGTTTGACGAGTTCCTTCCGCCGATGACGACCATCGCACTAGTTTTTTTAGCAAGTTCTCCTGCCGAATCCTGCCTTTTCAGCGTTGCAGTGCAGATCGTTTCAGCCGCAAGAAACCTGTATCCGGGCATTGCGGCAACGGTTTTTCGCACTTTTTTAAGCAGAAAATCGTAGTTCGCCGGGCGCGAAGTAGTCTGCGCAACGGCAAAAATTCTGTCGTGCTCCTTTATGAATCCGGAAAGTTCTCCGCTTTTCGATTCGAATTCTGTCGGATGGATGACGAAAAAGTCTCCTGATATTTTTGAAGTGATCCCTCTCACTTCCGAATGTTCGCGGTCTCCCATGATGAGAACGGCAAAACCTTCATGCGACCTTTTTTCGACAAGCTGATGGATCCTCTGGACATAAGGACAAGTAGTATCGACGAGGGTGATCCCGCTGAATTTGTCAAGTTTTGCCCTTTCATCTTTTGTTATCCCGTGGCTGCGTATCACGACACACGAATTTTTCAGGATCGAGTCGATATCAATGACATCGACGCCCTTTTCCGCATACTGCGCGATCACTCTCGGATTGTGGATAAGAGGCCCCAGCATAAAGACTTTCATTCCGCTTTTTTTCGCGTTTGTTACGGCATCTTCAAGGAGCGAGAAAGCCCTTCTAACGCCGAAGCATACTCCCGAATTGTCGGCGACTGTTATCTTCATCTTTCCTCTCTTTCTTTTGCATATTTCACTATAAGTTCGACTGTCTGTTCTAAATTTATGTCGGAATTGTCGAGCAGTACTGCGTCTTCAGCCTGTTTCAGCGGGGAGACGGCGCGCGTAGAATCTTTGATGTCACGCTCCTTTATCTCTTTCACGAGTTCGTCAAAATCAACTTTGAGTCCCTTGGCTTCGATTTCGAGCATTCTGCGTTTCGCTCTTTTTTCCGGAGATGCCGTGAGAAATATTTTGAGTTCTGCATCCGGCATGATGACTGTGCCGATGTCGCGTCCTTCCATGACGACACCGCCTTTTTCAGCATATTTTCTCTGCATGTTGAAAAGAGCCTCTCTGACAAAAGGGAGTGCCGAGATAGAACTTGCCTTCATGCTGATTTTTTCAGCACGGATCTCGGTCGTAACGTCTTTTCCGTTGAGAAAAACGCGGTTGATCCCGTTTTCGATCTTGAATGAAACCTCGAAATTTTTAAGAAGTTCCCTGATTTTGTCGTGTTCCTCAGCGCCGGTTTCTCCCATTGAAAACGCGAGAGCCCGGTAGATCGCGCCGGTATCGATATAAGAGTAACCCAGTTTTTCTGCCGTGAGCCTGCTCACGCTGCTTTTCCCGGCACCTGCCGGACCGTCGATTGCAACTCTGATTTTTTTCATAGCACCCTCCCAAAAAAACGCGGCATTGTAATGCGGGATTCCAGAAAATCAAATTTCTTTTTAACTTGTTGTTATTGACGATAAGAACGATCTGCCGCCGTGTCATCGTGACGACGTAACGGCGAAACGACGTGACGCTGATGGCGGCGGCATTAAATCTAAGGTACTTCGACGCGGTTGAGCAATTCTGAAATGATTTTGTCGGTTGAGATTTTTTCGGCTTCTGCTTCGAATGAGGGGATGATCCTGTGGCGAAGCACCGGATATGCGACTTCCTTGATGTCTTCTGGTGTTACGAAAGTGCGCCCTTCGATGAAAGCGCGGATCCTGCCGGCAAGAATGAGGAAAATGCTTGCACGCGGGCTTGCTCCGACATCAATGAGCTGAGAGAGAGCCTTTTCTTTCGGCTGTCTCGTTTCGGATACGATAGAAATGACGTATTTTTTGATCCTGTCGTCGGTATAGATCTGTTTTGCGATCTCCTGCCACTCTTTTATCGTCTCTTTGTTGAGGATTTTGTTGAGTGTCTGAGTGAGTTCTCTGCGCTCGAATTTTTCAATGATTTTAAGCTCTTCATCCTGAGTAGGATAATCAATGAGCACCTTGAACATGAACCTGTCGACCTGCGCTTCGGGAAGCGGATAGGTCCCTTCCTGCTCAAGCGGGTTCTGCGTCGCCAATACAATGAAGGGGTCGGGGAGTTTGAAAGTGTCGCCGCCGATCGTGACCTGACGTTCCTGCATTGCTTCAAGAAGGGCAGACTGGACTTTCGCCGGGGCCCTGTTTATCTCGTCGGCAAGGATGACGTTAGAGAAAATCACCCCTTTTTTCGTCTCGAAACTGTGCTCAGTCATGTTGAAGATCCTGCTTCCGATAATGTCTGCGGGAAGCAGGTCGGGAGTGAACTGTATCCTCTGGAAATCAAGATCGGTCGAGTCTGCAAAAGCCTTTACTGCAGTCGTTTTCGCAAGACCCGGAACACCTTCGAGCAGTATGTGGCCTTCGCCGATCATCCCCATGATGAGTGCTTCGACCATTTCTTCCTGTCCGACTATAACTTTTGAAATTTCCGATTTCAGAGCGTTTATCGTCAGTGCGTGGGCTCTGATTTTTTCATTCAATTCGCTGAATTCCATTTGATCCTCCGTCAAAAAACCGAACCAGAAACAAACTGCATATTAAATTTATTTCATTTTTCTTGCAAGTCGGCGCGAAAACTATATATCCGATACGGGTTTTGTTTGTCGGAGTCAGGTTCGATGCCGAAAAAAAAGTTGGACATTCTTTTGATTTTTCCGATGGCTATGATTCTTGTTCTAGGCCTCCTTTCTCTGAGTAGCGCGCTGGTATCGAAATTCTACGTCCAGCTTATCTGGGTTATTCCATCCGTTATGGTATTTGTTGCGGTATCTTATTTTGACCTCAGGATTTTCGAGCGGACGGCTATCCCGATATATTTCGCCAACATTATTCTTCTTCTTCTCGTTCTTCTTATCGGAGAGAAGATCGGCGGTGCAAGAAGATGGCTCGATCTCGGGTTCACTAAGTTCCAAGTCAGCGAACTCACAAAAGTTTCCGTAATATTATTCATGGCTTATCAGTTTAATTTGAAGCCGACGCTCGAAGGAGGCTACAACCTTTTTGACATTCTTCCGGAGGCTTTCGGCATACTTATTCCGGTGTATCTGATATACAAGGAGCCCGATTTGGGAACATCTATCCTGGTCGGAGCAGTATCGTGCGCGATGATCCTTTCGACAAAAATCAACCGGAAATGGATTATCGGTGTTATGATTTTTGTTCTTGTTTCTGTGCCTGTACTCTGGATGTGGGGACTCCGCGATTATCAGAAAACGCGCGTACTTTCGCTGGTCTCGATGCTTTTGGGAGAAGAGTCTCATGAGCTGAGCCAGACTTCGCAGTATCACATCAAACAGTCGATAATCGCGGTCGGAAGCGGCAGACTGCACGGGAAAGGCTACAAGCGCGGCACGCAGAATATGCTCCGTTTTATTCCCGAGCATCACACAGACTTCATTTTTTCGGTCTATGCCGAGGAATTCGGTTTTTTCGGTGTTATGGCACTGCTTTTTCTCTATTTTCTGCTGCTGGCGAGGATCCTGATCCTCATCGGCAAGGTCAAGGACAAGTTTTCGGCACTAATCCTTGTAGGTTCATGTGCCCACATCTGGATACAAGTGGTTGTCAACATCGGCATGGTCACCGGTGTCCTGCCTGTCGTAGGGATCCCTCTTCCGTGGTTTTCATACGGCGGTAGTTCGCTTCTTTTCAACATGACGCTCATGGGACTCGTGCATAATGTCAGTTTGCACCGGTGTTATGTTTAAATCGGAATTATCGTTATTACCGTTATTATCGATTCGCGCCGTCGGAATAACGTTATAACGGTATCACGGTATAACGATCCTGATTCCGGCGCGTCGAACTTAATCGACAAGAACGATCCTGATTTTCGGCGCGGCGCAAAAAATTGACAAAAAAAACTCTTTTCATTAACTTTCGCGCGTTTTTTGTTTATTTAATTGGATTTTAAAGGTTTTTTGGATTATTCACTAATAAAAAAGGTAGGAAAAATGGTCAGAAAATCGTTGGTTTTGGTATTCACGCTTTTTGTTTCGCTCTCTATTTTTGCAGCTGATCCTAAAATGGCGGTTGCTCCCGCAGCAGGAGAAGACGATGCTGCAGAAATGGCTAAAAATCTTTCGAAAGAGTTCAAGATCCTTTACAAAACCGTGAAGGGTGCAAAACTTTCCGATGTCGAAGCGGCTTCAGCCGGCAAGTTCAAAAAATGCGGCACAAAGCTGAAATGCGCGAAAGACGAGGCTAAGAAAGTCAAAAAATCGCAGTATGTTCTTTTCCCGGTTGTTAAAGTGACTGACGAAGGATTTTCCGCGATCCTCTACATCCTTGATGCGAAGAGCGGCAAGCTTGCCAAGAAACAGAATGTTGATGTCAGCAGTGATACCGATGCCGAAGATTTCGCTTCGGAAGTTGCAGGAAAACTTATGGATGCCATCGCAAAACTTTCGGAAGGAAGTGAAGAGGGCGGCGACGATGAAGAAGATGCTGCTCCGCAGAAGGAAGAGGCTCCTCAGATGACCGAAAGAGAGAAAAAGGAAGTTCTCCGTTCAGCATTCAAATCATACAAGGCAGGCAAAGGCAAAGAGGCTTCATCCCTTTTCAGAAAGGCTGAGAACACAGCTCTTGCAGACTCGGTAGACGAGATCCTCCAGGCTATCGACGATGCAAAATCAATGACCAAAAACGGCGATGCATCGAGAGCTGTCGAGACTGTGAACAAGATCGAAAAGAAGGATCTCGATATCAGGGAAAAAGGCTACAAAGAGCTCCAGTTCGTAAAGGAAACCAACAAGAAACGCCGCTATAACGAGCCTTCGAGCGACGATTACGCAAAGGCGAGAAGAACTTTCAAGAGCGTCAAGAAAGAGATGAAGACTATCTCCGTATGGCGTGACGGCGAAATGAAAAAACTCGAAGATTCCATGGCAGGAAAACTCGACGAGCAGACAAAACTCAACGAAAAGTTCGAACAGGACGAGAAAAAACAGGCAAAAGCTGAGAAAAAACAGGAGCGCGAACATCAGAAAAAGCTCGAAACTCTCAGGGAAAACGTCGAGAATATGGACGCGATATACCGCGACAAACTCAAAAAGACCGACAGAGAGATCGAAAAGCTGAACAAACAGCTTGAAGACGACAGACCGGCCGAAGAGATCTACAAAAAAGAGATCGAAGAAGAGATCGCTGCTATAGAAAGCAAATACAAACAAGGCAACAAAGATCTCAAAAAACAGCTCATTCAGGCTAAAAAACAGGCTAAGGCCGATACCGAAGCAGCTGAAAAAGAGTATAACGACAAGATCCAGGATCTCGAGAAATCGAATTCCGACCTTGACAAAAAGATCAAGAAACTTTCCGAAGAAGTAGAAAGACTCGAAAGCGATTTCGAAGCTGCCGAGCAGAAGGAATCGGAAAAGCTGGACAAGAGCATAGCAGCAGCTGAAGAACAGGATTCGAAAGACCTCGAAGCAGCTGAGAAAAAGGCTGACGAAGAGACCGAAAACCTCAATAAACAGCTTGAGGATTACGACAAGAAAATCGCTTCCTACACCGAAAAGTTCGACAAAATCGACGGCGAAATAAGCGATTTCAACGACAAACAGGAAGAAAAACTGAGCAAGAATCAGGAAAAGTTCGACAAAAAACGTGAAGATGCAGAGCGCAAGTTCGAATCTGAAAGAAGCGCTGCCGAGGAAAAGGCGGAGCAGGCTTACAGCAAGGAACAGGCTGCACGCGCGAAAAAGGTCGAAACTCTTGAATCCCAGATGTTCGAGATCCAGGATAAAGTCGAAAAATACGAAAAGGATCCGAAGTGGCAGAAACTTAAAAAAGATTCCGCTGCAGCTTCCAAAGATCTCGCAAAATTTGAAGACGGTCACGACAAATTCATCGAAAAAGAGACCGCTGCGGCTTCCAAAAACTACAAAGCCGAGCAGGCTAAGATAGATGCTGACCAGAAAAGCAGCGATGCCGAAATCAAAAAAGAAACTGCCGCTTTCAAAACTAAAAAAGATGCGGAAAAGAAGGCGATCGCCGCTGACATGAAGAAGGCTGAACAGGAAAAAGCCGCTTTTGAAAAGGACATCAAGAAGAAACAGGCTACTATAAACGCCAACAAGAGCAGAAAGATCAAAGAGATCGAGGGCCGTGCTGCAAAACGCGACGCGGAAAGAAACGCTAAGGCTAAACAGAGAAAGGCTCAGTTCGACAAAACTTCCGCAGAGAAGAGAAAACAGCTTGCAGCTCTTGAAAAACAGCGTGAAACTGCTGATGCCAACGCTGAAAAGACGAGAGACGCTCTTGCTCAGCAGCTTGAAAACAAAAAGGCCGCAGCAGAAAAGAAGGTGAATGACCTCGAAGTCGCTGTCGAGCAGAAGAAAGACGCAAGCGAAAACGCGATAGAAAAAGAGAAACAGGCGGTCTATGCGAAATACGAGAAAAAGGCCGAGACCGACAAAAAAGCGATAAACGGCAAGATCGCACAGCTTGAAAGCAGCTCGAAGAAAATGATTGCCGACAGAGGAAAAGACGAAGCAAAACTCCGCGCGGAACTTGAAGCTGCCGAAAAGAAGACCGACACGATGAAAGACGACTGGGAAAAGGCTGCCGCAAAGAGAAAAGCTGCGCATGAGGCTAACCTCAAGGCTGCCGAAAAACGTGAAGCTGCCGCAAAAGCTAAATACGAACAGTCGAAGAACAACATTGAAAAGCAGTATAAGGCAAAAGTTGACGCTCTTATAAAAGAAAAATCAATTTCTTTCGCAGGCGGAAGCGAGTTCAAGGAAGAGAGAGACAGAAACTTCGAATACAGTGCTTACACGAAACAGCTCGATTCGATCAAGGCCGACGCTCTTTCGGCTCAGGGAATGGAACAGCTGAAAGATGAAAACATCGCAGAGGCAAGAAAATACTTCTACGAGGCTCTTTATGCTGATGCAAACAGCAAATCGGCTCAGAACGGTCTCAAGGAGATCGAAAAGACTGCGGCTGCAATGTATGACAGAGCTTATGCTGATATGCAGTCGGGCGACGTAAGCGCGGCAAAGAAAGTCCTCATCAAACTCAGAAAGGAACTCAGCCCGAAGAGCGCTTACTATCTCAGAGTTCTCGCCCTCATTGAAGACTCGAAGGAAGGCGGAGATTCCGAGGAATAGTTCCATCGAAAATTTTCTTATAACTTTCACTTTTTAAAAAATCAGAGGTTTCAATGACAGAAGAAAACAAAAACGAAAATTTTTCTGCCGGAAACGGCGTCTCGGCGAAAGTCCCACCGAAAAGACCGCTCACTTTGGAAGAGCAGTACGAGGAAGACGACCGCCGGTGGCTCAAGAATGTCTATCAGGGCGATGTCAAGCAGCTCACCGTCCGTGCAGTCGTCATGGGAATGATAATCGGCGGACTCATGAGTCTGACGAACCTTTACATCGGTCTCAAAACCGGCTGGGGTCTGGGTGTCACGATCACGGCATGCGTCCTTTCGTTCAGTATCTGGAAACTTCTGCGCGTGATTTTTCCCAAAATTTTCACGACCGACATGACGCTTCTCGAAAACAATTCGATGAAGTCGACCGCTTCGAGCGCCGGCTACACGACAGGCGGAACGATGGTGAGCGCGATCGCGGCTTACATTCTGATCACCGGCGAGCATCTCAACTTCTGGGTGCTTACTGCGTGGACTGTTTTCCTCGGAATTGCGGGCGTCGTCATGGCGATACCGATGAAAAAGCAGATGATAAACATGGAAAAACTTCCTTTCCCGTCGGGAACAGCGACAGCCGAGACTCTTAAAAGCCTTTATGCAGGCGAGGAAAGCAAAAAACAGACGCGCACTCTTCTCGGATTCGCCCTTGGCGGCGCGGTTTTGACGGTGATCCGCGATTTTTTCGAGTGGATAAAATACACCTACGCGGTTTTCGGCGAAAAACTTGCTGAATACACTGTTTCGATGGAAACGAGCCTCATCATGGTCGCAGCAGGCGGCATCATGGGCTGGAGAACGGCGTGGAGCATCCTTTTCGGCGCGATCCTCAATTACATCGTTTTAGCTCCGTATATGTTCAAAATCGGCGCGATTACCGAGCTCGGCTACCGAGGAATAAGCAGCTGGAGTTTGTGGTTCGGCGCTTCCGTAATGGTTGCAGCGGGATTTACGTCGTTCCTCATGCAGTGGAAAGTTGCCCTTAAGGCTTTCGCATCGCTCAAAGATCTCTTTTCTCACAAAAAACGCGAGCTGACCGAAATCGAGAAAGTCGAAGTTCCGATGAGCTGGTTTTTCTGGGGGATCGTTGTCGGCGGAACGGGAATCGCCCTCATCATGCTTTTTGCGTTCGACATTCCGGTCTGGGTCTCGGTCCTTGCCGTCATCCTTTCGTTCTTCCTTTCGATAGTCGCATGCCGTGCAACAGGCGAAACCGATACGACTCCCGTCGGCGCGCTCGGTCAGGTAACTCAGGCGTTCTACGGAATGCTCCGTCCCGGCAGCAAAGTCACGACTCTTATGACCGCTTCGATCACTTCCGGTATAGCAGGATCTTCGGCTGACCTTCTCACCGACCTCAAAACGGGATACATCCTCGGTGCGAACCCGCGCAAGATGTTTTTAGCGCAGTTCCTCGGCATTTTTGCGGGAACAGCTGTGATCGTTCCGGCGTTCTATCTCATCGTTCCGACTCCCGACGTTCTCGGAAGCGACTACTTCCCGGCTCCTGCTGCCCAGGTCTGGTCGAGAGTTGCTGACCTTCTTGCTCAGGGCTTTTCTACGCTGCATTCGACGGCGAAAATCGCGATGCTCATCGGCGTTGCTGTCGGTATAATCATCCCGCTGCTTGAAAAGTGGTTCCCGAAAGCGGCAAAATATATCCCGTCTTCGATGGGAATCGGACTTTCGTTCGTCATTCCGTTCTGGAATTCACTTTCGATGTTTCTGGGCGCACTCATAGTTCTCGTCATCGAGCACAAAAAGAAATCGCTCGAAGAATACATCGTTCCGGCAGCTTCCGGCATAATCGCAGGAGAATCGCTCGCCGGAGTATTCATAATCCTGCTTTCGACTGTTTTCGGCGGGTAAGTGACGCTTTTTATTGTTTTTTTACAATAAGATTGTTTTTTTGCTTTTTTACTTGACAAAAAAAAAGGTACCCATAAAATTTTAGACGGTTTTTTTACAACATGAATTTCGAGGGATTTTTTACTAACTTTTTTTTAGGAGATTTCAAATGAAGAAATTCACAGCAATCCTTGTGGCGATCGTTCTCGCCCTCTTCGTTGTAAGCTGCGGTGGTGGTAGCAACAACGACAACACCGACACGGACACTGACACGGACACCGACACGGACACCGACACAGACACCGACACAGACACCGACACGGACACTGACACGGACACCGACACGGACACCGACACGGACACTGACACAGACACCGACACGGACACCGACGAAGGCTGCACACTTGATGCATCCATCCTTAATTGGGACAACGAGCCTTACTTCGCATTCAAAGGCATCGGCAAAATCAACTCGGAAGACAATGACAATCCTTCCATGGCAAACCTTATTACCGCAACGCTTAAAGGTGTTGAGGGTAAAGACCTTGACTATTCGAACCAGTACTCCTTCTTCCTTGAAACAAGCCTTCAGGGAACGGATCAGTCCGGTGCAACCGTTGAGATTCCTGCAGTAGCAGTTGAAGCTCTCGGTGACCCGAACATGAGCAGCGGCCGTTTCACGACTGTAGCTTTCGCAGCAGTTCCGATCCAGTACATCGACGCTCTTAAAGAAGCTGGTGTTGACGTATTCCCGTCAGCTCCGATCACTCAGATCATTGACCTTGCGTTCACCTCTGACAATGCTTATGCAAAACAGTGCATGATCGCTGTCAACAAATATGCTGACAACGCAGATTTCGGCCAGGAAATGCCGGCTGGACAGTTCCAGGTTTGCTACGACAAGAACGAAACGTTCGCAGTAGGCGAAACCTTCAAACTTGCAATGGTTGCTGAACTTGCAATGGGTCAGGAAATCGTTGATATGTATACCGATGTTGACACCATCGATGATCTTTGCACCTGCTTCGATATGAACTCGACAGCTGCTGACTCAAGAGTTGACTGCGCAACGATCGACGAATTCAATAATCCGACCGAACCGACCGAACCGACCGAACCGACGACCGAGCCGACCACAGAGCCGACCACAGAGCCGACCACAGAGCCGACCACAGAGCCGACCACAGAGCCGACAACTGAACCGACCACAGAGCCGACGACCGAGCCGACAACAGAGCCGACCACAGAGCCGACAACTGAACCGACCACAGAGCCGACCACTGAACCGACCACTGAACCGACCACAGAGCCGACAACTGAACCGACCACAGAGCCGACAACTGAGCCAACGGTTTAATTGAGTCTATATTCGGTAGATTTTTTAGAGGGCGCTCCGGCGCCCTTTTTTTTTGCCTTTAATTGCTTGATTTTTTTAAATTCGGTTTCTATACTGAAATATCGAACTTTGAAAGGTGAGAAAAAATGGATAAAAGAAAAAAACTTGTAAAACTTTTTTACGAAATCAATGATTTTATAAGGCAGAATTCGCTCAATTCTGATCCCTATGCCTTTCTGCTGAACAAATTCTGGCTTTCGCTTCAGAACAAGCGGCCTGCGGCGAATACTTTAGTCGGGATAAGCAAGAGCGATTTTTCAGTTCTCAACAACGAGTTCTCCGACAGACTCGGGCGGGATTTTGTCCTTTCTCTTTCCATAACATCGATTCTTTCGCTTCCGACTGAAAAGGTGTTTGAACTGCAGAATGTAAAGGTGCAACCGAAACAGTCTGTGCTCGTTCTCGCTGATTCGATAATCCTGCCGTACGAAACCGAGAAAAAGATCCAGCTTTTCATCGGATATTCTTCCGAAAAGACCAAAGAATCGCCTTTCAAAAACATAGAGTACTATCCTGTTTCGCGTGAAGCGGATCTTTCTGTTTCGATCCAGGCGACGCTGTTCGACTTTATGAACAACGACAACACGCAGCTGCGTCCGCAGAATTTTGACGTCGTTATTGACGATGCCGTCAACTATTCTTTCCCGAGTGAAAGTCTGCTCAACACGCTTTCGGTTCTGATGAAATACGACTCTTCTTTTTATCTCATCGTGAAAAAGGTCTTTCTTTCTTCACCGCTCACCCGTAAGGACAAAAAAAGCCTTTATTCGCATTTCGAAGCGGAAGAGATCGACCGTTTTGCCGATTTCCTGCAGCTGAGATCGCTTAAAAAGGTCGAAGGGCGCGTTTATCCGCAGTCGCACAATGTCGTTATCCGTGATTTGACGAGCGGCAAAGTGCTCGAACTCGACCGCGGCTGTCTTGATTTCAACCATCTTTACACTTTTAACGACGATGTCACTGCCGACCAGCTTGCCCTTGTCTCGAAAATAGAGGATCATGCCGGCGCAACATGCGGGGATTATTTCAGATTTTTCCTTGGAATGTTCAGGAACGCCCCGATCGACGATATTGTTGAAACCCTTAGAAAAAATGCGGGATACCGGCCGCTTGTCACGTCGAAGGAGATACTTCCTTTCAGAGATTTCAGGGTCAAAAAATATATTTATCCCGACCCGCAGGCATTCTTCCAGATCCCGCCCGAAAGCAGTTTTGAAAGCAAAAAACTGCTTATGCGCTATCTTTCGGTCAAGCCGGTTTTTGCCTACGACGAAGAGGGACTTTACTTTATGAACGATGTTGCCGCTGTCGTTCCGCGCACGCCGGATATCGACCTCTATTTTGCCGAAGGTTATCTCAATTCAAAACTTGTCGAGTTCTTTTATAAAATAAAATTCCCGCATCACAACAAGTTTTTGAAGAAAAATTTCAATAAGATCCCGTTTGTTCTCTGCGGAAAGAATATCCAGAATATAATTGCGAATGAAGTGCGTTCGATCCGCAGAATTTATCACTCGATGGTTCTTACGGGAGACCGCGAAGCCCTGCAGAAGGAGCTCGACGCTATTATGGAAAGGCTTGACGGCTTCGTCTATCAGCTTTTCAAACTTTCGCTGGACGAGATCAATATTATTGAAAGATATGTTTGCGAGAATTCCGATTCTCAGGAGACGGATGATGAAAAACAAATGGAAAATACTGATCGTTGACGATGATCTTTCGATTCTGCGGAGCTATCAGAAGTATCTCGAATCGGAAGGTTACACGGTCTTTACCGCCGACGACGGAAGAAACGGCTATATTGCGATAGAACATGAGCATCCCGATCTGGTTCTTCTCGACATAAACATGCCTGTGAAAACAGGATTGGAACTTCTTGAAGATCTTAACCGTACATTTAACAAAAAAGATATCCCGCTTATTGTTATGCTGACAGCTTTCGGTGATCTTGATGCAGCTGTAAAGGCAATGAATTTAGGTGCTTACGAGTTTCTTACGAAGCCTGTCCCGCTTGAAAAGCTGCGTTCGACTGTCGAATGCGCACTTGAAACTCTGACTTTGAAGGAGCGGGTAGCGTACTTTATCGAGCCGGACAACACTCCGTTCAAAGATACGATAATCGGCAGGGATCCGCTCATGGTCGATATTTACAAGACTATCGGTACTCTGAAAGGGAACAAGGCGACGATCCTTGTTACGGGCGAAAGCGGAACCGGAAAGGAGATGGTTGCGAAAGCTATTCACGAAAATACTGTGCCTGACGAGCCCTGTATTGCGATAAACTGCGCCGCTGTGCCTGAAAATCTGATCGAAAGCGAGCTCATGGGATATGTCAAAGGTGCTTTTACCGGCGCGAACGCAAACCGTGAGGGCAAACTTGAAGCGGTCAGGGGCGGAACGCTCGTTCTCGACGAAATTTCTGAAATGCCCTACGAATTTCAGACTAAACTTCTGCGAGTCATTCAGGAAAAGGATTTCTATCCTATCGGAGCGACCGAAAAAAAGCGCTTTAACGGCAGGATTGTCGCTTTGACGAACAAAAATCTGAAGGAACTTGTCGAAAAAGGGAAGTTCAGAGAGGATCTTTTCTACCGTCTCAACGTCATCACGATCTCCGTACCGCCTCTTAGAGATCACTTGAACGACCTCGAAATGCTTATCCTGCACTTCATAAAAAAGGCCAATTTTATAAATCACACTTCGATCCAGAGCATAACCAAAGAGGCTGTCGATTACCTCAGGTCGCACACCTGGCCGGGAAATATCCGCGAGCTCGAAAACACGATCCAGCGCGCTTCGATAAAGGCTAAGGACAAGATCCTCACACGCGACAGCTTTTCATTCCTCATAGCCGAGAAAAAAGAACAGACTGATGCGAAAGTAAAGCCGGCTGGCTCGGATGAGTTTCCTTTTCCGGAAAAGCTGATGCCTCTGCGCGATGTCGAAAGGAATTACATAGAATATGTTCTCAAACAGACTAACTGGCATAAAGGTAAGACTGCGGAATTGTTGGGAATAACAAGACCAACGCTTGACAAGAGGATCGAAGAGTTCGGTTTGCACAAAGATGTCTGAGTCACCTTATTTTTTATATTTCGTTATTTTTTTCGCGATAGCCATGTCTTCTGCCGGCTGGCACATCATGATAAAGGGAAGGGGACTGCCGCAGAATCTATGGCTATTTTTTGTTATGATGTCGAATGTTTTTATTTTTTCATCTGCGGCTGCTGTCTATTTTCCGTTTTCCAAAGTCTATTTTTTTGTTGCGCAGCTTTGTTTCGTAATATTTTCAACACTTTATATTTATTCGTTCCCGCATGCCGTGCTTCCGAACATAATATGGATGACAACTATAGCACTGTCTGTTGCTTTTATGGTCGTTATGTTTATTTATATGAAGACGCGGCTCTATCTTGTCTACCTGATCCTCCCGCTTTCCGCACTTGTTCTTGATATTCCGATAATATTAAGGAAAATCAAATACTTGAATGCGAATGTCAAAAAATTTGTCCTTCTAAATATTTCAGCGATGGCGCTGCTTTCGCTTCTTGTTCCGTCCGCATCAGCTTTATCGGTCATCTCTTTCAATTCGCTCTATTTCAATGTGGCCGCAATGATTCTTTCGACTCTTTTCATTGTTTGCTTCGGTATTTTTGTAATGATGAACCAGCAGTCGTCAACAGGGATCAACAGGATAAATTTCTGGCTTATGATATTTTTTGCCATTCCGGCATCTTTTTTGGTCAACTTTTTATTTTCATTGAGATTTTTGTTGACACGTGCTTTCGGCGGTGCAAACTTTTCGCTTATCGTGCTGTGCGCTCTGTTCACGATTTTCATGCTTGTCGGGGTCGCGATTTCATATTTTTCGTCATCGGTCGAGAGTTTCATCCACAAAAGCCGTAACTACTATCAGACCTATCTGAACAAGTTCCGTCTCGAGATAGAAGACATCACGGAGCCGCCGCTTCTCTTCGACAGATTCTACGGATGCGTGAGGGAGTGGTTCCACGAAGTCAGGGAGATAAAGTATGTTTATCTTGACGATCTTCTCTGGCAGGGGAGCCGTATGCCGGCCGAACTTTACGACGGGAACGATGACTTCCAGCCGCTTCTCAGCGAGCAGTTCCTTCTGCATGAAACCTATGTATCAAGGGATTTCGCGCTGATTTCGGTTCCTACGCTCGAAGATTTTGTCAAAAAAACAGGCGGAGATTTTTTCATTCCGGTCATTTATCACAACGAACTTTCAGGTTTTTTTGTCATAAATTCGAGAAACATTTCGCACAACGCGATGCTCTGTATCTGCAACCTTGTCGAAATGGCGCTCAACAAATTCGAAAAGATCGCGCTTTTCGCCGCTGTTATAGAAACAGAGAAAAAAGTCGAAATGCTCAAACATTTCAAGGAAGTCGACAAGATGCTGTCGTTTGTTGCCCACGAGCTGCGTTCTCCTATGACTTCGATAATGTTCAACATCGAAGTTGTGAAGGATGCCATCGACAGAAAAAAGGATGTCGATACGGAATATCTCGATATTTCGCTCAAAGAGCTGAAACGCCTCAACGATACGATCGAAAAAATGCTCATCTACGGAAGAAACATCAAACTTGACCCGAAACCATACAATTTCAGATCGTTTTTTGCTGAAATGAAGCAGTTTTTCAGTTATGCCGACCGCACGGTCAACTTTACCGACCAGACTGGAGGAAAGGAATTCCTGTTCGACTGGGACGTACTGAAAAACGTTTTCGTGAACCTTGTGAACAACAGTCTGCAGGCGCTTGAAAAAACCGACAGAGTAGGGCGGGTCAAGGTTTCAGTCGCCAAGAAGAAGAAAAAACTTCTGATCGAAGTCTCCGACAACGGTCCCGGCATACCGCCAGAACACAAGGATTCGATCTTCGAGCCGTTTTATACGACGAAAAAGAACGGAAACGGTCTAGGACTTGCGACATGCGAGAAAATCGTGAAACTTTCCGGCGGTTCGATCGTTCTCTGGGACACCTCTCCGGCAGGAACTGTTTTTCACATCACATTCCCGATAGAATCGGTGAGTGTAAAATAACAATGCCGTTTATTTGACTTATACAAATTCAATAATTAAAATAACAACAGAATTTTTTTGTTTTTTGCGGGAATTTAGATGGAAGAAAATAATTCAACTTATAAGCTGCCGAGATTATTCGGAAAATACTATCTTTTGGAACTGATAAACGTCGGCGGTATGGCCGAAGTCTTCAAAGCGAAGATGTTCGGAGTCGAAGGTTTTGAGAAGATCGTCGCGATAAAACGTATCCTGCCGGAAGTTGCCGAAGACGCCGAATTTATCAAAATGTTCGTCGATGAGGCGAAGATCGCGGTAAAACTCCAGCATCCGAATGTCGTTCAGATCTTTGAACTCGGAAAGATCGAGGATTCATACTTTATCGCGATGGAGCTTATCAACGGAAAGGATCTCAAAACTATCCGCAAAAGACTGAAAAGAGTCGATCTTCTTATGCCGGTCGAGCAGAGCGCATATATTATTTCCCAGGTCTGCGACGGTCTTGACTACGCGCACCGCAAGACTGATGAAAAAATGAATCCGCTCAACATCGTTCACCGCGATATTTCTCCGCAGAATATGATCGTTTCATACGAAGGCACGGTAAAACTCATCGACTTCGGTATTGCGAAAGCGAAGAGCAAATCGACGAAGACACAGGTCGGAATGCTGAAAGGAAAGTTCAGCTATATGTCGCCGGAACAGGTCAGCGGCCAGCCGATCGACAGACGAAGCGATATTTTCTCGCTCGGCGTCGTATTTTTTGAAATGCTCACCGGAAAGCGTCTTTTCCTCGGCAAGAACGATGTCGAAACGCTTGAAAAGATCAGAAAGGCGGAAGTCCTGCCTCCGAGCGTTTTCAACAGTGCTGTTCCGCCGGAACTCGACAGGATCGTGCTCAAAGCACTTGCTAAAGACAGAGAAGACCGTTACCAGTGGGCGAGCGAGTTCTCTGAAGACCTCAAGAAGTTCAGCTATGCGAGCGGAAAAAGTTTCTCCCGTCAGGATATGATGAACTTTATGAGCGAGTTCTTCGCAGATGAACTTGAAGAAGAGACGGCGAAGCTCGAGGAATACCACAAAATCAAAAAACCTGCCGAGATGCCGCTCCGAGAAGCTGCACAAACTGAACGCAGGGATTCGACTTCGGTTGAAGACGAAAAATCGGTCATTCATAAAAGTTCGTCGCCTAAAAAACTCATGCTTGTTTTTGCAGCAGTTCTTATCGTTCTCGGTTTTGCGGTCGCTCTGCTGCTCGTTCTCGGCGGAAGCAAGAAGGATGCTGCGTCTCTCATCGTAGATTCAAACGAAAAGAAGACGATAGTTGTCGTTGACGAAAATACGATGTACCAGAAGCGCTGTGAAACTCCGTGCGTGATCGACGGTCTTCTTGCCGGCCAGCATGAAATTTCGTTCTCGAAAAACGGTTTCGTTGATGTGAAGGAGAGTATTTTCCTCAGCAAGGGCGAGCCGCTTGAGAAATTCGTAAAAATGTACCGCATCGGCGAGCAGAAAACGATGATAACAGTCAAATCCGATCCGGACGGAGCAGTTTTATATATCAACGACAAAAAGGTCCAGGCTGCAACTCCGACGATCGTCAACGATATTCCGGTCGGTCTTGACATAATCGTAAGAGTTGAAAAACACGGATACTTCCCGTATGAAGAGAATATCGGTAAAGTGCCTGCCAACATGAACAAAGAGGTCAGCGTAATCCTTAAACCGATGAAGAACGCACCTGCACAGTCTAAGTCGAAGAAGTCGGAATCAAAATCGGTCGTTGAATCGGGAGAACCTGCATTCCTCACGATAAACAGCATGCCGTGGGCGAATATCTACATCAACGGCAAACTTATCGGTGCGACTCCTATATCAAAGCACAAACTTCCTGCCGGAGAGTACAAGATCCAGTTCAAAAATCCGAAATCCAAGATCGACAAGACCATTCCTGTCGAGCTTAAGCCAGGTGAAACCAAAAGACTGATCGAAAAATTCGATTACTGATTAAATCGTGATCCCGTTTGATTTATTGGAGACGTTTGAAACGTCTCTACGTTTTTGATTTCAATACACGAACTTGTCGCGTCTGCCTTTGACCTGATAGTGATCAACTGCCGCGTTGTGCTCTTTGAGCGTCTTTGAAAAATAGTGATAGCCTTTTCCTGTTGCGACGAAATAGAGATAGTTCGTGCTGTCGGGATGAAGAACGCTTTTTATTGCTCCCTCGCCTGGAAAGCAGAGAGGAGTCGCCGGATATCCGTAGCGGGTGTAGGTGTTCCACGGATGGTCGGTAAGAAGATCCTTTTTGGTGAGATTACCGTTGAATTTAGGCAGAAGTCCGTAAATTACCGAAGGATCGGTCTGCATTTTCATTCCGATTTTTTTTCTGTTCAGGAAAACGGATGCGATTTTCGGCTGTTCAGCTTTTGCGCCGGTCTCTTTTTCGACGATAGACGCGAGCTTGAGCATCTCATAGACATCCATGCCCGATTTTTCAATGTCGTTTTCATATTTTTTGAGTGTTTCCTTCATCTGAGCTGCCATTTTTTTCATGACCGCTATGATGTCGCTGCCGCGCGGAAAGCTGTAGGTCGACGGGAAGAGGAGCCCTTCGCAGCTTGTTTTGCTTTTCGCTCCGATCGAGGCAAGAAAGTTTTTGTCGTGGCAGACTTCGAGGAATTTGTTGTTCCCGTTCATCCATTCAAGATTTTTGAAGACTGCGGATGCGTCGTATTTGTTGTATCCTTCGGGAATAGTGAATGAGTAGAGTTTTACTTTTCCGCTCATGATTTTCTTTGCTGCTTCCTCGGGATCCATTTCGCCTGAAAATTCGAATTCGCCGGTTTTGAGCGATTTGCCGAAATCTTTCTCCTTGATCATCCACATAAATTGTTTTGCATCGGTAATTACTTTTGCTTCTGCAAGTTTTTTCGCCGCACTGTTCCATGTGTTGCCTTTTTCGATAACGACTGTTGTTCCTGCAGGGACTTCGATCTTCGTCGTTTTGAAAGCCTGATAGCCGCTGTAGATCGAATAACATTTGAAAAGTGCGACGGCAACTGCGATAAGAAAGACTGTCAGAATGATCTTTTTCATGTTTACCCCTTTGATTTAGGTTTCTTGAAGCTGTGTCTGTAAACGATTTTCACAGGTACACCTTCGTATGGAAAGGTCTCGTAAAATTTGTTGAGCAGGTATCTGTCGTATGAAAAATGGATGTCGTTCGGTGCGCTTACTTTGATTACAACGGTAAGCGGCGAAGTCTGTTCCATTGTTATCCCGTTGAAGTGGATCATCTTGTTGCGTCTTGTGAGCGGCGGCGGATTTTTTGAGAGAACGGCCGAAAGCCACTCTTCCAGAGTTTCGTCGTCAATCATCTTGCGGTAGTTTTCGTGCACTGCAAGCACTTTTTCAAGCAGTTTCTGAACGCGCATGCCTTGCATTGCCGAGATCGAAATTATCGGCGCATACGGCGCGAATTTGATCCTGTCACGCAGATCCTGAACGATTTTTTCGTAAGTTCCAGTCTCTTTTTCGATAAGATCCCACTTGTTTATGACGATGATTATTCCTTTGCCTTTGTCGTGCGCAAGTCCAAGAATGCGGAGATCCTGATCTGTTGCAAGTTCCTGAGCGTCCATCATGAAAATGACGATGTCTGAGCGATCGACCGAGTGGAAAGCACGGACGATAGCCGCTTTTTCCATGAGCATTTCGATTTTTTTCTTCCGCCTGATTCCCGCCGTATCTATCAGACGAAGCGTCTTTCCCATATATTTCGCGGTCGAATCTATCGGATCCATCGTGGTTCCCGGGATCGGGCTCACGAGCATCTTGTCCTGACCGATGATTTTGTTGACGAGAGTCGATTTTCCGACATTCGGACGGCCGAAAATAGCGATTTTTATCTCTTCGGGAGCCGGCGGAAGTTTTTCGTTTATCTCTTTTTCAGTCCAGAAATCCTTCGTTACATCGTCAAGCATGTCAAATACGCCGTAACCTGTTTTCCCCGATACGGGATAGACCATATCGGCGCCTGTTTCGTAAAATTCGGCAGATGCGATCTCTTTGTTTTCGGAATCGATTTTCGAAACTGCGAGCCACGAACGAAGCCCTTTCACGCGGATCAGGTGATAGATCTCGCGGTCGCTTCCGGTAAGTCCCGCCTCGCCGTCGCAGAGCATTATCACGCCGTCGACTTCATCGAGAACTTCATTTATCTGGTCTCTGATCCCTTTCGTTATCGCGTCGGTTTCGTCTTCGTCGATATGGAATCCGCCGGTATCGATTATCGTGAAAGGCTTGTCGTCGTAGATCAGATCCTGATAGTTGAGATCTCTCGTAACGCCCGGCATATCGTCGACGATAGCCGAATTTTTGTTCAGGATCTTGTTGAAAAGGGTCGATTTGCCGACATTGGGACGGCCGATTATGGCAATCAGCGGCTTGACGTTGTTGATGATTCTGCTCATTTTTTTCCGCTCCGTTTTTTAGGCTTGAAAGTGATCGTGATTTCAAGATTTTCGAGTGTTTCGGCAAGCAGTTTTGCCTTATCCGTCTTGTCGATCTGATCTCTGATTTCCTTGCGGATCTGTTCCGAAACGGCGTTCGTTATCTCGTTTTTGAGTTTGCTTCCCTGTTCGAGAAGCTGGTGCGATATTTCTGCCGCCAGCTGCTTCGTGAAAGTGAGGTCGAAATTTTTGTTCACCGCATCGATGATTTCGTTCGAGAACGGCACTTTTTCGAGAAATTTGTCAACAATTTTTCCAGCCATAGTCTTCTCCTTCTATTTTGAAAGGACACAGTTTTTCTATTTTCTGACCGGCGAAACGCTCCTGTTCCGTTTCGAGAATGTGGTCCAGACGCGACTTCTCGCTGCCGAAACACCCTGCACTTCCGATGATTTCAAGCGTCGGAAATATTACGAAAAGCCTGTTTTCAGCCTCTTTGTGCGGGATAGTCAGGTCGGACGATTCAAAGCCTCCTTTTTCCCAGAAAATAATATCCAAATCGATGTTCCGCGGCCCTTTTTCGATAGTTTTGACTCTTCCCATTTCACACTCTATCTCCTTGAGTTTTTCAAGCAGAGACTGCGGTTCAAGCGACGTTTCGACGATGAGTGACATATTGAGGAAGTCGTTCTGGTAAACATAATCGACCGGCGAAGTTGCATAGACGCTCGAGCAGTCGTCGACAAAAACCGACTTCTCTTCGAGTTTTGTTATAGCCGTTTTCAGATTTTTCATCGGATCGCCGAGATTGGAGCCCAAGGAAAGAAGATATTTCATTTGCAGATCTTTTTGTTATTTTCCGATGTAAAGGTTGTCTATAAGCCTTGTCGTGCCGACATAGACCGCCGTAAAAATTCGGGAGTCTGCGGCAAGGTTTCCGCTTCTTTTGAGGTCTTTAGTGCTACGGATCTCGAAGTAGTCGATCTTTGATCCCGGGACAAGTTCCGAAATCATTTTTTTCGCTTCGTTTTCAAGAGTTTCTACAGGAACAGTTTCATTTTTTGCGTGAAGCTTGTTCGCTTTTTCTTTAATAATATTCATGACTTTGTAAATATTGGGCGCGACTGCGAGTTCCGCTTCGGAAAGATAGCGGTTTCTCGAACTTTTCGCCAGTCCGCTCGCTTCCCTGACAGTCGGAACGCCGACGATCTCAATCGGAAAGTGGAGATCTTCGACCATTTTGCGGATGATAGTGAGCTGCTGATAGTCTTTTTCGCCGAAAAACGCGACATCGGGCTGCGCTATATTGAAAAGGATAGAGACGATCTGTGCGACGCCGTTGAAATGAATAGGTCTGCTTTTGCCGCAGAGGATCGAAGTCATCTCTTTGTCGACATTCAGCGTGACTAACGGCTTTTCTGTGCCGTAAATAGTCTGGTTCGTCGGTAGGAAAACGTAGTCGGCACCCGCTTCTTCGCATTTTTTGAGATCCTCTTCCACTGTTCTCGGGTACTTTTCGTAATCTTCGTTCGGACCGAACTGAGTCGGGTTGACAAAGATCGAAACGATGGTCTGACCGCACTTTTCAACGCTTTTTCTGATGAGTGTGAGGTGCCCTTCGTGGAGCGCACCCATTGTCGGAACGAGGCCGAAAGTCGTTCTGCATTCGCGTCTCGCATTTCTTACTTCGCTTATTTCTCGTAAAACTTTCATAATGAACTCCGATAGTTGATAAAAAAAACACGCGCTTATATCAAAAAGAATTTATGTTTTGAAGTTTTTTAGTGCTTACACGATCACGAAGCCGAGTTCGGCTGTGCAGACTGTTTCTCCGTTGATTTCGGCTCGGGCCGAGCCTCTGCCGATATTGTGCCGGAACGAAATGAGTTCGACGTAAAGTTCCAGAGTGTCGCCGGGAAGGACTTTTCTGCGGAATTTCGCGTTGTCGATAGAGGTGAAATAGACTTTTTTGCCGCGGTATTTCTCAATGCTCAGAATGAGGACTGCTCCGAGCTGAGCCATAGATTCGATGATGAGAACTCCCGGCATAACGGGCTCGTCAGGGAAGTGTCCGCGGAAAAAATCTTCGTTCCCTGTCAGGGTTTTAGTGCCTGACGCCGATTTTTCAGGCTCAACTATTTCGGCACAGTCGATCATTAAAAAAGGATCTCTGTGCGGAATGATTTTTATGATTTCTTCTTTGTTGAGCATTATTTTTTGAGCAGCATCGTTATGTATGCAAGATCTTTTTCTTCCGCGATATCAAGAGCGGTTTTGCCGTCTTTTCCCGCGATGTATTTGTCGGCACCTTTTTCGAGAAGGTCTTTGACGACATCCCCGAGTCCCATGTGGACTGCGTAGATCAGCGCCGTTTTTCCTGCATCGTCTGTGATGTTGAAATCCTGACGGAATTTAGCTATCGAGCGGATGAAACGCCTGTCTTTCGTGAAAATCGCGATCATGAGAGCCGTTCTTCCTTTTGCATATTTGAAGTTGAAGTCGCCGAGAGCGCCGTTTTTGAGGAGCTCTTCAGCTAATTTTATCTTGTTCGATGCTATGCAGTACATCAGGATCGTGTAGCCTTTGCTGTTTTTGAAGTTGACGTCGGCGTTGTTTTCAAGCAGGAGTTTGAGCATCGACTTGTCGTTGTTTCTTATCGCGACGAAAAGCGGAGGTTCGCCCGATTCGTTCTTGAGGTTGGGGTCGATCCCTTTTTTGAGGAGCGAGCGCGCTTTCGAAACATTTCCGGTTTCGACTGCGATTATGAAGTCGTGCGGCTGCGTTTCGTAAGCGCCGAGCATTTTGATTATCTGCTTGTTTCTGCCGGCCATTGCGTAGTTGAGGGCGTTCATTCCTTTGCTGTCGGCATCGAGCGGGTTGGCTTTCGCTTTCAAAGCCTTGTTGACGAGTTCGAGGTTGCCCGCTTCCGCAGCGTACATGAGGACGTTCTTGCCTGTTTTGTCCTTAGCTGTGAGAGATGCTCTGTAGTTTAGCAGAAGATTTGTGACTTTTTTGTTTTTTGAAGAGATCGCGTGCATGAGTGCCGTTTTTCCGTCAGGTCCGGCGATGTTGATTTTGACGCCGTTCCTCAAAAAAACATCGATCAGATTGATGTTTCCGCCGCTTACCGCAGTGATGAAGTAAGGCCACTCGTCATCGTCGAAACCGTTCACGTTGGCACCCGCTTTGACGGCGTTGCGCGCCTTTTCTACATTCATCGCCTGAACCGCGAAAAACAGTTTGTTGTCAGCCTGTTGATCGGCAAAAAGAGCCGTCCCGAAAGCAAAAAGAATGAAAAATGAAAGAAAAAATCTTTTCACAGCAAGACCCCGCAAGAACATTCAAACAGCAACGGCGGAGTATATGAAAAACTGAATTTCACGCAAATTTATTGTGAGAATGCGTGTGCGGTATTACCATTCATCTTCGGAAGGACATTGAAGATCGATCCTTTCGGTACAGGTCCATTTCGAGCCGTATTCTTCGTCTTCTTCACAGAAACACCATTCGAATTCATCTCCGTTGGGGCAGTCCCAATACCTTATTTCAAGCAATCCGTCCGGATCGCATTCATCATAACAGCCAAGGTTGCCGTAAGGAATCCAGCCTTCTTCCGAACATATCAAAATACCGCATCCGTCAGGAATCAGATCTTCTTCTTTGTATATTCTCCCTTCACTGTCTTCGCACTGCGCGAGAATTTTGTCATCCTCGGGTTCGACAGTGGCAGGATCAACGATTTCCATGTCGATAATGACCCCTCTGCTGATTTCTCTGCCGTCTTCCGTTGTTTCGTGCCAGTAGAATGAAGAAATTCTTCCTCCTTGGTAGTTGATATCACTTGAAAAACTTGTCTTGCCGTCAGCACTTTGAGATGCCCACACAAGATCTCCCCACGAGTATTGGTAGACAACAGTATTGAACAGGTCATTGTCGGTCGAAAAATAGATGTCAGGACATGGAGTCATGCAATCGGTATGTTCATTGTCGCCGTCGTAATAGATATTGCATCCTGAAAGTTGCAGAATTTTGATTTTTTCAGGAATGATATCGGGGCATTTTACCCGCTTGTTATTGTCGAATTCATCTTTGTCGTAGATATCGTAACACTTTTTTTTGTTGAAGACGAGCTCGTATTTCTGCAACTCGGCAACCATATTTGTGATATCCTCTTTGCTTGAATCCTGAAAACAGGTCGCGCCGGCGAGTTTTTTTATGCAGGTGTTGGCGGCATCCTTAGTGAATGAGTTTGTGCCGTAGGACTTTGTGACAGTGCACGAACCGTTGCCGCAGCCGGCAGCCGAAAAAGCGAGCAAAACCAAAAAAAGCGGTAGTAAAAACAACTTCTTGAACATGTCTGCCTCCAAAAAACAAAAAATTAACAAAAAATAATACGCTTTTTTGTAGATTCTGCAAGAGGAAATTTTTCGTCTCAGATAACCTTGCAATTTAAAAATATATATGTATTTTCCCCGCGTTTAGGTTTTTTAGGAATTCGAATCCAGGAGAAAGCTATGAGCAGAAAAATCAATCACATCGGTATCGCAGTCAACAGCATTGACGCGTTCGTAAACCTTTACCGCGATGTTCTCGGCCTTGAGTATGCAGGCGAGGAGATCGTTGAAGACCAGAAGGTCAAAGTCGCTTTTTTCAACATCGGTGAGAGCAGGATCGAGCTTCTTGAGCCGACATCTCCCGAAAGTTCAGTCGCAAAATTCCTTGAGAAGAAAGGCGAAGGTCTCCACCACCTTGCAATCAGCAGCGACGACGTCGAGGCAGACATTGCGCAGACCAAGGAAAAGGGACTCAGAATGATCGACGAAGTTCCGCGCGGCGGAGCTCACCATACGAAAATCGCTTTCGTTCATCCGAAAGAGACGAAAGTTCTTATTGAATACACCGAAGAAACTCATCATTAGTTCATAGATTGTGATTTTTTAGGAGGAAAGAATGGCAACAATCGAAGAAAAACTGGCTGCTCTCAGAGCCAAAAAAGAGAAGGGAAAGCTCGGCGGCGGCGAAAAGAGGATCGAAGCTCAGCATGCGAAAGGCAAGCTCACGGCACGCGAAAGGATCGCTAAACTTCTTGACGGCGGCAGCTTCGAGGAAATCGACGCTCTCCGCTGCGCAAACGGCGCGAATGCGGCTATCGGCGACGGCGTAGTTACCGGTTACGGCACGATCGACGGAAGAAAAGTTTTCGTTTTCGCACAGGATTTTACAGTTGCAGGCGGCTCGCTCGGCAAAATCGTCGGCGAAAAGATCTGCAAAGTTCTCGACCTTGCAATGAAAGTCGGAGCTCCTGTTGTCGGTCTCAACGATTCCGGCGGCGCAAACATTCCTGAAGGCGTTCATGCCCTTGACGGTTACGGCGAGATCTTCAAGAGAAACACTCTTGCAAGCGGCGTTATCCCGCAGATCTCGGCTGTTTATGGTCCGTGCGCAGGCGGCGCTGTTTACTCTCCGGCACTTACCGACTTCGTTTTCATGACAGATACGAATTCATACATGTTCCTTACCGGTCCGAAAGTCGTAAAGACCGTAACCCACGAAGATGTTTCGGTCGAAGACCTTGGCGGCGCGGCAGTTCACATGACAAAATCGGGTGTCGCACACTTCTCGCACGCTACGGAAGAAGAGAGCATCGCTGCTATCAGACAGCTTTTGTCATACCTTCCGTCGAACAACGCTGAAGAGCCCCCGATGGTAGAGCCGACAGATCCTTTCGACAGAATGGAAGAAGCTCTCAACCAGATCATCCCAGAGAACCCGAACAAAGGATACGACATGAAGCAGGTCATCGCTATGGTCGTCGACAACAGCGAGTTTTTCGAAGTTATGCCGCAGTATGCGACCAACATGATCGTCGGTTTCGCAAGACTCAACGGCAGAACAGTCGGTATCGTCGGCAACCAGCCGAACGTTCTTGCAGGATGCCTTGACATCAACGCTTCCGACAAAGCTGCAAGATTCGTAAGATTCTGCGATGCTTTCAATGTTCCGATAATCACTTTCGTCGACACTCCGGGATTCCTTCCGGGCACAGGCCAGGAATACGGCGGCGTTATCAGACACGGCGCAAAGATGCTTTTCGCATACAGCGAAGCGACAGTTCCGAAGATCACGGTCGTTACCAGAAAATCGACGGGCGGCGCTTACCTCGCTATGGCGTCGAAAAACCTCAGATGCGATATGAACTACGCTTGGCCGACTGCTCAGATCGCAGTCATGGGCGCAAAGGGCGCAGTAGAAATCATTATGAGAAAAGAACTCGAAGCAGCTGAAGACAAGGCGAAATTCCTCGCTGAGCAGGAAGAGCTTTACAACGAAAACGTTGCAAATCCTTACATCGCTGCACAGCACGGATACATTGACGACATTTTCGAGCCGAAGACGACAAGACCGCGTCTTATCAAGGCTCTCGAAATGCTCATCACGAAGAACGACGACCTTCCGGCTAAGAAACACGGCAACATTCCGCTGTAGGAGGAACGATGATTCAGCATATAAGTTTAATTCAGTCCGCGGTCGCTGCTTTTTCGGCTGACCTGACGAAGTCCGACTGGGCTGTAATCAAAGCCCTTCCGTTTATCGGGATCGGAGTCGTTCTCAGCGGTCTGGCGATACTCGCGATAGTTCTTTCGCAGTTCTACCGCCTTGCAGGAAAGGACGCGAAACCGGCTCCTGTTGCAGCTCCGGCACCCGCACCTGCAGCTCCCGAGAAAAAGGAAGAAGCACCTGTAACGGAAGAGAGCGAGCTTGAGCAGATCGCAGCTATGATCGGCCTTTCGATCTACATGACCGAAAGCTCTGATAAAGTTTATCTGACCGAGACGAAGCAGTATTACAACAACAATCCGTGGACAAGCGAAAGTTTGGCAAAACAGTCCCGCCGTTTCAAAAGATGGCAGGCAGTAAAAAAATAGTGAGGAGACGAGATGAAAAAGTATGAACTTACGATAAAAGGAAAAAAATTCGATGTCGAAGTCAAAGATTTCGGCGGCGCGACTGCTAAAGTCGCTGTAAACGGCAACGAATACGATGTCGACATTACTTACAAAGGCGGAGAACCTGTTGCGTTCACCCCGGCTGCACCGAGACCTGCTGCTGCAAGACCCGCTGCCGCTGCTGCACCTGTTGCCGCTGCTCCGGCTGCTGCACCTGCAGGCGATGTAAGCGGAAACAACGTTGTCGCTCCGATGCCCGGACTTATCATGAAAGTCCTCGTTAAAGTCGGCGACACCGTAACCGCAGGACAGAAAGTCATGACTATGGAAGCTATGAAGATGGAAAACGACATCAACTCCGGAACTGCGGGAACAGTCAAAGCCGTTCTCGTCAAGGAAGGCGACAATGTCAAGGAACACCAGCCGCTTGTAACAATTGGTTAAGAGGCGAAAATGAAGAAATATACAACTTTAATTCTCGCTCTTTTACTGAGCTTCCTTCTTTTTGCTCAGGAAGAGCCCAAGCCTGAAGAGGCGGCAGTTCAGCAGGCTGGACAGGAACCTCAGGCTCAGGAAGAGCCTCAGGCGCCGGCGGCGAGAGCGCTGCCGATGCGCAATTTTGCGAAGCATCACAAAAAAGGCAGTGCCAACTCTGTTTTTACCGGAAGCAAGGAGAATGAATCCCTTGTAAAACTCGAGATCGAATACAAACTTCTCGACAACACTCCGCAGAAAAAGATCGAATACGCTGCTATCGTTTCGAACAATGTCGTAGAGGGAACTCCGGAATACAAAACGATCGCTGAGCACCATGACGAAAGCACGATCGGCAACTACCTCATGATCACAGGTCTCGAGGCGGTCCTTCCGAACCAGAAGGAACAGAAGGATTCCAAACTTGCGGTCGTCGATCTTGATTCGTTCGATCCTGCAAAACAGGACTACAAAATCACGGCGATTTTCCCGAACGGTGAAAGAAAGGAATACAAACATTCAGACCTTCTTCTTGCCGACAACGGTGTCGCTTTCATCAACTTCAAGGAAGATCCGGAACTTTTCCCGGTTATGCTGAACGGCGAATCGGCGCGCGACGTAACACTCAATCGCACGCTCTACATCAAAAACTTCGGCAAAACCTATGAAGTTACCCCGCTTTTCATCAATTTCTCGCTCCGTTCATCCGGAACGATGGAATATTACCTTCAGAAGAACAGAAGTTTCATTGCCCGTTTCTTCAACACCACGGCTGTCGCTCACATCACGATAGGAAACCTGATAATGATGCTCGTTGCGTTCATTTTCATTTTCCTCGCGATCGCGAAAGACTATGAGCCGCTTCTTCTTCTCCCGATCGGTTTCGGTATCCTCATCGGAAACATACCGACCGCGGCAGGTGTTCAGATCGGTGTCTACGATCCGGGCTCAGTTCTCAATTACCTCTACTTCGGAGTTCTGAAAGGTATCTATCCTCCGCTTATCTTCATGGGTATCGGCGCAATGACCGACTTCTCCTACATGATCGCCAACCCGAAACTCATCCTTATCGGCGGCGGTGCTCAGGTAGGTATTTTCGCGGCATTCCTTATCGCTATCCTTCTTGGATTCAACCTTCAGGAAGCTGCTTCGATCGGTATCATCGGCGGTGCTGACGGCCCGACGGCTATTTTCACGACAGGTCTCATGGCTCCGCACCTTTTGGGCGCAGTTGCAATCGCGGCTTACTCGTATATGGCTCTCGTTCCGGTTATCCAGCCCCCGATCGTAAAACTTCTCACGACCAAAAAGGAAAGACTCATCCGCATGAAACCGCCGCGCGTAGTTTCAAAGCGTGAAAGAATCGTATTCCCGATAGTTGCGTTCATCGTCTGCACATTCATCGCTCCCGGCGGACTTCCTCTTATCGGTATGCTCCTTCTCGGCAACATCATCAAGGAATCGGGCGTAACCGACAGACTTTCGAAGACTGCAAGCAACGCACTTATCGATATCGTAACAGTTCTTATCGGTATCACGGTCGGTGCTTCAACAAGTGCTCAGACCTTCCTTACAGCCGCTTCGATCAAAATTTTCGCTCTCGGCGCACTTTCCTTCATGATCTCCACTGCCGGCGGCGTTCTGATCGCGAAACTCATCAACTGCTTCCTCAAACCGGGCAACAAACTCAACCCGATCATCGGATGCGCTGGTGTTTCCGCGGTTCCCGACAGTGCTCGTGTTGCACAGAATATCGGTAAACAGGCTGATCCGACGAACTACCTTCTTATGCACGCAATGGCTCCGAACGTAGCAGGCGTTATCGGTTCCGCAATCGCTGCAGGTATATTGCTCGGCATCATCCCGCACTAAGCGGTATTTGAGCTTTTTGTGATTTTACGGCTCCCTTCGGGGAGCCTTTTTTATTTTTAAATAAATTTTTTCGCAGTTTTTTAATCTGTTAGTTTAATCAGTGTTCAAAAATATATAATAAAATCAAATAGTTGACACTGTGAAAGCTATAAATATCATCATTGAGAAAATTTTGGGCGGTCAAATTAAGAGGATTTCATGCTGTTAGACAAAAAACAGATGTCGGAAGAAGATATCAAGCGCAACTTTATTACTCCGGCACTTCACATTAAAGGCTGGCATGACAAAATTACAATGGAAACAGCGATTACAGATGGTAGAATCCTTCTCGGCAGCAAAGGCAAGATGGCTGTTCGTGGTAAGCCTAAATTCGCTGACTATCTTCTTTACCTGAGTGCAAACAACCCGATTGCAGTAGTCGAAGCAAAGGATAATACTTACACTGTTTCTTTCGGTATGCAGCAGGCTATGGAATACGCCAAAATGCTTGATCTTCCGTTTGCATACAGTTCCAATGGAGACGGCTTTGTTGAGCATGATTTTCTTACCGGAGAGGAACGCGAATTCGGGCTTGATCAGTTTCCGACGGCTGATGAGTTGATTGCAAGATATAAATCCGAGCAGAACAACGGAACAGGACTTACAACGAATCAGGAAAAAATTATCGAGCAGCCCTATTACAGCAGTCAGAACACATATCCGCCGCGTTATTATCAGCGTATTGCCATCAATAGAACTTTGGACGCCATCGCAAAAGGTCAGGACCGGCTGCTTCTCGTTATGGCTACGGGAACAGGCAAAACTTATGTCGCGTTTCAAATAGTTTACCGCCTTTTGAAAAGCGGAATGAAAAGCAAAATTCTTTATCTTGCAGACCGCAATATTCTGGTGGATCAGTCAATTCAGCAGGATTTTGCCCCGCTGAACCAAGTTATTCATAAAATCAATGTCGCAAAAGACGACAAAACCACGATCACTTCTCACGAAGTCTATTTTTCATTGTATCAGCAGCTCGTTGGCGATGACGATCAGGAACACTTTTCGGAACTTTTTCAGCCGGATTTCTTTGATCTTGTTATTGTCGATGAGTGTCACAGGGGATCAGCGAAAGAAGAAAGCCGCTGGCGCAGAATTTTGGAGTATTTCAGTTCCGCCACACAGATCGGTATGACGGCCACGCCCAAAGAAACAAAGTATGTTTCGAACATCGATTATTTCGGCGAACCGGTTTACACTTACAGCCTGAATAAAGGAATCGACGACGGTTTTCTTGCGCCGTTTAAGGTGGTAAATATCAAAACAAACATCGGTGACGGCTGGCGGCCTGCGCCCGGGCAGCTTGATAAATTCGGGAATCCGATCGAAGACCGGGTATATAACAACAGAGATTATGATTACAACATTGTTATTGAAGACCGCATTCAGCAAGTGGCTTCGGAAATCACGAATTATCTGAAATTTACAGACCGCATGGCAAAAACCATAGTCTTCTGTGCTACTGAAGAAGCCGCAGAACGGATGCGTGTCGCATTGATCAATCTGAACTCAGATATGGTGAAAAAGAATCCGGATTACATTGTCAGGATCACCGGAAGCGATGATTACGGAAAAAGCAAACTCGATTATTTTATTTCCGTTTCTTCGAAATATCCTGTTATAGCCACGACATCAAAACTGCTTTCCACTGGCGTTGACTGCAAAATGACAAAGTTGATCGTTTTGGATCAGATAATCGGTTCAATGACAGAGTTCAAGCAGATTATAGGCCGGGGAACACGTTTAAGAGAAAAAGACGGCAAACTCAGTTTTGCAATTATGGATTTCCGCAATGTCACAAACTTATTTTCTGATCCTGATTGGGACGGTCCTATTGTAATTGATCCCGATTATCCGCCTGTAAAAAAGCCGGAACCCAATGATCCTAGTCTTCCGCCGGTTGATTTTCCGGAACCTCCGGTTTCAGAGCCTAAAATCAAACCGATTGTTGATAAATCGGGCTGCCGTGTTGAGATAATTCAAAAAACTGTATCTGTTTATGATCCGCACGGTATTTTGCTCAGGCAGGAAAGTATCACCGACTACACAAAAAAGAACATTGTCGGAGAGTATGCGTCTCTTGATAATTTCATCCGCGAATGGCGTAAAGATCCTGAAAAAAGAACAATTATAAACATGCTTTCAGAACGCGGCATCAATATTGAACAGATGAAGGCCGAAAACGGCATGTCTGATGTCGATGATTTCGATTTTATATGCCATGTGGCTTATGACAAGAAGCCTCTTACACGCAGAGAAAGGGCTAACAATGTGAAAAAACGCGATTTTCTCAGCAGATACAACGGTGTTGCCCGCGAAATTCTTGAAGCACTGCTTGACAAGTATATGAATGACGGCATTTCCGATATCTGCAACACGGAAATTTTGAAACTCGAGCCTTTCTTAAAATACGGTAAACCCTCCAGAATTTCTGAATTTTTCGGCGGTAGAGAAGGGTATCTGGAAGCGGTCAAGAAACTGGAAGAAGAAATCTATATGGATGAGGTGATTTAAATATGGGCAATTTATCGGGTTTTGTAAAGCGTCTCCGCGATATTATGAGAAACGATGCCGGTATCAACGGTGATGCACAGCGTATCGAACAGATTGCATGGATGCTTTTTCTCAAGGTATATGACTCCAAGGAATCAGACTGGAAATTTGACGATCAGAATTATGTTTCGATTATTCCTGAAGAATGCCGCTGGGTGAACTGGGCGCATGATGACAAGTCCGGCAGGGCTATGACTGGTGAAAGACTTCTTGATTTTGTCAACAATACGCTTTTTCCGATTTTGAAAAAACTGCCGGTCGATGCTTCCACGCCGATAAAACAGGCTATCGTGCAGACGACTTTCGCCGATGCGAACAACTACATGAAAGACGGTGTTCTGCTTCGCCAGATTATAAATATCATCGACGAGCTTGATCTTTCAGATTACGAGGAAAGTTACGCTTTCGGCGAAATATACGAATCGATTTTGAAAGAGCTGCAAAGTGCGGGTTCAGCCGGTGAATTCTATACGCCGCGTGCTGTTACAGACTTTATGGCTCAGATGATAAAACCGCAGATCGGTGAAAAAATGGCCGACTTCGCATGCGGAACAGGCGGCTTTCTTACAAGCTGGCTGAAGGAGCTTGAAAAAAAGGTGAAAACCACTGCCGACCGTGCCGAGTTCGGTACTTCAGTTTACGGTATCGAGAAAAAGCAGTTCCCGTATATGCTCTGCATTACGAATATGCTTCTGCATGATCTCGATGTTCCGCAGGTGTTCCACGACAACAGTCTTCTTTATGATGTGCTTGACTACACGGAACATGACCAGTTTGATGTTGTGCTGATGAATCCTCCTTATGGCGGCAGTGAAAAGGCCGAGGTCAAAAACCATTTTCCGGCTGATCTTGCAAGTTCCGAAACTGCTGATCTCTTTCTTTCTGTCATCATGTACCGCTTGAAAAAAAACGGACGTTGCGCTGTAATCCTGCCGGACGGATTTCTTTTCGGTACAGACAACGCAAAAATCAACATCAAGAAAAAACTTCTTTCGGAGTTTAATCTTCACACCGTAATCCGTATGCCGCAGAGTGTGTTTTCGCCTTATACATCGATCACAACGAACATTCTCTTCTTTGAACGCGCCGGACGCACAACGGAGACTTGGTTTTATCGTCTCGATATGCCGGAAGGGTACAAGCATTTTTCAAAGACAAAGCCGATGAAACTGGAGCATTTCGCTCCTGCGGTGGAATGGTGGAACAACCGTGTCGCAATCAATGAAGACGGCTTTGACAAAGCACGAAAATTCACTGTGAAAGAACTTTCTGAAGATTTGGGATACAACCTTGATCAATGCGGCTATCCGCACGCTGAAGAAGAGATCCTTGCACCTATGGATTTGATTCAACGCTATCAGGAAGAGCGTGCCTCGCTGAACGCGGAAATTGACCGTGTTCTTGCTGAAATCACCGACAAGCTCGGAGGAACTGCGCAATGACTCCGCAGGAACTGAAAAACAGCATCCTTCAGCTTGCAATTCAAGGCAAATTGGTGCCGCAAATACCCGAAGAAGGAACTGCGGAAGAACTTTATCAGCAGATCCAGGCTGAAAAACAGAAACTCATCAAAGAAGGAATAATTAGGCAGGATACAGACATCACAGAACCAGATGAGTATCCATTTGATATCCCCGACAGTTGGGTTATGGCAAGGATTACAGATTGTGGCGCTTTTATTTCTGGATTCACACCAAAGCCAAATGAGTTGGCAGAAGCAGGAAGAATTCCATATTTCAAGGTATCTGATATGAACACTGAAGGAAACGAGGTTTATCTCAGTATCACAACTGCTTTTCTTAAAGATGATAGCCCCAAAAAGTACTTTCTTAAGAACACGATAGTATATCCAAAAAACGGTGGGGCTGTCTTTACGAACAAAAAGCGAATTCTTGTACAAGATTCCATAGTAGATTTGAACACAGGCGGATACTCAGTTATCGGGCCAGTCAATCTCATGTATTTCTATTATTTTTTTCTCCTTATCGACTTTAGGCAATGTTATAAAGGGACCGCACTTCCCACGATTGATATGGACAGGCTTAAGCGAAAGTGGATTCCTCTTCCGCCTCTTGCCGAGCAAAAGAGGATTGTCGCCAAGATTGAAGAGCTGCTGCCGCTGATCGACCGCTATGAGCAGGCTTGGAGCCGTCTTGAAGAATTTAATAAGCGTTTTCCTGAAGATATGAAAAAATCCATCCTGCAATATGCGATTCAGGGGAAACTTGTGGAGCAACGCCCGGAGGAAGGCACCGGCGAAGAATTGTATCAGCAGATTCAGGCAGAAAAGCAGAAACTGATCAAAGAGGGAAAGATCAAGAAAGAAAAACCTCTGCCGGAGATTACAGAAGAGGAAAAGCCGTTTGAAATTCCGGAAAGTTGGAAGTGGGTACGGTTTTCTGCTGTTATTGATGTGCGTGACGGAACGCACGATACACCGAAATATGTTTTAGATGGAATCCCTCTTGTAACCAGTAAAAATCTAGTCGATGGCAGAATTGATTTTGAAACGGCAAAGAACATTTCGGTTGAAGATGCAACAGTTATAAATATACGTTCTCGTGTTGATGACGGAGATATTCTGTTCGCCATGATTGGAACTATTGGCAATCCCGTTATAGTTAAGAAAGATCGGGAGTTCAGCATTAAGAATATGGCTCTATTCAAACAAATTGATGATTCTTTACTTGACATGAGATATGTGTTGTTTTTTTTGCAGAGAGCACAAACTGATATGAGGGCAATTGCCAATGCCAGCGTACAGTCGTTTGTTTCATTGACCGTCTTGCGGAATTATTTGTTTCCTCTCCCGCCTCTTGCTGAGCAGAAAAGGATTGTCGCGAAGTTGGAAGAGTTGCTGGAATTAAGTGAAAAATTAAAAAAATGAAAGAAGATTTTACAATAATGTTTGACAAAAATTTATTTTGCGATAATATATTGTGCTTCGTTGGTAAAAATATTTGTGGAGGTGATTCATGAGCTCTTCAAAACGCTATCAAGCAATTGAAGCTTTGGCTGAATCTATTAGAAAACAGCTCTATCCTTCCCACCCTGTAGATATGCAGGAAGTCGTTAAAAGTCTCAAAGGAGAATTGCAGGAAGAGTCTTTTGAAGATTCAACAATATCTGGCAAAATTGAGAAGGTTGGTGATGCTTTTAAAATTTCCTATAACAAAGAACATTCTCCACAGCGTTCTGGATTTACAATCGCTCACGAAATAGGACATTTATTTCTCCACATGGGATATATTATAGACCCTGAAAAATGGGATAGTATAAACGACTACTGTGACTCTCCTAAATATCGGCAAGGATATTCTGTGGAAGAATATGAGGCAAATCATTTCGCAGGTGCATTCTTGATGCCTAAAGATGATTATGAGAACTTCCTTAGAGAGAATGGCCACAACAACAAAATTGATATCAGCTTGATAGCTGAACATTTTAATGTTTCTTTTGATGCTGCATTGACAAGAGGTAAGTGGCTTGGCATCTTCGACTGGTAATCGCTGGACAGATATTAACTTAAATGTATCTGATGTTGAACTTGCAAAATCTTATAATGAAATCGTCACTAAAAACATATATGTCTTTTTTTCATTTGATCTGGTCGGATCAACTAAATTCAAGACTGAAAAAACAAATTGGCCCTATGTTATTTCTTATTTTTACGACACTGTTTATAAGAAATTAAAATATTTAATCCCCCAGATCAAGGTATGGAAATATTTAGGAGACGAAATTCTTTTATATGTTTCGATTTGCGATTTCGATTCTCCATCTGTAATTTATATGATCCCTGACACGGTTTATTCTATTCAACTGAAAGTGGCAGAATCAATCCAAAAAATTCCGGAAGCTAAAAAACTTGATGTAAAATCAACCATTTGGATGGCAGGGGTTCAGGCAGTAGAGTCAGAAAAATTCAATCTTTCAAATATCCCGCAAACCTATCAAAATTACAAAAATCTAAAAGTAAAATTAAATGTGGAGGATCAAGATCAGGTGGATTTCCTTGGTCCGGATATGGATATAGGCTTCCGTATTGCTAAGTTCGCATTTCATCACAAAATTGTATTAAGTGCAGATTTTGCGTATTTCTTACATTTTACAAAGCCCGAAAACTGTGACATAGATGAAAAACTGCAAATTGTTTCATTCGAGATTTTAAAAGGAGTATGGAACGAACAGTATTATCCAATTATATGGTACTATCCTGATTGGGAAACTAAACCGTATGGCTTCTTTTATGCAGATCATAAGAAAAATGAGATTGCAGAGAGAGTTTTATCCGAAAGAGTTGAAACTATTGATGAATTGGAAAATGTCTATAAGGAATTGGAGAAAATTGACGAAATAAATGCATTTGTCAATGAATGCAATCGAGTAAATTATTCAAAAGAAAGAGACTTTTTGCTTCATCTCGAAACTAGAAAATAAGCGATATTTAAGCTTTTTGTGATTTTACGGGCTCCCTTCGGGGAGCCTTTTTTTTATAGATTTTTTTGTGGAAACATTTCAAAACGTTTTTGCGATCATGTAGGTTTCTTCTTACAATTCAGCTACCTATATTTTTTACTCTTATTGACTTTCCGTGGCGTAAAATGATAATTCCCCGCTTTTCAGCCGTTACCTAAACGGCAGGGAGATTTTCGATGAGACGTGAAATCGACATGCTTAACGGCGGTTTCGCCGCAAAAATACTTCAGTTTGCGATCCCGCTTGCTCTGACGGGGATCCTCCAGCAGTTTTTCAATGCGGCGGACGTCATGGTCGTAGGGCGTTTTGCAAGCAAGTTTGCGATGGCTGCTGTCGGCTGCAACACTCCTGTTATCGGCATTGTCGTCAACCTTTTTGTCGGGATCTCGACCGGCGCGACTGTCGTTATCGCCAAGTGTATCGGGCGCGGCGATAGCTCCGGAGTGAAGAAGGCTGTCCACACCGCGGTCTTTTTGAGTCTTGTCTGCGGAAGCGTGATGGCGCTTGTTGCGCTTGCTGTTTCAAGCCGCATCATGTCGCTTCTTTCGGTGCCGGAAGAGGTCCTTCCGATGGCGCTTTCTTATTTTCGGATCTACATTTCGGGACTTCCGGCGATACTTCTTTACAACTTCGAATCTGCGATTTTCCGCTCGAAAGGAGATACGAACACGCCTCTTTTCTGCCTTATTGCTGCAGGAATCGTGAATGTTCTGCTCAACCTCTTTTTTGTTCTCGTCCTCAAAATGGGAGCGGAAGGAGTCGCGATAGCCACTGTCATCTCCAACATCCTGAGTTCGGGAGCTATGTTCATAGTTCTTCTGCGCTCCAGAAGCGATGTCGGGATCGAGTTCCACCTCATCAGAGCTGACCACGCTTCGCTTTTGGAAATCCTGCGCATCGGCGTTCCGGCAGGTGTCCAGAGCATGGTTTTCGCCTTGTCGAACATCATAATCCAGTCTGCGATAAATTCTCTCGGGCCCGATGTCATGGCTGCTTCGGCTGCCGCTTTCAATACTGAAATTTTCGCATACTTCATCGTGAACGCTTTCGGCCAGGCATGCACAGCTTTCATCGGGCAGAATTACGGCGCGAAGAAGTTCGACCGCTGCCGGAAAGTCACAATTCATGCCTTCTGGATGGACTGCGCTTTCACCGCCGCTGTAGCTCTTCCGATAATCATTTTTTCGAGGGAACTCCTTGCTCTTTTCAACGGCGATCCAGCTGTCATTGAATACGGAAGAACTAGAATTCTCTACATCACATCTTTCCAGTTCCTGAACCTTACGACCGAAATTTTCTCAGGAAGTCTGCGTGGTTACGGCAATTCTCTCGCTCCGGCTCTGATCGCGCTGCTCGGCATCTGCGTGACGCGCGTCATCTGGGTCTTCACCGTTTTTCCGATGCATAGCGACTACGCCACGCTTCTTGCGTGCTACCCGATAAGCTGGTTCATCACGACATCGATACTTACAGGCTACTACTTCTGGTTCATGCGGGTCGCGCTGAAAAGGAAAGTTGCCGGAATATAGCAGGATAAATCACGAAAAAGCAGGTAAAGACTTGTTGTTTATTCGTTAACGCATGAAGAATCTTTCCATGTGAAATTTTCTTTGCATTTGAAACGGCATTCGGAAGCTATTTTGGTTTCACATTGATAGTTGACGCCGTTGAAAGAGAATTCTCCGAGACATTCGTAGCATTTGCCGGTTTCCGCGCCATATTCTAAACCGTTTTCGCACATAGCAGGTTCTTCACATTTAAGAGGTGCTGAAACAGGAAGATCGTTTTTATACATAACAGTATGGGTTTCATCATACAGCAGCGTCACATTGTTTTCTTCTTTGCTGTAACCTCTGATTGTTATCGATGAATTGCAGCAGCATGGGACAAGTTCACCGCTGTTTTCTATAGCCTCACTTTCGGTTTTGTAACATTTGTCCTTGTCTGCCAGAGCATATTTATTCCCGCCGTCACTAGTAGTTGAAAAACCGTTTTTATATGTCCAGGTTCCGCAGCCGTCTATCTGACAAAAATCATTTTGCAAGCTTGTTCCGGTCGGGCAGGAAGGAGGCTGAATAGTGGCTTTCGCTTCCGGATAAGAGGTTTCTTCCTTGATAACAGGAACTTCGTCACTGTATTCACCTTTTTCAGACGGTGTGTATTCACCGTTTTCCAAGGTTTGGGTTATGAGAGAAGCGCCGTTCCACTCTGCATTTTCAGGAAGTCCGGTACACGAAACAGTTCTCTCCTGCGGAAGAGTATCTCCGTCGTCGCCAGTATCGGAAGTATCGCTCGTGTCAGAGGTATCACTTGTATCTGAGGTGTCGCTCGTGTCTGAAGTGTCGCTCGTGTCTGAAGTGTCGCTCGTATCTGAAGTGTCGCTCGTATCGGAAGTGTCGCTCGTGTCAGATGTGTCGCTCGTATCGGAAGTGTCGCTCGTGTCGGAAGTGTCGCTCGTATCGGAAGTGTCACTTGTATCGGAAGTATCGCTTGTGTCTGAAGTATCGCTCGTATCGGAGGTGTCACTCGTATCTGAAGTGTCCGGCGTATCGGAATCTTCGTCAGGAATTTGATCCTGATCTTCGTTTGCCACGGGTGAAATTCGTTTTACAGCATCATCGCCGCAACCGACCGCAACAAGAAAAACGATAAAGAAAATCAAAAAAGACTTTTTCATGACAGCCTCCTTAAATCAACAAAAAAACACAATATTTTAAACCTATTGGAAAAGAAATAAAGATTTAATTTTTCGATTAAAAAAAATTGATGTTGACAAAATCGTAACATTGCAAAAACTTGGCAGCGGCATGGATTGATTGGGCCTAAAAAAGCGGAGGTTTCGGTGAAACTGATAAAAATCAATAATATAAAAGAGGAAATGAATCGCGTGGAAGAGCTTTATTTAAGCGCTTTTCCGGCAAACGAACGGTTTCCTTTCCGGCTTCTGAAAAAGCGTGCGCTCCAGGGAAAAGCCGACTTCTCGCTCTTTTCAACGGCGATCCCGCTGTCATTGAATACGGCAGGACGAGGATCCTCTACATCACTTCTTTCCAAATACTCAACCTTACGGTCGATATTCTTTCAGGAAGTCTTCGCGGCTACGGCAATTCTCTTGCTCCCGCTCTGATTGCGCTTTTAGGCATCTGTGTGACGCGCGTCATCTGGGTTTTCACCGTCTTTCCTCTCCACAGCGACTATTCTACGCTTCTTGCATGCTATCCGATAAGCTGGAGCATCACAGCAACGATAATGCTCTGCTACTATTTCTGGTTCATGCGGGTCGCGCTGAAAAGGAAAGTTACCTTACACAGATGACAGATTTGTTGCTGGAATGATCCTCAACAGATACTTCTCCGGTTGCGAAATCAACTGTCATGAGGTATATATCTGGAAGTCCAAGTGTGTTACCGTACACATCTTCTTTGTATTGCGGAACAACAGTTGATGTCCACCAGTAATTATCTTTGAGGGCAGAGGATGGAATATAGGAAAACGGTGAATCAGTTTTTTCGTTGCTGATAATCGACACAAGCTCATTTCTGTTCGGCATTCTCCAATCTGTAAAACCTGCATAGTCCAGCTTTTCGCAGTATTGGAGCGCTTTATTCCAGCTTCTTTCAGTGCTGTCGACATTTCCCTGCCACATGAGTTCTGTCGTGCTGTCAACATAGACAATGTCGCCATTTTCGTTTTTTTTCGTTAAATCAGCAGCTGGCAGCGTATTTCCTCCGACGCACAAAACATAGTTTTTTGCAACTTCAGACGAAGTGTTGCCAAGGTCGTTGAATTTTCTATAGATCGGGTCAACCAGTATCACAAAATCATCATCTCCGGCGAATGGAGTTGAAGTCCAGAAATCATCATTGTCAGATTCCAGAAGACTCTGTGAAATCTGTGAAAAAAGAAGATATTCAATGAAATAGCCGTCTAATGCAGGAGACAGTACACGGTCGTTCATCATTGTGAGAAACTCTTTCAAAGTCGGAATTCTCCAGCCTTCTCCACAGTAAATTTCAGCCTCCGCATAATTATATTTTTCTGTCGAAAAAAGCATTTTCCAGACAAGTCCGGAGTTCAGATCTTTTATAATTTCAATTCCGTCAAGCGTTTCCAAGTCAAAACTCTGAGGAATACATTTTCCCATGGCGGCATATAAGGCGTCTTGTCCGTAGAAACCGGCATTGTCAGAAGGCAGGCAGGAGATTTTATTTTCATTGCTGAAACATGTGGTCTGACCAGTACAGATTCTTCCGGCAACCTTCGGAAGGCACGCTTTTCCTGCTTCAATCCAGGCAAAACCCTCTCTTGCAAGGCAATCCTCTTCTGTTAATTCATCTTCTGTGTCGGAATCATCGGTCGAATCGGCATCATCCGGTTGTTCCAGCACCGTGTCGGTATCAGCATCGCCATCAACGGACTGTGAATCGCTGTTGTCAGAAGGTTCGCTGTCGTCAGTCTGCTCAGTGTCGGCAGCATCTTCGTCGCTTGCAGCTTCGCTGTCGTCAGTCTGCTCAGTGTCGGCAGCATCTTCGTCGCTTGCAGCTTCGCCCGAATCGGTTTTATCTTCGTTTTTCGAGTTTCCGCAGCCTGCGAACAGAATCATTGCGAAAATCACACCGAGAAAAAGAAGTTTTTTCATTTGAACCTCCTAAACAGCAAAAGATCGAATAATTTTAAGGAAATTTGAGAAAAAAGCAAGGGATTTGCTGTTCAAAAAACATTGTGGTAAAAGCGGCTGTTTGGCTGCGGAGGAACTATGAAACTTGTCAGAATTGAAAATACAAAAGCTGAAATGAAACGCGTTGAAGAGCTTTATCTAAGCGCTTTTCCGGCAAACGAGAGATTCCCTTTCCGGCTTCTGAAAAAGCGCGCGCTTCAGGGAAAAGCCGATTTCTGGAACCTTTTTGAAGGCGATTTGTGGGTAGGTTTCGCATATCTTGTCCATTCAGGCGATCTCGCTTATCTCTTCTTTTTCGCGATCGACGAAAAAGAGCGCGGAAAGGGTTACGGCACCGCTGCAATAAAGGCGATGGTCGAACACTACAAAGGAAAACGGCTGTTTTTAGCGCTTGAAAACTGGCTTGAAGAGTGCGACAACCCCGAAGAAAGGGTGAAACGGCACAACTTTTATCTAAACTGCGGTCTGCAGGATCTGCCTTACAAACTGTGCGAACTCAAGATGGTCTATGCGATAATGGGTTCCGGCGGCAAAGTCGAGCCGGAAGAATACAAACCGATGATGGATAGCTACTTCGGCTGGTTCTGGCGGCATATAATCAATACCGATATCGTAAAATAGGAGTAAAAATGGTCGAAGTTGTCGCAGCGCTTGTGCGTGATGGTGAAAAATTCATGATCTGCCAGCGGCCCGAGCATAAGTCGCGCCCTTTGATGTGGGAATTTCCCGGCGGAAAAGTCGAAGCAGGGGAGACTCCGGAAGCTGCACTTGCGAGAGAATGCCGCGAAGAGCTTGAAATCGGGCTTGAAGTAGGGGAGAAGTTCGCCGAATCGACATTTGTCTATCCCGATATTTCGGTGCATCTCACACTTTTTGAAGCGAAAATCGTGGAAGGAACTCCGAAACTTCTGGAACACAAGGATATCCGCTGGATAACGCCTGAAGAAGCCGCTGATTACGAATTTTCGCCCGCCGATGTTCCCTTCGTTGAAAAGCTTGTAAAGTCATTCTGAGCGGAACGAAGGATCCCAAAGATCTTCCGATTTGCCAAGATGACATGTCAGCGTTTGATATTATTTGATTTTTATCTATAATTCTCCGGTTTTTTTGTTAGGAGAGTGATATGAAAGCGTTTCTCAAAATGATCCGGCCGCATCAGTACATCAAGAATCTTCTGGTCTTTTTTCCGCTTTTTTTCGCAAAAAAAATAACTGATGTCACATTGCTTCAGAGTGCCGCGATGGCTTTTGTCTCTTTCTGCTTTGCGGCGAGCACGATTTATATCTTCAACGATATCCGCGACATAGAAAAAGATAAAGTTCACCCGAAAAAGAAATTCAGACCTATCGCAAGCGGCGCAGTTTCGGTAAAGGCCGCAACGGTCACCGATATAATTTTTCTTGTTCTTGCACTTGCCGTCGCGTTTTTCACCGGAACAAGAATGGGGATAATCATTCTCGTCTATCTCGGCATAAACCTAATTTATTCTTTGGGAATGAAAAACATAGCGATCCTCGATATTTTCGCCGTTTCGACAGGATTCCTTCTCAGACTTCTCTCCGGAACCGAATACGGCGCGGTCGCCGGGATCCTTCCTTCGCACTGGATCATAATCATGACATTCCTCCTCAGCCTTTTCCTGGCTATCGCAAAAAGGCGTGACGATCTTGTTCTTGCCGAAAGCGGGCTCGATGTCAGAAAGTCGATTTCAGGCTATTCCCTCGAATTCATCAACGGAGTCATGAGCATAATGTCGGCTGTGATCATCGTTTCATACCTGCTGTACACCCTTGACCCCGCAGTCCAGGCGCACTACGGCTCGAAAAACGTCTACGCCACCACATTCTTCGTTATTCTCGGCCTTCTCAGATACATGCAGATCACTTTTGTCGAGAAAAAAAGCGGAAGTCCGACAGACATAGTCTATAAGGATAGATTCCTTCAGATTTCGATCCTTGCGTGGATCGTTTCATTCCTGTTTTTCGCGTATTAGTTTGATTCTTCGTTCATGAGTCTTGTCTGGAGCCGGTCAGCCGGTCCATGAATGTGTATTTTCATTCAATTCGACCATTTGAATGGGCGAAGTTATTAAATCTCCTCTGCAGCGAAATGGAGCATATAGATAGGTTGCAGCTGCAACTGTCCGTCACTGCCGACATCTTTCTGGGAAAAAAGGTATCGTCTGCCTACATACTGTTTGTATTTTTCGGAAAATCTGTCGATTGATTCGTGATTTCTTGTTTCGGAGGATTTCACTTCCACTGGGACGATTTTGCTTCCGCTGGAAAGGATAAAATCTATTTCGTAACTGTGAGTGCTGTTTTCTTTCCGCCATGTGTGGTAGTAGAGTTCCTTGCCGTGCGAGGCAAATATCTGCGCCGCCGCGTTTTCATAGAGATAGCCTAAATCTGCCGGAAGTTTGTCGCCTAAAAACTTTTTGTAAATATCTGCCGCTTTTTCAGGTTCTTTTGCTATCATCATCGTGACAAAAAGCCCGGTGTCGGAGAGATAGAGTTTGAACTTGTCGATTTCCTTTGTCAGCGCAAGTGTTGTTCCAGGATTTGTGACATGCCAGCACGGAATGACCATTCTCGAATCGATGAGTTCGAAAATACGCTCGTCGTCCCTGACTGTTTTCTGCTTTCCAGTTGCTGAAGAGACGATAAAACGCTTTTTTTTCAGTGCGAGCTGGCTCGGAACGGAGTCATATATCGCGGAAAGTCTGCCTTTCGGATCGATTTTCATCAAATCATCGAGATAAAGGTCGATGATTTCTTTTTTCACGCTGTCAACATGATTGAAATTGTTGCTTTTGATGTAGGCCTCGACCGCCTGCGGCATCCCTCCGACCGCCATGTATATCCTGAAATCACGCATCAGACTTCTGTTTAGCGCGTTTCCGGCCTGTATTCCCGCTTTAAAAAGCTGCCGAAGCGGATCCGGATCTTTGCCTAAAGCCCATGAAAATTCCTCAAAATCCATCGGATAGACTTTTATTCGGTGCTCCTCTGACGGAATCACGATGTCCTTCACATTTTTTCTGATGGAAATGAGAGAGCCTGTTTCGATATAGTCGTAACGGCCGTCTTTCACAAGATACTTGATTGCCTGACGAACTTTCGGATTCAGCTGAATTTCATCAAAAAGGATTACCGATTTTCTTTTTTTGAGAGTGATTCCTGTTTCTGCCTGCAAACGTAGAAAAAATATATCGGGTTTCGCGATGTCACGAAAAACATCGAGCATTTCCTCCGTTATGTCGGCAAAATCGATTCTGATATAGGAATCATACTCGTTTTTTGCAAAATTTTCCGCAATCGTTGATTTACCGACACGGCGTGCACCTTCCAAAAGGCAGGCATATCTGCCGGCGTATTCCTTTTTCCACTTAAGCAGTTGATCATAAACTTTACGTCTGAACATCACACTCTCCATCAAAAAGCACCGTTATTTCAATATCAATTTTTGCAAAAAGTAAAGTTTTTTCAATATGTCAAAGTATTAAAAGTAAAGTTTTTTCAACGAAACTGAAAGGTTTCGGATTCTGTAGCCAATGAAACTGCGGGGGTTTTCGAGCTTACTCTTTCCACTTCTTGAAGATGAGGGAAGTGTTTATTCCGCCGAAAGCGAAGTTGTTCGACATGACGTAGTCGCAGTTGATTTCCATGCCCTGGCCCGTGATGTAGCCGAGCGGAGCGCACTGCGGATCGAGGTTGTCCAGATTTACGTTGGGGTGAAACCAGCCTTCATTCATCATGTTGATAGTGACCCAGCTTTCGACTGCGCCGCATGCACCGAGAAGGTGGCCGACATAACTTTTTGTCGAAGAAACGGGAACTGGACGCTTGAAAACGTTGTAAACGGCGGTCGTTTCGGAGATGTCGCCGTAGTATGTCGCGGTGCCGTGAGCGTTAATGTAGGCTATATCTTCTGTTGTCAGATTTGCGTTTGCGAGAGCCGCTTCCATACAGATCCCCTGGGTGTAGTAGTTGGGGCTCGTGATGTGGAATCCGTCGGAATTTGTTGCGAAACCAGAGATTTCGCAGAAGATCTTCGCGCCGCGTTTGACTGCGTGTTCAAGGTCTTCGAGGATCAGAGTTCCGGCTCCTTCGCCGATAACGAGGCCGTCGCGGTCTTTGTCGAAGCAGCGGGGAGTCGCCTCCGGAGTCTGGTTTTTGAAGCTTGCCTGACCCAGAGTATCGAAAATAGCGGCGTTCGGTGCCGAAAGTTCTTCAGCGCCGCCGCATATCATCATGTCCTGTCTCCCGTCTGCGATCGCCTCGTATCCGTAACCTACTGCCTGGCTGCCCGAAGTGCAGGCGGTGTCTGTGATTATCATTCTGCCGCGGATCTGGTAGAAAACCGAAAGGTTGCATGCGTTTGTCTGAGGCATCGCCTTGATGTAGGTTTGGGAGTCGAATTTTGACGTGTCACCGGTCGTCATCATCGTTGCAAGCGCGTTTACCGCATCCAGGGAACCCATGCAGGTCCCGTAAGCGATACCGGTGCGGCCGTTTTTGAGCTCTTCGATGACATCTCCTGTTTCTGTCAGAAGTCCTGCAACTTTGAGCGCGTCTTCAGTCGCGACAAGAGAAAGGAGTGCGACTCTTCCCATTCCGCGGATCTTTTTGCGCGGATAGACCGGAAGTTCTTCGGTGTAGGGCGAAGCGAGGCGCGTATTCATCTTTGTGAAACGTTCCCATTCGGGCATATATGAAATTCTGTTTTTGCATGCTTTAAGGTTTTCGAAAGCTTCTTCCCAGCTTCTTCCGAGCGATGAGAGCATTCCTCCGCCCGTAACAACGACACGGCGTTTGCCGTCATGTCTTACAAAGTTCATTCCATTCCTCCGTTTACAGAAATGACCTGTTTTGTGATATATCCCGATTCTTCAGAGAGTAAAAATACCGCAAGAGATGCGATTTCTTCAGGTTTTCCGACACGGTTCATCGGGATGCTTTCAACGATCTTCTCATACATTTCGGGAATTATCCCCTTGATCATGTCGGTTTCGATTAGTCCCGGTGCGATGCAGTTTACCGTGATTTTCCGTGATGCAAGCTCCATGGCCAGAGCCTTTGCCGCGCCTATGATCCCTGCTTTCGCCGCGCTGTAGTTTACCTGTCCGCGGTTTCCGATGATTCCTGTTATCGAAGAGATCACGATTATCCTGCCGCCGCGTTTGTTTGTTCTTCTCGCCATCGGAAGAACGAGAGGCTGGATAACGTTGTAGAAGCTGTCGAGATCGGTCCTGATGACATCGTCCCACTCGTCGCCTTTCATCGCTGCGAAAACGTTGTCCCGGGTAATGCCTGCATTGCTGACGATCCCCCAGAGAGGGCCTTTTTCCTCTGTGATTTTGTTGAGGATATCTCTGCATTCCTCGCGGTTTCTGACATCGAATTTCACGATTTCGCCGTTTCCGCCCTCACTTTTGATGAGATCCAGAGTCTCCTGAGCCCTTTCAGCGCCGCTGTTGTAGTGGCAGATAACGTAATATCCCGCTTTTGCCGCTTCAACCGCTATTGCTCTGCCTATTCCGCCGCTTGCGCCTGTTACGAGTATGGTTTTGTCGGAATTACTCAAGATAACGCCCCCTTATTTCTTTCAATTTTTCAAGACTTTCTATTTCTATCGCCGAAATTTTTGCCGTAACTGCCGGTTTTTCATCTTCTCCTACGATAAAAAGTTCGCCGGTGTAGTTGTAAAGCGCCGATTCTTCGTCACAGAAATCCTCGACCATCCGCATTCTCACCGTTTTGCCAGCTTTGAGCCATTCAAGCTCGGTTTTGAAAGCTGTGACAGAAAGGATCATGCCGGGGAGGATCTTTCTTCCGAAAAGTTTGTGGGCGATTCCCGTCAGAGCGCACACAGTCTGCGCCATAAGCTCGAAACTCACCCAAGTCGGTATCCCGTCGCCCTCTTTCTCGTAAAAAATGCACTCTTTAGTTATGTCGTATTCGCCGGTGATGATGCGTTTGTCCATGTCGTAATCTGTTATACGCGAAATCAGGAGCATCTTTCCGCGGTGGGGCAGATACTCTTCAATTACGTTTTCGCCAATGAATTTAGGCACTTCAACAGTCATTTCTTTTGCCTCCCCAAAAGCCCGCGACTATTACACAATTTTAAGGAGAGTGTCAAACAAAAAAAGAGTGGAAAAAATTTGCTATTTAAAAATAAGTTGCTATAAAGCGTCCGTTTTTTGGGTCGGGATGTAGCTCAGCCTGGTAGAGTGCTGCGTTCGGGACGCAGAAGTCGCTGGTTCGAACCCAGTCATCCCGACCACTTTTGTTCTGAATATCGTGAAGAAACTAATAATCTTACCTCTTTTAATTTCTTTTATCGCTGTGGCGGTATTCTTTTTATCTTTTTCCTCCTATTCCGAAGACGACGGCTGCGTTGTTCTTCTGAACTCCTTCAAAAAGGGGATAGTTTTTGAAGACATTGTCTTCCTTCAATCGGATAATGCCGGGAAATGTAATAAAAACAACACCTTGGTGCTCTACACGCTTGAAGGGTCTGATGCCTTGAAGTTTGTCGAACCTGTGAAGGTGAAGCTGGGAAAAGTATCGTTTTTCGTTTCTTCGATAGTTCCCGAAAAGCGCAGCGATGATCTTCCCGTGGTGCAGGGTGAGCAGCGTGAATCTGTTCCTTCAGCCTCTCCCGATGCGAATCAGACGCATCTGCGGACTCCTCAGCCCGACTCCGGAAGCGATTTTGTCGTTTACTATCTTTACAATGATCCCGATTCTTCTCCGGAAGAGCTTGACGACGCTTTCCGGTCAGTTCAGGAAAGACCGGTGGATCTCATTATGACAGGTCATTTCAATGCGCCTCAGGGAAGCATGATCCGTCCGCAGCTCAAACTGTTCGATTCTGCCGGAAAACCGGAGGCTGCAGTCATTGTTTTTTCGGTCATCAGGCTCGAAAGTGGAGAAAAAAAAGTACTCATTCGTTCCTTTAACCGAAGATTCATGTGAAATATGACGGAATTACGAATTTTTATACCGTTTTTTTACAACGTCAGGAGTTTTCCACATTTGTGTTGTCAACCCCTGTTTTTTTGCCTGAAATACGCTAAGATATCAAAGGTTTTTACGAATTGCACTGAAAAATGTGCATTATCTTTATTTAATAAAATCAGTGTGTTGTCTGCTTACACTGAAGAAATTTTGTGGAAAACTTATATAACTAAATAAAAATCTCAATAATGTTGAAAAAATGTGGAAAACCGATCATATTTTGCTTGATTAGGCGCTAATTATTGTTAATTGGAGTTAAGTTTGAATAAAGTGGATAAAAATCTTAGTGAGCCGCAGGAAAAAGCGGTAAAAACGACTGAAGGGGCAGTTCTTGTTTTTGCCGGAGCCGGTTCGGGAAAAACACGTGTCATAACGCACAGGATCGCGTGGCTTGTCAACGGAACAGGAGTCAAGCCTGAGAACATTCTCGCCGTTACTTTTACGAACAAAGCGGCCCGCGAGATGCGTGAAAGGCTCTCTTCTCTTCTTGATGATGAAGAAAAGTCATCGGGCGTCACTCTCTGCACTTTTCACGCGCTCGGTCTTTCGATTTTGCGCAAAGAATATGAAAAAATAGGCTATCCTGCCGATTTTACTATATATTCTACTTATGAACAGTGTGAGCTCATGAAGCGTGTCATGGCGGATGAAAAAGTTTCTTCCGAGCGCTTTTCGGCCCAGGCTATAGTTTCGGCGGTTTCAAAGATGAAGAACGATCCGTCGCTTCGTGAAAAGACCTCGTTTCTTGTCTCAAATCTCACAAATGCGGTCGCAAACAGACTTTTCGAGCCTTACTGCAGGGCTATGAAAGTGCGTGCGGCGCTCGATTTCGACGATCTGATAACTCTGACGCTCGATCTTCTGAAAAATGACGACTCTGTCCGGCTTAAATACGCTTCGAAATACAAATATATAATGGTTGACGAATATCAGGATACCAACAACGCGCAGTTCGAGTTGGTCAAACTTCTCTCTTCCGTTCACAAAAACATCTGCGTCGTAGGCGACGACGACCAGAGCATTTACAGCTGGCGCGGCGCGAATGTTGAAAACATCCTGAATTTCGAGCGTGATTTTGAGAATGTAACGATAGTCAAACTCGAAGAAAACTACCGCTCGATAAGCGAAATCGTCGATACTGCCGGAAAACTCATCGCCCACAATGCGAAACGTAGCCCTAAAAAGTGCTTTGCATCGAGAAAAGGCGGGATGGGCGAGGGGATAAGAGTCGTCAGAAAGCATAACGAAAAGGAAGAAGCTGAATTTACGGCTGAAGAGATAATGAAGTGGAAGTCGGAGGGGGTGAAATACAATGATATCGCAGTTATCGTCCGTGCCAACTTTCAGACCCGTTTTTTCGAAGTGGCCTTTTCGCAGTTCGGCATTCCTTTCGTCGTCGTAGGAGGCAGCCGCTTTTTTGAAAACAAGGAAATCAAGGACATTCTGGCTTACATCAGGATCCTTCTCAATCCCCACGATGAAATAAACCTGCGCAGGATAATCAATTATCCTGCCCGCGGGATCGGCAGCGGAACAATGGAAAAGTTCTTTTCCGTATCTGATTCGATGAAGATACTGCCGATGCAGATGATTGACGATTTCAATATATACAAAACGCTTTTCAGCACAGAACAGGCGTCGGCTCTCGGCGGTTTTTCAGCTCTGCTTCACGAACTTACGGAAAAGTTCGTATCGGCAGATCCGATGCAGTTCACCGCTTTTCTCGTGCAACAGACCGGTATTGAGAACGAGGTGAGGAAAAGTGCCGAAAATGAGGATGTCGCAAGGATAAAACTCGACAATATATCGGCTTTTTTCGATGCGGTTTCTACTGATCCGTCGCTTCCTGAGCACAAGACCGCGAGGTCGTTCTTTGCCCGTTTCGTGAACAATGTTTCGCTTCTCGGGAGCGGGGAAGAGGAGAGCAGGGACGGCAAAGTCACGATAATCACGGCTCACAGCGCGAAAGGACTCGAATTTGACAGAGTTTTTATCCCCGGATTCTATCAGGGCGGATTTCCGAATCATCTTGCAATAGAGGAATTCAACGTCGACGAAGAGCGCAGACTTGCATATGTCGCATTCACGAGGGCCAAAAAACGGCTTGTGATCACTATTCCGGAGACTGTCTCGTTCCGCGGTAACAGCAGAAACACTGAACCGTCTGTTTTTATTAAAGAATCGGGGCTCGACGGCGAAAAATACGGCGGACCTCCGCAGGATATGGTGAAAATGATCGATGAGATGCTTGCCAGACTCAAGGGAGCTGATTCTTTTAATTGATTCTGAAAACGATGGATTCAAATCGATGTTGTCGTGACGACGAAACGACGTGACGACGTAACGGTGAAGGCGCGAACATGGCGCAATAAAAAGATTATTCAGCTTTTGGATTCTCGACTTTTCCGATGAAAAGAACCGATCCCGTTCTGTCGTCGCGGATCACGAATACGAACGGACGGTTTGCGTAGAAGCCGCTCGGCATCGCGTTTTCGCCGACTTCAACAACTGTGACTGCAGCCGCTTCGGTTCCTGCTTCGTTAACTTCGACAAATGTTTTGTGGTAAATGTCGGAAATGAAAGGAGCGTGCGGTTCACCGGCGATATTCATAAGCGCTCCTTCCTCGAAAGCCTTTTCCATGCCCAGGCTTTTGAATACATCAACGAGCGATTTATCGTAAGCGAACTTGAATTTCGGGAGCTGAACATGGAAATCACGTTCTTCGAGCTGCGAGATATATGAATCGAAGCCGTCTTCAGCGATTTTTTCAATAAAATCGTCTATATTTGTTTTATTGTCGGGATTCGGAACTATGCCGTAAAATGCGAAAACACCGCGTCCGTACGGGATCCTGACGACGGAATAGCCGTTTTCATCGCCCCAGTCTGACGAATAGCTGAAAAATTCAGGAACTTTCTGGTCGTAGGAGAATCCCATATAATCCGCTTTGCCTTCACTTCCGTCGGAAAGCATGAAAACGCCTTCATATGTGCTCTCTTTGTCGAAAGAAGTCGTCCATGCAGCCTTGAAATAAATGGCGTTGATGAGATACATGATCGTGTTCGGAGCTATCTGATCGATGATTTTATCGATTTTTTCATGCGTTTTTTCGGAAACCCATGAATTTATCTTGCCTGCAGTTGTTTCGTCCTGAAAATCTTCAGTGAAGAACGCTGCATCATAAAATTCTTTGAGGACATCAATGAAATCCTGCTTTACATCCGGTGCAAATACATCATCCATCCAGACTGAATCTGCAATTTCAAGCACCATATCCTTGTCTGCTTCGACAAGACTTGCAATAAGCTGCATGAACTGCTCATTGACACTGCCAAGTTCCATTTCGCCGAATCCCAGAACTTCTTTCATTTCGTCAAGGTTTTCATCCGATGCACCGTTGGTTACCATAGCCATCGCAATAGAGATCGAAAGCGGAGAAATCATCATGTTTCTGCCTGCTTCAGCAGCTGCAAGTTTACTGAAAATCTTCATTCCGAGGTCATTGTTCGCCTTTACAACATCAGCGGAAACGTTTTCTGCGTGACCGTCAGCCTTTTTGTACTTAGCTTCCCAGCTGACTTCTTCCGTAGGATCGTCAGTCGGTTCCGTAGGATTTGTCGGCTCTGCGGTATCGGTATCACCCGTATCTGCAGGATCTGTATCAGTGTCACCCGTGTCTGTGTCAGTTTTATCAGCTGAAGTGTCACCCGTGTCAACTGTCTCTTTGTTTTCTAAGCTGTTGCTGCAAGAAACAAAGAAAACCATAGCTAAAACCGCGAAAATCGTCATAATTTTTTTCATTTTCAACTCCCTTAAAAATTATTCAAACTGCCCAAAAACCAACAAACATATATTTAGTTACATGAACCATCAATTTTTCTGACTCAAAATCAAAAAATTTTTTTACCACCCGTCATCGGAGCAATTATTCGTATTGTAGCCGTCACATGTTGAGTTGCAGGTAGCAGTTCCGCTGACATAATTTGAATCCAACTCTTCACAATCGATCTGTCCTCCGTCGCAGACTTCGTCACCTTCGACTATGCCGTTTCCGCAGATGGCCGGAACATCGTTGCTGGTTGAAATCCAGATAGTGTTTTCATCGTAAAAGTATGTATATCCGTCGAAAGTGTAGACATCCTGAAGTTCCCTGATATCACCCGAAAGTTCGGTGAAAGAAATGCCTCCGTCGCCATCGTCTTCAAATCTGTAGGTTTCATCATCACATGAAAGGTAGAATCTGCCGTCGGAGCTTCCGACTTCTATCTCGAAGCATCCGAAGAACTCGTTCGCTTTCAAAGTCAGCGTCTCTGCATCGCGGATTTCCACCGGAGAGAACAAAGCATCCTTGTAAAGTCCTATTTCACCGTTTTCTATTGCAAAATCGAGCACTGATCCGTTGTTTACCGAGGTGAGAACAGAAAGTGTTTCAAGGTCTCTGACTTTGATTCCGTTGTCGTCACCGACATAAAGTTTGCCGTTGTAAACTTCAACTTTGTACTGAGAATTGAGGAA
>JAGCUA010000040.1 GCA_017963125.1 bacterium
GAGACAGAGAGCAGACTACGCGAGAGGTTCAAAGACCTGGAGACGTGAAGGCTCTTCTGCCCCGGAGCATTTCTTGTGAAAATTAACAAGGAACTTCTTGCAAACAAAGAAATATTACTCATTTATCGGTAGGAGAGACGTAGCCAGACACCTCTCATCTTCCGTTTCCGGTGCCTGTCTTCGGTTGCTGAGCGGTTCCCAAGCTTGTCGAAGGAGTCGAAGCTTTCAAGCGTATCAGGAAATTTTGCAAAATACGCACGGTTTTATATATTCCGACGGTTTTTCGGGAAGCAATATCCTGAATCAGTTGAAAACAGATAAAAAACAGAGGTTTTTATGAAAAAATTTTCAAAAATAATGATTTTTTTGGTTGCTCTTTTCGCAATTTCTCCTCTTTTCCCTGCGGAAGAGCTCACATTCGAAACGATATGCAAACACCTCGCGGCATTCAAGAACACGACGGGCGAATTTACCCAGATAAAGACGACGGCCCTCAAAAAAAGCCTGAAATCTTCGGGAACTTTCATCCTCACTCGTGACGGGGTCGTCTGGAAGACGCTGAAACCGGTCCCATCGAAAGTCGCGATAATCGACGCCTACATGATAACTACTGACGCGAAGGGAAAAAAGACTGTGAAAAGCATGCTCAACAGCGACACTTTTCTTAAAGTCAACGATATCGTTTCATCCCTTTTCGCAGGTAACTCAGCAGAAATAAACAAGAATTTCAAGGTAAATTTCAAGGCTAACGGGGCTGAAAAATGGGAAGCACTTCTCGTCCCGAAAGACAAAACCATCTCTTATGCGATCAGTTCGATGAACTTGAAAGGAACTTTCGTCAAAGGCTCGGTTGCAATTTTCATGGCTGAGATATACTTTGCCGACGGCGGCAGCATGAGCTACATTTTCGAGCACCAGAAACACCCAGAAAAACTTACGCAAGAGGAATTGGATGAATTCAAAAAAGACTAACCGTAAATTCCTCCTCTCCTGGCTCATTTTCCACATCGGAGTCATAGTTTTATTAGTAATTTCATATTGTTACGAAAACGGTAAATTCTCTCTGGATTCCGATCTTTTCAATATGATGCCGAAACCATTCGAAGAGGAATCGCTGAAAAAAGCGAATGAAACGCTGATGCAGAAACTCAGCAAAGTTGCAATAGTCCTCAGCGCAGACAAAGATTTCGAAAAGGCGAAGGCCGGAGCCGAAAGGATATATGAAAAACTCTCCAAAAGCCCCTACTTCGTTTCGGTCCTACTGAATACCGACACTGTCGATATCAGAGAAATAGCCGATTTTTTCTTCAAATACCGCTTTGATCTGCTTGACGACGAGACTATAAAGGCTATCGAAAACGGCGGAGCCGAAGACTTCGCGCAGGATGCGGTATCCAGGATCTACAGCCCTTTCACGATGCTTCCGCTTGACAACATAGGAAGCGACCCTTTTATGCTTGCCGAGCATAACCTGCAGAAATATTTGGAAGTTTTAGAACATTCCGGCACAGCTTTAAGGCCGAAGGACGGCGTTCTCGCGGCGGAAAAGAACGGACTCTGGTATGTCATGATAAAAACGGAACTTTCACCAAAAGGGGCGGCTCTTGCTTCAATGGACAACGGAATAACCGAAATTTACGATATATGCGGCAAAATAAAGGCCGAAACAGGGACGCGCTGCGTAGTTTCAGGCGGCACTTTCCACAGCCACAAAAGCTCAAATTCAGCTTCCGAAGAGATCAAAATAATCTCAATAATTTCAATGATTATAGTAATTCTGATGCTGACTCTTGTCTTCCGTTCGGCAACTCCGATAATACTCTCGCTGATTTCGATATTCTTCTCACTTTTCTCAGCTGCGGCACTTACCTTCGCAGTCTTCGGCAAAGTCCATTTAGTCACGCTTGTTTTCGGGACTTCGCTCATCGGCTCTTCTATCGACTACAGCCTACACTACTTCGTCCACGCTTCAGGAAACACCAATCTGAAATCGGGCGGTGAGATCAGATCGAAGCTCCTGCCGGGACTTACGATGGCGATAATCTCATCATCAGTCTGCTTTTTAGCCCTCATTTTCGCACCGTTCAACCTTCTCAAGCAGATGTCGCTCTTTTCAGTCACCGGACTCGTAAGCTCATTTCTCACGACGACCGCGGTATTTCCGTATGTTCCGCTTCCTGAAAACAGAGTTGTCAGAGGAGTCGGACTTTTTGAAAAAGGGTTCGCTCTCGCAAAAAAGATCAACGGAAAAGCGGGAATATGTGCGATGGTTGTGCTCTCCCTCATCCTTCTTTTCGCTTTCAGAGATAACTTCGGAATAGAGAACGACCTCAAAAAACTCTACAAAGAAGAGGGCGAACTTCTTGAAAACGAAAAAGAGGCATATTCAGTAATCTCTTATGCTCCGGTAAGCTGGTATATCGTGAGCGGCAGTGACGAAAACGAGGTCCTGAAAAAAGAAGAAGATCTGCGCGAAAGACTTAAAACCATTGATAAAAACGGCGACGGCGTGATGTCAACATCCGTCTTCATCCCGTCAGTCGAAAAGCAGAAAAAATCGCGCGCGGCGGTCGAAAAACTCCTTCCTTTTACCGAAAAACAGTTCGAAACGCTGGAATTTGAGGGAAACGAAGCCGAAAACTTCAAAAACACCTTCAGAGATGCTGAAAAAACGCTCCTTTCGGTGGCCTCAGACGACATCCCTTCTTCGATAAAAGAAGCTCTTTCGTCGTATTGGCTCGGCAAAATAAAAGACAAATATTATTCAATAGTTATCCCTAACTTTATGACTGAGACCAAAGTTTTCAGAAGTCTCATCGAAGGAAACGAAGGTGTCTATTTCGTCCACAAAGTCGAAGACATAAATTCCGACCTCGACAAAGTGACGACGATCGTCCTCGAATTCTTCTTAGCCGCATATATACTCATGTTCATCGTCCTCAGATTCTTCTACAACACGCGGCAGTCACTCAAAATCATCTCGATCCCGTTCATCGTCATTCTTGCGACATCAGCTGTTTTTGCCGCGACGAATACAAGACCAGAATTTTTCTCAGTCACCGGCATAATTTTAGTCTTCGGGCTCGGGCTCGACTACATAATCTACACGCAGGAAAACGAAAAAACCAAAGACCCTGTTGAAAAAAGGCTCGAACCTTTCGCCATTTTCCTCTCATTTTTCACAACGATAGTTTCATTCGGAGCGCTCGCACTGAGTTCCTTCCAGCCGGTTCACTTGATAGGTTTTTCAATATTTACAGGACTCTGCGCCGCTTACTTAGCCGCACTTTTCTACACTTCGGGAGCTAAAAAATAAAGCCAACTTTCAGTACGGTTTTTCAGCTGTTTTCTCTCATAATCTCCCATTTTTCCGCTTGACTCCAATTCAATAAAAAGTAAACTACTCAACCGGATTTTACATAATAATTCTCAGGAGGTTCAAATGCCAAGCCATTTAAGACTATTTTTAGCTATCTTAGGTTTGCTTTTCTTGTTTTCCTGTTCTTCCTCAAAATCTCAAAACGATTCCGACATTCTTCCTGATTCCGATGATTCAGAAAGCATTATTGATGATGAGATAGATTCAGAAGAAGATTCTGATTTTATTGATGATTCAGATGAAAAAGCGGATCAGGATGAGGATGCGGATTCCGAAAGCAACGACACTGATTCCGACATCGAGGACCCCGAAGAGCCCGATGAAGAAATTTTTGAAAAAACAGAGCCTATCAACGGCTATAAACGCTGCTATGACAAAATTCCGGCTGGGGCTTATGAAGGTTTTTTTGCAAATCCCCATATAGAGTCTAGCGTAAAGTTAGGGCTCGGATATGATTATTATGATGATTATGAAATTAAAGAAGAAGATTTGGAAAAGGTTCAGGAAATCACTGTTTATTCTCAGGACCTGCGCGGTCTCGAAAAATTAGTGAATCTTAAAAAGATCCAAATATCGGGTGAAAATGTCTATGATTTTACTCCTCTTTCAGGTCTAACAAA
>JAGCUA010000041.1 GCA_017963125.1 bacterium
AATGAAAAAATTTTTTATTGTCATTATAACTTTTTCTCTGTTTTTTCTCGGTTCAGCATGTGGAAATTCTTCAAAAAATGAAGAAAAAACTTCCGACGGAGACAACACCGAAACACTTTCCGATATCGAAGAAAGCAACGACAAAGATGAGGAAATTCCCGACGAAGACAAACCGGCTCCATCCCCCGAAGATGAAGCAAAGTTAGAAAGCATCAAAAATCTTGCCGAAGAGTATGTCAGATTCTCTCACGGAACCGGCATTGTAATCGGTTACGGCGTTGACGAGCTTACCTCTATCGCTTACGGAATCCGCGACAGCAGAACGCAGGAACCGCTTTCAACAGATGATCTTTTCGATATCGGAAGCATAACGAAAAATTTCACTGCCGTTACGATGCTTCTTTTGCAGGAAGAGGGAAAAATTGATCTCGACCAGACGATAGACAAGTGGTTTCCCGACTTTGAAAAAGGCGACATAATCACCGTCAGAATGCTCCTCAACCACACATCCGGTATTCTGGAATGGAACGAATTCGAAGACTTGGAAGGCACCTTGGACAAAGTCAACGGTAAATTCAACTTCGAGCCCGGAACCGACTGGTCGTACAGCAACACGAACTTTATCATTGCAGGGCTTATCATAAACAGGATCGAGGGAAAAGATGCGGTTGAAGTTATCAGCGAAAAAATACTCGAACCGCTCGGAATGAAGCACACTTACATGCGGAATTTCGAAGAATATCCGCTCGATGAAAAGGCTCACGGGCACACATTCGATGAGTACGGGAACATCGTTTCTTATGAACTCAACGAAAATTTCTGGACCGCCGGCGGAATCATTTCAAATGTTGAAGACATGTTCAAATACGCTCACGCACTTTTCAACGGAGAACTTATTTCCAAAGAGAGTCTGGATCAGATGCTTGACATGGTCAAAGTTTCCGGAGTTCCCGTTTACGGACTCGCCATAATGTACGGCAACGGACATCACGGCGTATTTTACCACCACGGCGGAGATGTCATCTGCTCATCGGCTTTTCTCACATACTATCCTGAAACCGGCGAAATACACGTCCTTTTCAATAACGGCGGCAGCAGCTCCAGCACCCTACAGCTTCTTAACGACGAAATTGATTTCGTTCTTACGGATGGCAAAACTGCTGAAAAGACAAAAGACTTTCCGGATTGGGAAGAACTTATCGACAACAAGGATGACTCGCAGATTTTCGCTCTTTACGCGCCGCTGCCCGACTATCCGGCTGAAGAGTTGAACGAATCTATCGGATACTTCGTCTATCCCGGAGACTACTATCCCGACTTTTACTGCTCACACTATATGTTCAAAAACCAGGGTTACGTAAAAATCATACAGCAGTGCATGGAACCTTTGAGATATTACACAGATGATCTGAAGGTCAGAAGGACCGATATCGACATGTATCTGAGCGAATTCGAAGCTGCTGCGGAATCGGGCGAACCAACAAAGAACTTCTACGTCACTAAATACGATTATTACTACGATATAGAGGGCGATTTCACCTCTAAAATATGCTATGACCTTGAAGAGAGCGATCCTGACAGATATATGATGATTTCAAGTGCTGCGCACCCGTCGAATCCCGAATTTTATCACATCTGGGGCAAGTCAAAAATGGCTGAAGGCACAAGAGCGACAGGCTGCACCTGTTTAGACAAAAGCGGGAAGGAACGCGAATGCACCGAAGAGGAACTTACGGATGATGAAAGCAGTATTCCGAATCTGCCGGCATTATTATAAAGCAATTTAAAGGAGAGCGAAATGAAAAAAATTATTACCGCAATGATTCTTCTTTCGATGCTTTTCTTCGGAGCATCTTGCGGAAGTTCCTCTAAAAACGAGGAAAAACAGCCTGATACCGACGAAACCTCGGAAGATCAGGACACTGAAGAAAGTGAGGAAGAGGAAGATGAAGAAAGTGAAACAGACGATTTCAAGCCGGCTGATGACGGCGAAGAGGAGGAACTAAAAGCTGTTACCGCGGAAGAAAAGCTCGAAAGCATCAAGAATCTCGCCGAAGAGTATGTCAACTTCGCTCACGGCACAGGCGTTGTAGTAGGTTACGGAAAAGACGAGCTTACATCTTTCGCTTACGGCGTACGCAACAGCAACACGAAAGAAGAACTTCAGGCAGACGACCTTTTCGAAGTAGGCAGCATCACGAAAAATTTCACAGCCGTAACGATGCTTCTTCTGCAGGAGGAAGGAAAAATCGACCTCGACCAGACGATAGACACATGGTTCCCCGATTTTGAAAAAGGCGACATAATCACAGTCAGAATGCTCCTCAACCACACGTCGGGCATCAAGGAAATGACCGAAATTCTCGATCCTGAAGATATTGTCGAAAACGTCAACGGACGCTTCAACTTCGAACCGGGAACTTCATGGACATACATCAATGCAAACTATGTTCTTGCAGGTCTCATTATGAGCGAAGTCGCAGGAAAACCGGCACATGAAGTGATCCGCGAAAAAATCATCGAACCGCTCGGTCTCACACACACTTTTATGAAGGATTTCGAAGAACATTCCGGAGATGAGGCGAGAGCTCACGGTCACACTTACGATGCTTACGGAAACATTCTTCCATATGAATATCCGCACAAGGCATGGACGGCAGGTTCTCTCGTTTCAAACGTTGAAGACCTTTTCAAATACGGCAAAGCCCTTTTCAACGGCAAAATCCTTTCGGAAGATAGCATGAATCAGATGCTGGACATCGTTGAACTTCTTGGAGAACCCGTCTACGGTCTAGGAACGCAGTACGGCATCGGCTCTCACAGCGAATTTTACGGTCACGGCGGAGACGTTTTTGCATCACACTCCATGCTTTACTACTATCCTGAAACCGGCGAAATACATATAATCCTCAATAATTTCAATGAAAGCAAGGACATGTATGTCCTCAACGACGAAATCGAATACGTTCTTATGGATGACAACGGTGCAAAAAAGAAAACCGATTTCCCAGACTGGGACAAACTGATTGATAATGATAAACATACGCAGATTTTCGCCCTTTATTCGATCATGGAAGACTATCCTGTATACAATCTTGATTACGGCATCGGATACTTTGCATATCCTGACGACGAATATAGTTCGTATGACAAGTATACAAACTACTACTGCCAGCAGTACATGTTCAGATATACTGATGTCCGCAATGACAAAGTAGTAAAAATCGCTTCCGAGTGCATCGAACCCAAGGAATATTATGTCGGACCGTTCAGAGTTCAGCGCACCGACATTGATATGTACCTTTATGATTTTCAATCGGCAGTCAAGACAGGTAAGCCGACACACGAATTCTATGTCACTAAATACGACTATTTCTATGATCTTGAAAACGAATTCGTCTACAAATACTGCTACTACCTTGAAGACAGCGATCCCGAAAAATATATGGTGATTTCAAAAGATACGAACCCGTCAAAAACCGAGTTCTACCACCTCTGGGGCAAGGCAAAAATGGATGAAAGCAAAAAATATGTCGGCTGCTACTGCTACAACAAAGCCGGCAAAGAACGAGAATGCACCGAAAACGATGAATATCCGCAGAAAGAAGAAACCGACAACGATGATGAGTCGGACAATGACGAAATCACGGAAAACGATTCAGATCTGACCAATCCTGACGAGGAAATCACAGACGAAGATTCGGACACGCCAGAAACTGACGAGGAAACCACTGAAAACGATTCAGATCCGATCAATCCTGATGATGAAACCACGGATGAAGATTCGGACACGACGGAACCTGACGAAGAATTTTCCGACGAAGACTGTTGCGCCGGATAACGATTAGCCGCGCAAGATTAATGCCGGGATATCGTAATAACGGAATCTCGGAATCCCGATTCGCGCCCCCGGGATTACGGTATCTCGGTATAACGGTATTCCGTTATTATTTCGGCGCGATTGTTTTTTCGAAACTGTCTTTCAGCGTGACGATTCTGTTGACGACGATTTTTTCAGGAGTCGAATCCTTGTCGATGCAGAAGTAACCGACTCTTTCGAACTGGAACTGCTTGCCGGTCTCAAGATTTTTGAGGTTTGTTTCGGCA
>JAGCUA010000042.1 GCA_017963125.1 bacterium
ACTGTAAAATCAGAAACCAATTACTATGACACTTTGAAAAACGGTCTTCTCAGTTATAAGGAAATGGAACGAATGATCCTTGAATTTATTGAATATTATAACAACAGGCGGATTCAGAAAAAACTGAATTGGATGACACCTGTTGAATTTAGGTCAAAGAGATGTTATTAAACTGTGTCCAAAAAAATGGGGGCAGAACATCGCCACACTGGAGAGGGGTCGGAGGTGTCACGCAGTGACAGAGGGGCGGGTCACTTTCTCCACACCATTCTGTTGACTATTCCGGTGTAGCTCTGGATTATTTTTACGATTTTATCTGAAACGTTTTCGTCGGTGTAGTCGGGAACGGGGATCGCGCCGCCGTTTTTTTCGTTTTTGACCATTTCGACTGCGGTTTCGACTGCCTGAAGAAGTCCATGTGTATCAATGCCGGAAAGGATGAAGCATGCTTTGTCGAGCGCTTCGGGGCGTTCAGTCGAAGTCCTTATGCAGACTGCAGGAAACGGGTGTCCGACCGAAGTGAAGAAGCTGCTTTCTTCAGGCAGAGTTCCTGAATCGGAGACTACGCAGAAAGCGTTCATCTGAAGGCAGTTGTAGTCGTGGAAACCGAGCGGTTCGTGCTGGATCACGCGTTTGTCAAGCTTGAATCCGCTTGCCTCAAGTCTTTTACGGCTTCTCGGGTGGCAGCTGTAAAGAACAGGAATATCATATTTTTCAGCCATCGCGTTTATCGCACTGAAAAGGCTCGTGAAATTCTTTTCGGTATCGATATTTTCCTCTCTGTGCGCCGAAAGAAGGATATATTTTCCTTTTTCAAGGCCTAGTTTTTTATGGATATCCGATGCTTCGATCTTTTTCAGATTGTCGTGGAGAACTTCAGCCATCGGAGAACCCGAAACGTAGGTGCGTTCTTTTGGAAGTCCGCAGTCGGCGAGGTAACGTCTCGCGTGTTCCGAATATGCGATATTGACGTCAGAAATTATGTCCACGATGCGGCGGTTCGTCTCTTCCGGCAAACATTCATCCTTGCAGCGGTTGCCCGCTTCCATGTGGAAAATCGGGATATGCAGGCGTTTTGCGCCTATGACCGAAAGGCAGCTGTTTGTGTCTCCCAGGACAAGGACCGCGTCAGGATTGAGTTCGACCATGAGTTCATAGCTTTTTGCGATGATGTTCCCCATCGTCTGTCCCAAGTTTTCGCCTACCGCGTCCATGTAAACTTCCGGGTCTTCAAGCTCTAAATCGCGGAAGAAAACACCGTTCAAATTGTAGTCATAATTCTGTCCGGTGTGGGCGAGGATCGTGTCGAAATACTTCCTGCATTTTTTTATCACCGCGGCGAGGCGGATGATCTCAGGACGAGTGCCGACGATGATCAGAAGTTTAAGTTTGCCGTTGTTTTTCCAATTAGCCATTTATTTCTCCATTGACGACTTTTTCAAAAAATGTGTCGGGATGCGCGGGGTCAAAAGTCTCGTTCGCCCACATCAAAGTGACTAAATTCTCTGTTTTCGAGAGGTTGATTATGTTGTGAGTATATCCCGGAAGCATGTGGACTGCCTGAATTTTTTCGCCGCTCACTTCAAATTCTATCACTTCGTTTGTTCCGATTTTCCGCTCCTGAATGAGGCCGTGGCCGCTCACTACGATGAAGAATTCCCACTTCGTGTTGTGCCAGTGTTCCCCTTTTGTGATGCCGGGTTTACTGATATTCACAGAAAATTGTCCGTGGTCGAAAGTTTTCAAAAGTTCAGTGAAACTTCCCCTTTCGTCGCAGTTCATTTTGAGGTCGAACGCGACCTTTTCTTTCGGAAGATAGCTGAGATACATCGAATAAAGTTTTTTCTCGAAACTTCCCGGTGCAATCTCAGGCATCATCAGGGTTTGCGGCTGATCGTGGAATTTTTTGAGGCATTCGACGATGTAACCGAGTGTCGCTTTGTGTGTGACTTTTGCGCCGCAGTATCTTCCGCTTTCATTCCAGAGCGGGGTCAAACCGTCAAATTTCACGCCGTCAACGACTTCGTCAACTGCGGGATAATCGCATCTGTGCGGATGCCCTTCCATCGCATCAAGCATCTCTTCGATGAGATCATCGATGAAAAGCATTTCGAGTTCTACAGACGGGTCGTTCACCGTTATCGGAAGGTCATTTGCAATATTGTTGCAGAAGGTCCCGACCGCGCTGTTGTAGTTTGGTCTCACCCACTTTCCGACTAAGTTAGGGAAGCGGTAGACAAAAACTTTTGCACCTGTTTCTTTCGCGTAATCAAAAAAAAGTTCTTCGCCCGCTTTTTTGCTGAGGCCGTATTCCGAAGTGCCGAAACGTCCTGCAAGAGTAGCCTGAAGCGAGCTTGAAAGCATGACGGGAGAAGTGTTCCCTTGCTTTTTGAGAGTATCGAGAAGAGTGGACGCAAAACCGAAATTTCCTTCGCGGAATTCTTTCGGATCTTTTGGTCTGTTGACTCCTGCGAGATTGAAAATGAAATCTGCTTTTTTGCACCATTCGTCAAGCTCTGAAGCGGTATTCCCGAGGTCATACTCAAAAATTTCGCCTATCGAAAGAGCTGGTCTTGTCCTGTTTTTCCCGTCACGGATATTTTTAAGATTTTCAACCAGATTGCGGCCCACAAAACCCGCCGCACCGGTAACAAGAATGTTCATTGAAACCTCGCTTAGTTGTGGCGAATGCCCTGAAGTTCCTCTTTGACATAGTCTGCTGTTTTGATTTTTTCGACAGTTCCTTCGACATCGAGCCGGTTCGTGTTGTGGCTCGTGTAAGCTTCGTCTGCCATCGTGTGAACTTCGCCTTTGACGAAAAATTTGTCGTAGTTGAGGTCTCTGTTGTCGGCTGCAACGCGGAAGTATTTGCCCATATCTTCTGAACGGAGCCTTTCCTCTCTTGTCATGAGGGTTTCGTAAAGTTTTTCGCCGTGACGCGTTCCGATGATATTGGTTCCTGTGTCGCCGAAAAGTTTCTGCACAGCTTTCGCCAGATCTCCGATCGTCGAAGCATCCGCTTTCTGAATGAAGAGATCGCCTGGATTAGCGTGCTCGAAAGCGAATCTTACAAGTTCGACCGCTTCATCAAGATTCATGAGGAAACGAGTCATGTTCGGATCTGTTATCGTTATCGGATTTCCAGCGTGGATCTGGTCGATAAAAAGAGGAATTACCGAGCCGCGCGAGCACATTACGTTGCCGTAACGAGTACAGCAGATGACCGTTCCGCCGCGTTCTGCCGCAACTCTCGCGTTCGCATAGATGACGTGTTCCATCATCGCCTTGCTTATACCCATCGCGTTTATCGGGTAAGCTGCCTTGTCGGTGCTGAGACAGACGACTCTCTTTACACCTGCGTTTATCGCGGCGTGGAGCATGTTGTCGGTTCCTTCGACATTGGTTTTGACCGCCTGCATCGGGAAAAATTCACATGATGGCACCTGTTTCAGCGCAGCTGCATGGAAAATATAGTCGACACCCGGCATTGCGTCTGCCAGAGAGCGCGGATCGCGGACATCACCGACATAAAATTTAACTTTTTTAGCGTGATCGGGATACTTCGCCTGCAGATCGTGGCGCATATCGTCCTGTTTCTTTTCGTCACGCGAAAAAATACGGATCTGGGCAATATCGGAAGCAAGAAAATGTTTGAGAACGGTGTTTCCGAAAGAACCGGTGCCGCCGGTTATCATCAGTGTAGCTCCGCTGAATGCGCTCATAAAACCTCCATGAAATTAAGACACATCAAAAAAACGCGGTATTATATACAGATTTTCTAAAATATGAATAAAAACCTGATTACGCAATCACTCGTTAACCCCCTTTTCCTTCTTGACGATTTTCAGGCTCGGTGCTATAAAACCGCGCATTCGGCTTATGGAGGACAAATGACGATAAAGCCTGAAATCACGGAACTTATTGCAAAGCTCAGAATTGAAAGAAATCTTTCCGACGAAGGTCTTGCCGCGCTCATCGACTGCGGAGAGGCAACGGAACTTTTGGGAAAAGAGGCTGACGAAGTACGTCGTCAGGTCTACGGAGATGCAGTGTACATCCGCGGACTCATCGAGATGACCAACTACTGCAGAAATGACTGCTACTACTGCGGGATCAGGAGAAGCAACACTGAAGCAACGAGATACCGGCTCACCGAAGAGGAGATCATGGAGTGCTGCCGCGAAGGATATGCGCTCGGTTTCCGCACTTTCGTGCTTCAGGGCGGTGAAGACCTTTATTTCAACGACGAAAGGATGTGTAAAATCGTTTCCGATATCAGAAAAAATTATCCCGATGTCGCGATAACGCTCTCTCTCGGCGAAAAAACGCGCGAAAGTTATCAGAAACTTTTCGATGCGGGGGCAAACCGCTATCTTCTGCGACACGAAACTGCGGACAACAGTCATTATCACATGATCCATCCGGCTGAACTTTCACCCGAAAACCGCAAAAGATGCCTTTTTGACCTCAAGGAAATCGGTTATCAGGTAGGTTCCGGATTTATGGTGGGCTCACCTTTTCAGACGACTGCCAATCTGGTAGCGGACCTCCGTTTTCTGCAGCAGCTTGACCCCGACATGATCGGGATCGGCCCTTTTATTCCGCATGAAAAGACACCGTTTGCCGATAAAAAACAGGGTGAACTGACGCTTGTTCTGAGAATGGTCTCGATTTTGCGGCTTATGTTCCCGCACGCTCTTCTTCCGGCGACAACTGCTTTGGGAACGATCCATCCGCAGGGGAGAGAAATGGGGCTCAAAGCGGGAGCGAATGTCGTCATGCCTAACCTTTCACCTGTTTCGGTTCGGAAACTTTACGATTTATATGAAAATAAAATATGTACGGGCGAAGAATCGGCACAGTGCCGCGGCTGCTTAGAGATGCGCGTCACGAACGCCGGTTATCACATAGTCACTGATATTGGAAACGTCAAAAGGAGTGAAAAATGAATATCTGTGAACTTCAGCAGGAGATCCTGCGAATCAAAAAAGAGAAAAACATCTGCGTTTTAGCGCACAGCTACCAGGCAAGAGAAATAACAGAAGTTGCCGATTTTACAGGCGACTCATTCCAGCTCAGCGTCAAGGCGAAAGACGCTCCGCAGAAAACGGTCGTTATGTGCGGAGTGCGTTTCATGGCTGAAACGGTAAAACTGCTCTCTCCCGAAAAAACGGTCTATTTAGCAAATCCGACCGCTGGATGTCCGATGGCAGAGCAGATGGACAAGGACATAATTTCCGAAGTGAAAAAAGCTTATCCCGATTACACTGTCGTCGCCTATATCAACACGACGACTTCGCTCAAAACGATCTGCGATGTCTGCGTAACATCCTCTTCGGCGGTAAAGATCGTGAAAAAACTTGATAACAAAAATATCCTCTTCATCCCTGACTGCAACCTCGGTGCATTCGTGGCAAAACAGGTTCCTGAAAAAAATTTCAAACTTCTTAACGGCGGCTGCCCGACTCACGCGAAAATATCGGCTGAAAGCGTCCATCAGGCGAAGACAGCTCATCCGGATGCACTTGTTTTAGTTCATCCCGAATGCAAACCGGAAGTCACCGAACTTGCCGATTACATCGGTTCGACATCGGGGATCATGGATTTTGCCAAAAAATCGGATCACAAAGAATTCATAATCGGCACCGAAATCAGCATCGTAGAGCATTTGTCCTATGACTGCCCCGATAAACGCTTCTACCCGCTTGCACAAAACCTTATCTGTCAGAACATGAAAGCCACGACACTTGTCGATCTTTACCACACTTTATGCGGTGAAGGCGGCGAAGAAATCATACTCGACAGCGAAACGATCACTAAGGCGCGACGCTGCATCGACAAGATGATCGAACTCGGTTAGGTGCCTGCATGGAAGAGATCAAATGCCCTAAATGCGGAACAGTTTTCAAAGTCGATGAATCAGGTTTTGCCGCGATAGTAAAGCAGATCCGAGACAGAGAATTTGAAAAAGAGCTGAAAAACAAAGAGGATCAGTTCCGCACAGAAGCGGAACAAAATAAAAAAATCGCGCAGATGGAGTTCGAAAAAGACCTTCAGAAAAAAATCACTGAAAAAGAGAACGAAATTCTCCGCATCAAAGCTGAATCTGAAAGGAAGAATGCCGAACTGAAAGCGAAAATAGAAGGTTTTGAAAACGAAAAAAAACTTGCCGTAGCAGCAAAGGATCTTGAGATAAACAACCTGAAAAACGAGATGCAGAGCGAGAAGAATCTTGCCGAAGCAAAAAAACAGAATGCTCTTCAGGCTCAGGAAAAACAGATAGCAGATCTGAAAAACAGCCTCGAACTCGCAAAAAAGGAAAGGGAGCTCAGCGAAAACGCTATGCGTGAACAATACAGCGCACAGTTAGCTTTAAAAGACGACGAAATCGCACGGATAAAAGATTTCAAAACTAAATTTTCGACAAAAATGGTCGGCGAGGATCTCGAGCAGTTCTGCTGGAACGAATTCAACAAAGTCCGTACTGCCGCATACCGCAACTCCTATTTCGAAAAAGACAATGAAGCCGTCAGGGAAGAGGGTGAAGCGAAAGGAACGAAAGGCGATTTCATATTCCGGGAAAAATCGGAGGACGGAACGGAATTTATTTCGATAATGTTCGAGATGAAAAACGAATCCGACACGACAGCGTCGAAGCACAAGAACGAGGACTTCCTCGATACTCTCGACAAAAACAGGACGAAAAAGAACTGCGAATATGCCGTTTTAGTCTCTATGCTCGAGCAGGACAACGATTTTTACAACAGCGGGATCGTAGAAAGCTACCGCTACCCGAAAATGTATATCATCAGACCGCAGTTTTTCCTTCCGATCATATCGCTGCTGCGCAACGCTGCACTGGATTCGCTGAATTACAGAAAACAGCTCTCCGAAGTAAAGAACCAGAACATCGACATAAGCAGTTTCGAGGACGACCTTGCGAAATTCAAGGAAAGTTTCGGCAGGAACTACCGCCTTGCAAGCGAAAAATTCAAAACCGCAATCGACGAAATCGACAAGACAATAGTCCACCTCAACAAAATCAAAGAGAGTCTGATCGGTTCAGAAAACAATCTCAGGATCGCGAACAACAAGGCTGAGGATCTCACTGTAAAAAAACTGACCAGAAACAATCCGACTATGGCGGAAAAATTCAAAAACAAGGACCTTCAAAGCGATCAGTAAAAACCGCGTTTTGCCGCATCACAGCTAAACTAAACGGGGATTGAGGGGACGCATTTCAAAAAATATAATTCAGATATTTATATTGAAAAAAGAACCTAAGAAGCGTTAAAAAACGCTGTCGGGGAAAAAACGAAATGCACCTTAAAACGGTCAAAACCGGAAAAATCCGGTCGAGGTCCCCCCACGTGATAGAACGTTCAATAATATCAGGTAAAAATTAAATTTCAACTAAAAAATGATTTTTTTCATTATTTTACAAAAAAAATGGCATATCTGCGTTCATTTAATATCCTTATGAATGTTTTCTGGTTGGAATAGGAGTTTATAATGAAAAATTCTTTTGTAGGAAACGATGCCGAATTAACGGTTCTGAAACTTGTGAAAAACATATCAGTAACAAGATTTTCAGACTCTGTTTTTTTCGCCGAAGCTGACGGAAATTTCGTAAAACTCGATTTTTTCGAGCAGCGTCTGCTATCGGAATTCGACGGGAAAAACACTTTAGCCGACATAACGGCATCGAGATTGGAACAAGGAGACACTTCGATCTTCGACAAGCTGATCACACTGATCGAAAAACTGAATGAAAACGATCTGCTTGATCCCGAATGTGCCGAAGGCTTGAAAAAATCGGCACCACGTAAGGCTTTTTACGAAAAAAATTTTGCTCAAAAAGAGCAGAAACCCTCACCGCTCCTTGCTTTGGCCGGCAAGATCCTGACATCCGTGCCCTCCCTTGCCGTCATGGCGGCGATCGCCCTTGTTTCATTTTTAGTTCCTTCACTGAAAGGGGTAAATATCTTCACTTCGATAACACAAGGCGCAATGAGCCCCGGCAGCGCATACCTCTTCGCACTTTTCTTCATTCTCGTCTTTCTGTTCGTGATCCTTTCCCTGCCTGCCGTATGCTCCGCAGCAGATCTTGCAGCCCACGGCATCTCGCCGCGCATCACACTCAGGAACAAATGCGGATTTTTCTATCTTTCAGCTTCTTCAGCGCAGATAATAGGCAAAGGACGCTCCGCAGCGATCAGACACTACGCGATGATGCTGATGCTGCCGTTTGTCGTATCGGGCCTGACCGCCCTTTTATGGCACTTCGGGATCGCGCGTCCGGCAATGGCCGTTATGAATGTGATCTCGACTGCGTGCGGGATCATCGCCCTTTCTCCGATAAGTTCATCCCCTCTTTCGATGATCATAGATTTTTTCATGCCCGGCAGCGGAAAATCGTTCACTTATGCAAGAAAACACTTTATCAAAGACATCTTCGGGCTGTCGAAACTTTCCAAAGAAACAGAGCGGATGATGATCGTGGCAAGCATCGGTCTGGTCTGGATCTATTTCGTTTACAGCTACTTCTGGAGCGTCGCGAGATCAACGATGAGCTATCTGTTTTCCGACATTTACTCGGCCTATACAAACGGAGCTGTTTCATCCGTAGTACTTATCGCGCTTACAGTTCTTCTTATGATAACGCCGGCGGTCGCAGCACTTGCCGGATTTATCACGATAGCTCTCGGAAATATAGGCTCTGTCGTTGCGACACCTCTCGTAAGAATGCGGGATCTTGCAGGAACGATCACTGCAAAAGCCGTTCCGGCCACAAGCGAAATAATCGAATTCTTAAAAGAGATCCCTCTTTTTGCTGAACTTAAAGACGAAGATCTGACGGAACTCTGCAGTCACATAAAACTGCGCAGATTCATGAAAAATTCGCCGATAGTCCGCCAGGGCGACAAAGGAGACAACTTCTACACGATAGTTTCCGGCAAGGCGAAGATCGTCGTTTCCGGCAACAACGGTGCTGAAAAAACTTTAGGCACGCTTTCCACCGGCGATTCATTCGGAGAGACGGCACTTATCGAAAAAGGTACACGCACGGCGAGCATCATCACGCTGACTCAGACCGCCGTTTTTGAAATAAGCAGGGAAGGCTTTGAAAAGTTCCTTGCATCGAACAGCGAAAACAGAGAAAAAATCACGGGCAAGATACGCCTCGGAAAGATGCTCCTCGCCTCTTCCGTATTCTCATTCATGAGCCAGAAACAGATTTCATATCTGATAAAGAATCTCAAACCCGAAAGGATAAAGGCGGGAACAGTCGTTTTCAAGCAGGGTGACGAAGGAAACAAATTCTATCTGATCCAGGAAGGAAACATCCATCTCGAACGGTTCGACAATTCGTTAAAGACTCTCGACATTATCCTGAAACCCGGCAACTTCTTCGGTGAAATGGCACTCGTTAAGAACATTCCGAGAACCGCGACCGCCGAAGCAGTGACCGATTCGCTTCTTTTCACATTGGACAAAGAGAGCTTCTGCACCGTTATCGGAAGCACCCTTTCCGGCGGAAAAGAACTCGATTCACTCATCAACGAAAGAGCAAAACAACTTGGAGAGGAGGTAGTCAGATCATGTTCGCGAAACTGATAGGCGTCTGCGCCACGATATTCATAATCGGTAAATTCGCCGGAATAGGCGGCGAACAGATAAAATATTTCACAGACATCGCAAAGATCACTCTGACCCAGCACGAAGTCAACTCGATCGCGCATCAGATCTACGGCATGACTATTGTTGACGGCAGGATCCCCGACAAAAGCAGCGAGGAGTGGGCGGCATACATCCGTGCGAATATGAAAGCCGACATTCCGGGCAGAGACCCCGCAAAAGATTACTGGGATGAATTCTACAAAGTGAATGAAGTCGACACCGTTCCCGGCCTTTCAGGAGCAGGATTCATTGTCAAAAGCTTCGGTCCTGACGCTCAGGAAGATACTGAAGACGACATAACTTCAGGATTCGAATATCACGAATAAAAATTACCGTTATTTTACCAATTTTTCATAAAGTCCGAAAAGCTCCGCGACAATTTCTGCTTCACTCATTTTCGGGTCAAAACCGTAAGCCGCCATAACAGCTTTGTCGTTTTCTTTGTGGGCCTTCCGCAACTCAGGCGGCATCGTGGTTTCATCGTAAAGATCGGCAAGAGATGAATCGGGATATTTTGCTCGGGCATCAAGAATTGCCTGCGCAGTTTGCTCAATTTTGTCATGTTGAGCGTTAGCGAAACATCTCGCAGATTCTTCGCTATGCTCAGAATGACGACAAAAATCCGGCCACGGAAAATTATTGTAAACAAGCGATGCCGAATAGCGGTAACGACTTTCCAGCCTGCCGCAGACAGTACGCATCCACGCATTGTGGAGACTGCTTGTCATAATGCCGAATTCGAACAGGGTTGCATCCGGAATAAGAAGATTTGCATCACTTGCGATTATATCAGAACTTATGAATCCGATCGGAATATATTTACGGTTTTCGGATGAAACACGCGGAACCAAAAGATAGTTTCCGCTTTCCGGCTGACGGATTTCCCCGAAAAGCCACGGTGTTTCGGCAAGCTTCATGGTCGCTGCACGGGAACTTGATTCACGTAGTTTGCGAACTGCACCCACTCTTTGAAAAACAAGCGGCATTCTGCGTAATTCCGCCGGTGTCGCACTGACAAGCCATAGACAGTAACGGATCTTGGAATTTAAAAATTCATCAGCGCCTAAAAAACGGTGAATATATTTTTGTGAAGCAGAATCATTTTTAACGAAATCATCGTATTCATCTGCTTCAATTATAAGATTTCCACCGTCATTAGGCATACTGCCGAATACCATTCCCGGAACCGCGCAAAGCGGTTTTTTCCTGTTTTCAATAAAAACATCCGGCATATCAAACAGGTATCCGTTTATATTCTTTGCTTCGATGACTGTTCCGTCAGCATTGAAAATCCGCTTTTCGTCATGTTGAGCGCCTGCGAAACATCTCTGAGATTCTTCGCTATGCTCAGAATGACGGTTCTTTGCGGGTAGGCAGACATGGTTCCGACAGGAAAACCCGATAATCACACAGTGGACAGCCGCCATATTTTTCTTATCCGTTGTTTCATTCGCCCATCTGAATGTCCGCCATGCAAAGTCAAAGTGCATTCCTGCGGCAAAAAGCGGCTTCCAGAGATTTGCGACAGAACTGCCCTGCGTTACAGAGTTCGTCGAAACAAACGCGCATCGTGTTTCTGTACTTTTAATCATATCAAATGCCTTTTTGTACCAGCAGCAGACATAATCGAGATCGCCAATTCCTTTCCAATCCTTGCCAAAGGTGCAAATCACATCTTCTTTCTGCTGTTTTTCCATAAATCTCGCACCGACAAACGGCGGATTTCCGATTATGTAGTCATAAATCACGGATTTGCTGCTGTCTTTTTCAGGAAATTTCTTTTCAGCAATTTCTTTGGCCGCAACATTAAGTTCCTTAAAATGTGCTCTGTAAGGAATTTCCGGCTCGTGCACGCAGTATTCCCAAGCTTTTTCTCCGGCTTTATAGACATTCAGTTTGTCGGCATAGACAAAATTCTCATTCTGCTCTTCTTCAAGCGTTGCCCAATTCATTCGGAGCGAGTTGCCTTCAACGATCGTAGCACTCGTCGAAAGAGGCAGGAAATCAAGGTTTTCATCAACAATTTCTTCAGTTTCTTTCATCATTTGTGATTCGGCGATCCAGAGTGCCGTTTTTGCAACTGTGACTGCAAAATCGTTGATTTCAATACCGTAAAACTGCGAGATCTTGACTTTTATCGGCGAAAAATCGCTTCCTAAAAGCTGCTGATTTCCGTGTATGATTTTAAGGATTTCATTTTCAAGGCGGCGCAGAGAGATATAGGTTTCTGTCAGGAAATTGCCGCTGCCACAGGCCGGATCAAGGAATTTTAACGATGCTATTTTATTGCGGAACTGCTCCAATTTCACC
>JAGCUA010000043.1 GCA_017963125.1 bacterium
ACTGTAAAATCAGAAACCAATTACTATGACACTTTGAAAAACGGTCTTCTCAGTTATAAGGAAATGGAACGAATGATCCTTGAATTTATTGAATATTATAACAACAGGCGGATTCAGAAAAAACTGAATTGGATGACACCTATTGAATTTAGGTCTAAGAGATGTTATTAAACTGTGTCCAAAAAAATGGGGTCAGAACAGTCACGCAGTGACGGAGAGGTCTGAGCTGGCGAAGGCTGAGAGGTCTTTGACTTCTCTATTTTATTGCAAATATCTGAGCTTAGGGTAATAAAATAAATTCGTTGGATATATGTTCGAGGTGAAAAATGACGATCCCATCAATTCTGGAAAAAATCAAAAACAATGAATCATTAAATAATCTGAGCACAAAGAAATTCCTTTTTATAGTGGCATTTATCCTGATTTTTCTGAGGATTCTATCCTATGCTTGGTGCAGTGACGATGCATATCATGCATATATTATGTCCTCGAATTTATTGGCCGGCAAGGGATTTACACCGATTCTCGGAATAAGAGTGAATGTTTCGACATGCCCGCTCTGGACTCTTGTCGTGACTTTTGGAATGCTTCTCTGGAACAATCCTTATGCGATAGGGATGATTTTCAATCTGCTTTTTTCAGGCATAGCCTTATTGATGCTTTTCAAACTTATTTATAAAAAGGATGATTGGTTCGTTATTTTACTTACGACTACCGCGGTGCTCTGCACTTCAAAGACCTATCTTTCATACACCACGAGCGGATTGGAAAATGCTCAGATACTTATGCTGAGCAGTTTTTATCTGACGGTACTTTTTAAAAATGAGTATTTTTCCAAAAAAGAACTCTTTAAAATAGCTCTTCTTGAAGGTCTGATAGCCTTTACGCGGATGGACTGCGCGCTTATTTTCGCTTTTGCATCAGCTTATGTGTTTTTGTTCAGGTATAAAAAAGACGAAAAAGATTCAGGAAAATTCTCCCTGAACAAACTTTTTCAGGTGATTCCCATAGCGATTCTCGGGCTTTTGCCGTTTATTTTGTGGGAAATGTTTTCCTGGTTTTATTACGGAAGTTTTGTTCCGAATACCGCTCTTGCGAAACTCAACACGGGATTTCCGCTGAGCGACTATCTTATCCGCGGGGTATGGTATGCTGTAAAATCGGAAACATGGGATGTGTTTATACTGTTCATTCCTTTTTGCTTTGTTTTATATGTCGGCAAAGAGTTCCTGCAAAATTTCAAAATTGAAAAATTCTTTCTTACAGCTTCAGGGGTTCTTATTTATTTCTTTTACATAATTTATATCGGTGGCGATTTTATGAGAGGAAGGCACTTTCTTTCCATATTTTGGATAGCCTTATTTTCTTTTGTTCGATTAGAAGTCGATTTGGGTAAATTTTTTGCAAAAATCTTAATGTCTGCACTTGTAATGTCTGTAGTTATTGCTGTCTTGTTTATTAAAGTTGAGACTCGGGAATATTTTACTGATTTATTAAGCAGTTCTCCATGTTGGTTTGCAGACGAACATGCTGTTTATTATGAACATACCGGTCTTATAAATGTGTTGCATGATTATCTGAAACGCGGGGAAATAACAATAATAAGACGAAGTCCCAATAAAGGAATCCAATGGTTTTACGGCAATAAACAATATCTTTCTTATAAAAACACCGAAGATTCATCGTATGAATACCGCCTATATGATCCTTTGCTTTCCCGTCTTCCTGCAATTCATGAAAAAAATTGGAGAGTCGGTCACATGGATAGAAAGATTCCGGCCGGGTATCAGAAAACTTTGGATACGGGAATCAATTATATCGAAGACAAAAATCTGGCATTTTATTACGATAAATTAAAATTTATATTGTCAGGGGACTTGTTTGAACTTGAACGTTTGAAAGAAACCGTAAAATTCAACGCTGGTGTCTATAACAACTATCTTTTGCAATATATAAAAGATAATAAATAGTTAACTTAAAAAAGTTACAGCATAAAAAACCGTTTTTACAATTGTCCGTGCGACAAGATACATCGGTGTGCGGCTGTAAAAATTCACATCAAAAGGCAGGCAAAACTGGCAGTTTATAATTATTGCCGTGCAAAATACTACTAACGGTCTGGGATTATTAATATATTTCGGCAATTTTTTCAAAATGTCGAATTTTAAATCAAAAGGATAGTCATAAGCGATAATAAAATAAATAAATGATGATGTTATCCAAAGAAAAAACCATCTTCCGTAATCCCACCCACAAGTAAAAAGAGGAAATATTGAAGCGAACTGCAGGAGTAAAATTTGCGACAGGTAAGTCTTGTTTATTTGAATTTCTTTTGAGGTGTCTACTTTTAGTTTTTCAAAATTGATGCAGACAAAAAAGATGATAGCCGATAGTGCCATTAGATATAATAATGTGAAGAAGGCATTGGGTTTATTGAAATTTTCCCAGATGGCGATGAAGTTTTGTTTTGTAGTAATTGTCATAAACCACACATCATTACGCTCTATTTCGGGGGTAAGTTGCAGCATTTTTTCGACAGAACTTCTTTCCGGCAGGATAAAGCATAGAATAAAAACAGTTATTGACGGTAAAAAGAATAAAAAAGTTTTAACAGCTTGAGTTGTATATTTGCGGTAATATGTGATGAAAAGAAGTGGAAACGAAAAGAAAAAAATCGCTTCATGAATCAAAATAGCAAGAATAAACAGCGAGTTGAGAAAAAAGAACAAAACTGGTTCACGCAAAGTCCTTGTTTGGAACAATATTGTCAGCATTGAGATAAAAAGAAGCAGAATCAAAGAATCCTGTCTTAGAAACAGTGATGGATCCAAAAGAATCGTTTCACCTAAAAAGAACGGAAGAGATAAAATGAAAAAAGGATAATTTCGCTGATAAAATTTTATTACGAACCAAATGATCAAAGTGAGCCACAAAGCGACTGAAATGACGGTCATTGTTGTTATTGGTGAAATCTTGAAAAGGGAAGAAAGCCAAAAAATTATTTCTCCTCCCAGACCTCGCCTGATAAATCCTCCGCGATAATTTACCAACCAGTTGGAATGCATATAAACTTTTGTGGAATTAAGGCGGACTATTCCGTTGAATAGACCGCTGGATAAACGAATGAGATATAGAATAAAAAATATAAGAAAAACAAAATTTATTTTTTTTTGATGAAAATTGGAGATTTTTATCATTTTAAATTGCCTGAATTGTAAACGACTCAAGTATCGGACTTTGTTCGATATTTTTAATCTGCCACAACGGTCTCTGCCCGTAAAACGAAGCCCACATCGAAAAAGTACTTGGAGGTCCGGCAATATAATCGCAAAGAGAAAGCGTATGCAGGTCGGCTACAAAATGTCCTGGACCTTTGAAAACATTCAATCCGTTAAAATCGTTCAGATCTATCTCTTCATTCGAGCAGACAACAAAAGCGGTCTTTTCTTTTCCGAAAATATCGGCGATTTTATCCATTGCGGATTTGTATTCTTCGATTTCATAAAAATATTTGCCGTCGAGAAAATTTTTGTAATCTCCGCGTCTTATGTGTATTCCGACGATGATTTTAAAATCTTTTTTTAGTGGAAAAATCATATTTTCCGCACTATCCCGAAAAAATTTTGCGGGTTTGAAATATTCAACAATAAAATTGCGGTATTTTTCCACCAGTCCTTGTGTTCTGAAAAGCCATCCGGACAGGAAAAAAAGTTTTTTCGATGTCAGTTCGGACAGATTTTTTTCATTATTCATAATAAAGGTCGGATCATCTGTTCTGACATAAATAGTTTTTGCGAAATACAAATCCGACAAACCGCTTTTTCTCATGATCCGTGAAAACTTTTCGAAAAAGTAGAACAGCAAACTTCTTGTAAAGTTGAAAGTATCCATAAAATGCGAAATATTTTTTCCTTTGATTTTCAATCCTTGTCGCGGACCTTCAAAAAAAACGGTATATTCATCAAGGAGATGAAGCATAACTGCAACATTGTATTCAAGCGAAAAAGCTATAAAATGCGATAAAAGCACCAATCTGTTGGCAAGTTGACCCGGTTTTTCAGAAGGTATAAGCATAGTAAATGTCTTAATAAACTCAAAACGCTTTAAAATCCCATAAGTGTTGCCAATTGTCAAGAAGGAGTCAAAAAAAAACCCCGCCGAAGCGGGGTTTGAAAAATCAAGCAATGCTTAGATTATTCAGCATGTTTGAAAGTAAGGTTCTTGTTCATGCAAGCGGTTTTCCAATCAGCAGGAACCTGCTCCTCAATTCTCGGCTCAGCTGCAGCCATACCTTTCTCTGCACCTTCACAGGCGTTTACATCACCAGAACTTAATGATACCTGAGAGGAGGTAAGTTTGTAGCCGAAGTAAGTTCCGCATGCATACATATCACCACCCATATCTGCTGCATATGCAGTAGTTGTACCCGGGCAGCCCGCTGCCGTTGCTGCGAAAGATCCGAGATTTGTTTTGAAACCGATGGTGTAGAAATTTGTTGCATACTGTTTTGTCAAAGAACCGCCGTTCGGATCTTCTTCATAAATAAGCTGCATCTTTACGATCTCAGCAAGGTTGGACTGAACTTCAGCCGTTCTCGATTTTTTGGTGTAGTCGCTGTACATAGGAATAGCGACTGCTGCAAGAATACCGATGATCGCGATAACGATCATGAGCTCGATAAGTGTGAAACCTTTTTTCATCTTTCTCTCCTTTGATGAAATTAATAATAAAACGTCGTCTGACTATCAAACAACAAAATACGAAAAGTTTAGAGCAAAAAGCGTGCCAGAAATTAGTTGCCGGAACCGTGTTGATATGAAAAATCTTCGGTCATGCATGCTGCAAGATCAGTCGAAAGCAAAAGTTCGTCAGTTATGGCTTCTGCCCATGAAAAGTTGCCGATTCCGTTATCGGCACACTCGACACCATCAGAAGCATTTGTGGTGGAAAAACCATAATAATTGCTGCAGGCATATTTGTTTTCTGCAGTATTTTCATAGCTAGGATTGGTTGTGCAACCTGCAGGAGTTGATGCAAAAGTTCCTTTGCTCGTTCTAACTCCTATTGTTTTTAAGCCATTTGCATATTTACCGTCGTTTCCGGGATATTCTTTGTGAATAAACTGGTACTTTACAATGTCTTTAAGGATGGTCGGAACTTCTGCTGCACGAGCACGCGCTGTGTAGCTTGTATAAATGGGAATAGCTACTGCTGCCAAAATGCCGATAATCGTGATAACTATCATTAATTCTATTAGTGTAAACGCGCGTGAAATCATATTTCAAGTCCTGCAAAATATACAAAACAACACAAAAACACCCGAAATATGCAAAACTTGTGCCAAGACCCTAAGTCTCTCCGTCACTGCATAGGTCCTTCCGCCTCTCTTCGAGGGCAGTTGGTGAGGGGTCAGAGAATAATTTTCACCCCTTCTTTTGTCCGTTCGAACACGAACGGGTTGTAGTTTGCATGTCCTGGGTCAGTCTTCAGGATGAAATCCGTTATGTCGCGCAGGGTGTCTGTCGAGGGTGAGCGGCGGTTCTGCGTTTCAGAAAAGATCGTTGACGAAAAAAGGTATGAAAAGGCTGTGAGCCAGAAATCATAAGTATGTGATTTTATTAAATTTCTTGGAATGAAAATTTCGGTTGTGACATTTTTTGTCACGAGATCCCGCCAGAAATCGTCCATGAGTTCCCGCATGATCTCGCTTTCCCGTGTTGTGTTTTCTGCGCGAGGCGGGCTATATTTTCTTTGTAGGGAACATCGGGAAAGAGCGCGTCAAGTGCCGGCAAAATTTTGTGGCAATAGTAGTTTCTGCGGTATTTTATGTCGTAATTTGAGGCATCTGACAAAAATTGTCACTACTGCATGAAGGCTGAAATTGCACTTTTTGGGATATTCAGCAATGAGCGAATGATAAAAAAATCGCTGTTTTTGGGATTCGATAAAAAATCGCTGCTCAAATTTATGTGTTTTATGCATATTGAATTTATTGGATTTTGCTAAATCGAAAAGAAGCCCGTAACGCTTCAAACGTGCCCTTTCCTTGATATTTTTTTGTCAGAATTCCAGAAATCCGGCTCAAATTCAAGAGAAAAATAAGTAATTTCAAGCTGTTGACAAATCTTGTCAACAAATTTTGTCTTGTCATCCTGTTGGTTCTGCGGATTGTTTTCAGGCTCGCGGGTTAGGCAAGGTCTGAGGTTGGTGAGCACGGCTTTCATTTGTATAAACTTGAGAAGTTTTTACTGCTTCATTGTTTCCTCTCTAAACTTCACCCGTTTTATTCCTGTCTCCAAGTGGAGAGGGAATGGTGAGCTCAAAACGGCAAATTATAGAGAAAACTGTAAAAAAATAAATTTATCGCAAATCTTTCATAGACAGATATTTTAAAAATAAAAGGTTGACTTTGCCGGCGAAAACTTTACAATAGTTCCGTTTTATTGGCGGAGTAACAATGAAATTTGTGTTAATTGTCGTTTCAGCGGCTTTTTTAATGGCTTTTTCGATTAGTGATTTCGGTGGTTTGCACTCTTCTCAGCAGACTCCGCTCGCTGCCGAAGCCTATGATCCGCCGCCTTCTCCTCCGGGAAATCCCGATCCGCCGCCTCCGCTTCCCCCGGATCCTTTCAGAAAGGCTTAATTCTTGAAAAAATTATGTTAAATATTGAGGTTTAAGATGACAAAATTGTTGAAGGGAAATATTTCTTTTGCGGTGTTTATGCCGGAAAAAGTTCCCGAAAGCATTGAAAAGGTCCGCGAGGCTCTTGCCGGAAGTGCGTTCCAGCGGCTTGATCCGACCGATCTCAGAGACGAGTCAGTCGGCTGGGTCGATGCGGTGCTCTGTTTCGACAACGAGAATTTTTCCTCTCTTCTTCACGACAGTTTTTTAGTTTTTGCACTCCGTGAGGACAAATATTCATTTACTGCGGCTCAGCTCAGACCTTACATCGAGGAGGCAGAGTTCGTTTTCAAGCGTGAAAACAACCTCGAATACATTGCGGCGCAGCAGAAAAAAGAGATCCGCGAACAGGTCGTCAGGCGCATGAAGACAAATTCCTATCCTAAAACGACGATCACTGAAGTTGCGTGGGATATGGATTCGAAGCTGATATATTTATTTTCCCAATTGGGACCTACGGTTGCGAAATTTACTGATATTTTTGAGAAAAGTTTTGAAACTTCGATCAATCAGGTAAATCTTTTCGATTCAGTGAAAGAGCTCGGCGGAGCGGACAAAGTGGAACCTGTTTTTACAAAAATCTGGAGTGCAAAATGACGAAGGAAAGCGGTATAGGATATTTGGGTTCGGAATTTCTGCTCTGGCTCTTCTGGAAGAGCGCGACCGGCGAAACAATGTCGCTCCACAATTTAGGTCTCGGCGAAATATCCATTTTTATTGAAGATTCCATAACTTTGGCTTCGGTTACCGGGGACGGTTACTGCGAAACGATAAAATCGAAGGATATCACATCGCTTCCTTCTGTCCGTGAATCGATAAAGAAAGGGAGACTTCCGGACGCGGCGAAAATCAGGATCGCTTCCAATGACCTCGACTGGAGTTTTCAGCTCAAAGCGCAGCCTTTCAAAATCAGCGCGGTAAAACTTCCGATCACGGGCGAAAAGAACGAAAATGAGATGATTTCGATGCGTCTGATCTCCATGACTAAGCTCCAGCTTATGATGAAAGCTCTTTTCAATACTTTCCTTCTTGAACGCGAAACAACTGATTTTGCCAATGATATCAAAGAATTTTTGGGGATTTCAGATTGAGCGCGATACACATCCTCGCAAGCGGTTCCAAGGCAAACGCCTACATAATCGAATACGAAAATTCAATGCTTCTTGTTGATCAAGGTTTGAGTTTCCGTGAATTTTCAAGGCGTGCAGACATGCTTGGGATCGATATTTCGCGGATAAAGGGGATTCTGCTTACTCACGAGCATGAAGACCACATAAAAGGGGTCGCCTACACTGCCTATAAACTCGATGCTCCGGTGTTTTCAACGGCGAAAACGCTTGAAATCCTTAATGAAAATACAAAACACCCGATCCATTGCCGCGCAGTTGAAAAAGACAGAAAAATCAAGCTCGGAGCTTTTGAATTTACTCCGTTCGAGATCATGCACGACGCGGTCGATCCGGTCGGATACCTTATTTCTGCTCCGTGCGGCGAGACGGTCTGTTTTGCGACAGATACCGGCAAAGTGACGAACAGAATGATGAGCTACATCAATCAGGGAACGCGCATAATTTTAGAGGCAAACCACGATCCTGCGATGCTTTATCAGAATATGCACTATCCGCCTGTTCTGAAGGAACGCATCCGCGGTCAGTTCGGTCACCTTTCGAACGATCAGAGTCTTGATGCCCTTGAGAGAATGGGGGATAACCACCCGAAAACGGTGATATTCAGCCACTTGAGCGAAGAAAACAACTCCCCGCAGATGCTGAAAAATCTCATCATAAATTTCAGACAGGCTCACAGCCTTGATTTCAAGGCGTTTATCGCGAATCAGAATAACCCGCAGACGATCATGCTCCAATGATTTTCGATGCCCATTTCCACCTGAAGCAGCTTCTTGAAGTGTCACCGCAATCAGCAGATTTTATTAAAGAAAACGACTTTTCAGGAATATGCTCCTGCCGCATGATCGAAGAAGTTGAGTTCGTTGAGGATTTTACCGCGAAAAATCCCGGAACTGAGTCAAAACTGAAAATTTCGTTCGGGATCCACCCGCAGGCGCCGGATGAAAAAGAGCTGAAAACACTGGAAAAACTGATTGCGGAAAAACGGATAGCGGCAGTCGGGGAAATCGGGCTTGACCGTTTCAGCGAAGAATTCGCCTCAACTTTTGGTCTTCAGAAAAAACTTTTTTCGGTGCAGCTTGAGATCGCTGAAAAAGCTGAACTTCCGGTGATTCTCCACATCCGCAAGGCGATTCCAGAAATTTTCGAGCAAATTCAACAACTTAAAAAAATAAAGAAAGTGATTTTTCACTCTTTTTCAGGCACTGCCGAAGAGGCAATGAGCATATTGAACCATGGTGTGAACGCCTGTTTCAGTTTCGGAAATGCCCTCCTCAACGGGCACAAAAAAGCTGTCAACGCAGTAAAAATTCTGCCGGAAGATCGTATTTTGACCGAAACCGACGCACCGTATCAGCCGAAAAAAGGGGAGAGTTTTTCAAAACCGGCCGATATTCTTCAGATTCAGGCGAAAATAAGTGAAATTCGTCATTCTGAGCGAAGCGAAGAATCTGGAGATGTTTCGTTGGCACTCAACATGACGAAAGATGTTTCGGCTGCGCCTCAACATGACGGGAGGAGAAGTGATGAATATGAAAAAGATCTGCAATAATTCTGAATGGTTGCCGTTTCTGGCGATTTTTACGCTTTCTCTTCTGGTGAGAATTTACGCTTCCGCCACAAGCATCGCTCAAGTATATCCGGATGAAATTTATCAGACGCTCGAACCTGCACACAAACTTGTTTTCGGGCGCGGAATAACCTACTGGGAATTCAAATACGGGGCGAGAAGCTGGTTTTTCCCGGGAATTCTGGCCGGAGTCTACAAAATTCTGGATTTAATCGGTGTCAGAGATCCTCTTTCTATAAACATTGGAATAAAGATTTTCCTCAGTATATTCAATAGTCTTGCCGTTTCGGTCGTTTATCTTCTTTTCAGGCGGCACGATCTCACTAAAAAAGAGGCGTTTCTTTTCACTCTGCCGCTTGCTGCCAGCTATCTGGTTTCATATATTTCTGCGCGGACGCTGACGGAATCGGCATCGCTTCCGTTCATGGTTTTTGCCGTATATTTCGCTTCGAACTATATTGAAAACGAGCGTATCAAAGAGCTTGTTTTCGCATTTTTTGCTGCAGGGATCGCCTTTATGATCCGTTTCCAGACCGGCGTTTTTGCTTTCGGCCTTGCGGTTGCCCTCTTTCTGACTGCCAGAAAGCGTTTTCGGGCATCGCTGATCTTCGGTTTCGGATTTTTAGGAATGATGGTCATTCAGGGTATTCTTGATATTTTTACCTGGGGAAGTTTTTTCAAGTCGGCTATTACTTATTTTGACTACAATGTTCTTCGCGGAGTCGCAAATAAACACGGGATCTCGCCATGGTACTTCTATCTTGTTGATTTCGTTAAAACTTTTCATCCGATCACGCTTGCTACCGCGGTTTTGACGATGATAGCCGGAGTCGTTGATTTCAGAAAAAACAGGCAGATATTTCTCTTTTTCTTCCCGTTTCTTTTATTTTTTATCGTTCACAGCGCGATCGGGCACAAGGAACCGCGTTTTGTTTTTGCGTGCTACTTTGCCGTTCTTGTTCTTTCAGCCGAATTTTTTGCGTTTTTGTGCAGAAAATATGCAAAAAAGAGAGAAAAAACGGCACTTTTTCTTTCAATTTTTCTCCTTTTTTCGCTTGACGCCTTCACGCATATAAAATATGCGCCGCTCTGGAACCATTCAGCGACATCTGTCGATAATTTCTACGGAAACGACAGGGGTGTAAAAAAAGTATTCGGCGGAGTTCTGGAAACAGAAGCCGAACTCGGCAGGATCAAAGACCTGAAACGGGCTTATTTTTTCGGCATCCCACAGATCTGGACCGGCGGATACGCTTATTTCCACAAAAATGCCCCGATATTATTTGTATCGAAACCGGAAGATGTGCGAAAAATGTTAAAGAAAGCTGTCGATTCGAAGCAGTCGGGAACTTACTGTGCCTTCAAAAACGGTATCGAAATTCCGCAAGAATACCGCGGAAATCTTGAAAAAATCAGTGATAACGGCGATTTTACGATTTTCAGGCTTAAAATTTGACCGTTTTCGGTTCTCCGCCGCCGAAGCTGGTGAATACTGCAGTCGCGTTTTTGAAGTATAAAACCTGAGTGTTGTCATCGTTTTCGTTGTACATTCCGCGAAGATTCGGATAGTTGTCAAGCATATGTTTTTTCGCTTCGACGCTGTCGTCGTTTACGAGTTCGCCCGAAAGTCTGAGCCATTTTTTGCCGTCAAAACAGCAGAGTTCCGCTTTGGGATTGGCTGCGAGCTGCTTTGAGACATTTTTCTTCTTACCGGTCTGGATGTAGAGTTTTCCGTTGAAAATATCGATAGTTCCGAACGGACGTACTCTCGGCTGGCCGTCTGCTTCGACAGTTGCCAGATAATAAGTTTTGCACTCTTTGATAAATTCATAAACTGACTGCATTGTTAATTCCTCCTTTTCTTCGGTTTTTGCTGGTTTTGCCGGACTGATCGCTGCCTCTTCAGCCGGTTTTACGCTGTTTTCTTTCGTATTTTCCTTCCCGTCACCGTTCTGGCACGCAAAAAGAAGAAAAACAGAGACCAAAATCCCTAAAATCGCACTTTTTTTCATAAGACCTCCTTTTCTCAACGAAATCAACGAATAACGCTCTATTTTTCACCGTTGCTAAAAAGTGTAAAGATTTTTTTGCACTTCGATTTCAATTTCTGAATTTGCGAGTATAATCACCCGTTTTTGGTTTTTTGCAGAGGAAAAATGTACGTTCTCACTTTGGCTTTTTGCGGAAAAAATTATCACGGCTGGCAGTCGCAGGAAAATGCGGTTACCATCCAGAGAGTTCTGAAAGACATCGTTTCTGAGATTTTCCGCACCGAAACGCCGTTTCCGTCAGGCTGCAGCAGGACTGATGCCGGTGTTCACGCCCTCGAATTTATCGCGACTGTACCGGAACTGAGAAACATTCCTCCAGAAAATTTTCAGAAAGGGCTCAACTCGTTTCTGCCGTCGGATATCCGCGTTACCAAAGTCGAAACAGTCGAAGGAATGCACGACGGGCGCGAATTTGTCGCAGGAAAGCACTACCGCTACATGATCTGCACGAAGCCGGCTGCGTCTCCTTTTGCCGCATACTATTCGTGGCACAGCGGCTACGCGCTCGATATCCCGAAAATGAAAGAAGCAATAAAACATTTTGTCGGGATCCACGATTTTGCATCGTTCATGTCGGCCGGAAGCGACGTCAAAACGACTGTCCGCACGATCCATCAGGCGAAAATCACCGAATTTGAGGGATACTTGGCGCTCGATTTTTCAGGCGACGGCTTTTTGAAGCACCAGATCCGTATCATGGCCGGAACTCTGGTCGGAGTAGGGCGGGGCAGGATAGAACCTTATGAAATTCCCGGTCTCATCGAAGCAAAAAACCGCAATCTCGTGCCGCACACCCTGCCGGGAAGCGGACTTTTTCTCTACAAACTTTTCAGAACACCCGAAGAAATGCTTTCCTACGAATTTCCCGAAACATTCGAAGGAATGGTGTGGTAAAATTCAATATATGACAACAATATATGAAGAGACGTTTCATGAAACGTCTCTCCTACCGATAAATGAGTAATATTTCTTTGTTTGCAAGAAGTTCCTTGTTAATTTTCACAAGAAATGCTCCGGGGCAGAAGAGCCTTCACGTCTCCAGGTCTTTGAACCTCTCGCGTAGTC
>JAGCUA010000044.1 GCA_017963125.1 bacterium
AAGGCGTGAACGGAGCGCTTCATAGCTGTAGACTCCGCGTCTTCTGTCATCGACCGCCTGCGGTGTCGCACCCATGATGATGCCGAGATAACGCGCCTTCCCCTGAAGAGTGTCGTTATACATCGTTAGCATTTTTTCGTAGTTGTACTGGCGTGTTATAGAATTCGGGATCTTGTAGATATTCACGAGCTCGTCGATCATTATCATCATTCCGGTGTATCCAGCGAGCCTGAAAAAGAGGGCGAAAAGTTTGAGATAGTCGTACCAGTCGTCGTCGGTGATTATGATGTTGACTCCGAGTTCTTCCTTTGCCTCGCGCTTTGTCGCGTATTCGGCACGGAACCAGCGGACGACTTTCATTTTTGTTTCGTCGTTTCCCTCGGAATATGCGCGGTAATAGAGCGAAAGAAGTCGCGCGAACTCGAATCCGTGCACAAGTTCGCTAACTGCGCTGGTCACGGCGTAAATTTTTCTGTCAACAGCCGCAGCCAAAGCCGGATCATCGGGCGAAAACCCGTATTCCTGCATAGTTTCAGACTGCACCGTGTTTATCCAGCGGTCAAGAACAAGCGTCAGAGCGCCACCTTCCGGTTTTGTTTTGGTCGAAAGATTGCCTATCAGCTCTCTGTAAGTCGCCAGACCCTGTCCGTGTGTTCCCTGCAAGCGTCTTTCTGGCGAAAGGTCTGCATCGGCGACAATAAAACCTTTGTCCATCACATAGTTTCGTATCGTCTGGATCAGAAAACTCTTTCCGGAACCGTATTTTCCGACGATAAAGCGGAACGAAGCCCCTCCTTCCGCGATAATATCGACATCGTGCAGCAGCGCAGCGATCTCGTTTTTCCTACCGACAGCGATATACGGAAGCCCGATCCTCGGCACAACGCCTCCTTTCAGCGAATTTATGACTGTCTGGGCAATACGTTTGGGAACGATTCTTTTTTCTTCAGCCATTTATTTCTCCGGAATTTTCGACATGTTTTTTTCCCAGACAATTTATAATCTCTGCGATAAAATTTGAGACATCTTCTATCTTTGCATCAAAGTCGAAAGTTTGATCGAATTTAAAACGCCCGTTTTCGAGTTTTCCTTTAAGTCCTACTTGTTTGATATAATCATCCAGATTCACTTTATTCGATTTAGGTCTTGTAAAAAGAACAAATTCCCATCCATTCAGAGTCAAACGGGAATCAAGAGCGATATCAATATCCTTGTTTGGATAATAATCGACGACGGCAATATCAAAAAGTTTCGGAATCTCTCGCCAGAGCCATATTTTTACATTTTTATCTTCAATTTTTTCTCTAATTAATTGGCTTACCTCTTTTACGATATCTCGCAAATTCTTTCTAAACTCTTCTATTTTGCCAGCGAATTCTAGAGAAAGTTTCTCATGTTCACGCAAAAATTTCAAGAATTCCTCATCCATATTTTCACCCCGTTCAAGATTTTCGATATTGTAAAAATAATCCAACAGGAAAGGTATATATTTCGGATTCGCCTCTTCTAAATAATTTCCAATATTTTCCTTAACTTTACTAAAGAAATCTTCGTATGTTACAAACTTGAACTTTTTAGTTCCTTTCTTACTTTCATCTATAGGAGACAGGCTCAAGACAATTCCTACGGGTTCGTCTTTGCCTTCCTTTGCTCTCTCATAATAATCATCTAAATCATTATACAGGTCTGCATAAATCTTGTTTTCTATAACGATATTTATTTGTTCGCTATACAGAAGCAGATCTATATATTTGCCGTTTTTAGTATACACTTCCGTCTCTGATTCAAAATCTTCAGGATAATCATTTGCATTTAATCCAACGGATTCCAATAAGCTTTTCACAAATAAATTTTTTAAATTATGCTCTCTATGCGTATCCAGAAAAAAAGCCAGAATGTTGCTCGAAACTTTTTCTCTGCTGGGGAATCCGCAAATTGAAATGAATGATTCTTCTCTTGGTGCTTTCTTTGGCAAATTATCGAATTCACTCAAAAGAATTTTATATCTTTGTGTATTGTCAGTCATGGTTGTGAAATTAAAAAATCACTTTGATTCTTTGTTTTTCTGTTCTTCAAGATAATGCTGATAAATATATGCTGCGCCTTCGCGGTAAAGCCCGGTTTCCTTATCGTTAAGTGCTTCAAAAATCCGTGAGGTGTAGAGTTTTTTCAACGCTTCTTCGTATTCTATTTTTTCATCTTCAACGATGAAAACTGCAATTTCTTTTGTGAGAGAGTCGATAAGCCAGTCTTTTTTGTCCGCTTTATACATAAATCGTCTCCAGTTTTTTCAATAGTTCCACAGCTTTTTCCGTATGGAACGAATACTGCATCGAAAGTTCCTTGTAAGTCATACGCTTTTTGAGCATTTCAATGTCTATGAATTTCTGCTCATATTGCTGAAACAAAACAGCCATATCATCATTTGCGACAGGACCGTGGACAATATCATACTTGCAATCCTGATTGCATAGCGGATCAGTCAAATCTGAAAAATAACGATTTCTGTTGTTCATAACGAACAAAGCCCACTCCTCAGACGGAATTGTCAAAAAATCCTTTATTTTCAAATCATTGCTTCTCATAAAACTGTCATTGATTTCATAGACATTCAAAATCGGCTTGCCGTAACCTTTTATTCTCACTGTTCGTTTTGCCATATTCTCAGCTTGGACACGAATATCAGACAGGTAAAATCCTCTGCCGAAATCTCTGAAAGGTTTGCACATTTTCAGAACGATTTCCTTAACTTCGGTATTACTCCCATGATAGAGAATCAAAGCGTTCCTCCGTTCTGACGGCAGATCTCTGCCATATCCTCGACAGCGTCTTCAATCGAAAGAGTGTGTTCGATCTCGTAATGCTCTTTCAAAAACGCTATCGCTTTGTTGTTGTAAAGGTAAATAAAAGCATCTTTCTTTGAAAGATCGTGAGCGGCGGCAAAACCGCTTACGCAGGCAACCATGTAGGAAATCTGGTTATTTTGTTTAAGAATTGCCATTTGATTGTCTCCATTTCAAAAAAACCGAAAAATTATAGCAGAAAAAGGATTTTTAACAAGAGTTTAAAACAGGCAATTTGAATTTATCGATTTACAATTATTTCCTTAACTTCTTCAACATAATCTTCAACGATTGCAAGTGTTTTTCCGTCACATTCGATGACGTTGTCGCCGATTTCGTCGAATAGGGCGGCGTTTATCGTGTCGGCGACGACTGACGGCATGAGATGCGCGGCTTTGATGTATTCGTCTGCGGAGCCAGTTCTAAGCAGATTTCGCAGGATCTCTGTGTGGATCTTGTCAAGGAGACCGTTTTCTTCGTTTTCGGGAACTGTTTCGGCGGCGGTCTCTTCTTCGATCTCATCTTCTGTGAGGAGGCTTTCTCTTGTAAGAGCCGCGTCGCTTCTGATCTTGTCCAAGCCAGAGATATCGATATTTATTTTCGGTCTTTTTGCCTCGATTTCAGCTTTTTTATCTGCCGCAACGACCGCTTCGGCATACTGTGTCGCCCAGCTTTCATCAGGTTTTTTGCGTAAAGTTCTGCCGGTTTTCAGATATTTGCGGAAAACTCTCTCGCCCTCGTGAAGAAGCGCGTAGAATTTTTCCTTGTCGAACATCATTTTTTCGTAGTATTCCTCATACCACAGACCGTTTTTGCAGAAATACCGTCTGCATTCGTCGATGCGGCACTCTTTGTCGGAATCGGCACAGTCGTCGTGGTAGAGGGCGTTGAAAAGCGGATGCCATTTTATTGTGTAGATCTGCCCGAAACATTCGGTAAAAAAATCGAGACCGCATTCATCGTATTTAGCCGACACGCATTTCCAGAGTTCCGCGAAAAGGTGCTTTCCTTTACTTCCGTTTTCAGCGACAAGCGGAGACTGAAACAAATCTTTTTCGGCAAAAAAACTGAGTGCCATAAATATCTCGTCATCCTTTTTCGATGCGGGTCTCCGCAGTATCGCAAGGTATGTGTCCGAAGCCAGCGTGAACGGGTCGGCATACTGTGTGATCGTCTCGATCGGCAGCGAGTGTATCACGGCATAATCGAACATCCACTGCTTCAGATCTTTCTGAAGGAGCTTTTTCCCGAAACCGTAATCGGAAAAATCGGGAAAACTTTTGTCAAAATCCTCCATTTTTCTAAAACCTTCTTCCGCTGATCCCGTCCCGATGCCGCAGAGCAGTTCATAGAGATAAAGATATGCGAAAGGCGGTTCTATCGGGCTGAATTTCCCTTTTCTCGCGGCTGTTCTCCAGGTGAAATACTTTCTCAGCTGTCCCGCCGAAAGATCGTGATAGGATGGCGAATAGTGCATGCAGACGCCGCTCCAGCCGTGAAAATCGTCCTCGTAGTCCTTCATGAACTCACCCTGGCGGCGGAAATTTTTTTTCTGCTGCTCGAAAGAACCGTCGCCGTATTCGTAAAGTTTCATCATCTCCCAGATTTTCTGCGGGATATCGGGATCGTTTACTTCTGATGCGGTGATTGGAGTGTCGTAGTACTGACTTTCATTTAAGTTGGACAAGTTTTCAAGGACGATTTCTTTTGCCATTAAGCGCCTGAAAGGATCTATTTTTTCTCTTTTTTCTTTGCCAAAGCCGCTTTGACGAGACCGTTGAAAAGCGGATGCGGGTCGGTCGGTCTGCTTTTGAATTCAGGATGGAACTGGCACGCTTCAAAATATGGATGATCTGCAAGTTCGATCATTTCTACAAGTTTTCCGTCGGGCGAAGTTCCGACAACTTTGAGTCCCGCTTTTTCAAGTTCCTCTCTAAATTTGCTGTCGTAATTGAATTCGTAGCGGTGGCGGTGGCGTTCGCTGATGGATTCGCTCTTGTAAAGTTTCGCCGCTTTCGAGCCTTTGACAAGGTTGCACGGATATGCGCCGAGCCTCATCGTGCCGCCTTTTTTGGTAACTTTTCTCTGCTCGTCCATGAGGTCGATGACGGGATGTTTCGTCTTGGTGTCGAATTCAGTCGAGTTCGCGTCTTTCCAGCCGAGAACGTTTCTCGCGTATTCGATGACGCAGCACTGCATTCCGAGGCATATTCCCAGAAGCGGAACTTTGTTTTCACGGGCATATTTTATCGCGATGCACTTGCCGTTCACTCCGCGTGTGCCGAAGCCGCCGGGAATCAGTATTCCGTCAGCCTTTTTGAGAAGTTTCGGATTTTTCTCAAGATCTTCGGCTTCGATGCATTCGACATGGACTTTCGCGTTGTTCGCCATTCCAGCGTGCTGAAGTGCTTCGTGGACCGATTTGTAAGCGTCTCTGATCGCGATGTATTTGCCGACAAGGGCAATAGTGCATTCGTATTTCGGTTTTGTCGCCTTGCGGACAAGGGTGTCCCACTCGGTGTGGATAACAGGTTTTATCGGAAGCTTGAGCTGCTCTAAAATTCTGAGGTCGAGCTCCTGTTTCAGAAGTTCGCGCGGAACGGCATAAACTGAATCGGTAACATCTTTTTCTTCGATTACACATTCGGGGCGGACGTTGCAGAAAAGGGCGAGTTTATTGAGATGATCCTGCGGGATCGTCATTTCGGTGCGGCATACAAGGATGTCGGGGATGATACCGATGTTCCTGAGCTCGGCGACAGAATGCTGCGAAGGTTTGGTCTTGAGCTCTCCCGCCGCTTTGAGGTAGGGGACAAGCGTGAGGTGGACGAAGCAGCTGTTTTCAGGGCCCACTTCAAAGCGGAACTGTCTTGCCGCTTCGAGGAAAGGAAGCGATTCGATGTCGCCAGCGACTCCGCCGATCTCACAGAGAACGATGTCAGCACCGCTTTCAGCCGCGCTGCGGAAGGCGTCCTTGATCTCGTTCGTGATATGCGGAACGACCTGGACTGTGCCGCCCAAATATGCTCCGGCGCGTTCTTTTGCAATTACAGACGAATAAATTCTTCCCGAAGTGTAGCTTGAAGCCCTTGTGCAGTGGACCCCTGCAAAACGCTCGTAGTGGCCGAGGTCGAGATCGGTTTCGTAGCCGTCATCGGTGACAAAAACTTCGCCGTGCTGATAAGGGCTCATCGTGCCTGGGTCGACATTGAGATAAGGATCGAGTTTCTGCATAAAAACCTGATACCCGCGGCTTTTAAGAATGAGGGCGAGCGATGCCGAAGTGATCCCTTTTCCTAATGAACTCACTACTCCGCCGGTGATAAAAATGTACTTTGTCTGCTTTTTGCCTTTCGGCGATACGGTTTTTTTCTGCATAACTTTCTCCCTTGAAAAAAATGTTGCCAAAAATGTTTAAAGAGCCTGCACAGCATAGGGATTTTTCGTCGAAAGACAAGATTTCGGGAGTGATTTTTTTCTATTTTTTTATGCAGCGGGCCGCATATTTGTCGCTCACATTGGAAGCATAGCTGAAGTTGGCAGAATGGAAATTGATTGTCCAGACATAGTAAAAGTTGCCCTCTAAATTTGAAGATGACCACAACATTCCGGTGTCACCGAGTTTACTGTATTTGCCGCTGGAATCGGAAGCACATGAAGAACATCCCGCTGTGCATTCATCCGTGTTTGCGAGGCAGTCGTCAGAAACCAGACATGAAGTCGATGACGTTTGAGTACTGCTGCAGTTCTGAATTAAAGTTCTGAGTTCGCCGATTGTCGGTAGACGCCAGCCGTTGAGTCCGCCTTCCTTTAGACCTTGGCAGTTACTATCTGCACTGCTCAGGGTCACGTTAGAGAATTTCTTTGACCAGATGTGGCCGCTCGAAGAATCTTTGCATGGAGTGATGTCAGCATCGCTGCATTCGGGCAGTTCGGAAGATGGCCCCGTCGGATCAGTTGTAGGGTCAGTCGGATCAGTCGTAGGCTCAGTCGGATCAGTCGTAGGCTCAGTCGGATCAGTCGTAGGTTCGGTCGGGTCTGTTGGATCAGTCGGATCGGCTGTCGGATCAGTCGGGTCAACAGGATCGTTTGCCGTATCCGCATTATCAGAGGTGGTGTCCGAAGTGTCGCTATCTGTATCCTGCTGATCGTCAGGAAGAGTATCGTTCGTCGTGTCGGAATCAATGCCAGAATCTCCTCCCGAGACGGTATCGGTCTGATCATTGTTCAGGAAACCTTCATCGTCATCTTCATCGGGAACGCACGCTGAAACGAATAACAGGGTTAAAATCAAAACAGCAATCATCTGTAACTTTTTCATAATAGACCTCATAAACGAAACAAACAAAAACGAATGATTATAAGGGAAAAGTCGGAAAAATAAAGATTGTTGCATCTGTGTCTGGAAAGAAAGAATCTTAAACCGGAATAAAATATTGAAAAACTGATATTTAAAACTATACTTCGGCGAATTTGTTTTTCGGAGGGGAAAATGAACAATTTGAACGCGATTTCGGTAGTTGACGGACGTTATGCGAAGCACACCGACGAACTCAGGGATATTTTTTCAGAATATGGTCTTATCAAACACCGTGTTTTTGTCGAGGTCGAATGGCTGAAATTCATTCTTGCAAAGCTCGGTTTTGATGATGCGCCGCAGGGAGTAATAGAAGCGATCGACGCGATTTACACGGGGTTCAACACTGAGAGCGGACTTATGGTCAAAAAGTTCGAGTCTGTTACGAACCACGACGTAAAATCGGTCGAATACTATGTCAAAGATCAGCTTGAAAACCGCGGACTCGGCCACTTGAAAGAGTGGGTCCACTTCTGCTGCACATCGGAAGACATCAATAACACTTCCTACGCTCTGATGATCAAAAAAGGTAAAAAAATCGTCTGCGATACTTTGAGAGAAGTGCTTGAAAAAATTGAAACCTTGGCTCGTGAAAACAAAGCTGTTCCGATGATGGCCCGCACTCACGGACAGCCTGCCACTCCGACGACTGTGGGTAAGGAATTCATAAATTTTGCGGCACGTTTCAGACGCGAACTCGATATTCTCGAAAAGATCGAAGTCGAGTGCAAATTCAGCGGTGCAACGGGCAACTGGAACGCTCACGTTGCGGCAAAACCTGATGTCGACTGGCTGAAAGCAGCAGAAGATTTCATTTCAAATTCTTTAGGTGCAAAACCGCTCATCTGGACTACGCAGATCAACAATTATCACTATATTTCCGAAATATTTCACACACTTATCCGCATCTGTTCAACGCTTATCGATATGGACAGGGATATCTGGACATATATTTCGCTTGCATACTTCAAGCAGAAACCGAAAGAGGGCGAGGTCGGATCATCCACGATGCCGCATAAAATAAACCCGATAGATTTTGAAAACAGTGAAGGAAATTCTGGGGTTGCGATTTCTCTCATGGAACATCTGAGCACGAAACTCCTCAATTCGAGACTTCAACGCGACCTTACTGATTCGACGGTTCTTAGAAATATCGGCATTATTTTCGGCTACATTCTGATAAGTCTTAAAAACTGCAAAAAAGGTTTGTCGAAAATCGAAGTAAACTATCCGAAAATCGCGGAAGATCTTGAAGAAAACCTTGAACTTTTAGCTGAGCCGGTTCAGACAGTAATGAGGGTTTACGGCGAAGAAAATCCTTATGAAAAACTGAAAGGGCTTACCCGCGGCAAGAAAATCGAGCGTGCAGCGCTTGACGAATTTATCGATTCGCTTGAAAAAGTACCGGCGGATGTTAAAGAAAAGCTCAAAAAACTCACTCCTTCAACTTATCTCGGGATTGCCGGAAAACTTGTTGACGAATACTTCGTAAGAAACGGTGAAAAAAGTGAATAAGTATTTGTTTTTAATGACAAAAATTCTTGCTGTTCTGGCATTTTCACTACTCGTTTTAAGTTTTTCCGGTTGCGAAGAAACGTATGAAAACACGGAAAATGCCGATGTCGTCGATCCGACTGAGTCAACTGAACCGGCAGAATCAACGGAGCAGACCGAACCGACTGAACAAACTGAACCGACTGAATCAACAGAACAGACCGAACCGGGCGAGCCTACTGAATCAACTGAACCTTCGGAACCGGAAGACCCGTGCGCAGCTCAGGATGCAGAGAAGATAAATTCAGTAGTTATCGGTACTTACAACACTCATTTGTTCTTCGACAAAATTTGTGATTCAGAATACTGCTCTGGGTCCGATTTCGAGAGCGTTCCGAGCGATTCGGAGTATAACGCAAAAGTCAGGGATCTTGCTGATTCTGTGAAGAAGATCGGTGCAGATATAATACTCCTGCAGGAAGTCGAAAAAGAGTCGTGCCTTAAAGATTTGTTCGAAAAATCAGGCGCTTATGATGAGTTCTATCTCGGTGAAAAAGGCGCTAAGGCTTCGGTCGATACCGGTGTTATGACAAAAGGAAAAATCACTTACAAAAACCTACATCCCGAACAGATAGATTGTAGCGGATGTGACGGCGGCAAGACCACGTTTTCTCACACTTTTCTTGAAACCCATATCGAATTAGGATGCCGTAAAATCATAGTTTTTTCAGCTCATTTCAAGTCAAAAGCCGACGATGATGCTCCAAGGAGACTTGCCGAAGCTGCTGCAGCCGCAAAGATACTCAAAAACACTGTTAAAAAATATCCTGACGCGCTGATTGTAATGGGCGGAGACCTCAACGACGAGCCCGGAAGCGACACTCTGCAGTCTTTAGAAAACGAGTCTTCGTTTGTCAGAGTTGCAGGCGAACTTTCTTCCAATGATCAGGCGACTTATTCATACCGCGGTGCTGCGATCGCACTCGACCACATTTTCTGGGTCAAAAGTGATCTCGGTTCGTACAAGACAGGTTCTGCCGAAGTCGTAAAAGACGCTCCGAGTTTGTATTATCTCGGTTCTTCCGACCACGCCGCATTAAAAGCGGCTTTTGAATTCTAAAATGTTCAAATTCGTTGCCGCAACACAAAAACCTCTTATAATTCCGGTGTTTATTCCTCATTTGGGATGCAAAAGGCAGTGCGCTTTCTGCAACCAGCGCGATGTCACCGGAGTTACCGAACCGACTTTGGAAGATGTCGAAAATGCCGTAAAAAGCTATCTTTCGTGGTCAAGACCGCGCGAAAGGACCGAAATTTCGTTTTACGGCGGCACTTTCACCGCACTTCCCCGCGAAAAAATGATGAGCTACATCGAAAAAGGGGCCGGATTCGTTGCAAACGGCTCCGTCAATGCTCTGCGCTGCTCGACAAGACCTGATGAAATCGACGAAGAACGGGTCGAGATCCTGAAAAACAATCATTTTGAAGTGGTCGAACTCGGTGTTCAGAGCATGTCTGAGATCCTTCTCGAAAAAATGAAGCGCGGACACTCGGCGGAATGTGTCGGAAATGCGGTCAAGCTCCTGAAAAATGCAGGAATAGCGGTCGGCTTGCAGTTTATGACGGGTTTTCCTTATGAAACAGAAGAAGATGTCGAAATTTCATGTGACGCACTTTCTGTTTTACGTCCCGATTTTATAAGGATTTATCCTTTCGTTCCGCTTAAAAACACGCCGGTCGAGCGGGAAATATCGGCTGGAAGCGCGCGGATGGAAAGTGTTGAAACTATTCTTGAGAGAACTGTGACGCTCTTTCTTGCCGCGATGAAACTCTCAATTCCGGTAATCAGGATCGGTCTGCCGCAAAGCAGTGATGTTCCTGAAATTTACCCGGCAAATCTTTTTCAGGTCGTTGTCGCAAAAGCGATTGCGCGCCTCGCAGAAGAAGGCGAAACTGAGTTCTCTGTTCCTGACAGCTTCGAAACAAGTTTTAATATGGTCAGAAAAAAGTTCGGTTTTATCAGAAAAGTCTGAAGTTAAATATCTGTTAGAATTTTATTGACAATATCTTAATTATGCTTTTAAAATAATTGAGTGAATGATTTCGGAGTGTCGAATGAGACTTTTCGTTTTTGCTGTTTTTTTGTTCGGAACTTTTCTTCTTTCGGCGCAGGTCGTGGTCGAAAGTCCTGAGACTGACGCTCTGCTGGCAACGCAGATGATCATGATTAACGAGCTTGCGATCGACAGCCGGACTGCCGAAACGGAGCGGTTCATCGAATATCTCGGGCAGTTTGCCGAAATTGTTTCCGCTATAAAAAAGAGGAGCGAAGAAGCTGCAAAGGTGCTGAAAATCGGCAGCGAGCTTAAAAACAGGAGTGCAGAAGAGTGGCTTGCCGAAGTAGAAAAAGGGCTCAGCGGAATTTATCCCGATCTTGGAGAAGCTGCTGAATTCGTTTCTGAAGCCGGAGGAAAAACGGTGAGCAGCGGAAAGTATGCCGGATATGTTTCGGGGTGGGGGAGAAAACTCGGCGAATATCACGACAGGCTGCTTGAAAATTACGGCGGGCATCTTGTTTTTCCTGAGCTTTTTCCGGCCGCAGCGCAGTCGGGAAAAGATTTTATCCATGCCGAAAGTTCGCAGAAGATCGTTCACAAGGCCTGGCTCGAATCTGGAATGGAATACGAGATGAAAAACGATGCGGTGCGCGGTGAAATGTTCAGGCGTTACTACGAAGAATACCTCAAGGATGCGAGGGCGAACGACAACATCGAGGCTTTGGGGCTCGCCAACCTGATGCAGGCAAGCTATATTTCGGCCGAAACTCTGGAACATATACGCAAAAACCTTGATCTGAAGGTGATGAAAGAGCAGTTCGACCGCGATTCTGCAGGGTCGTATCTCCAGTTTCTGAGTGATGAAAACAAGGAAAAAGATTTGCAGAAAAGTGACAGGAAAAAGAGTATTTTCGGGCTTTGACCGGAGGATTTTTTGCTTTTTGCTCTGTTTTTTATGCTTTATACAAGTGTTGATATGATGGCGGCAGAACTGATCGAGGCTGAATATTCGGTGATTATCGAAGAATCGGTGAAAAAATATCCGTATATTTCTGCAGACGGCGGTAAAAAAGTTATGGATCCGGCGCTGATAAAGGCCGTGATATATGTCGAGTCGCGCGGAAAAGTAGATGCGAAGAGCGCGGCAGGGGCTTACGGACTGACACAGATAATGCCTCAAACGGCGAAACTTCTCGGGTGCGACTACAAAACGCTGAATGTTCCGCGAAATGCAGTTGAATGTTCAGTGAAGTTTCTTGCTGCGCTTTTAACATACAACAAAGGAGATCTCGTCAAGACTTTGTCAGGCTACAACGGCGGAACTTATTCGACTGAGAAAAGACCGACCGAAAAAAGCGGCGGACTCGCCGGAAAAATTTACGAAAATCCTGAGACAAAACGCTATGTTGTGTCGGTTTTGAGAATGTTTGAGTTCTTTAAAGAAATCGGAAATGCTGAAAAATGCAAATAAAATCAAATATTTCTATCTGTTTGTGGAAAAAATATTGACATCGGTGAAACATTTGATTATAAAGCGCGGCAATTTTCTTGTTCATGTGTGGGCTCGTAGCTCAGCGGGAGAGCACTGCTTTGACGTAGCAGGGGTCACTGGTTCAATCCCAGTCGGGCCTACCATGTTTCTTTTGAGGTTGATATGTTTGAAGTAATACTTCCAGACGGAAAAAAAGTCGAATCCGAAATTTCTGAAAACTGGTTATCGTTCATAAAGCGTGTAATAGGCGAAGGTCTTGCCAAAGCGGCTGTTGCAGTTTCGATAAACGACAAGCTCGTCGATGTTACCGCTGAAGTCGAATCGGGCAATATGTCGGTCATCACGATGAAGATGCCGGAAGGTGTCGCAATCATGCGCCACTCTGCGTCCCACATCATGGCTGATGCAGTCCAGAAGCTTTTCCCCGGCACGAAAGTTACTATCGGTCCTTCGATAGAAAACGGTTTTTATTACGATTTTGATTCGGAACACCGTTTTTCGGTCGATGATTTCGAGGCTATCGAAAAGAAGATGTCCGAGATCGTCAAAGAAAAGCAGCCTTTTATCAGGAAGGTCGTAACAAAGGAAGAGGCGATCGAGCTTTTCACTAAAATGGGTGAAAATTATAAAGTCGAAATCATTGAAGATCTGGGCGAACCTTTCGTTTCACTCTACTATAACGGCGATTTCGTCGACCTCTGCCGCGGTCCTCACGTTCCGAACACAGGTTTCGTAAAGGCTTTCAAACTTATGTCGGTTGCAGGTGCATACTGGAGAGGAGACGAAAACAAAAGCATGCTCCAGAGAATTTATGCGACTGCATTTCCGAACAAGGAATCCTTGGACGAATATCTCAAAATGCTTGAGGAAGCAAAAGAGAGAGACCACAGAAAAATCGGTGCAGATCTTGATCTTTTTACTTTCTCCGAAAATGTCGGCGGCGGACTCGTTCTCTGGACTCCGAACGGCGGTATAGTCAGAACGGTAATCGAGAATTTCTGGAGAAAACAGCATGTAAGAAACGGATACAACATAGTTTTCACTCCGCATATCGGCAGAAGCCTTCTTTGGGAAACAAGCGGTCATCTGAGTTTCTACAAAGACGGAATGTACAATCCGATGGATATAGACGGCGAAGATTATTATGTAAAACCGATGAACTGTCCGTTCCATGTAATGCTCTACAAGAGAAAAAAATGGAGCTACCGCGAATTCCCGTTCAGATGGGCTGAGCTCGGCACGGTTTACAGATATGAAAAATCGGGAACTCTCAACGGTCTTAAGCGTGTCCGCGGGTTCACGCAGGATGATGCGCATCTTTTCTGCAGGCTCGACCAGCTTGAGGATGAAATCGAGCGTGTTCTTAATTTCGCGCTTTTCATGCTGAGAAGTTTCGGATTCGAGAAATTCAAAGTCTTCCTCAGCACCCGTCCGAATGAGTATGTCGGCGAGTTGGAAGTTTGGAATAAAGCCGAAGACGCTTTGAAAAAAGTTCTCGATGCTTCTGGTCTTCCGTGGGAGATCCAGGAAGGCGACGGTGCTTTCTACGGTCCGAAGATAGATGTGAACATCACCGATTCGATCGGCAGACTTTGGCAGCTTTCGACGGTTCAGGTCGATTTCAACCTTCCGGAAAGATTCGACATTTCCTATGTCGGCGAAGACGGTCAGGAACACCGCCCGATCATGCTCCACAGAGCTCTGCTTGGTTCGATCGAGCGTTTCTTCGGTGTTCTTATCGAGCACTTCAAAGGTGCTTTCCCGATGTGGCTCGCTCCTGTTCAGGTCGCAGTTCTTCCTGTTTCCGAAAAACATGCTGAAACTGCTGACAAATTCGTTCAGAAACTTGTTGAAACCGGAATCAGAGTCAAACTTGACGACAGAAACGAAAAAGTTGGATATAAAATTCGTGAATGGTCTGTTCAGAAAGTTCCTTACATCGTTGTAATAGGCGATAACGAGGCCGATCTCAAGACTATAACAGTCAGAAAGAGAGGCGGAGAACAGGAAACTTTTGCAACGGAAGATTTCCTTGCTAAGTTGAACTCGGAAAATTACAACGGAGTCTACTATTGATGAAGCCTGCTAAGCCGGAATCAGGCAATTCGGCACAGCCTGCACCTGGTCTTGTAAACGAGACCATAAAATCACCTTCGATGCGGGTGATTGCTCCCACGGGCGAAGTGCTGGGTGTTCTTACGAGACGGGAAGCTTTGGAAAAAGCAAGAGAATTTGGGCTGGATCTCGTCTGTGTTTCCCCAAACACGGATCCTGTCGTCTGTAAGATAATGGATTTCGGAAAGCATCTTTACAAGTTAAAGAAAAAAGCTAAAAAAGCTAAGGCTAATCAGGTGGTCGTTGAAATCAAAGAACTTAAGATCCGTCCGAACACCGACACGCATGACCTTATGACGAAAATTCGCCAGGCCAAGAAATTCCTTGAGGACGGGAACAAGGTCAAATTTACCGTTTTTTTCAGAGGCAGAGAAATCATGTTTGCTGAAAAAGCCTTGGAAAACCTTAATGTTATCGTTAAGGAACTTGGTGGAGAAGACCAGCTCGCGATAGAATTGGATAGTGTTGTTAAAAATAAAAAAATGACAATGTTGGTAGCGCAGAAAAATTAAGGAGAATTTGTTATGCCGAAAATGAAAACTAATAGAGCTGCTGCGAAAAGAGTTAAATCGAACGGCGGCGGTAAAATGAAAAGATGGCATCCTTTCAAAAGCCACATCCTTACGAAGAAAACACGCAAGAGAAAAAGAGACCTGAGAAAGGGCGCATACATCGAGACCTGCGACATTCCGCAGATGAAGAAACTTCTTCCTTATCTTTAATAGGAGTTAGAAATGAGAGTAAAAAGAGGATTTAAAGCCAATAGAAGAAGAGCTACGATACTCAAAGCCGCAAAAGGCAACTATATGGCAAGATCGAGAAGATACAGAGTTGCCAAGGAAACCGTAGAAAGAGGCTGGGCTTATGCGTTTGCTCACAGAAAACTTAAAAAGAGAGATTTCAGAAAACTCTGGATCACGAGAATCAACTCCGCGGTCAGAGAAAGAGGTCTTTCCTATTCTAAATTCATGGATATGATTCATAAGGCAAATATTGACATTGACAGAAAGGTTCTTGCTTACCTCGCAGCTGAAGATCCGAAAGCTTTCGACAGAATCATAGAAGAAGCCAGAGGCGTTAACTGATTAATTGGGGGAAAAAATGAGTGTAACAAAAGTTGAACTTGCAGACCTTGTTTACGAGCAGATGAAAATCGATAAAAAAGATGCATCGGAACTTGTTGATATGTTTTTTGAAGAGTTGAAAGATACTCTTGCAAAAGAGGGTGAGATCCAGCTCAGCGGTTTCGGTAAATTCACCGTTAAGGAAAAGAAAGAGAGAAGAGGACGCAATCCTCAGACCAAAAAACCCTTGACGATCAGCAAAAGAAAAGTTGCGACTTTTCATCACAGCCAGGTGCTGAAAGACAGGCTCAACAACAAATAGTTGTTCCTATAGGTCGGGATGTAGCGCAGTCTGGGTAGCGTACCTGAATGGGGTTCAGGTGGTCGCTGGTTCAAATCCAGTCATCCCGACCATTTTTTGTTTATAATGAAAAAGGTTTTTCTCACTAATGATGACGGGATTTATGCCGCAGGTTTGTCGGCTTTGGAAGTTTCCGCATCGAAGAGAAATCTGAATTGCTTTGTTTCCGCGCCGCTCAACGAACAGAGTGGTGCCGGACATTCGATAACTCTTGGCGCTCCGCTCAGGGTTTCAAAATTCGCAGAAAATCGTTTTGCCGTTCACGGAACTCCGACAGATGCCGTTTATATCGGTCTCAACGCTTTGATGGGCGAGAAGCCTCTTTTTGCTGTTTCCGGCATAAATAAAGGGGGAAATCTCGGTGACGATATCACTTATTCCGGTACTGTTTCGGCGGCAATGGAAACTTTTTATGACGGAATAACTTCTTTTGCTGTTTCTCTCTACATCACCGATTTCGCGGCGTTCAAAAACGGGACTTTTACCGTATGTGCCGATTTCTTTTTTGACGAAATACTTCCGGAAATTGAGAAAAAGATAGGAAAATCAGAGCTTTACGAAAATCCTAAACTCTTTAACATCAACGTTCCGGAAACCATAGCAGAGTCGGGAAAAGTTCCGATAAAATGGACTCCTTTCGGTAAAAGGTTTTACGGCGGTGATGTCGTGAAACGGGTAGATCCGCGCGGAAAAGAGTATTATTGGATCGGCGGCGACCAATTTGGTTTTGCAGATATCGACGGCAGCGACTGCCACGAAATAAGGCGCGGTTATGCAACGATAACCCCGGTGTCACTCGATTTTAATGACTATAAGATCCTTAATAAAATCAAGGTGTAAAATGGAAAAGCTCACTTTTAAAAAGGCTATTATGGCTACTCCCGGACCGAATTCATGGAAAGAGGCAGTTATTCTTGCTATAGTAGGTCTCTGCATGGGCGCTGCAAACGTCATTCCCGGTGTTTCGGGCGGAACGATCGCGCTTATTGCCGGTATCTACCAGAAACTTCTTGCTGCTATCAAGTCTTTTGACTCCGTATGTGTGAAAAAACTGCTCTCATTCGATATCAAAGGTGCTGTCGCGCATCTTCACACCCGTTTCCTGGCGGTTCTTTTCTTCGGTGTAGCCGTTGCGATAGTTTCTTTGGCGCACATCATGAAATTTTTGCTTAACGAGTGTCCCGAGCCGACATACAGCCTTTTTTACGGTCTCATTGCTGCTTCGATCTATGTCGTAGGAAAGACTATAAAATGGCGTGTTCCCGAAGTGGTTGCAATACTGGCAGGCACTGTCGCGGCTTATTTTCTTGTCGGGCTCATTCCGGTCGAAACCCCGAACGGACTCTGGTTCATCTTCCTCTGCGGTGTTTTGAGCATCTGCGCGATGATCCTTCCGGGCATAAGCGGTGCATTTATTCTTCTTGTCCTCAAAAAATATGAGTACATCATCGAAGCGGTCAAAAATCCGTTCAGTCTGAACAGTATCCTCGTAATCATCGTTTTCTGCCTCGGCTGCGGCGCCGGACTTATCGGATTTTCGCGCTTTTTCAACTGGCTTCTCACTAAATGGCACTCCGTGACGCTTGCTTTTCTTACCGGTCTTATGGCTGGTTCGCTTCGCAGTATCTGGCCGTGGAAAGGGGAAGCAATCATTGAAATTGTCGGAGGAAAAGAGAAAATCGTTTCGCAGGCGAACGTGTTTCCGCAGGAATTCGGCGGATATTTCTTCCTCTGCATCGCACTTATGATTGTGGGCGTCGTTTTGATAGTCGTTCTTGACAGAATTTCGGAAAAACACGGATAATTATTTGACTTTTTTATTGGAGAGAACTTTGAGAGAACACTCATTTATTACGAATTACTTGAAAAATCCTTACGCTTCGGTGCTCTCGGTTTCGGGAAACACGAAGGTCATAACTGCGCTTTCGCTTGACTTCAAAGTTCCTCCTCACGTCAAAAGCGGCGGCTGGCTCACTGCCGAATATTCGCTTCTTCCAGGCTCTACAAACGTCAGGAGCGCCCGCGAAAGAACCAAAATTTCAGGTCGTACTGCTGAAATCCAGCGCCTGATCGGACGTTCGCTCAGAATGGCGGTCGATCTCGAAAAAATCCCAGGAATCACGATGCTTATCGATTGCGATGTCATGGAAGCTGACGGCGGAACGCGCACCGCTTCAGTAAACGGCGGGATGCTGGCGGTCGCACTTGCATGCAGAAAGCTGGTCGAAGAGGGCGTCGTTCCAGAAAATCCGCTTAAAAACTGGATCGGAGCTATAAGCGGCGGCGTCATTGACGGCGAAGTAGTGATCGATTTGGACTACGAAAAAGATTCCCGCGCAGATACCGATTTTAATTTTGTTTTTTCTGAAAACGGCAATATAATCGAACTTCAGGGAACGGCCGAGAGAGTTCCTCTCGATGATGCTAAGTTCTTTGAATTGTTGAATAAATCACGGGAAAGCGTGAAAGAGATTATTGACGGAATGAAATCAATCGCAGGATTTACAAAATGATCATTGTTGTAAAAAAAGGAACCAACGAAGAATTTTTGGACAATATAAGAGAGACTCTTACGGCGAACGGGATGTCTTTCTATGTTCTGCAGGGTTCGAGCTATGTGCTTATTCCTGTTACCGGAGATCTTACGACTTCTGATGTGGGCCGTTTCAAATCTTTGCCAGGTGTCGAACGCATAATCAACATATCGAAGCCTTATTTCATGGTTTCTAAAAATTATAGGGAAAAGAGTGTCGTCGACTTGGGTGACGGTGTCCATGTTGGCGGTGATTTTGCAATGATCTCAGGGCCTTGTAGCGTTGAAAGCGCTGATTCTCTTGACAAGATAGCTGCTTTCCTTTCCTGCATCGGAGTAAAGCTCCTTCGCGGAGGAACGTTTAAAATGAGAACCTCCCCGTATTCTTTCCAGGGGCTTGGTGAAAACGGTGTAAAAATTCTGAATGAGACTGCAAAAAGATACAATATGAAATCTGTTTCGGAAATAGTTGATGTCAGACATATTGATCTTTTCGAGCAGTATATCGACGTTATTCAGGTCGGAGCGAGAAATATGATGAATTTTTCGCTTCTCAAAGAGCTCGGAAAGTGCAGTAAGCCGATCCTGCTCAAGCGTTCCGCAAATGCGACGATAGACGAATTCCTTTCGAGTGCCGAATACATTATGGCGGAAGGGAACGAAAACATTATTCTCTGTGAGCGGGGAATCACTTCGTTCGACGATTCGACCCGCAGTGTTGTGAATATTGCGGCGATCCCGATCATCAAAGGGCTTACGCATCTTCCGGTGATCCTTGATCCTTCGCACAGTGTCGGGAACTTCAAATATGTTCCGCAGGTTTCAGAAGCGGCTGTAGTTTTGGGAGCCGACGGTCTTATCGTTGAAACTCACTACAATCCGACGAATGCGCTTTCAGACGGATATCAGTCTCTGAATTTCGAACATTTTGAATCGATGTATAAGAAAATTCTCAAACTCTGCGAATTCAATAAAGAAAATTAGTAAATAATTTAGTGCTTGAAGTTCTTTTTGTGCGGCGGAGGCGGAAGATGGCCGGGATTTTCGTCAATTACACCGTTGCAGTTGTTGTCAAGTCTGTCGAAATATTCGTAGGCTCCAGGGTAAATTTCGGGGTTGTTGTCATTGCAGTCGCCGGTTTTGTCAGCTCTGAAAAGCCCTGTTGGTTTGCATAGGCACTTGCTGTCGTCGCCTATGCCGAATCCGTCACCGTCATTATCGCGGTAAAACGGCCTGCAGTCTGTAAGATTTTCGCCTTCGTCAACTTCTCCGTTGCAGTTGTCGTCAAGATCGTTGCAAATCTCTCTTGCTTCAGGATGCACCTTTGGGTTGTTGTCGTTGCAGTCGCCCCTTTCAAGTGCGCGGAAATCGCCTTCTGAAACGCACAGACAGCGGTGTTCGTCTGTTCCTGATCCGTCATAATCGAGATCTTTGTAGTATCTGTTGCAGTCTTTTGCGTTTTCCGGATCGACAATGCCGTCACAGTTGTCGTCGATCCCGTTGCAGAGCTCGTCAGCTTTCGGATGAACGTAACGGTTGTTGTCGTTGCAGTCGCCCCCTTTACGTGAATAGCCTGTCGGGATCCCGTCCGAACAGTCGTAGTCAAAAACCGTTTTTTCGCTGCCGAAACCGTCGCCGTCGCGGTCGGCAAAGAACACACATTCAGCCGCAATGGTAAAAAATGCACTCAAAACAGCGGCAAAAATCAGAAATTTTGTTGAATTCATTGAACCTCCGGTGCAAAAGACTATCTATTTTACATGAAAATCCTATTTTTGCAATACGAGTTTTTATTCTTTAATGATTTAATATTCCAGGCCTTTTTTGGTTTTTTATGAGAATTATTTAATAAATTTTTCTGTTTTTAATAGTCAGTTGTCAAGATGTTGTTTTACGCATATTGACCGGATTTTGAGTTTGATTACAATTTCCGGAACTTTTTCGGAGGAAAATATGCCAAATCCAAAAAACATATCCGTTTTTGAAGACACCGTGAATCTTGTGCAGAACACGAAACGTCTGCAGGAAGCAGTTGCCGCAAGCCTGAAATTACAAAAATTCATCGCCGAGAACGATCCGGTACCGGACGGAAGTCTTGTCAAACGCTTTGAAGAGCCGGCGCAGATCATTGTGAGCAGAAAACGCACCTTCGAGGCAGCTTCTGCTTACACGGGAACGGGTGATAAGCTGTGCGTTCTAAATTTCGCTTCCGCATCGAATCCCGGCGGCGGTGTGGTGAACGGCTCCAGTGCGCAGGAAGAGTCTTTGTGCCGTGTTTCCACGCTTTATTTTACGCTTGATACTGACGAAAACTGGAAGCGGTTCTACAAGCCGCACAGAATGAGCCGTGACCCGATCCACAACGACGATATTCTCTATACGCCGGACATTGTCGTGTTCAAAACGGACTCTTCTGCTCCGGAGCGCATGCCGGAAAGCGGCTGGTTCAACTGCGACGTGATCACCTGCGCCGCGCCGAATCTCCGCGAAAATCCGCTCAATCGCTACAACTCGGGCGACGGAAGCGAACGGCTCCTGCTTTCTGATGATGAACTTGCCAGCGTTCACAGAAAACGCGACCGTAGGATTTTTGATGTCGCCGTGCAGAATAAAGTCGACGTGCTTGTTTTGGGTGCATTCGGCTGCGGAGCCTTCAGAAACAGCCCGGCCGTAGTCGCCGATGTGATGCTTTCGCTTGCAAAAGAATATAAACACGCCTTCAGGACTATCGAATTCGCGGTATACTGCCCGCCGTTCGATGACACGAATTACAGAATTTTCACGAAACGGGTGGATAAACTGTAGGCGGTCAGAGATTCTATTATCTGTTTTCAAGTGAAAGATTTTTGATAAAAGAAAAGTGTTTGTCGGCTGTTACAAGCGTCAGGTCGTAGGCAATGGCACAGGCGGCAATCCATATATCATTTTCAGGAATCGGATGCCCGTCCTGCTTTAACTGAGCCTTTATCTTTGCATAATATGGTGCGACAGCCGAATCCGGCATTATCTCTTCAAGTTCACTGCAGAAATCAGAATATACGGCTGCATTTTCAGCTTTTCTGGCAGAACATTCTGCTCCAAAAAGCAGTTCGCCAAGCGTTACTGAAGAAAAACAGAGTCTTTCCTCTTCAAAAATATCATCAAGAGAAGTGTCATTTTTAATGTAGCGGATAATTATGTTTGTATCGACGAGTTTACCATTCATCGGAATCCACCTTTCGACCGTCAGAAACAGCCTGTTCTATTAAATCGGAATCGGATTCGCTTATTTTTCCGACAAATTTTTTGAGATCCCGTTTCGGATGCAC
>JAGCUA010000045.1 GCA_017963125.1 bacterium
CTGCAAACATTCGAATTTATCAGGCAAATCCTCAAGCAGGACCTGGACTGGTTCGCCCTGCGGTTTTTCCATGTCGTAGATCTGAAACTCCTGAAAGTTGCAGACAACGATCCAGTTAGGGCGCAGAGAATTAGGCATTTCATCGGCATAACGCTTTGCCTGACGGTAAGGCGTAAGCATTGCACCGTCTGACTGTTTCGCCTCTTTCCGAAGGTCAACATCGGAGCTTTTCTGCTCGATCAGAACCTTAGTTTCAGGGATGTATGCATCGATAAAACTAGTGTGCTTGAGCTGAACTTTTTTCTCGAATTCGATGCGTTCCGCCGGATTTTCCATTCCCAAAACTTTTTCCAGAAGACCTATCCAGAAACGCGCAGTTTCCTGTCGCTCATCACCTTTGTTTTTCCAGAAATCAGCAAATTCCTTGGCCGCTTTTTTGCGATTTATTGTAGTTTTTGCCATATTTTACCCCGTTAATCACGATTAAAGCGTTTTCTTGTAGCACATAAACAAACAGAAAACAAGTTTTAGATTCTTTGATTTTGTTCAAAACGATATTTTTTTAATCCCCGGCTTTTCCTCCGATTCAAAAATTAACGAGCAGTTTTTTTGAAGAAATTTACTTTTTTGTTAAAAATTTTTTTGATTTTTTAGTTTTTAATGGTAAATAGCCCCATGAGGTTCTTTTGTCTCATTTCTCTGCATCTTTTTCGCAGGTTTTAATCCAAAGAGTGAGGTTGTTAAATGTGGAGTGGCAGAGCTAAGGATATTTTTTTAAAATTGGAGCCGTTGGCGAACAAAATGGGGTTCAAGATAGTCGAACTTGATCTGCCGACGGGTCAGAACGGAGTTTTCAGAGTTTATCTGGACACGCTTTCGCCGGAAACGCACATTTCGCTTGACGAGTGCGGTCGTTTCAGTCCGATCGTGAGCGATTTTCTTGATGCGGAGGATCCGTTTCCGTTCCGCTACTATCTCGAAGTGAGCTCGCCGGGTCTCGACAGGCCGGTAAGAAGGTGGGACGATCTGCACGACGAAATAGGAAAAATGCTGAAAATCAAGCTGTCTGAGCTTGTTGACGGCAGGAAACGTTTTACGGGCGAACTTGTTTCGGTCGATGACGACAAAGAGGAATTCGTCGTCCGCGCCGAAGACGGAACGGAACTTAAAATAGCAAAAGGATTCGTCAGAAAAATAAATGAAATTTGGAATGGAGAAAAGTAATGGACTTTAATTTGAAGGAATTGATCGACCAGCTGGTCAAAATGAAAGGTATCAAAAGGGAACTTATCATCGACATCGTTAAAGAGGCTCTCTACCGCGCTGTTCAGAAAAAGCTCGGAACGGAAGCCGACATCGACATCATGTACGATGACGTGACCGGTGTTTTGGAGGCTTATTACTTCAGACTTGTTACGGACAGAGTAGAGGATCCTCTGCTCGACATTTCGCTTGAAGACGCACGCAAAATCGACCCGGAAGCGATTCTCGGCGATACACTCGGCATCAAAATGGAGGCTGACGAGCTCGGCAGAATTGCGGCGCAGGTCGCAAAACAGGTCATTCTTCAGAAGATAAAGACTCTTGAAGGCGATATTATTTACGACGAGTTCAAGAACAGACAGTCGGAAATCATCACCGGAACGGTCAGACGTTTTGAAAAGGCCGGCATCATCGTCGATATCGGTAAAACCGAAGCTTATCTGCCGTATACGCAGCAGATCCCGTCCGACAGATTCAAAACCGGTGACAGGATCAAAGCTTTCATTCTCGAAGTCAAAAAACCTGCTTCGGGGCAGAGCTGTAATATTCTTCTCAGCCGTATAAACACGATGTTCCTTATCAAACTTTTTGAACTCGAAGTTCCTGAAATCGCCGAAAAGATCGTTAAGATCGAAGGTGTTGCGCGCGACCCGGGACACCGCTCCAAAATCAGCGTCCGCTCGATCGACCACGATGTAGATCCGGTCGGCGCATGCGTCGGTATGAAGGGTTCGAGGATCCAGAATGTCGTTCATGAGCTTAGCGGCGAGAAAATCGACATCATCCCGTGGGACGAGGATTCCGTAAAATACATCTGCAACACCCTTTCTCCTGTCGAAGTTTCGCAGATCATCATCGATGACGACGAGCACAGCATGGATGTCATCGTTCCTGACGATCAGCTTTCGGTCGCTATCGGCCGCGGCGGCGAGAACGTCAGACTTGCAAGCCAGCTTACCGGCTGGAGCATCGATATCCAGAGCGAAAGCCAGATGCAGATGATGCTTGAAGAGGCGAAGAGAAGACTTCTTTTCATCGACGGAATCGACGAAAGCATCGCGGATTCGCTTATCAAACTCGGCTACACGACTCTCGAAGACCTTACGACAGTTGCTCCGGAAGTCCTTGCAGAACTTCCGGACATCTCAGTCGAAAAGGCTGAATCGATCATCGAACAGGCCAACATGATGCTTGAAAAAGGCATGGGTGTCATCAACATCGACGACGAACTCGAAAAGAAACTCGATGTTCCGACAACGACTCTCAAGTGCATAAACGAAGAACTCGGTCAGTTCCTTGCAGAAAGAGGCTATCTCACTCTTGCTGACATCCAGAGCGAGCCCGATACCGAATCTTTCGCGAAGAACGCCGAACTCAGCATAAGAAGGGCGAGACAGATCCGTTACAGTCTCCAGATCCACATCGACGAGCTCAACGGCAAGAAACGCGACAAAGTCGGAAGAGTAACGCCTGATTCGATCTTCGACTTCTCCAAACTTGATGAAAACAGCGGCGAAGAAGGCGAAAACAAGGAGTAGCATGACCGAAAGAAGCTGTGTCGTCTGCGGCGGCAGAGGAGAAAAGGAAGAACTTTTGAGATGGGTCGAAGCCGGGAACGTTCTTGTTCCTGACTGGACTCAGAAACTTGAAGGGCGCGCAGTCTATACCCACTACGACAAAAAATGCGTATGCGGTATCTACGGCGCGAAAAAAGCGCTCACCTCTTTTGAAAACTGCACATCTTTCGGTGTTCCGCAGGAGAAAATTCTCGATTTCGTGCGGACTCAGGCAGAAAAGTCGTTTGACTACTATTTCGCGATATGCCGCAGAAGCGGTGTTCTTCTCAAAGGGCAGAACCTTATTGCGGAGGAAGCAGCCGGAGGCACGGCTTTCGCAGCACTCCTTTTTGCGTGTGACGCATCAGAAAAAACAATTAAAGAACTTGAAAAAAAGACCGGGCTGAAAGGCTTTAAAACGGTGATCTCAAAAGATGAGCTCGGCAGAAAATTCGACGGTAGAAGTGTTTCGGCACTTGCGCTGAAACCTTCAAAACAGTCGGAAAAACTTATGTTTTATATGAATTTACTGAATAATTTCACTACTTCGGGGGATATTTAATGCGTGTCAGCGAATTAGCAAAAGAACTTGGTGTAGACAGCAAAACCGTCATCGCTTATCTTGAGTCAAAGGGGATCGGCGGTTATAAAGCTGCAAACAAAATAGAAGGTTACCATGAAGAGCTGGTCAGGGATCATTTTCCTGCAGCCAAAAAGGAAGAACCCGAACCTGCAAGGCCGAAGGCTATACTCCGCAGAGGGAATAGAGAAAGAAGTTTCATTCCTTCGGATGAGCGGCCTGCGGAACAGCCGGAAGAGGCTAAACAGCCCGAAAAGCCGGCAGAAGAAGCCGTAGAAGAGAAGGTCGAGGAAATTCCGGCTGTGCCTGCGGAAGAGGTGACCCCCGAAACTTCCGAGGAACCGTCGGTCGAGCCGGAAGCTGCGGAAGAACCCGAAGAAACTCCGGAAGAAGCAGACGAAAAGATCGTCAGTGTTGAAGAAGAGATCAGGAAGATCGCGGCTGAACATCAGGAAGAGGAAGAAGAGATCCCGGAAAGTGAAAGAAAGCCGCAGCACAAAAAAGAGGAAGAAGAGAAAGTCGAAGACGACGATGACGATTATTCGAACGATTTCAGGAATAAAAACAAAAAGAGAAAGGTCGTCATTCCGGAAAACGATGCTCCGGTCGCTCAGAACAACAACATGCAGCAGCGCCACGGCGGCAAGAAGAAAAACGTGAGCCGCGGCGGCGGTGACGATGCGGTACATCTTGTCGTTACCGGCAAACTCAGAGGAGCTGATATTTCACAGTTCTTCGGTGACGACTCCGGAAGCAGCTACGGCGGCGGATATCAGGATTTCAAGAAAAAAAAGAAAGACAAGAAAAAGGCGAAACAGCAGCCTGTCGTTGCGCCGAACCCGACTAAGGCTATAAAAAAGATACTCAAGATCGAGGATTCCATTCAGATCGCTGAACTTGCGAGAAGAATGGGGGTGAAGGCGGCACAGCTTCTTTCAAAGCTCATGGCGATGGGTGAAATGTTCGGGATCAACGACAAAATTCCTTACGATACTGCGCAGTTCCTGGCCGAAGAATTCGGATTCACGGCAGAAAACGTCGCTCTCAGCGAGGAATCGTTCATCGAAGTTTATGAAAGCAAACCCGAAAACATGGTCCCGCGTCCGCCGGTAGTTACCGTAATGGGGCACGTCGACCACGGCAAAACGAAACTTCTCGACGCGATCAGGCACACGAATGTCGTTGACCGCGAAGCAGGCGGCATCACGCAGCACATCGGTGCATACTCCGTTGAAATAAACGGCGGAAAGATCACTTTCCTCGATACTCCCGGTCACGAAGCTTTCACGGCGATGAGAAGCCGCGGTGCGCAGGCTACTGACGTTGTTATCCTCATCGTTGCGGCTGACGACGGCGTTATGCCTCAGACTGTCGAAGCAATCAACCACGCAAAGGCGGCGAATGTTCCGATAATCGTTGCGATCAACAAAATCGACAAGCCGACGGCAAATCCGGCAAAAGTCAAAAACGAACTTTTGAAATATGAGATCGTTGCTGAAGAACTCGGCGGCGAAAACCTTTTCGTCGAAATTTCGGCGAAACAGATGACCAACATCGAAGGACTTCTCGAAGCGGTCCTTCTTCAGGTCGAAATGATGGATCTCAAAGCCGATCCTACCAAACCTGCGGAAGGTATCGTCATCGAATCGAGAATGGATCTCGGCAAAGGTCCCGTTGCGACGGTTCTTGTCAAGGACGGAACTCTTAAAATCGGAGACATGGTCGTTACAGGCGCATCGATCGGTTTCGTCAGAAGCATGATGGACTGGACCGGAAAACGCGTAAAAGAGGCATCTCCTTCTATGGCTGTTGAAATCACGGGTCTCGACACAGTTCCGCCGGCTGGTGAAAAACTCTACGTTTTCAAAGACGAAAGAAAAGCGAAAGGTCTTGTCGAGCTCAGGATCAACAAGCAGCGCGAGAAGAAGAACGTCGAAAAGGCGACGCAGTCGATCGAACAGTTCTTCGCAGCTGATGCTGACAGAGAGGAAGTCAAGGATCTCAATGTCATCGTAAAAGGCGACGTTGACGGTTCTGTCGAGGCTATAATCGCTTCTCTCAACAAGATCGAACACAAGAAGATGAAGATAAAAGTCATCCACTCGGGTGTCGGCGGCATCAACGAAAACGATGTTCTGCTTGCAAGTGCATCCCAGGGACTTATTATCGGTTTCAACGTCCGTGTCGACAACAAGGCTAAACAGCTCGCGGCGGCTGAAGGTGTAAGCATTCAGATCTTCTCGATCATCTACGAGCTTATCGATGCGATCAAGGCGGCGATGTCGGGTATGCTCGCTCCAATCATCAAGGAAGAGTTCATCGGGAAACTTGAAGTCCGCGAGATCTTCAAAGTCGGAAAAGTCGGCACGATCGCAGGCTGCATGGTAACCGAAGGAAGAGTCGTCAGGATGTCCAAAATCAAGCTCGTCCGTGACAACGTCGTTATCTACAGCGGCAAACTCGGTACGCTCAAACGCTTCAAAGACGATGTTAAAGAGGTCAAGAGCGGCTACGAGTGCGGTGCTACGATCGACAGTTACAACGATATCAAAGTCGGCGACGTGATCGAATGTTACATTGACAAAGAGTTCAGAGACGAGGTTCTTTAATGGCAGGCGCAATAAGGCAGGACAGAGTTGCAGAATCGATAAAAAGATTCATCAGCACTATGGTCTACAGTGATTTCGGCGGTACGCCGGCCGATATGATAACGATAACCCACGTTTCCGTTCTGCAGGATCTGAGGGCGGCGAAAATCTACTATTCGACATTCAAACCCGAAAATGTTCCGAGTATACAGGAATATTTAGATGCAAATCTTAAAAACATCCGCTTTAAACTCGCATCGCACCTGAGCAGACTCAAATTCGTGCCTGAAATAAAATTCGTTTATGACGATTCTGTCGATCGCGAAATAAGGTTGGAGAAGATTTTCGAAGCAATAAAAAAAGATTGATTTCCGGAGTGATAAATGGCTCACAAGAGATTTAGTTCAAAATCGTCAAAGTTCCCGAAAATACTTAAAATTTCATTGATTGCCGCGGCAGCGCTGGCTGTTGTTGCGGTAGTTGTCGTGATTGCGCTCTACTTTAAATTCAAGGCCGAGATCCCGGCTCTCAACACGGTAAGCGACTACAAACCCGATGCCGGCACTAAAGTTTATTCCTACGACGGAGAGCTTATTGCCGAGTTTTATCACGAGAACAGAAGAATAATCATTCCTTACGACAAAATTCCGGAAAAACTGCGTCTCGCTTTCGTTGCGGGCGAAGATTCGTCGTTTTATACCCATCACGGTATCGACCCTCTCGGCATTGTCCGCGCGGCGTTCAAATACATGGTCACGGGTATCAAACAGGGCGGAAGTACGATCACGCAGCAGCTTTCGAAGTCGTTTGTCGGAACGGAAAGGACTTTCAGCCGTAAAATCAAGGATATGATCCTTGCGATGGAGCTTGAAAAACATCTTTCGAAAGAGGAAATCCTTTATCTTTACCTCAATGAAGTTTACTTGGGAAGCGGTGCTTACGGCGTTGAAGCAGCTTCACGCAAATACTTCAGCAAGCACGTCTGGGAACTTGAGATCGACGAAATGGCGATCCTTGCCGGACTTCCGAAATTCCCGTCTGCTGCATCCCCGATACTCAATCCGGACAAGGCTCTGCGCCGCAGAAACTATGTCCTCAAAAGAATGTTTGACGACAAATATATCACGAAATCTGAATACGATGAAGCGTTGTCTAAACCGATAAAAACAAATCCACAGAAAGAACTATTTCTCGACAAAGCACCGTATTTCAGTGAAAAAGTGCGCAGATATCTGCTCGATAAATACGGTTTCGACAAACTTTACAAAGAGGGAATGACCGTTCAGACGACTGTCGATATGCGTGCGACACAGTTTGCACACGAGGCGATCTTCTACGGGATCCGCGAGCTTTCAAAGCGTCAGGGATACGCGAGAGGCGAGGAAGACAGTTACAAAAAAGGGGATAAATTCGGCGGCGAAGTTACAAATCCGCTCTATTCTATAAACCTCAAAAAAGATCTCGAAACCTACCTCAAACGGCACGAACAGGTTTTCGGGAAAATCACCGAAGATTCGATCCGCAGCGGTCTCTATTATCAGGGCGTAGTTCTTGAAACTGCCGAAAAGAGCGCATTGGTGCAGGTCGGCGAAGTGAAACGCAATATTTATCTTGAAGATCTGGGGTGGGCTCGTCCGTGGAGTCCGACAGGTTCCTACTCGGTTGTCAGATCGGTCAAAGAGGTTTTTAAACCGGGCGATGTAATTCTCGTGAGAGCGACCGACAAGGCGGGAACACGCGATCAGTTCGATTTCCGTAACTATTCGAAAAAACTGGGAAAAGACTTCTATTTTGTTCTCGAGCAGATCCCTTCGTCTCAGGCTGCGATAATCGTTAAAGATCCGTATTCCGGATATGTCAAAGCGCTTATGGGCGGCTACGATTTCGAGATCAGTGAATTCGACCGCACTACTCAGGCATGCAGGCAGCCGGGAAGCTCGATAAAGCCGATTTTCTATACTCTTGCACTCGAAAAACGGAACGGCAGGTCGCCGCTTCTCACTCCGGCATCGATGGTCCTTGACGCACCGGTAACCGTTACCGATACGAATTTCAAACCGGCAAACTTTGAAAACACTTTTAAAGGCGAAGTTACGGTCTGGGAGGCGCTGATACATTCGATGAATACTCCGGCGATCAGAGTCCTGCAGAAACTCGGGTTGCGCGATGCGATCGACGGCGCGAAAGCTCTCGGCATCAAAAGCGAGATAAAACCTGAGTTCGGCAGCATGCTCGGCTCAAGCTGTCTCACGATAGATGAACTTACGGATGCCTATGCTCACTTCCCGAATATGGGACGTGCTCCTCACACGACTTACATCAGAAAAATCTATGACAAGAACGGAAACGTCCTCGAAGACAATACCGTTTTTTACGATCCTTATATCTCTGCTCCGTCGAAGCTGGAAAGACTGCTTCATTTTGCAAAAAGAGAGGAAAAACAGGCTCTTACACCTCAGACGGCTTATATAACCAACAAAGTTCTTGAAGATGTCGTCAACCGCGGAACGGCGGCGAGCGTGCGGGGCTTCAACCACTACAAGTGCAAAAAGAGCAATGTCGAAAGCGAAGAAGGAGAAGAAGGAATCTGCAGCCGTCATGTCGCCGGAAAAACCGGAACGACCAACGACTATTTCGATGCATGGTTCATAGGTTTTTCCCCGAATTTCGTAGCCGGCGTCTGGGTAGGAAACGATCAGCACGGACGTCCGCTCGGCAGAGTCGAAACGGGCTCTAAAACCGCACTTCCGATCTGGCGCGACTTCATGGAAAGGTATCTCAAAAACTTCCCGCCGACAGCGGATTACGAACTTCCTGCAGGCGTCGTAGGCAGAAATATCGATCCCAAAACCGGTCTTGTTTCAGATAAAGAGGGAGTCAGGATGTATTTCCATGCCGGAAGCGAACCTAACAAAACCGTCGAAGAAAAAGACGTTCTTGATCCGACACAGGGTGCCGATGATCTTTTCTGAACCCATCTGTTTTTACCGATAAAAATCCAATATTTTTAGTTTTTTTGCTCAAAAAAATTGCTTTTCCATTAAAAATGTCTATAATACCTGCGTTTTTTTTGTTGTTGTTTTAATTTTATGGAGAAAATCATGTCACGCAAATGTGAAATATGCGGCAAAAAACCGATGTTCGGTCACAATGTAAGCCACTCGAACAACAGAACCCAGAAAATCCAGAATCCGAATATTCAGAAAGTCAAAATCGTTGAGAACGGCACTGTAAAAACGGTTACCGTATGCTCCCGCTGCCTTCGTTCAGGTAAGGTTCAGAAAGCTGTTTAGTCAGTTCTTCATTTCGATTCCAACTGAATTTCTTTTAAGTCAAATTTAAACCATAGGATTTTTGTATATTTTGCGATCGTTCGGGATTTCTCGCCGTTCGATCAGACTTTTTTCATTATTTTGAAAACTGTTTCTCTGTAATATATGAATTTATTTCATCATACAATATTTGGGATATGCGTGAACCAACGTGTCCGCCACCAACAACCGGAACTATCTTGATTTGATGTAACGATTTTTGTAATTCATAAATGATTGAAATAGGTGTGAAATAATCGCAGTCTCCATGTATAATTGTGATGGGTATGTTTTTTATGCTGTCTAAATTATTCAAGATTCTTTCTCTGATCCCGAAATAATTATTTGCAGCATAATGTAGCAAAATATGTTTGCTGGAAATGAGCGCGTCATCAATTTTTTCCGGAAATGTATACGTAACAGAATCGCGTCCGGTGAATAGTTCTATTTCCCAGTTGATCCAGGCATGAATAATGTTTTCTTGTTGTTCTCTGCCTGCGTTATCAATTGTGTGTAATAAATCAGAACTGTTTTTGCAGCCTATGGCGGAAATGAATTTATTATAAGATTCGGAATTTTTATTTTTTGCGGAATCACCGAAACACTGCTCATCAAAATTGTAAGGAATAAATAGTGACGATAAAAATAGAGATTTAACCATTGTTGGATTGTGCATGGCAAAAAGCATTGCCAATGTGGAACCATAAGAAAAGCCCATTAAATAACATTCTTTGACATTCAAAAAATCCAACAGTTTTTTTGCATCTGCAATTGCTGTGTCCGGTGTATTGTCGTGAGTTTCCCCTAATGGAATCGAATTTCCGCAACCACGCTGATGGAATAAGATAGTATGATATTTATCTTTATTGATGAATGCTATGTATTTGACCTTAAAAGTGGCTCCAGGTCCGCCATGAAAACAAAGCAACGGTATACCATCCGGATTGCCCATTGTTGCATAATATATCTTGTGTTTATCTGATACCTGCAGAAAACCTTGTTGTAGAATCGGTATATTATCAATCATTACGAGCCTTTATTTTGCTTCTTATGATCAAGAAAAAGCAATACGTTTCTATTGATCATACATAGTTGCAGAGTACAGTTAAATCAAGAAAAAGCAGATGTTTTTCTTGACAATCAAATGTGTCCAAAATAAAAATGCGACCGAATAGGTGGGTCATATGAGTTTTGATAATACAAGGTGTTTGTTTCTATCGTTGGGCGAAAATTGTCTTGTCGATGATGTGCTGCAACGACACGGGTTAAAGGTTTTTTCTACCCCGTATTCGTTTGCACGCTCCAATATAGACTATGCCATAGAATTAGAAAGAACAGAGTACAGTACATTATTGTCAAAAGACAATTTATACTATGTAAAAAATAGTAAAGTAATCAGGTCAAATGTCATCAAAGATTGCGATAATATTTATGATTTTCAGCATTTAAATGGTTTTGAATTTACGCATCATGATGTCATATCCGATTCCAGCAAAGCGGAGAGTTATAAGCGAAAAGTAAACCGTATGAAAGAATTAAAATATTCAAAAGATGTGTTATGTTTTTTGTATCATTATAGATACAACGAGAATATGGATGTGCAGAAAATAATAGATAAGGCAGGCACTTTTCTAAAATATTATAACAGCAGAGCTTTTATGGTTGTGTTTTTTCAAAATATACAATCGGAACATCGGGGTGTTATAGAAAAAACTGTGGCAGATAATGTAATAACGTTTGAATTTATTACGCCTTATGTATGGCAAGGCACTGATAAAACTAAATTTTTTGCTAGAAATGAAGATGATTTAATGACGATCATGCTGGATAGTGTAAAAATTGCAGCAACCCAAAGGTGATAAAAATATAGGTGTTTTGTTAAATTATGACTGTAGATGTAAATGTTATAGTAATATGTTGGAATGCCCTTGAATATACAAGAGTTACCATAGATTCGCTTTTTGCAAAAACAGATGTCCCTTTCAGTTTGACTTTGGTGGATAACGGTTCAGCTGATGGAACATTGGAATATTTAAAATCAATTAAAACTTCAGAATATTTAAGATCTATAAACATAATTCACAATGATGAAAACATGGGTGTCGGATATGCGTATAATCAGGGTTTGCAGGTTTCAATAGCCAATAATTATAAGTTTTCATGTTTTTGTAATAATGATTTGTTCTTTTCACAGGGCTGGTTGAGAACATTGGTGAATGCTGCACAGAGCAACGATAATGTCATAGCGATAACACCGTTGCGTCCGTCTTGTACGACAAAATATAGTAAAAACATAACATCTATAAAGAAGCTGTTATCCATTGCGGAAACATCAAATTGGCGAGAAGAATTAGAAAATTACATGGAAATGCCGGTAGATAATTTTGAAGATTTTGCAAAGAAAATTTCGCAAGCCAATGGCAGCGGAACAGAAATAATAAAGTTCCCGAATTCTTTAAGCACATGTGTATGCTTGGTAAAAACAGATGTCTTTGCAAAGCTTGGATATTTTGCAGATGCATCTTTTCCGAAGTATGGCGGGGAAGATATTGATATGTGCTGGACATTGATGAAAATGGGATATGATTGTGCTGTCTGTCATGATGTTTATGTTCATCATTTCAGAGGAAAATCGATCAAATGTCTGGATAGAAACAAAATGTTAAAGGTTTCAAATAAAATCCTGTTTGATAAATGGAAAGCCGAGATACTAAGCTTTTTGCTGGATTGTAAAAATATAGATCGTGTTCTGGCAACGGACAACGAAGGGGAAGGTTGGCTTTTAAGTCAACTGAATAAAGACATAGATTTGAAAAGAGAATTGGAAGATGACAGAAAGCATTAAATTTTTTATGATGCGTCATAGTCGTGATGACAGTTCATATATAGACGGTAAAAATAACACATCTTTGACAGCTGAGGGTATAAATATTGCTAAAAATGCTGCAAAAGATTTGTCTGCCAGATTAGGTAAATTAAATACAATGATAAACTTGCGTTCCGGACCGAAACAACGCGTTGTACAAACATTGGAAATACTGGCAGAGCAGTTATATATTGATCATGTGCCATACACAATAACGTATGATGACAACTTGATTGAACTGTTTCAGGGGAATATGGAATTGCAGGGATTGAGCCATTATGATAAAGTTGCCGGATTGCATTATGCTTGGATCGCGTTTGGTCAAGAACGCGCAAAAGGCAACTTTAATTATCGTTTCGGCCAGCCTCACCCGGAAATGATAAGCACTTTTATCAAATATCCATACGGAGAAACTCATAACGAATTTTTGTTAAGAATAGCTACTGCATATCGGACTTTTATCAAAGATTCTATTGAAAATAAATCAGTCGGTGTCGTTATATCTCATAGAGGCGGAATTCGTGAGTTCATGAATTTCACATATGCAGTGAACAATAATATAGATTTCCAGGATTGCCATGTTTGTGATTCGTCGCAAATTGCATTTTGTGAAATTATGGAAGCACAAATAGATTCTCCAAAAATCGCTTTGGATGAAATTGGCAGATATATACAATTGTTGAATGAGAGGATTCATCAGAAATGAAAGTGATCGGGATCAATAATCCACGAACTTCTTTCTATGTCGGCGGGGCAGAAATGGTTTCCATGGAGCACGCCAAAAGTTTTGTGCAACTTGGAAACAAAGTATATTTCTTTACGGTGAATCCGTGTTCAATAGGTAAAGAATATTCTGAGCAATATTTAAAGTTCAAATATGAGTATGCTGACACGATATCATTCTTGGAAGCAGATATGGATAAAACAGGAGTTACGGCATACAGACAGTTCGAAACATCAGAAAAAGCATTTTGGTATACCGCATCTATTTATTACAACAGGTCTTTATACAATAAAATTGGCAAAACAGACAATCAGTTTGATTTCCTCTTGTCTTATTTTAATCTTGATGCGATAGTGATCCCAACTGACAAGGTGAAGCAAAATGTGTTGTATTTGTGCGGTATTCCCAAAGAAGACGATATGGATAGAATAGTTTTTCTGGCGATGTACAATAAAGTTATTGCTATTACGCAGGAAACAAAAGAATATTGGCAAAAATATCTGTTGCAAGATATCAGTGTAGTTCATACCGGTGTTGATAACAATCGTTTTGTTGCCGGCCAAAAACAGGAGAATATTTTACGTATTTTATTCATTGGGCGCCTGATGGAACGAAAGGGGGCTCAATTATTATTAAAAGCTTTGACACAAATTCCCGAAAGTATCAAAAAAAATATTTATGTAGATATTGTTGGAGACGGACCGAGCAGACAAATGCTGGAAAATTTAACGCGAGAATACAATTTGTCGGACATTGTGTGTTTCCACGGTGAATCTTTTGAACCGGAAATATTTTTCAAAAATGCGGATTTGGCGGTTTTTCCGTCGTTATACGGCGAAGGATTGCAAGGGGTGATCCTGGAGGCAATGTCGGCAGGTCTATGTGTGATCGCCAGTGAAACAGAAATCAACAAAGTTTTGTTGAAAGATAATCGTGGTATTACAATAAAAATCAATGACAGTAATGATATTTGTGCCAAAATAATACAGTGTTTTCGTAATAGAAATTTAGTCAGAACATGCGGTAGTCTTGCACGTGAGTTTGTCGTGCAAAATTACACATGGGAACAAAAAACAAAAGAATTGCTGGAAAACATTTTATGAAAGTTTTGTTTATAAGGCACGGGGAGTGTTTAGCAGATGCTGAAAAGCTTGAATCTGCTTATCCGGATTTTTTGAACGGATTGACTGATGAAGGGGTTAGACAGACACAAAATATTGCCGGCACTATTAGAGATAAGGTCGAAGCAATATATGCTTCCCCGTATCAACGTACAGTATCAACAGCTCGGATCTTTGCTGATACACGCAAAGAAAAGTATGATGTCGTTGTAGATGACAGATTGCGTGAAATAAATTATGACAGTGAAAATAAACGGGAAGTGATTACAAGAATGTTCGGTTTTTTGATAGATGTCTTTAATAAACATAAAGAAAACGAAGCCGTTCTTGCCGTTTCTCATACAGGTGCCATATCTGTCACGGAATACGAATTCAGTGCTGTCACCGGTGAATACACGGAAGCAATAAATATCAATGTTAAAGATTTCGTTTTAAATGAAACAAATGTCGCAAAGTTAAAAGAATATTTGGATGACTCGAACGAAGATGAAGTGCAAAAACGTGTAAAATATGTCGAAAAGTACACTGTAAAAGATAGTGTCTTCGGGCCGGCAATTGTAAATATGGTTAAAAATACACTTGATGACATAGATGTGTCCGAAGATATCATAGAAAAATTTATCTCGGGAATCTATAAAGATGAGATCAAACAAATATATTCATGCATTGATAAAAACAATTTGCCGAAATCAGAACCTGTGTTGATAACAGTGTTTAAAGATGCCTCCAATTTTATACGACATTTTGTGACGCATTACAAAAGCATGATTTCCAATTTTGTTTTTATCGATAACGGCTCCACAGATGATTCTGTCAATATATTGAAGCAGATGTCCCGGGATGATAAAAATTTACACATAGATATCTGGTATACTGACGCAAAATATAACGGGACGAGAACCGGCGGATGGAGGCAGCGTCTTATATCTTTGTACGGTATAAATCGCTGGTGGCTGGTCGTTGATATAGATGAATTATTTGTGTTCGACGGCAAGGATATTTCTGCTATGGTAAAACATCTTGAAAACATCGGGGGAAAAGCTGCAATGGCCTTTATGATAGATATGTATCCAAAATGCAGCTTTAAACAGAAAGATGATATAAAAACAGAAGATATCATGCAGGAATACAGGTTTTTTGATAAAACAGGATATTCGAAAAATTACAACAATAAATATAGATACCGCTTTTTCGGCGGTTTGCGTAAAAGAGTATTTAATCTGATACCTTCATTACAAAAATTTCCTTTGGTTTACATTACAGAAAACACCCTCGGGATAAATTCGCATTTTTGGTATCCATATTCTGTAAATTACAATTCAGAACAATGTGCTTTTCTGTTACATTATAAGTTTTTACCAAATGATATAACAAAATACATAGACCGGGCGGCCAGCGGTGTTTATTATGCCGATTCCCGTGAATATAAAGCATATTTACAGAAAATAGGAATGGAATCCGATTTGCGGTTTTATGATCCTGAAGTCAGTCAGGAATATACTGGTTTCGATAGTTTGAAAAGTATAGTCGCTCAAGAAAATCAAACATAGTTGATAGTTATCACAGAAGCCGGCGCTATGAAGCCGCTCCGTCATTATAAACCGATATTTTCTGTTCCGAAAAAACGAGCAGCTCTCGCATTTCAGCAAAAATCGAATATAATACTCCGGTTTTTGCGGTAGACGCCATCTTATGACGTCTCGATGGGTAGGGTTTCTGAATGCTGGAAATTAAAAATCTCTCGGTTGCGATTTCAGGGAAGGAAATCATTCACGATATTTCGTTTTCTGCGGAAAAGTCTGAGAATATTTCGCTGATAGGAACGAACGGTGCAGGAAAGACGACGCTTCTGCGTGCTGTTTCTTCGCTTCTGAAGCATTCGGGAAGTGTTCTCTCGAATGGTGTCGAAGTTGCCTCGATGAGCGAGCGTGAGCGGGCAAAACTCATTTCGTTCGTGCCTCAGGGTGCTGAGATCACGGGTGATTTTGATGTTTCTCACTTCCTTGAACTTTCGCGTTATCCTTACAGAAAGCCGTGGGAAAAACTTTCCGCAGATGATAAAGCAGCAATAGACCGGGCGCTGGAACTCACTGATACGAAAAAATTTCTGTCGAGAAAGATCGGCACTTTGAGCGGCGGCGAAAGGCAGAGGATCCTTATTGCGGGAGCTATCGCGCAGGAAAGCGGGATCCTGCTTCTCGACGAACCTTTGACTTATCTTGATCCGGTGCAGCGGATAGGAATTTCCGAAATCATAAGAAAGATCGCGGCCAGCGGCAGGCTTGTTATAACCGTGACGCACGAAATCAACGAAGCACTTGTTTTTTCGGACAGGATCCTCGCTTTGAAAGAGGGTAGACTCGTTTTTGACAGTACTCCGGCGGAACTTGTAAAAAGCGGAAACCTGAAAACTCTTTTCAACAGCGAGTTTCTGACTTTCGGTGCTTTTGAAGAGGGAAAATCTCTCGTTTTTCCAAAATTCGATCAGGCGTAAAGCCCGTTTTTCCTTATATATTCCATGATCCCGGCAGGAAGAAAGAGGTCGGGATCCTGATTTTCTTTGATCATATTTTTTATCATAGTGCTCGAGATGTCGGGAAGTGAAAAACCTCTCTCTTTTTCTTCGCCTCTGCCGATAACGACTATTTCGCGGCACGTTTTTTCGATTTTATCGAAATCCTTCCATTTTTCGCGGACATCCCAGTTGTCTGAGCCGATGATAAGTGAAAAATCGTTTTCAGGAAAATTTGCTTTGAGATGTCTGATCAAATCGACGGTGTAGACTACTTCAAGTCCGAGTTCTCTTTCTACTGCGAGGACTTTTGCCTTTTTGCCGAAAGGTTTTGCCATGATGCGGCACATCTCAAGTCTTTTTTCAAAATCGCTCGGATGAAAGCCGAATGGGTGCGAGAAACTTGGAATGACCCAGACTTCGTCGAAACCGTATTTTTCGAGAGCGAGAAATATGCTGAGCTGGTGACCCAGGTGCGGCGGATCGAATTTGCCGCCGAAAACGGCTGTGTTTGTTGCTTTTCCGTGGATCATTTGAACTCAAGCAGCAGTTTGCGTATATCTTCCTTGACTTCCAGTTCGATTTTTTCGTCTTTTAAAATTTTCGTAAGTTCCGGACCGAGATCGGAAAAAACGGGAAGCAGGTCTCTGAAAGCCGGAACAAAAGAGAGTTTTGACTCTGTGATCACCGGGTCGTTCTCCGTGTTTGCCTTGCGCATGATCGGAAGAACGGTTTCCCTGATTATTTTTATGTCAGTATATTTCAGAATGGAGGCAAAAAGTTCTTTGTGGGCAAGAGGAATATTGTTGAAATCGTAAAATAACGGGTTGGTCAATGCCGCCCTTATGAAATACGGAGATTTGTCCGCGAAAGAGGCGCGCAGTTCTTCGGCGTTTTCCTGAGCAAGTTTTTCTTTGAGTATCTGCAAAGCTCTCAGACGGTCATTTTCACGCTGTGACAGTATGAAGATGAGCAGAATGTCGGCTGAAGGATGGACCTGCATCGCATCAAGGATCTTGGACGTCTGTTTCTGAGAATCTATGCCGCAGATTATCATTTTTGTGATCTGTTCTATGTGCTCTTTCGGAACGAAGCCGATTTTTGACAGGGACGAAAGATAGAATGCGAGGAATTTGCTGTTGGCGTTGTTGATGAAGCCTGTAAGATCGTTCTGCGCGATCTGTAAAAGCTGTCTGTTGATGTTGTCCGAAAAAGTAACGTTGAAAAGATCGTATTTGTTGAATATGAAACTTACAAGGTCGATGATGAGGGCGTTGTTGCAGCCGAGTATGTCGGAGAACATTCTGCGAAGTTCAGTGTTGTTGTAAGTTATCGATCTTGCGAACAGATTTTTGATGTTGTCCAGCAGCATCTCTTTCGCCGGTTCGAAAAATATCCCTGTCCTGCCGTCAGTGGCAGCCGCGTTTTTCAAAAAAACATAGAGGGATGATATGTCGAAAAGCCGGTTCGACTTGATAAGGTCCTTTATCAGCAGACGGAGATCGGCAGTCGTTTCTTCCGTGATCCCCTGTTCAGATATTTCCTCTAAACGTGCGATGCACTCTTTGAACGGCAGATCTTTGAATTTTTCAGTGTTTGTTTTCACGATTTTATCCTTCGAATTCTCCTGTAAAAATTTTAAGCGGGATGCCAGATATAACGGTTTCTCCGTCGTCGTTTATCGTGTAATCAATGTCTCCGCCGGGAAATTTGACTGTGAATGTCTGATTCTTATTGATTTTTCCCGAAAGAAGAAGTGTGTTGACAACTGCCGCACCGCCTGTTCCGCAGGCCATTGTTCTTCCGGCGCCGCGCTCGTAGACTTCGACTTCAGCGCAGTTCCTTTCAAGATCGATATTGCGGACGAGTTCGACATTGGTTTCATAGCCGAGTTCTCGCAGTTCCCAGAGTTCACGGACATTAGTCGCGCACTCGTTTCCCTTTGCAATGTAGACTAAATGCGGATTTCCTGTGGAAATGCCGGTACGGTCGAATTCCAGACCTTTCGCAGTGACTGTTTTTGTATTGTCTATAACTTTTGCTTTACCGAGAGTGGCGCTGATCCTGAAAGTATTTCCTGCCTTTTTGCACTGCGCTTCCAGAAGTCCGTTTCCTGTTTCGATCTTAAGCGGATCGAATTGCATTCCGCAGTCTTCTGCCAGATATAAGGCAAAGCAGCGGATCCCGTTTCCGCACATTTCCGCAACCGAGCCGTCGCTGTTGAAGATCGTCATTTTCGCATGAGCATCTTTTCTTTCCGGAGCAGAGTGGAGAAGGATCCCGTCGGCACCTACGCCGAATCTGCGGTCGCATATCCTGATGATGTTTTCTTCAGTCAGCGCAAAACCGCCGAGTTCACGCTCGTTTATGATAACAAAGTCGTTTCCTGCGGCTGAATATTTGAAAAATTTAACCATTTATCAGTTCTCGCCGTTCTCGTCTTTCGGTTCGATGCGTTTTGTGGTTTCGTCTTTGAATCTGAAAACAACGAATTTGCTGCCGAAGAAGTTGGTGAACATTCCGGCTGCGATACCGCCGATGTTGGCGAGGTCAGGCGTAATGTTGTTGAAGATGAGCAGGAAAGTGTAGAAAGCGTATCTCGGGATGAGCGAGAAAAGGCTCACTGCGAAGAATTTGAAGAAAAGCTGGAATGAAGCCCTGTGGTTTTCCGTCTCTTTTCCGAACGTCCAGAAGTGGTTTACGAGATAGTTCTGGATAACTGCTGCCAGATATCCGAAAACAGGCAGGATGAAAAGAAGTATCGTGTCCGTCGTCGTTCTCGTCGCTTTGTTGAGATTGACGTTGAAGAGCAGAAGGAAAACGTGATAGATGACTGCGTCAGTGATAACTCCGAGACTTCCGGTCACGCAGAAGCGCATGAACTGGAACTTTGTCAGAGCATTGAAAACATCCTTTAAATTCTTGAAAAATTCTTTCATTTGTCTCTCCTTTTCAAAAGATATCCGGACCATTCGTTTTCGTTGGTCTTTTCAATAAGTTCGAACTCTCCGGCAAGTCCCATCCGCTGCATGAAGACAGGGGCTTCGCTTTCTAAAACACCGGAAAGTATGAGCCATTTCGACGTCAGACGTTTGAGGTCGTCCGAAAGGAAATAGAGGACGGAAGAGATGATGTTGGCGATCACGAGATCGTATTTCCCTTCAAATTTGAAGACCGGTTCGCTGCTTAAAGTTACTGAATCCTGAACATTGTTGAGGATCAGGTTTTCAGCAGCGTTTTCGATCGCGTCGGCATCGTTGTCAACGGCTGTCGCACGGACTGAACTTTTCAGTCTGACGGCTGCGATCGCAAGGATACCTGACCCGGTGCCTGCGTCAAATATAGTGCTGATAGTGTTGTCTTTTTTAAGAACCTTTTCGACAAACTCCATGGCGAGTCTCGTCGTTTCGTGGTGACCCGTTCCGAAACCTCGTGCCGGATTTATTATGATGTCGCCTTCGTCCTTTTTCCAAGGCGGAACAACGGTGAGAGAACCGATTTTGACGGGAACGAAATACTCGCGCCACGTCTCTTTCCAGTCTCCGTCGGAAATGATTGATATGTTGTATTCTTTTAATTGTTCTCTAACTTTTTCGCTTTTCTCGAAATAAAGAATTACTGCGTTTTCTTTTTCTTCACTACCCAAAAAACCTTCGATTTCAATAAATCGGTCAGTTGACGAGTCTTTCGGCAGCGCTATTTGATACCACTGGTTCATTTCAGCCTCCGGCAAAATTGCCCGAAAGGATAACCAAGGGAAGGGAAAATGCAATTTTTATATCTCTCATACAAGTGAATTTTCTTGATAAAAATCTTTATGTGGGAATAATCTTACGGCGGCTGAATCCGGCTGTTTGAAACTTGAATGGTGGAAATTGAATAAAGGTTCATTGGTCCTTAGTTTTTTAGGGAGGTTTTCATGAAACGGATTTTTTGTTTGATTTTTGTTTTTGTTCTGATTTTTGCAGTTGCATCATGCGGCAGCAAGAAGGAAAACCCTGCTTATGAAGAGCAGGTATCGAAAGAGATCAAAGCCGAAGAGGGCGGCAAAGTAGAGAGTTCCGACGGAAAGACTTCGATCGAGATTCCCGCGGAAGCCCTTGATTCAGACACAAAGATCACGATGACGATTTATGATGTGTCGGATTATGCCGCTATCCCGGATAAAATCGGAGGAATGAAAGTTGTAAGCAAAGTCGTCGAATTCGAGCCGAGCGGAACGGTTTTCAAAAAACCTGTCATAATTTCGATGACTGCAAGCGAGGCATTTGAAAACAAGATAGTTTCGGCTGCCGTTTTCTATGAAAAAGAGGGGAAGCTGAGCTACAGCGAGCACGGAGCATACGGAGTCTTGGGCAAAGATGCAGCGGGCGATCCGATAATGACGACTGCAGCGGGCGATCCGATCATGCTGAGTGACGGAAATCTTACGACCGGCGCAGGCGATCCGATAATGAATGCTGCTGCAGGCGACCCGATCATGATGAGCGCAGCAGGAGATCCGATCATGACGAATGCTGAAGGAGACCCGATAATGAATGCTGCAGCGGGCGATCCGATAATGATGGCGACAGGTCACTTCACGGCATACACATTCATTGCGATCGATCCGAAAGAGCCCGTGGAAGAGCCTGACGAAGAACCTGAGACCGATGAAGACGTTACCGATGATGACGACGAACCTGTTGAAACGGACGATGACGAACCTGTTGAAACGGACGATGACGAACCTGTTGCTGAAACAGATGATGACGAGCCGGTAGAAACGGATGATGATGAGCCCGTAGAAACGGACGATGATGAGCCTGTTGATGAAGATATCGTCCCTGAACCGACTGAGCCGCCTGTATATTCGAAAGTTCTCTGCACAGGCCAGACCCGCTGTTCTGACGGAGAATCGATCATAGACTGCCCGACAGAGGGAGAAGAATTTTACGGTCAGGACGCACAGTTCGTCGCAACCAAAACATGTGTCGTGCATAAATACAGCAGAGGAAGCGAGCTGGTCGAGCCTGTTGTAGAGGAAGAAGAGCCTGATAATGACTCGGGTGCCGGCTTGAGAAATATCCTTCACGGTGACAGCAATAACAAAAATGTTAGAAAAGGTGCTTTCAGGGACGGCGAAACAGGCGAAACATATAATTTTGTACTTGACGAAAACACCGGCTTGAAATGGATCGTATTCAGTAACCGCGCAAGCCATGAAAATGCAAAGACGACTTGTGAGGGTCTTACTTACGGCGGACACACTTGGCGTCTTCCTAAGGTCAAAGAGCTTTTAAGTATTTCCGACCACGACAGATTTGCTTCGGCTACCGATGAATCCTATTTCCGTGACTGGGGATATAATTACGGCTTCTGGGCTGATGATGTCAATCTCTCTTCGGGAAACGAAAATAATTTCTGGGTCTACAATGCTGATGATGCATCTCTTATGTATTCTACTTCCACTCCGACCGGAGGCTCTCTCTGGGCTTTTGCATGTGTAAGCGGTGAAGAATACGGAAAGCCGGGAGAATACGAGGTTAGAAATATAGGCGGCAAAGAGGTGGTTTTCGATCCTTCGACAAACCTTCTCTGGCAGAAAGGTTCCGTACCGGTCAATAACTGGAAATCGGCTCTCGCTTACTGCCAGAACCTTGATTATGCGGGATATTCCGACTGGAGACTTCCGAACAAAAACGAACTTGTAACCATTGTCGACTATTCAAAAGCCGATCCGGCATCGTCTTTCCCTGGAATGACTTCCGAAAAATTGATCTCGTCGACTTTTACTGTCTCTTACGGCGGAGCAGGCGATGCTATTGCAGTAAATATGGCAAACGGTTTGGTCGGTGAAGGTTCCTCGGCAATATCCGTACTCTGTGTAAGAAGCAGCTCCCAGCCGCTTCCGGAGGGAAGGACGATCCCATACTGTGACGAATCGAGGATCGCACCCTGCGAAGATGCAGTTACCAATTATGTATGGTCTTCGGCACAATCTGTAGACAGCAACTACTCCGCGTCTGCGTCATGGATGAGTAAAGCGATCCAGTGCCGTGAGTCCACTGAAGGCGGTATATCGAAATGGAGAATCCCGACAATTGATGAAGTACGCACGCTTCTTACTTCAAGCGAAAATCTCAAAACCGGAGGAGAGTGTCACGTTACAACCGAATGCTTCGACTACGCAAATGAAGCCTGCTTCGAGGAAGCGGCATGCGCTCCGGAATATGAAAAAGACGGTGAAATGATCAGGTCCAGCCTTTTTGATTATTCAGGTTACCTTACTGGAACTCCGACATCTCTTCAGGATGATGGTTATACATGGTTTGTTAATCTGAGGAGCGGTGTGCTGGAACGTATAGAAGAAAACGCTTATATTGAACATGAATCAAGATGCATAATGGATCCTTCGCTTCCCGATCCGGTCGCAACTCCGTATACCGATTCTGCACATTCCATTGTCTGGACGTCGCGTTCGAAAAAATATATCCAATATTGGTATGACGCTGCGAGATACTGCACGGAACTTGTCGAAGGCGGTTCGAACAACTGGAGAGTCCCGACTATGGAAGAGCTGCGTACTCTTGTTCAGAACTGCCCCGAAGGTGATTGTGATATGGATTTGACAGGTAATTATTCCTTTTTCGGGGATATCAGCAATCTCTGGTCTTCTGATGTAACAGGGAATAATACTGGATATACGCTTGATTTTTTGACAGCTTCAGAGAAGGGTGATGGCATTTCTTATTACAGAGAGGCCAAAGTCCGCTGCGTCAGAAGCCTTTCTGATTCTGTGACTGTTCAGGAATTGGATGACTCTGATTTCCCGTATACATTGCCTGATCTTATCTGGTCAAAAGTATCGGATGATGCATATTACTATTCCGATGAGGCTCAAGAATACTGTGACGAACTTAATGAAGATGAGTACGGCGGATACACCGAATGGACACTTCCGACAAACTCAGAGCTTGCTTCTATTATCCGCAAAGCGGTATGCAGCAACAAAACCGACTTCTTGACCGGAGGTACCGGCAGATGCAGTCAGTACACTTTTGAGGGTTATTCCTTCTTCGGTGATATGTTCGCTCTCAAGGCAAAAGACAATTATACATTCGATTTTGCCGAAGGTACTATGGATAGTTATGGCTACGGTCGTGTACGCTGCGTAATTGTAGCGCCTGATGATGCAAACTAAAAATCTTCCGTTTTCTACAAATTTATCTTAATTGATCCGTAAAATATTTTAGTTCCCGACACTTGAAAAAACAGAAATAAATCCTTGCTTTTTTGCCGGAAATTTTAATAATTGCCCAAGGTTGTCTGAATTTTTTTAAGGAGGTTCCCATGAAACGGATTCTTTGTCTGGTTCTTGTTTTTACATGCGTTCTTTTTGCAGTTTCGTGCAGCAAGAAGAAATCGCACAAGGAAAATGACTATGTCGAAAAAGTATCGAAAGAAATCAACGCCGAAGAAGGCGGAACCGTTGAAAGTGCCGACGGAAAGACTTCGGTCGAGATCCCGGGCGGCGCGCTGGACGGTGACACTACCATCACGATGACGATCCGCGACGCGTCAGAATATCCTGACGAAAAGGGAAAAATCGTAAGCAAAGTCGTAAATTTCGAGCCGAACGGCACGATTTTCAAGAAACCGATCGTCATCACGATGAAAGTGGAAGAGGGTTTTGAGAACAAAATCGTTGCTGCGGCTGTTTACAACGAAAAGGAAGGGAAGTGGAGCTACAGCGAAAACGGAGAGAGGGCAATTCTCGGCAGAGACGAGGCGGGCGACCCGATAATGATGGGAGTAAGTTCGGCAGGTGATCCGATAATGCTGGGCGTAAACTCGGAGGGAGCTCTGACTGCGGCAGGTGATCCTATCATGAGCAGCGCTGCAGGAGACCCGATAATGCTTGCTTCTGCAGGTGATCCGATAATGGGTGCTGCGGCAGGCGATCCGATCATGAGCAGTGCGGCAGGAGATCCGATAATGATGTCGAGCGGCCACTTCACGGAGTATACATTCATCGTTCTCGACCCGAAAAAACCTGCTGAGCCCGATGACGACGAACCGGCAGAAACAGATGACGATGAACCGGTTGCTGAAACGGATGACGACGAGCCTGCTGAAACGGATGACGACGAACCGGCAGAAACAGACGATGACGAGCCTGTTGACGACGATATCGTTCCTGAGCCGGAAACCCTTTATTCCAAGGTCGTCTGCACAGGCTCAAGGACCTGCTTCGATGAAGACGGAAAGCCGCTCGATGTATGTCCTGAAACCGGCGATATGGTTGGTCAGGATGCAGGATACATCTTCAGAAAATCGTGCCTTCCCAAGAGTTTTGAGAAGATTGAAAAGGCAGAAAATGATGTTACGCCGTATCAGCAGATAAAAGACAATAATACCGGGCTTACCTGGCTTGTTACCATGGAGAGCAGTCAGTCCTATGATGATATCGCTCCGTATTGTGAAGAAACTCTTGCAGAATACGCCGGCGGCGGCTGGAGAATGCCGACACCTGCTGAAATCCTGACTATTGCCGACCACGATATTTTCAACAATCTTGAGTCCGGCAAACAGATCAAATCGCTATATTTCAATGTGGATTGGGAAGGATCCCAGTCATTCTGGACTTCGAATGAGAACTTCTACTACGATACCTATACCGGCAGGATCGGCAGCACTGAACAGTCAGGCTACAACGGTCTGCTCTGTGTCAAAGGCGAGAAATACGGCGAAGTCGCGGCTTCTGACTACACTTCGAAAAATGAAAACGGTCAGGAGATGATTTTTGACTCAAAGACCGATCTTTTCTGGCAGAAAACGTCGGTAAACGGCAAAACGTGGAAAGAGGCTCTTGCATACTGCGAAAGTCTTGAATATGCAGGACACGACGACTGGAGACTTCCGAATAAGAACGAGCTTGCGACACTGGTCGACTACTCCAAGTCGAATCCGGCTTCTTCTTTCCCCGGAATGACGGCGGAACTGTTCGTAACATCGACTTCCACAAGGAATCTCGGTGAAGTTACCATAGATATGAAAACAGGTTTGATGGGAACGAATGCCGGATCCAGTGAATCCGGTGAATACTCGGTCATCTGCGTAAGAAGCGATCTTCTGCCTTATCCTGAAAACGGGATCCCGGAATGCGGAGACGACGGCTACGCTCCCTGCAAGGCCGGCAATATCACATGGTCGCAGAGACTTTACTACGATGCTTTCGAAAACGAATCCGTTCACTGGGCGACTGTAGCGAGAGACTGCCGCGAAATGAAAGGTGGAAAGTGGAGACTTCCGAACATTGACGAAATCAGGACGCTTTTCACCGACGATGTCTTTAAAACAGGGGGAAACTGCGGAGTTACTGCGGCACACAACACTTACGAATACTATGAAGGATGTAATACCGATGCACTTCCGGGGCATGAAACCAAGCTCCGTGACTACGGAACTCTTCTTGCAGGAACGCTTTCCAACGCTAATCCGGACTCGGGCTATGGACGCGACCAGTGGAACGCGTGGGTAATAGATATGACAACAGGCGGAATGGAAGATGTCTCTACGATCTATGCGCCTTATCTCATCGCAAGATGTGTTCTTGACGATTCGATCACAGTTCCTTCTATACCTTACACCGATACGGAAAACGGGCTTGTATGGTCATCGATTTCAAAGAAAGGCACTTGGGATGAGGCAGTAGAGTACTGCGGAACACTTGTCGAAGGCGGTTCGGACAACTGGAGTATACCGAGCAAGGAACAGCTCTTTACTCTTGTCAAAGACTGTGCTGACGGCAGCTGTACACCTGATTTCTCAGGCAAATACTCTGTTTTCAGCGATATAGCGGCTCTTCTGAGCAGCGATCTCAACGATATGGGCGGCGGTGTGACGACACTCGATTTTATCGATGTTTATGACGATAACATAGAGATATACAGCCATTTCTACAATTGGGAAAGCGAGATTCAGGCACGCTGCGTTCGTCTGACGGAAGATCCTCTCGAAAATCCTGACAAACTGGATGAAGAAGAAGACTTCCCGTATGCACGAGGCGGATTGCTGTGGTCGAAGAAATCGGAGCTGGTATACTCGCTTAGTGAGGCGGAGGCTTACTGCAGCAGCCTTAATGATGCGGAATACGGATATGAACAGTATGCTGATTATGGTATATACTGGACGTTGCCGGCGGTTTACTATTATTTGGACGTTCTTGTAGATGAAGATTCCGACTGCTCATCTCAATGCTATGAATCCATTGAACTTGAGAATGGAGATACTTATGACTGTTCCTGCGGAAAATTGTTCAAAAGCCATTCTATATTCAATGATTTCGGACACTTCTGGACTTCCGATACAGACGAGACAGAAAATATTCCGTATCTCTTCAACTTCACGACAGGCGAAGTTACAGGAGGCAACCCGTATTCCGACAATTCCGGATATGTCCGCTGTGTTTCGTCTCTTCAGGTATAAAAATCATAGAATCACCGGAATAAAAAATCGATAAATGAAAAGACGCCATAATATGACGTCTCTTTTTGTAGAGAATTTAGGGAGTCTAAGGAATCTAAGGAGTTTAGGGATCGGCGAAATACAAATGGTAGAGACGTTTCATGAAACGTCTCTACAATAAATGAGGGGTTTATTCTTCAGAATTGTCGGAATCTTCCGGTTCTTCAGGGAATTCGGCCTGATTTTCAGGATTATCAATAAGATCAGTTATGTCGCCTGATTCAGACTGAAGGTCTTCGGGATCGATGATCTTTGTGACAGAAACTACAAGTTCGCCGTTTTCGACTTTGAAGAGTCTGACGCCTTTCGTATTCCTGCCGATTACGCTGATTCCGCTGACCGGGATCCTGATTGCCTGACCGTTGGAAGTGATGAGCATAGCCTCGTCGTTCTGGTTGACTTTGAGAACACCGACGACGTATCCGTTTTCTTCGGAAGTCTTGATGGTGATGATACCTTTGCCACCTCTCGACTGAAGTCTGTAATCTTCGACCGGAGTGCGTTTTCCGATACCTTTGTCGGTGATCGAAAGAAGCGTCGTTCCTTCTTCGATGACATCCATCGTGACGACTTCATCATCGCTGTTGATCCTGATACCGCGGACACCTGCAGCTACGCGGCCCATCGCCCTGACATCGTTTTCATTGAAGCGGATGCTGAGGCCTTTCTTCGTTGCGAGAACGACATCGTCGTTTCCTTTCGTGATCTTGACTTCGATAAGCTCATCACCTTCGTTGAGTTTGATAGCCTTTTTGCCGTTCGTGCGCTGGGTCTTGTATTCCATGATGTCGGTCTTCTTGACGGTTCCGTTCTTGGTTCCCATCATTATGAATTCGCCGTCAACGAACTCTTTGATAGGAAGAACGGCTGCGATCTTCTCGTCCTTTTCGATGTTGACGAGGTTGATTATCGGTTTGCCTCTGCTGTTTCTTGCCGCTTCCGGAAGCTGATGGACTTTGATCCAGTAAACTTTGCCGTAGGAAGTGAAGAGAAGGAGAAGCGTGTGGCTGCTTGCCACGAAAATGTTCTTGACGTAGTCGTTTTCCTTCGGATTTATCGCGTTGATCCCTTTGCCGCCGCGTTTCTGCTTGCGGTAGAGGTCAAGCGGAGTGCGTTTGATGTAGTTTTCAGTCGTGAGAGTTACGACCATGTCGTCATCGGCGATAAGGTCTTCGATGTCGATGTCGCCGTCGTAGTTGACGATGTCGGTCTTTCTCTCGTCGCCGTATTTCTCTTTGATTTCCTTGAGCTCGTCCTTGATCACGCCGAAAAGAACGTGTTCGTTCGCAAGGATCTCTTTGTACCATTCGATCTTTTTGTAGAGTTCTTCGAGTTCGGCGATGATCTTGTCTCTTTCAAGTCCGGTAAGTCTGCTCAGTTTCATGTCCAAGATGGCGTTTGCCTGAAGCTTCGAAAGCTCGAATCTCTCCATAAGTCTCGCTCTCGCGTCATCTGTCGAAGCTGACGATCTGATGATGTGGACGACTTCGTCGATGTTGTCGATAGCGATCTTCAGACCTTCCAAAATGTGAGCGCGTTTTTCAGCTTCGGCAAGCTCGAAACGTGTCCTTCTCGTTACGACATCCTTTCTGTGGAGGATGAAGTAGTGGAGTGCGTCTTTCAGGTTGATCGTCTTCGGGATGCCGTTGCAGATCGCAAGCATGTTGATGCCGAAGGAGACCTGAAGCTGTGTCATCTTGAAGAGCTGGTTGAGAAGAATGTTCGGGTCTGCGTCCTTCTTGAGCTCGATGACGACTCTGATCTTCTCGCGTCTTCCGGACTCGTCGCGGATGTCGTGGATACCTTCGAGTTTCTTTTCCTTAACGAGTTCGGCGATCTGTATTATCATGTTCGCCTTGTTTACCTGATAAGGAATTTCGTGGATGATTATGCGGTCGCGCGCACCGTTCTGGCCAAGTTCGATCGTCGCTTTCGAGCGGATCTTGATGATGCCTTTACCCGTTTCGTAAGCCGCTCTGATGCCAGCTTTGCCGAGGATCGAGCCGCCTGTCGGGAAGTCGGGGCCGGTGATGAATTCCATAAGTTCCGGAATGTCTGCATCCGGATTGTCGATAAGGTGGATCGTCGCGTTTACAGCCTCGGTGATATTGTGCGGCGGGATGTTGCTCGCCATACCGACAGCGATACCGCTTGTTCCGTTGACAAGAAGTTCCGGGATCTTCGTCGGCATGACTTCGGGTTCCTGCAGACTGCCGTCGTAGTTGTCGCGCATATTGACTGTGTCTTTGTCGAGATCGGCCATGATCTCGCCCGCGATCTTTGCCATTCTCGCCTCTGTGTACCTCATTGCAGCTGCGCCGTCGCCGTCGACTGAGCCGAAGTTGCCCTGTCCGTCAACGAGAGTGTAGCGCATCGAGAAATCCTGAGCCATTCTGACAAGTGTCTGGTAAACAGCCTGGTCGCCGTGCGGATGGTATTTACCGATGACGTCGCCGACGATCCTCGCGGACTTCTTGTAAGCCGCGTTGTAGGTGTTCCCGAGTTCCTTCATTGCGAAGAGGACCCTGCGGTGAACAGGTTTCAGACCGTCTCTGACATCCGGGAGAGAACGGTCGGTGATGACGCTCATCGCATAGTCGATGAACGCCGTTTTCATGGAGTGTTCAATCGCGATATCTTTAATTTTGCCGTGTATCAATTCGTCCATTTTTCCCTCCTAAATGTCGATAGTTGCGTTAAGGGCGTTCTCTTCGATGAACTTCCTTCTCGGTTCGACGTTTTCGCCCATGAGAATATCGAACATCCTGTTCGCTTCGGCTGCATCCTGCGAAGTGACTCTGAGAAGAACCCTGTTTTCGGGGCTCATCGTCGTTTCCCAAAGCTGCTCGGGGTTCATTTCACCGAGACCTTTGTAACGCTGGATCTTTTGTCCTTCCTTAGCGATATTGAGGACCGTGTTGAGAAGTTCTCTCCAACCGGAAACCTGAGTAGATTCTTCTTTCGCGACGTTTTTGATCTCGTATTTCTGCGAGCCGTAAGCCATCATCTTTTCACGGAGCCCGTTGATGAGAGTGATTTCGGAATTGTGGGTGTATTTCTGATCGACTACGCTTACTTTCTCTACTCCGAGAGTCGTAGTGTAGATCTTCATCTTGAATTCGCCCTGAACCCTCGTGTTCTCCTCAAGTTCCATTCTGAAAGGAGCCTTCTGCGGGAAATTCTGCTCCATGTAACCTTTGATGAGTTCCCATTTTTCCCAGAGATTTGTCTCCGATTTGAAGTCGTCTTCGACAAGAGTGGTCGTGGCCGCTATCGATTCGACGATCGCCGAGTCGTAGATGAATTCCGTCTTCGAAAGGTTCGCGTTGAGGTCGACAAGAAGTTCGACATACTGTTTGAGACCGGCTTCGTCAAGCTCGTTGTCGCCGATTTTGAGCGTAAGTCCCTGAATGCCTGTATCGATAAGGTAATCCTGGAATTCCTTTTCGTCCTTGACATAAGTTATCTTCTTGTTTTTCGTGATGCCGTAAAGCGGCGGCTGAGCGACGTAGAGATAACCTCTTTCGATTACTTCCGGCATGTGACGGTAGAAAAGGGTGAGGATAAGAGTCATAATGTGCGCACCGTCGACATCGGCATCCGTCATGATGATGATCTTGTGGTAGCGCAGCTTTTCGATGTTGAACTCTTCCTTGCCGATTCCCGTTCCTAAAGCGGCGATTATCATCGTGATCGTCTCGCTTTTCAGAAGTTTGTCGAGACGTGCCTTTTCGACGTTGAGGATCTTGCCTCGAAGCGGAAGAATAGCCTGCGTGCGGCGGTCTCTGCCCTGTTTTGCCGAACCGCCTGCCGAATCACCCTCGACTATGAAAAGTTCGGAGAAAGCGGGATCTTTTTCGGTGCAGTCTGCAAGTTTGCCGGGAAGAGCGGTGCTGTCCAAAGCACCTTTTCTTCTGACGAGCTCACGTGCCTTTCTCGCAGCCTCTCTCGCAGCGGTCGCCTCGATGATCTTGTCGATTATCGTTTTCGCGATATCGGGGTTCTCCTCAAGATATATCGTGAGGGCATCTACTATCGACTTCGAAACGAAAGCCTGGATCTCGGAGCTTACGAGTTTGTCCTTGGTCTGCGAACTGAACTTCGGGTCAGCCATCTTGACCGAAAGAACAGCGGTGAGGCCGTCTCTGACATCGTCGCCGTTGATCGAATCAACGATCTTGTCGTTCTTGATGTTCTCCTTGATGTAGTTGATGAAAACTTTCGTGATTCCGAGTTTGAAGCCCGCAAGGTGCGTTCCGCCGTCACGGTTGTAAATATTGTTCGTGTAGCAGAAAATCTTCTCGGTGTATGCCGTTGTCCACTGCATCGCGATATCGACAGTGAGATCGCCTTTCTCTTCGTGATTCGATACCGTGATGATATCAGGATGAAGGCCGGTCGTGTTTTCGTTCAGATATTTGACGTAAGCCTTGATTCCGCCTTCGTAGTGGAACTCGAATTCCTGTCCGACTCTTTCGTCAAGCAGATAGATCCTGACGCCGCTGTTGAGGAAAGCCATCTCGCGGAGCCGCTGCTCGACTTTCTTGAGTTCGAAAGTGGTCATTGAGAAAATTTCCGGATCCGGCTTGAAAGTTACTTTCGTGCCGTGCTCGGTCGTTTCGCCCACTTTTTCAAGCGGAGCAACCGGTGTACCGCGGTGATAAGTCTGCCTGTAGATGCCACCCTGACGCTTGATCTCAAGGTCAAGAGTTTCGGAAAGGGCGTTTACGCAGCTGACACCGACACCGTGAAGACCGCCGGAAACTTTGTATGCGTTGTTGTCGAACTTACCGCCGGCATGAAGTACCGTCATGATGACTTCTGCCGCCGAGCGGTGTTCTTCGGCATGCATATCAACAGGAATACCACGGCCGTTATCCTTTATCGTGATACTTTCGTCAACATGGATGTAAACGGAAATTTTGTCGCAGTAACCGGCAAGAGCTTCATCGATACTGTTGTCAACAACTTCATAGATCATGTGGTGGAGACCGCTTCCGTCATCCGTGTCTCCGATGTACATTCCAGGTCTTTTTCTGACCGCTTCCAGACCCTTGAGAACATGGATGCTGGACGCGCCGTAATCCTGTTCAGCCTGAGCCTGAGAGATGTTTTTTTCTTCGTTAAGATCTGTCATGAAAACCTCCTTAATAAACAGACAAAAGATTATATTTATCGAATCGCAGAAATCAATTTTTATCGAAGAAAAAAATCAATGATTTTTTGGACATACACGATTTTTTTGTCTTAAAAAACGCATTTTTAAGTTGTTGATTTTATTGAGCTTTTTTGGTGGTAAAAATTTGGGGTCAAAAAATGGCCGTTTTTTTGAAAAAATTGCATTTTTTTACAGTAAAAATTTGTGATTTTTCAGGGTGAAAATTTACGATTTTTTGAGCAGAAAAAGCGGCTCTCCGACACCGATTTTTTCACCTTGTGAGACCATCGGTTTTTCGACCGCTTCTTCTGGAACAAGAAGAACGATAGTTGAACCCATTTCGAACATTCCGAGTTCGTCGTTCTGCGAATATTTCACATCGTTTTTTATCCATTCGTCAGAAAATTTTTCGGTGAAATTCATCTTTATCGAGCCTACGAAAGTCGCTCCGACCGCAGTGTAGAAGTAGGTAAAGTTCTCCGCCTTGAATTTCGTGACGACGCGCTCGTTGCGGATGAAAAGCCTGTCGATGTTGTTGAGCCCGAGCGAATTGACCGGGAAAAGCCGCCAGCCAGTGTGGATGTGCGCAGAAAGAGTCGACTCGACAGGAACATGAAATCTGTGGTAGTCGCGCGGCGAAAGATAGATCGTTGCGAGCCAGAAGCCTTTTTCAAAGGGGAGTTCTTTTTTTATAAGATCAGAAACGAGATAGTTCTTTCCTTTTACCTGTGTTGCAACATCGGCATGGATGTTTTCAAGAACGCTGACAACTCCGTCGCAGGGCGAAAGAAAGGCGTTTTTGTCATTTTTCAGCGGACGAGCCGAAGGATCGAGTTTTCTCGTGAAGAAGGCACAGAGAGAATCGTAATCGTCAAGCTCTCCTTCGAAATTTTTCATATCGATTTCATAGTGCGAAGCATAAATCTGAATCGCTTTCTGAATGAGCAGGGCAGGGAACTCCAGTTTCGTGATCTTTCCCCAGATGCGGCTCAAAAACGGGAACGAAATTATGAAAAGGAAGAAAAGTTTCAAGTGTTTCATGAAAAACTCCAAAAATCCAAAAACCGTGGGATTATAACGATTTTTCGCGCCGCAGCAACTTTCTTAGCGGCGCGTGAAGGCGCGCAGTGTCATCGTAACGACGTAACGTCGTAACGCCGTGACGTCGAATGGCGCGCCAAAGGAAAAAAATTGACTTTTGACAATTTTTTTCTATACTCCCGCCCCGATGGTGCTACCGTGGCTCAGTCGGTAGAGCAGCTGATTCGTAATCAGCAGGTCGGGTGTTCGAGTCACCTCGGTAGCTCCATTTCTTTTTTGAAATCCAACAAAATTTTGGCTTTTGATTTTTTTACCGCCGCCTTTCGTTCGTCATGTTGAACGAATGTGAAACATCTTTGAGATTCTTCGCTGTGCTCAGAATGACGCCGAATGAGACGTTTCATGAAACGTCTCTACGGAGATGCCGTGGTTTTCAGATTATTTCGTAGATCCTTCCGGAACGATGACGTGGATCAGATGGCTTGAAAGGTATGAACCGTTTCCGAGAACTGTTGCGTGGGCTTCGAATTTGAGGAAGTTGCCTGAACTGTTTGTGCAGAAATCATTGTAAAAGTGAACATCGAAGGTGACTTCTGCATTCTGCGGAACAGAGAAGAATGTTGTTTCGTTGTGTTCGATAGTGTCAGGATCAGACGAAAGTGCCTTCGATGATTTTACGAATTCTGCCGCATTCGTGCCGTTGCACTCGTCGTCGCTGATTCCGCCTGTCGTAACGTCCATATCGATCCATGTGGTGAGCTGTTTGATTGCTTCGGTTACGTTGCCGCCGATCCCTGTTCCGTCAGCCTGTTCAGTGTGGTAAAGGAAAGGCTGGTTGTTTGCATCAACGGATCCTGTTGCCTCAGCAAATGCCGTGAACCACTTTTTCGCAGAATCTGTTTTTTTGCCGTTGTCGTCGAAACCTGAATCGATACCGATGAATTTTGCACCGATTCCGTTCATTCCGGCGATCGCCATGTCAACAGAAAGCTCTTTTGTTCCAGCATCGAACATGCAGGAGGTGTTGAGAGTCGTCTGAGAGCCGTACGGAACGCAGTCATCAGAATCTTCGTCGGTGATTACGACAAAAATTGGCATCGATTTCTTTCTCATGCAGAGTGCACCGGCCGTTCCGAGCTTGTCTGCAGCCGAGCAGTCGGCTTTCTGGACATTGTATTTTGCACTGTGCATAACGCCCATGAGCGGATCCTGGCATTTGTTCATTGCGCACGGAAGAAGGCTTCCTGTGTAAGCTTCGCCGGTTGCAGCAAGGTAGATCGCGTAGATCGCAAGTTCGTTGCCCTGGTCGCCTTTCAGGTTTCCGATAGCGTCTTTAACTGCATCTGCATCGGTCGTCATCGTCTGCTCGACAATGTAAGGCTTTTCCCAGCCGAATCTTACGAGGCCGAACGAAGCGTAGTTCGGGTTGTCTGCAAACTGGTTTGCGATCGCATCGACAACTTTTTCTTTTACTTCCTCTTTCAGCTTGTTGATTTCATCGCCCATCGAGCCAGAGTCATCGAAGAAGATCGCTACGTCGATTGCTTCGATCTTTGTCGAGAAAGTAAGTGTTCTTGTTACATCGTCCGGAGCCATATAAGGAAGAACGACATAGAAAAGTCCGGCCGGAATGTGATCGCTGTCGTCAAGCGGATTTGAGCCGTAAGCTATTTCCGCAAGGTCGTCGTCACCGTCGCCGTCCGTATCTTTGAGCAGCGGATCTGTTCCCTGTTCTTTCTCTTTTTTGTCGGAAAGACCGTCATTGTCGCTGTCTTTGTCGTCAAAATCGAATATTCCGTCGCCGTCCGTGTCTCTGCAAGGCTGCTCGGGGCATTCCTGATTGTCGGGAACTCCGTCACCGTCGCTGTCTACATCAAGGCAGTTGGGAAGTGAATCGCCGTCATGGTCTTCGCATCCTTCTACGCCGTTGGGAATTCCGTCGCCGTCATCATCAGCATCGTCAGGACCGCACATACAGACCGGACCGTCATCGATATCAGTATCGGTATCTGTTTCCGGCTCGGTATCTGTCTCTGTGTCCGAGGTGTCCGGAGTTTCCGTATCACCCGTGTCGGAATCTGTGTCAGAGGTTGGATCTGAAGAAGTATCAGCCTCTGTGTCGTTCGTGTCATTCGGTTCATCGTCGCTTGCACATGCCGCAAAGAAGCAGCAGAATGCGAAAGCTGCAAGCAGTGCAATTAAATTTTTTTTCATAGAAACCTCCAAAAAGTGTAAAAAACACCAACGGCGGAGATTATATATGAAAAAATAATAAAAAAAAGTCTTTTTTTGCTTGTCGGGAGAGGAAACTAATCGTCGTAATCGTCTTCTTCGTTCTTGTCTTCGCCTTTTGTAAACGTTACGAATTTTGAAATGGTTTTCGTTTTGGCACCCGGACCTGTGACTGCAACGGAAATGCGGTTGTATTTCTTCTTCATTTCAACGTTTACGCTGAAGGTTCCCTGATTTTCGCCTTTTTCTATGCGTTTGTAGAAAACTTTCTTTCCGTTGAGGAAGACGAAAGCGTCTTTGACTTCATCAGGATTGATCCCGAATTTTATTTCAACCGATTTCTGGTCGGTGACGAGCGGTGTTTTGTCGAAAGTGATTTCAGGCATACTTACCGGATATTCGTTGTCGATTTTGATCAAGCCTTTTCCCGTTGCCGGAGCCGCATTTTCGGCTTTCGCCCAGAGACCGTTTTCGAGAAGCAGCGCGCCGCCGCATTTTCCCGAGGTGCCGGCATTTCCTTCAACTGAGACGGTGCCGGTTTTTGTTGAAAGGTCCGATGCGCTGAAAAGTTCTGTTCCTTTCGGCAGGAAGAACGTCGACTTGGCCTCTTCGAAGGTGCATTTCGCCGCATCAGCAAAGGGTATGTCGAATTCTGCGCTGTATTTAAGCTTGTAATCGTAAACCGAAATCGAAAGTTTCTGCTTTGCCAGATCTTCTTTTTTAGCCGGTTTTTCGGTTTTGAAGGTGAATTTCGCATTCATCTGTTTACCGGGCTCGAGCGTGAAGGAATTCGTTCCGTTCTCGATGAATATCTCTTCGGTGTCGTTGGTGTTTATCAGCATAGCCTTTCCTTCGAGGACTGCGCCTTTGCCGTTGTTCGTCACCATGAGTGTGAGCTCGGCCGCTTCTCCGCTCTGTATGAAGCCGTCACGGTTTCCGTTCGTTTCGGCCGCGATGACCGCGAATTTGAGATCAGGCTGCTCAACAGGAAGTGTCTCAATAGCGAAATTTTCGGTTTTTATCTCTTTTTTCTTCTCAGGCTCATTGAGGTAGAGTTTCATTGTTCCCTCGGTTTTCTGCCACTGGACCGATTCCGGAAGTTTGACGTTGACAGTGCGTTCGACCGAGCCGCTGAATGTACCGAAAGGAATTTCGATGCGTCTGAGGTTTTTGATCGGTGATTCGAAAACGCCGAGAAGATTTTCGATCTCGCCTTCGATCTCGGCTTTGAAAGTGAATTTCGCCGTTTCGCCCCCTTTGAATTTTCCGTCACTCAGCATCGTAACCTTCAAAGTGTCGGCTTTCGGCTGTGCAAGAGAAACTTTATCCTTCCAGTTTATGCCGTTTTCATGCAGTTTCGCAAGGATCTTTTTCCACTCTTCGTCCTTTATGAGCTGAGAACTTTCGTAAGCTTTCTTGTTTTGCGTCATCTGTTGCGCTATCTTGACGGCGATCTCGATCTCCTCGTCGCTTCTGAATTCGTCGTCCTTCTGTTCGCGGCGTTCCTTTATGAGAGTCTTTACATCTTTGTATTCTTTGAAGTAGCGGATGGTCGTGAGCGGTTTTTCGATCGTTTTAGGTGCATAACGGCTGACGATGTGCTCTTCGAGGTCGCCTTCCTTCAGGATGTTTTCGCCCGAATCGAAGACCGAAATCTTGTCGGGGTGGATGAAAACGGCTCTTGTTTCGATGTCGGGCGTGATTCCGACAGACTGGATCGAGATATTGCCGGGAGTGAGATACTCTGCGATGGTAAGTTTCATGCCGCCGCCGCCGGGAGTGCCGATTATCGTCTGGACGCTTCCTTTACCGAAGCTCTTTCTTCCGAGGACCGTCGCTCTGCCGTTCTTTTTTAGCGCAGCAGTGACGATCTCGGTAGCTGATGCAGAACCTTCGTTTATCATGACTATTATAGGAATATCGAGGATGTCGCTGCGTTTTTTCTTGGCGTAGTTGAGTTCGATCTCTTCATCGTCTTCGACTGTCGCAACGATTACGCCTTTGTCGAGGAAAATATCGCTTATAGCTATCGCCTGGGAAAGAAGTCCGCCGGAATTGTTGCGCATATCGAGAATAAGGGCTTTCATCCCTTTTTTCTTGAGTCCGTCAAGCTCTTCAACGAGGGTAGAGTAGGTATTCTCCATGAAGCCTGAGAGGTTGATGTAGCCTATTCCAGGCTGAGGCATTGCGGCAAGGACCGATGTGATCTTTATTATCGCTCTCGTGATTTCGAATTTCAGCAGTTCAGGAACTCCTTCGCGTCTTATCATCAGCGTGATCTGTGTTCCGGGTTCGCCTCTCATTTTGCTGACAGCCTTGTCGAGAGTGAGGTTTACCGCAGAAGTGTCGTCGATCTGGACAATAACGTCGTTTGCCTCGATTCCTGCTTTTGTAGCCGGAGTTCCCTTCATCGGGGAGATAACAGTGATTTCGCCGTTGTCGTTCATGCCGACTACTATGCCGAGACCGCCGAAATTTCCGCCTGTGGACTGTTCAAAATCGTCAAAATCCTTCGGCGTGAAAAGGTAGGAGTGAGGATCGAGCTTCTTGAGGATCCCGTTTATCGCTATGTATTCGATATCGTCTTTCGTGAGCGGAGGTTCGGGCATATACTCTTTATCGAGATTGATATAGACCGCTCTCAACGCGTATGCCACGTCAACGACATCGCGCAGACTTTTGACCTTTATAGTATGCTTTTTGTTGTAAATCTGCAGATTTATTATCCTTTTCGCTTTATCATAGGAGATGAGCGTTTCGGGAAGCGAATCCTGAACTGCATCAAGGGCGTATGAGAGAAGATCTTCTGACTTGATTTTCGACTTGTCAAGATAGCGTTTTTCAGCTGTTTTGAGGGCGAAAACCGTCAATTCTCCTTTCTGCAGAGAGTTCTCTTTATTGAAATGCAGTCCGAAAAAGTCGGCATTAAGAACGAACGCCAGAAACAGAACCAGCACAAGAGCCAATTTCTTCTTCATTTTCCACCCCTTTATCTCGATTTACTATTAAAATCCTATTTTTGCCGCATTTATAATAAACTCGATTTTACCCATAAACAGAATAAGCCTCGAAAGCAGAGTATATGCGAAAGCCGAGCCTATTGCAACTAATACGAAAAATCTTCCTATCTCACCCGTAGTGTTTATGAAACGGTTGTTGTTTTTGTGGCGTGCGACGAGAAACATCATTGCCGAAGTGACGCAGATGATGCTGAGGAGAGCGTTCAAGGTCATGTCTGGCAGGATATTTCCGTTTTCGTCAAACGAAACGAGAGGGATTATCGAAGAACGTATCATCTCCTGAATGAAAGCCGAGAAATAGACGGGAATGTTTATCGCAGTGGTGACGATAACTATGAATGCGGCCGGCAGGAAGCGCAGTTTAGAGTATTTTGCTTCACTGTTGGATGGGATGAAGAGGAGCAGGCCTGCAAGAAGCGGGATCAGGATAAGGAGATCTCCGCCGAGTGCCGATTTGTAAGCAGGTTTGATTATCGAAAAATACCAGATGACGGCGAAGTATCCCGCCGAAACGCCGATGAAAAGCGACTCCGCAAAGCGGTAGACCGGATTGGACTTGAAAAAACCCGAAAAGACCGCGATGGTGAGCACTAAAGCCGTTAATGTTCCTAAATCATTGAAAATATTCATTTTTTATTTTTTGTCGTCATTTTTATCAGGTTTGAAAAAATCACAAGCGCTATTATGTAAAAAAGTATCGTCGAGAGAATGTGGTACTGCTTTTCTATATTCAGCGACGGCAGGAATTCGTTTATGAATACCGCGATCGATCTGAAACCGCCGACAAGTCCGTCAAGATAGACTGATCCTCTGAACGGAATGTAGGCAGAAAGCATGTCTGACGAGCAGAAGGCCACTTTTCTGACGTTTTTGTCCTTCAGCATGACTGCGAAAGAAACTATTCCGGGAACACCGTCGAAAGTCTGCGAGGAGAACTCAAAAACTGCCGAAAAATCAGAAATGCTGCCGATTTCGCTCACAAGCGGCTGGTGGATATCGGTGCTGCTGTCGAAGATGTCGCGTTCCCTCACTTCGCCGAAGTTGTTGGCGATCAGATATGTTGCGATGTTGCCGCCGACAATGAAGCCTAAGTGCGTATATTCGTGGCCGTAAACGAAGCGCTCTTTGCCGAACCTTCCGTTCTCGATGCTCTTTTCTACCGCGGTAAATGCCGATTCCACGCCGTTCGGGATCATTGTCGCGAATGCGATCCCGATGTTTTTTTCTGCCAGCACGCCGATAAGTGCAGACATGGCCGCTTCAAGTTCGTATTTCGATTCCGGACCGTAGTTCACAAGGATCAGAACTTTTGAATCCTGCGGAAGTTCATCAATGATTTTAAATGCTTTCATTTCGCTTTCAGTGGGCGTGGCATTGAGTTCCGGTTCAGGATCTTTCTCTTTCTTTTCATCAATTACCGCAAAGTAGTGGAAGAGCATGAGAAAGAATATCGGGATGATAAGGCCCCACTGCGGGACTTTGGCAAGAAGTGCCGAAATGTTCTTCGTAAAATCCCTCATTTTTTATCTCCGGAGCCTGAAAAGAAAGTCGTGTAGAAATTTTCCGCAGTAAAAAAGAGGAGACCGCTTGCTGTTCCTATCGCTAAAGCCTTGAAGACAGGTACGGCGAGAGTGTTCATGATCCATCCAGGCGAGAGCGGGCCGCTCCAGTCATGCAGATGGTTCTGCGCGAAAAGGCCGTATTGGTTGGTGAGACCTAAGAGGGTGAGAACGAAAGCGATCGTAATTACGCAGTATGAATAGCTTCGAAGCGAAAAACGGCTGTAAATAGTCGAGATCATGTTAAGCAGCAGCAGTGCGACGAATGAAGAGAGGAGGGGATCGAAGATGTACCGGTATATCCAGCGGATAAAACCCTTTATTTCAGGGCTTGTCGTAATGCCGGTCTCGAGGAATTTCGCCGCGATCCTCGTTTTGCTTTCGGGCGGAAGTTTGGATGAACCAAGTCCCGAAAGTTTTTCCGAAGCCATTGCCGAGATGCGGCTGTTTGTCAGAAAGTTGTTGTAACGGAACATGTCTTTGTGCAGTTTTTCAGACTTTGCGCGCAGCCGTTCCTTTTCTTTAGTGATCCATATTTCAAGTTCGGTGCCGCTGCCTTCGATCCTGATCCCGTCATACTTGAAATCTTCGAAACGGTTTTTTTCACCTGCTTCGAGACCGAAGTTGAGTTCGTTCTGTTTGAGCGAGGCGATCGAAGTGTCGAACCACTCCTTGAGCTCCTGCGAGATCGGAAACATATCGGAAATGATGTCTATGGAAGCAGATTTTACCTTTTCCTTGATCTCGACGACGCGCTTCATTTCATTCGGGTTTATGAATGTTATCCCCTGATTGGACGTGTCCGACGAAGAGAGGACGATCTTGTTTTCAGAAAGAAGTTTCTGGTAGTTTTTAAGTGTTATGTCGGCGTTTTTCAGCATCTCTTCGGAGGGGAAAAAGTCTGTCGAAACGTCTGCCGAGATGTAGAGCGCGAGTTTCTTTTTAGACGGGAATTTCGAGAGGTGCACATCGTTTTCGATGAATACGAGGGCTGTTTCCGTAAGGAAATCGGGCTGCTCTCTGACGATGTTTTCAAAGGTGTATCTGCTCTGGTTCGGGTTTATGAAGCCTAAGGTGAAAGTCGTGACGGCAGAAACGACGATTATGAGCGAATTCAAAAGGCGGTTCAGATGTATGGTGCGCGCTTCTTTGTTTAAAACATTTGCATTCACTCCGGGAAGTTTAGTCTTTTTTGCATTGTCGGCTGAGGAAGTCAGGACGTCTTTGATTTTTTTCGAAGAAAACGACTCTTTGAGTTCGCGGAAGGATGACTGTATGGAAGATATCTCTCGTCCGAGAAACTTGATGAGGCCTGCGAAAAACGAAAGGACGATGACGATTTCGGTCCAGCGCACAGCCTTTGTCAGAAAAACGCTTTCTATTCCTAGCGAAATCAGAACGAAGACTGCGACTATGCAGATAAAAACCGATAAGAGGATTATCTTTAACTTCATTCAGCCACCATATCGATAAAATCGGCAAAAACCGGATAGTAATGCGCAAGTGTCATGCAGACTGAAAGTGAAAGTATCAGCAGCGCGACTATCGCCAGAAAAAAATAAACGCCTGAAGTTTCGAGAGTCCGCTTGTTTTTCAGCTTCTTTATCTGCGCGCTGAGAAGGAAAGGTTCGAGCGAAACGAGGCACTTCTTGGCGTTGATCGAATCTATGATCAGTCCTTCTACCGAGCAGGATAGAGCGACTCTTTTCTTGTCTGAATCAGAGTTGTAGGCATCCCAGTCCGAAATCGCGGAACCGTCCGAAATGTTGAGTATCAGAGATGCGTTCATCTCCCTTTTTTCAATGGTCGTATAGAAAGTGTTATTCGCGTTTGAAAGCGGTGAAAACAGGATAGACGCACTTTCGGAACTGCGCGTGGTCAGCACGCCGAATTCCTCGGGAATAGTCGTCCTGACAAAGTTTCCGGTGTCGCTTCCTTCAAGAATTTCGTCGATGAACCTCGCCGCAGCCGAAAAAAGCGGATGTGCCTTGGAATCTATCGAACTGCTCAGGGCGATCCTTCCGCTGTCTTCCTCGATCATCGTTTTTATGAACTGAAGCAGGAGCATCGTTTCCCTTGAGATTTTCGACGGGAATTTCTTTGAAAAAATATTCGGGATCAGAAGTGAAATCAGGAATATCGCGAAAAGCGAGAATATTTTCAGATCGATCGTTACTTCCATTGGTGCATCTCTTCCCGAAGGTCGAAAATCAGGGTTTTTCTGCTTTCTTTCGTGCCTATGGTCTTTTTGTTGCTTTCAGGGTCGTTTTTCGTCATGCAGACTCCTTTTGCAGTATGGATCTCAACTACCGAGTTCGGTTCTATTTCAAGAACGCGGTATTCGCCCCACTTGAGCACGATATCCTCTTTTCTGTCATTTTCTAATTTTTCTATGAATATTGCAGGCGTTCCCTTCCTGAATCTGCCGTATGGAATGAAGATCCAGCCGTTTTTTATGTCTTTTGTGTTGAAAAATCCGCGCAGGAAGGAGTTCGTGCCCGCTTTTCCGTTCATGAACATCGTCATTCCGGCAAGGATTATCCCTTTGTTGTCGAAGAGGAAGTATATTGTTCCGTGCGTTATTCCCGGAATGGAAACGAGACGCAGGAATGCTTCGAAGTCGATCTTATCAGTAAGTGAGACGCCGATTATCCTGTCAGGATCGAAAAGTACACTCTCTTTTGTCGTATCGTCTATCGCGAGAACATCCCTCTGCAGGAAATTTTCGTCGAAAACAGTCCGTTTTTCGATAAAAAGATCGTTGAAAACCGACTCGAAAACCTCACGCGTCAGAGTGCCTGCTTCCTGAGGAACGGCGTAGTTTCTGAACAAAGTCGTTCCGGCACCGCGTTCCGCATGGCTGAGAAGCGAATAGTCGTCGGTGAACAAAGCTGAAAGAACCGTTTCAGAGCGTTTCATGCAGAAAACATCGGCAATTTTGCGCAGAGCCTCGGTGTATGCGATGTCGTTTATCTTAACTTCGATTTCATCCCAAAGCGTCATCTGCTGGAGCGGAGAAACCGTATTCTGCTGCAGCAGCTCTTCGTCCGATGAATAGTTGTTTGTTTCAAGGATATTGGGCTGGGCCGAAAAGCGGATCCCCGGCTTGGCAAGCTCTTTTCTCGCCGTTTCGAGAGAGAGGATGCTGCCGGCAAAAATGATGTCCGGCTTGACTTCGAGAAGCTGGAGGTTTTTGCCCAAAGAAACGATCATGCTGTTGAGCCGGTTATTGACAGAGTTGTCGTAACCTCCAGCAATTATTACGTAATCTATGTCGCTCAGATCTATGGACGAAAATGCGTCTGATGCAGAATAAGCCTTTTTGACGTTGAGGAGTTTCGACCATGCGAGCCTTTTGGCCGAACGGGTGGATCCCTCTTCGCTTATTCCGAAGACAGCGGCGTTCATAAGCCTTTCGGGGATTATTATCCTCTGTAGCGTTTTTTCCGTTTTCGAGCCGCTTTCTTCGTAGAATTTCGTGATTTCCATCATTGCATCGGACTCTTCTCCGATAGTTCTGTCTTCAGTTTCGGAGGCGATACTTTCGTTGTAATAGTCGAAGTCTATGACGATTTTTCTTACGAGACTGCGCATGGAGAGAAAGACGGTGAAATTTTCGGAATTCATTCTTCACCTCTTTCAAGTGCTTCTTTCAGAGCTTCAAAAGAACCTTCTCCGCGTGAGAAATCGAGTATTTTCCCCGTTTTTTCCTGCCCGAAAAGAATGGAAGAGAGCGGTTCTGCAGCTGAAAGAAGGGCTGAAATCTCCCTTTTGAAAGGGATCATCATGTCAAGCAGTATCAAAGATGCCGGCTCGAGTTTTTTCGATCTTAAAAAGCTGGCGATTTTTTCAGCCTGAAAGCTGTTTCCCGGAATTTCGCCTTCAAGCCGTGATTTTCTGCCGGTTGCCAAGTCCTGCTCCAATCGTTAAAAACGCGGCATCTTACGTTAGCACGGCTGTTTTGTCAATTAGAGGATCGATTTTTAAGGCAAAAAAAAGGGGAGCCGGAGCTCCCCTGAAAAAGACCTGTTTCAACAGGGTTTAGTAGCGTGATGCGTACTCAACTGCGAAACCAAGGTTGTCAGCTGCGAAGGAGTTGAGCTGATCGATCGTTGTTTCCATGATGACCAGTCTTGAGAATCCTTCTGCACCCTCTGCAAGGCTCTCTTCTTCGTGATCTTTAAGAGCTGCTGCGCTTCTTACAAGTCTGAATGACGGAGAGAGTCTCGAGTATTTGTCAGCAAGATACTGCTGGAAAGCTGCTCTCGATTCGAAACGCTGCGTTCCTTTGAGTGCCGGATTGCCTGCTGCTGCCGCACCTGCTGCAGAGAACGTGATGTTCGCAAGGCAGGTATCGTCATCGTTGCCGGCTGCTTTGCAGACTTTCCAACCGTCGTAAGAACCTTCAATGCTCGGATCATAGACGCCGTAAAGTGCATTCTGATCCTGAACATCGAGAGTCGATTTTGCAAGAACTGCTCTGTAGTAAGCGTTTCCGTCCTTGTTGAGGAACTGAACTTCGTTTACATCGGGTTCCGGATAGTTGCTGATATCGTAAGCGTTGATTCTGTAAGTTACGAATCTCTGGAGAACCGAAGTATCTGCCGAGGTGTTCGCAACGTTACCCATTGTCCAGTACATCGGCCACATCTTGTCGAAGTAGGTCCAGCCTGCGTGGATCGGGTAAGGATTCGTTCCGTCGCTCAGAGTGATCTGCGAGCAGAGGTTTCTCTTCGGAGTGTAGGCGAGGTCAGCATTTGCCGACGGCGGATTGATTGCCCAGTTGGTAAGAATGTTGATCGGAAGATCAGCTTTCATAACGTGGTTAACAACTTCGTCTTTCGAGTCATCGTAAGTCTGGTAGTAGCAATACGGTGAGAATGAGAAGAGTGCTTCTTCATCGACAACATCGGAAAGCATCGTGAACTTAACGTTCTCGAGACCTTCGAACTGCTGGTCAACGCTGTTAGCACGACTCTCTCTTCTGTATTTAGCATCGAACCATCCTGCGTTTGCGATTGCGTATATTGCAACCATTTTTTCTTCTGCATAGCCTCTTCTGAGAACTTTGTCGTAGTAGACTTCAGGCGTGTCCTGAATATCCCAGCGGTCTTTCTGGAAGCGGCCGTGAACCGGAGTGATGTCTACCCAAAGGCTGCTGCGCTCTTTGATGTAATCGTCGTAACCTTCGATGTAGTTGTCGGTTGACTGCATGTAAGTCGGAGTCTGACCGACCCATTCTGTCTTAACTTTGCCGTATTCGTCAAGCTGCGGGTTGCCGTCCTTGTCATACAGAACTTCGAAATGACCTTCGATCTTGTCATAGATGTCAGCATCATTCTGGTTGTCAACAGTGATGTAGGTTCCGACAGCAGGTCTGTAGAGAATGTTGAAGTAGAAGTAGTTGATACCTTCCATACCTGCGATTACGTGGTCTGCCGGACCCATCGGGGTGTGTGTTCTGAGCTCGTCGTTCTCGTCGATCCAGTATTCCTCACCTCTGAGAGCTCTCTGGTATTCGTCACAGACGTAGTTGTTGACAAATGTTCTATTGACGTAGTTTCCGCCTTCCGTCTTGTTGTATTCGGATGTCAATACACCATTTTCTGATGCATAGATTCTCTCATCCGGAATTTCGAATGTCGCGTTGCAGCCGTTGCCGGTAACATCGAGAATGTAAGGCGTCCACTTTCCATAAATGTAGAAGTTGAAATCAAGAAGGAAGTGGATGTATTTGTACTTGCTGAAGAGAGTGTCGTAGATCATCTTCATGGATGTTCTGCCGCGGAACTCTCTGAACTTCGGGTTACCTCTTCTGAAGAATCTCAGGAAGTAGTAATTGTCGTCCATGTCAACCATGCTTCTGATTACATCGGAAGCCATATAGCCGGCATCGAATGTGTTAGCCTTCGGATCGTCTGAAGATTTTTCATCGGAAATGAAGGTGTATTCATAGTGTCTGCCGTCGTTGATGAGGTAGGTGGTGTTCTTCATGCACTCAGCCTGAGTGACATCGCAGTCGTAGTCATAGCGGTAAACGACTTTCTCTACGGTTTTGCCGTCTTCGTCTTTGACTTTGATCGTGTCGTGCTTCATGTTGCCGAAGAAGTCAAGATCAGCCTTCGGAGCAAGTTTTTCGACTTTTTTGCCTTTTTCGTCGTAGTAGGTGTAGATCTTGGTGGGAACATCGACAGTTTTGAGTTTGCCGTTTTCATCAAGATATTCCTGGTTGGTTCTTACGTAATCCCTATATTTTTCAGCTGTATCTCTGAGCGGATTGAGCTTGTTGGAACCTTTATAGGTATCACCGGCATCGCCCTGGCGGACAAGGATACCGTAACCGTCTTCGCCGTCTACTTTGATCTGCTCGAAAGAACGGCCGTAAACGAACTTGAGTGCTGCAAGGTCGTATTTACCAAGACCGACTGCGTGGATGTAAACTTCTCTCTGGTAGTCCATTACAGAAGTGTAGGTGTAGTAGTTGACGTCGGTTTCGAATGCTTTTTTGTATCTGTAAGCCTTGATACCGAACGTTGCGGGATTGTAGTTGGGATCTTCTTTGGCTTCGACGAGCATCTTTTTGATTCCGTCCATCATAGCCGGATAGTTTTCGCTTGCGTAGTAGTTGTCTACGTAGTTTCTCTGATCGGTAGAACCTGCAAAGTTGTGTCTGAGACCCATGGTGTGGCCCATTTCGTGCTCAGCAACACCTTTGTACTGCATCTTTTCAAGAACATCATAAATAGCGTAGATAAGTTTGTCTTCGTATTCTTTTCTGTTCTTGTCGTTTTTGTTCCAGTCGGGCATTTCCTTGCGGAGTTTTGCCTGTCTTTCCTTTATGAACTGGATTATCGAACCATCCATGAAGGATTCGTCGAAGTCGAAGTCAAGAGCTTTTGCCTTGAGGTATTTGATCATTTCGGCTTCCATAGCTGCCGGACCTACAAACCAAGGCTGCATCATTTCCTTCTGTTCATTAGAGTAAGAAGGATTGTCTGCCGGGTTCATCCACGGGAAGAGGTTCTTTTTGATCGAATACGGAACCATTTTGGTTTCCCATTTCTGGTTTCCGACCATCGAAGAGAAATCGAATCTGTCGTAATTTCTGGTTCTGAGTTCCTGCTGGAGGCTGATCTCTCTAAGTCTTTCTTCAGTCGTCTTAGCGGTCGAAGAAGCCTGAACCATAGTCATAAGGTTTGCAGAGCTGTAAAGTTTGCCGTCAGTGCGTGAAACGATGTTCTTCTTAGCTGCTGCTTTTGCATTGGTGTCCCAAATAACTTCAGGAGTTTTGGTGTAGTCTGGATTGATGAGTTCTTTCCAGTCCCAAGCTGCCGGATCGTCTTCGGAAATAAGGATTCTTGCGAGCTCTATTGCTCTGGTGTTAGCCCATGCAAGAACTGATCCTGCGATGTTCGAACCGCCGCCGAGGCTCATACCGGTTTCGGGGTTGACGTTCCACTGAGAAACACCGAGAATACCGTATTCTGTCGGTTTGTCGACCCAGTTGATAAGAGCAGCGTAGGGGTTACCGTTGTCATATTTATGACGGAGAACAGGATAGCCTGCTTCGACTTCACAGGTTCTCTCTTCGTTGAGAACACATGCAGCCTTAGCTTCAACGTATCCGTTAGGACAATCTTCTTTTTCGCCGAAAATCTGGCAATCCCAGCGGTCGCCTCTCCATTCAGCATAACCGAAATCGTCTACATAGAGTTTCGCCATTTGATTGTCGTTGGTGTAGCAGGACGTGAAGTGCATAACCTTTTCTTCATCGTACATATCAGCTTCGTCCTGAAGAACGCAGATCTTTACAGCGTTTTCACGGCTGGTTGACGAGAAGTTGTAGTAATTTTCGAAACCGTAAAGAGCCTGACCGTCTCTTGCCGGAACGTATGATTCTACAGGGTTCGGAACCATAACGACGATGTCGTTTCTGTATTCATCCAGTTCTTCTCTGGTAGCTATGCCGTTTTCATCGATGAAAGATCCGTCCCAATTCTGGATCCAAGCGAATTTATCGGGAACGAAGCATTTTTCTTTCCAATCCGGATAGTTCTTGTCAACATCGCCGGTGTACCATTCAAGGTCTCTGACTTTAACAGTCGAGCCGTCTGATGCTTTTACTTCTTTGAAGAAATCTTTTGTGTAGTTTGCGAAATACCATTCATCGAAAGCACGGGTATCGCTTCCGGGATTCATGGCTGCATATCTTGCGGCAAGCATTGCGTAGTTATAGTCTTTCGTAATTGCGCAGTTTGCCGGAAGCATGCGGAGAGGAGTCTTCGGGGAAGATGTGAAGACGATCTTCTGCTGATATTTGATTTTGCCGAGACATTTGTTGTAGTCTTCGCCTTCATCACATTTGAAGTTCCACTCGTTCTGACCATTGTTGTCTTTCGCCCAAGCCATATTCCAGTAGTTTGCAAGGGTGTGGTAGTTGTCTTCTCTGTATCCGTGGTAGTTGTCATAACCTTTGAATTTGTTGGTGAAGAAACCGTATTCACGGAACATTTCATCCGGATATTCAAGCGGTCTGAAACCGTTGTCCTTTGCACCGGGAGTCCATTTGAAGGTCTTCGAAGCGATATCGTAGTCTCTCTTTCCTATAACGTCTCTGTTGATCTTGGAGAATACGAAACGATAGGTTACAGCAGCCGGTTCGTTACCGATGAACTCATCGATATCGTCCCAGTTGTAGATCGTGCTCCAGTCACCGATCGGCTCGAAGTATTCGGTCGAGAAGAACTGGAACCATTCAACTTCCTTGTTGTATCTTTCCGCATCGTCTTTGATTGCGGTGTAGTCGCGATACTTCTTCGGAACGATGAATGTACCGTCGTGAGCGTAGAATTCCCAATCCGTAGCAGTCGTAAGACCTGCTTTGTAGAAAGGTGCGCCCCATTCGATGGTAAGAGTGAGGTACTCAAGTTCGTAGTTGGTTACACCGCTTCTCGAGTAGGTTGCGAGAGAGAAGTAACGTCTCTCGTTCCACGGTCTGTCGGTGTTCGGAACAAGAACAGGAAGTGCTTCACCGGTCGTCGGGTTCTCACTCGGAACGATGTCGTAGTGAGCTGCGATCGGGTAAGCAACGATCGGGGTCTCGTTGACGTCAACGATTTCGTTGGTGTCAATCGCGGTGAGTTTGTCCCAAATGCTGTAAGCAATGAGCCAATTCTCGGTGATTTTCCATTTTACTACTTTACCTTTGCTTGATTCGCCTATGAATGCGTAGTCCGCAGTGTAAGGCAGATCAACAATGGTCTGACGTACAAAGAACTCGCCTTCGAACAATCTTTTGTCGAGAGCAAGCTCGTCGGTTTTGTCAACTGCGCTTCTTTCTGTTGTGCATGATACAGCCATCATGACAGCAATGAGAGCAATGAGCAGCGACAATGCTTTTTTGGTCAAATTCATAATACAACCTCCTTAATTAAAAACTGTATGAATAGCCAATGTTAGCAAAAACTGTCGTATATTTAGCTTTGAACGGATAGTTCGTCGAACCGTTCTTTACATCAGGATCACCGGGAAGTTCGTTGAATCCTTCATAGTTTCCGTTGTCGAATTCAGGAGCGTTCGTTCTTACGCCGAGAGCAAAAACAAAGCCTTTAATCGAGTAGGAAGCCGTAGCTCCGAACGAGAAAAGGTAATACCAGTCTGAATTATCGATCGTTCCGCCTTTGTCCCAGTCATCATAATAATATTTCGCGGTGGAAAGCTTATAATCAGAACCGAAATTGTATCCGCCGGAAAGCTTAAATCCGAAACCTTTGTAGTTGATTCCGAGAGAAAGAGAAAGACCGATGTCGTGGTTTTGGAGATAACCAAGCGGTTCATTAGAGTATTTATCCCAAGCAGCATCGTATTCAGCAAATGTTTTTGCATAGTTGAAGCCGAATGAAAGCCCGAGAAAAACATCTTTCGGAAGCTTGAAATTTTTTGCAACTCCCAAATCAATGCCGAGAATGGTTCTAACCCCATAAACATCCCAAAGTTCCTTCGATGTGCAGGGAACCGAAACACCGATTCCGATAGAACCCATAACGCCTGCACCGAATTCAAAACCTTTTGAAAGACCGATATTGAGCGGTGTGCCGTCAAATTTCGAGTAGTCGAGATCGGTAGTTGATTCTGTACCGTCCTCGTTCGAAGTGGCTACGCTCATTCCGTAACGGTAAGATTCTCTCAGACCGAGATCCGCACTGAGCGTGAATTCCAACGGGAACTGGTAAGCTGCGTAAACATTCAGAGTATACGCAAAACTCTTTCTTTCTTTTGCAAAGCCGTGCGACAAGCCGTTGTTGAGACCGATTGTAAAGTTCGGCTGCTTCTCTTCGCCGGTAGCTTCCGCCGCCGCATCGGACTCTGCCGCCTGAGCTGCAAGTTCTGCTTCAAGATCGGACTGTTCTTCTCCCGCAGATGCCGTATTTTCCTGAGCAAGAAGCGGTAATGAACAAATCATCAGCAGAGCAAGAAAGTAAAACTTGAATACTTTCAATTTCTCCTCCTATATGGCAAGTTCAAAACATCAGTTACCAAAAAAACGAGTCAACATAGTTAAAACTCGCACCAAAGTCAAATGAAAAACAACAAAATCACACTTTTTTAATGTAGCAAAATTCGATCCAAACTTTTTTTGACAATTAAGTCAATATGTTAGCCTGATAAAAGTATTTTTAATATTTCAAAAAACTATTCTTTTGCAATTTCTTCCACGATGTTCATCGTATAAAATCTGACTGTCGCGGCAAGCGAAAGAGCCAATACAAACAGTGCGGCCAGAACCGTTCCCTGAAATTCCACATCAGTCAGAACAAACGGTTCAAGATTTATTTCAAGAAGAAAGTCAAGTTTTGATTTAAAAATCGCCAACAAGAGGTGCCCTGTGCAGATTCCGAAAAGAATCCCGGAGATCGAAATGAAGAACGATTCGGTAAGAATAGTCAATGAAATCGGCATCTTGCCTATTCCAAGCGTTCTCATAAGTGCAAGCTCTTTTTTCCGTCCGTTTATGGATGCCGAAATGATAACGAAAATCAGAGTCAGAACTAAAAAAAGTGTTCCGTAGACAAAAAAACCGATGGCTTTTTCGGCTTTATTCATGTAGGTGATGATCTTTCGCACGGTTTTTCCTGTGTCGGCTGCGCTCGTCAGCCCGTTTTCTGAAAATTCTCGTTCAAGCGATGCAGTTGCGACCGGATTTGCAGTTTTTACGAGAATAGCCGTGATCTTTCTCTCTGCATGATGCTTGTTCCCAACCTCCACACACATATCATGGACACAGTGCATTTCGGCGGTTTCATGGTGATGTTCGTGTTCTTCATTTTCTCCGTGATGGTGACTGTATTTGTGGATATCCCAGACGCTTTTCAGATTTGTGAAAATCGCGAAATCTTCCGGTCCGTTCACCGCCTTCATAACAGCGCAGACTTTGTATTCGAAGTCGTGCATGTGCGCCTCTTCGTCTCCGACGTTTCCGTGGCTTCCGAAGAATGTGTCGCCCACTTCCATTTCATATCTTGCAGCAATTTTTGCTCCCAGAACTGCGCATTTTCTGCCATTTTCACCGAAAATATCGTATGCTTCAATGTCATTGCTGATTCCGGAAAATCCTCTTGCGATCTCGTTGATGTAGGCGCTTTCGACTCCGGTTATCGGGATTCCCATGTAGCTGTCGGAACGGGCAAGCGGGAAAATTGCCGTGACTCGCGGATCGTGCGACAGCTTTTCGGAAATTTCGTAGTCGAGAGTGCCGTTGGGCTTGTCGATGTTGAAAATCGCAGACATAACAAGTCCTGTGTCGCCTGCTCCTGCAGGACCTATTACAAGCGGGAAGGCAAGCGACGAGTTGACAGCCGTTGCGGCTAATCCGAAAGAGATGCATCCGGCTGCAGAAAGTGCCGCAAATGCTGCGGAAATTGCGCAGATGCTGACCAAAACCGAAAATTTTCTATGTTTTATGGAGTGAAAAACAGTTTTCAAAACAAACAA
>JAGCUA010000046.1 GCA_017963125.1 bacterium
ACCTTGAACTGCCGCTTACTGAAGCCTACAGCGAACCCGGCGTCCTCGTCAACAGCGGAATGTTCGACGGAATCGATTCGATAGAAGCGAAAAAAGTCATCAGCGACCACGTCATCAAGGCGGGATGCGGCAGAATCGGCATAAACTACCGTCTCAGAGACTGGGGCATCAGCCGCCAGAGATACTGGGGCGCACCGATCCCTATGATCAACTGTCCGAAATGCGGAACAGTTCCCGAAAAACTCGAAAATCTTCCTGTAAAACTTCCCGAAAACGTCGAATTCACCGGCGTTACGAGCCCGCTCAAGGACATGCCCGAATTTTACGAGACGACATGCCCGTGCTGCGGCGGCAAGGCGACGAGAGAAACCGACACGATGGATACATTCGTCGAAAGTTCGTGGTATCACATCAAATACTGCGATCCGAGAAGTGAAAAAGAGCCTTTCTCACGCAAGGAAGTCGATCACGCTATGCCCGTCGACCAGTACATCGGCGGAGTCGAACACGCCGTTATGCATCTGCTCTACACCCGTTTCTTCACGAAAGTTCTGGCTGATCTAGGCTATATCGGATTCCGTGAGCCGGTTAAGAACCTTCTTACGCAGGGCATGGTCTGCATGGAATCTTATTCCAATGATTCCGGATACTTATACCCGGACGAAGTTTACAAGAAAGACGGCAGATACTACACTATTTCCGACGATTCGCCCGTAAACGTCGGCAGAGTCGAAAAAATGAGCAAATCGAAGAAAAACGTCGTCGATCCGCTCGTTCTCATCGACAAATACGGTGCCGACACCGCAAGGCTTTTCGTCCTCTTCGCCGCTCCGCCCGAAAAAGACCTCGAATGGTCTGAAGAAGGCGTCGAAGGCTGCAGCAGATTCCTGTCAAGGATCTGGAACATCGTAACCGCGAACGAAGAGCTCATCAGAAACTTCAAAGATCCCGAAAACGCCGAAGGAAACGCGAAGGACCTCTGGGCGAAAACTCACGAAACCATCAAAAAAGTCGGTGACGAGATCGAAAGATTCCACTTCAATACGGCGATCAGCGCTATCATGGAACTTGTCAATGCGGCTTACAAACTGAAACCTGAAACCGACAACGAAAAAGCAGTACTTGCTCAGGCTCTGCGCTCGATAATACTCCTTCTCAACCCGTTCGCGCCGCACATCACCGAAGAACTCGCGGAAATATGCGGAATGAAGGCTATCACCGAAACTCCGTTCCCGACAGTCGATGAAAACGCTCTCGTCAAAGACGAAATCCTCGTCGTCGTTCAGGTAAACGGCAAGCTCCGCGACAAGATGAACTTCCCCGCAAACGTAACCGCGGCAGAAGTCGAAGCGGCAGTCAGAGCGAAAGACTACTCCAAATTCCTCAAATCAGGCGAAATCAAGAAAGTCGTCTACATTCCCGGCAAACTCGTCAACGTGGTAGGATAGATTGTCACTCAAAAAAGCTTCCGGCAAAAACTGATTTTACAATAAAATTTCTTTATTTGACTTAAAAATTGCTACAAATAAACTTCTGCGTTTTTGGTTTTATTTAACTTTGGAGGGAAAAATGAAAGATCCGAGAATCGTAAAAATCGCGAAAAACCTTGTCAACTACAGCACGAAAGTAAAACCGGGCGAAAACGTCCTCATCGAGTTCAAAGACGACACGCCGCTTCCTCTCGTTCACGCTCTGATAGACGAAATCAAGGCTGCAGGCGGCAGAGCTTTCGTAAACCACACCGACATGCAGCTTCAGAGAAGACTTCTCAAGGCTGCCGACGACGAATGGTTCGACACGATGTGCGAAATCGACCTTCTCAGAATGAAGAAGATGCAGGCTTACATCGCTATCAACGGCAGAAACAACAGCTTCGAACTTTCAGACGTTCCGCAGGAGCAGATGAAGAAAAATACGCAGAAATACGTCATTCCCGTTCATTTCGAACAGCGCGTAGCTCACACCAAATGGTGCATCCTCGCCTTCCCGAACCCGTCTTACGCTCAGGCATCATCGATGAGCACCGAGGCTTTTGAAGATTTCTACTGCGATGTCTGCTCGGTAGACTACGCGAAAATGGACAAGGCTATGGATCCGCTTAAAAAACTCATGGACAAGACCGACAAAGTCCGCCTGCTCGGACCCGGAAGAACAGACCTCACCTTCTCCATCAAAGGTCTTCCCGGCGTAAAATGCTCCGGCGAATACAACATTCCCGACGGCGAAGTCTTCACGGCTCCCGTCAAAGATTCTGTTAACGGCGTTATCGAATACAACACTCCGTCGGCTTACAACGGAACCCGCTTCGACAAAGTCATTCTTACTTTCGAAAAAGGCAAGATCGTCAAGATCGAAGGCTCGAACCTTGAAAAGCTCGAAGAAATTTTCAACACGGACGAAGGCGCAAGGTATGTCGGCGAATTCGCTATCGGCGTAAACCCCTACGTTACGAAGCCGATGGTTGACATTCTTTTCGACGAGAAAATCTGCGGATCTATCCACTTCACTCCGGGTGCAACCTATGACGAGTGCGACAACGGCAACCAGTCGGGAATCCACTGGGATCTCGTCATGATCCAGACTCCGGAATACGGCGGCGGCGAGATCTATTTCGATGACGTTCTCATCAGAAAGGACGGTCTCTTCGTTCTCGACGAACTCAAACCGCTCAATCCTGAAAATCTGAAATAATAAAATTTACAGAAATCAGCCTACTTATTCTTGATTTATATCTTTTTAAAATTATTATATTATGTTTGTGTTTTATTGGTAAGTTATATCTTTTGAGAGGTTAAAATGAAAAAGTTTTTTTCTGTGATTTTTGTTTTTTTCCTGATTTTTTCCGTTTCATGCGGTAGCAGCGATAAAAAGGAAGGAAAAACGTCTCTTATCGAAAAAAAGATTGAAATGATCAAAAACGACAATCAGGGCAAACCTGTAAAACAGATGGTTGAAATCCTAAAACTTAAAGGCGAAAACGAGGAATTCGTAAAGAAATCGGTTATGAAAATTTATTCCGAAGTAACCGGAAAAGTCAATCCCCACCAACTTGCCGAGTTCAAAGAATCGCCGAACAGAAATGTCAAGATTCCGGGAAATGTTGCAAGGATCCACATCAAAAGCGACTATGTTTCAAGTGCGAACGTAATGCTTTTCCTTATGAAAGGCAAAGAGCCTGTTGTTTGGGACGAGCTTGAGTTCAACACCGAAAAAAAATACGATTTTGCGCCGGGAAATTACAATTTTATTATGATCGTTGACAGACCGGACAACAATAACGTCTATGTTTTCAAGTATGACCGCAGCTTCAAAGGCGGCGA
>JAGCUA010000047.1 GCA_017963125.1 bacterium
ATCCTCCAATTTACTGTAATAACTGTCATCTTTCTTGTCACAGGAACAGGAACCTTCAGGATACCAGTCATTGGTGGAAAGTTTTCCGTTTTTTTCGCTGACTTGACATTCCCCGCCGCTTTCTGTCTGCGGACAGTTTTGGATCAAGGTCCTGAGTTCGTCAATCGTAGGCATTCTCCAGTCGGAATATCCGCATTCGGTCAGATTGTTACAGTAACTGGCCGCTTTATGCCAATCCATCCTGACATATCCAAGAGAAGACCACATATTGCCGTCCACTTCAGGACACGCATCCTTACATCTTCCAGTCTCCTGATCACATTCCCCGCCGCAAACTTTGCCGACTTCCCAAACTCCTAATCTGCAATACATGGAATGGTTTTCGTCTCCGGATTTGACGCACTGATATTCACCTGGAACACACCCTTCGTTTTTACATTTCCCGGTAACAGAGTCGCATTCCTCTTCGCAATCCTGACCAGGCTTAAAATATCCGTATTCACAATATTCCGAGTAGTAATCATATTCCCACATCTGGCCATACGGATCCAGCGGAGTCCCAGAAGCTAAACAGGTATAATTGGGTTTTCCGCCGACACATTCTGCACCGAAGCATTTGTCTCCTGACGGATGACAGGAGCCGTTGTAACAATCTTTCTCCAGCCGCCAATGACCATTTGCTTTACAAAAAAACAGCGTTCCGCCGAGACAGAAGTATTCACCGTAAAAACATTCACGGTTATCCGCATCGTCATCATCAGAACAACTATATGATTCCCCTTTATATGCCTGCCAATGGCCATCTTGAGCACAGAAAAACGCTACACCAGCGACACAGAGATATTTTTTGTCAGAACATTTGCTGTAATCCGGATAGTCTATCTCGTCATCATACTGAAAACTTTCGCTATCTGTTGAGGTTCCGCTGTCGTCATCTGATTCCGTGTTTCCGGCATCCGCATCTTCGGTTTCGTCAGTGTCATCCGCGTCGGCATCAACATCGCCGTCAGCTGCAATGTCATTGTCGACATCCGTTACGGCATCGCTCTCTGCTGTTTCCTTTTTTGAACTGCCGCAGCCCGTCATCAGCACAAAAAGCGCCAGAACGGCAAAAACATAAAAAACTGTCGTGATTTTCTTCATCTGGAACCTCGCGAAGTTTCAATTCCAAAAACACAGCATTTTACAAAAACCTAATAAAAACACCAGTTTTTTAAATTCGCCACGAGAGACAGTTGCAAAAATTGAAGAAAAAACTTGACATTCAAATGTTTCTGACTAAATTGCCGCGTGCCAGAGCGGGAATAACTCAGTGGTAGAGTGCTACCTTGCCAAGGTAGACGTCGCGGGTCCGAATCCCGTTTCCCGCTCCATTTTTTTATGTCCTTTTTCAATCGAAATTCTTTTTGGTCGGCACCTTAGCCAAGAGGTAAGGCAGAGGTCTGCAAAATCTCCATCTCCGGTTCGAATCCGGAAGGTGCCTCCATTCTCAATTTATCTCCGCCGGAGTGGCGGAATTGGTAGACGCAAGGGACTTAAAATCCCTCGGGATAACCTCCTGTACCGGTTCGAGCCCGGTCTCCGGCACCATTTACAGAACTTAATAATAAAAATTTCTTTGTAATAAAAAAAAACCGAATATAATTCGGCAGGCCTTGTGGTATCTTCGCTTGGGCCTGTTTATTCACTTTTTTTGTTCAGAGGTATGAAAATGAAGAAATTCAAATGTCTGGTTGTAGTGTTTATTGCGGCTCTGCTCGTTTCCTGCGGCGGCGGGGATAAAGACAAGCCGGAATGTGTCACTAATTCCGACTGCGGTGACGGTCGTGAATGCAAAGAAGGTTTTTGTTTTGACAAAGAGCCTGAAGAAGAACCGGAAACGAAGCCTGAGTGCGTCACTTCGGAAGACTGCACGGACGGCAAAGAATGTCAGGACGGTAAATGCGTGATTGTCGAACCTACAGAATACTGCGGAGACGGAATTGTCAACGGCTCCGAAGCCTGCGACGACGGCAAAGACGCTAATGACGGTCATTACGGCGGCTGCAACGAGGACTGCACTTTGGCAGACTACTGCGGCGACGGCACAGTCAACGGCGAAGAAGCCTGCGACAAAGGAACAGAAGGAAACGTCGGCGGCTACAACGGCTGCAAGGCTGACTGCACGCTTGACGAAAGATGCGGCGACGGTGTTAAAAACGGCACAGAAGAGTGCGATGACGGCGAAAACAACGGTGTTTACGGATATTGCAACGCTCTTTGCACAGGTGCAGGCGACTACTGCGGCGACGGCGTTCAAAACGGCGAAGAAGCTTGCGATGACGGTGAAAACAACGGAAAATACGGAAAATGCAATACCGAATGCACCGGTTTAGGCGAAAGATGCGGCGACGCTGTTATTCAAAGAGCAGTATGTGAACTGCCGGAAGAAGAAACTGATACAGATGCAGAAACTACAGATACAGAAAATACAGATGCTGATGCAGAAACTACAGACACAGACACAGAAACTACAGATACAGAAAATACAGATACCGATACGGAAACTACAGACACAGATCCGACTGAGCCGGAAGAAATGTGTGTTGTCAATGAACTGGCTAACGAAGATTGCGATGAAGGCGAACTCAACGGTGTTTACGGACACTGCAACGCTGAATGCACGGGCTTCTACGGCTGCGGTGACGGAAAGCTCCAGCGCGAAAACTGCGAAGGCTACGGGGAAGACTGCGTAGTAACTGAAGGCATAAACGAAGAATGCGACTACGGCGTAAACAACGGAACCGAATACTGCAAATACGGCGAAGAAGAACAGGAAGGCGTGACCTGCAAACGCTGCACAACCGAATGCAAACTCTCTGAAGAAGACGCGACTCTCAGCTACTGCGGTGATGCGGCTATAGTCGGGCTTAACGGTGAAGTCTGCGATGACGGTAAAGCTACAAACGGAACGATTTACGGACAGTGCAATGCAGAATGTACAAGCCTTATGGTTTGCGGTGACGGAGTCACCCAGCGTGCAGGCTGCACAGGTTACGACAACTGCACCGAAGTCGCAGATGCAAACGAAATATGCGACGGCAATACCAAATCGTGCAAAGAAATTGCTCCCGTATTTTCGGCAGAAAGCGAAGCCCTTTGCAGCGAATGTTCATCCTGGGATGAATCGACATGCCAGTGCGCGGAATACTACTCCGGTAACGGCTGCCTCAGCTGTGACGGAGCTCACTTCTGCAACGGACACGGAACATGCACAGCCGACAGAACCGGCAAGACGACCTGCGCGTGCACGGATCATTTCACAGGTCCGACCTGCAACGAGTGCGAGGAAAAATACCACCTCAATGATGCAGGCACAAAATGTATCGAAGACTGCCACTCGTCATGCGGACAGGCAAGCTTCCTCATCAATCCGGCAAGCCACGGCCACTGCGACTACTCCGGCGACAAAGGAGTATGCGCATGCGATCCTTGCTGGATGACAACAGGTGTTGCACTTGTTCTGCCGACATTTGAAACTCCTGAGTGTGCACAGTACACTCCGAACGTACCCGGCTGCTAAGCTTTTTCATTGAATAAAATCGATCCATTTTCGATAGAATCACCATTTCACTCAAAATCTTCATTATTCCTGCAATTCTGATATAAATTCCTGTTTTTTACTGATTTGGAGCTGAATAATGATTGCATACTGCGGGCTTGACTGCGAAAAATGCGACGCATTCATAGCGACAAAAAACAACGATCAGGTGCTGCGTGAAAAAACCGCAAAACTTTGGAGCGAACCGAACCACACAACAATTCTGCCGGAACAGATCAACTGCACCGGATGCCGTGCAGACGGAGTCAAAACCGTTTACTGCGAAGAACTCTGCGCCATCCGCCAGTGTGCGATGAAAAAAGGGTTTACGACCTGCGGAGACTGCGCCGATATGGGAAAATGCCCTACACTCGGAATGATCACCGCCAACAATCCAGATGCTATGAAAAATCTGGGAACCGCATCCTGCGAGAACATCTGAGCCGATTAAGGAAACAGCGTTTCTTGTAAGGATGAAACTGTCAGAAAATCTCTAGATAAATTAGATAGTTATCTGAAAAATTCTTCTAAAAAAATCTTTTTTTGTCAACTCGCAGATTTTTCACCGCTTATTGATTGTGTGAGCTGAAAGGAGGAATAGGATGATGGTTCCAACTTATTTCATGTCGCTATTATGCGGCTTTTAATTTGCCGAGACTCTAAGTTGTTGATTTTATTGTCACAAAAAAAATGTCCTGATTCCTGCACTGCTTTTTCTACTCTCACAAACAAGAATGCTTGTGTTTGGGTTCCATGCCACGGAACCTGTTTATTTTTGTTCGTTAAAGGAGAGAAAGATGGAAAAAACGAATTACGTTTTCAACTGGCATGTTACTTCAAAATGCAACTACCACTGCCGTTTCTGCTATTCTGAATGGGAGAAGATGCAGGAAATCTGGGACGATCCGCAGAAAGTCGCCGCACTTCTGAAAAATCTTTCAGAGAGCAGACTTTTCAAAAGAGGTAAAACCCGCCTGAACATTGCAGGCGGCGAAGCAACTATTAACATGAAAAATCTTGTTTCGGTCATTGAAACGGCATGGAGCAAGGGTTTTGTGCTGTCAATTATCACCAACGGTTCCCGTCTTGAAAATCTGATACCCTTCATCGATAAATTCTCAATGGTCGGCATATCGGTGGATTCGGCCTGTGATGAAAACAACGTCAAAATAGGCCGCTGCACAGGCAAAGGAGAGGTCATGACTTTTTCAGAACTTTGCAAAAAGGTTGAGGCACTCAGAGCTGCGAATCCGGGATTGATCATCAAAATCAACTCGGTGGTAAACGCGTTCAACTGGAACGAGAATCTGCTCGGTCAGCTTAAGTCTGTCGGCGCGCAGAAGTATAAGATCCTGCGCCAGATGCCTTTCAACGGCAATAAAGGTGTAAGCGATGATCAGTGGCAGCATTTCCTCGAACTCAACCGTCATCCCGAACTGAATGTCGTTGCTGAAGATAATGAGGATATGATCAACAGCTACCTGATGATAGCTCCCGACGGCAGATTCTTCCAAAACGGTGGCACGGAATATGCCTACAGCTCGCATTCTCTCTGGGAAAGACCTGCCGACGAGCTGCTTTCCGAAATGAAATTTGACGAAGATAAGTTTCAAAGCAGATACACCTGCCCCGATTCCTCTGACGAAGAAAAAAATTCAAATTGTTAATGGAGGTGTTATGCTGAATCCGATGAAAATGAAGATGGAACACAAACGCAACGGCTTGAATTTGGTCAGCGATATAATGTGGAAATCAATTCAAAACGGCGTCTTCGGCGCAGGAGTAAAACATGAGTGAAGAGAACAAAACAAAATTCGGGAATATGCCGCTTGGCAGGATCAACGAAATGCTGGTTTCTTTTATCGGTGAAGATGCGTTTCTGGACTACTGTGAAAAGCATCATAAAGACTGGGGGCTTGATAACTGGCACTCAAGAGATGCTTTCAGCAAACATCTTCAGAGACTGTTTGAAGAAAAAGAGAGTTCCTATCGTGATTTGAATCCGCATTACGACCAATCGGTATACAGGATTGCCTTTAAAATTTTGGATGACTTTTGTGAGCAGTATGGTTTATCACCCTACATTTTTAATATCATCGCAAAGATCGGTTGCAATCTTATCGCTCGGCTTTGCCACTCAAGTGCACCCGTTTTTGAAACATATTACATCCTCCTTTATGAAATTTGCCAAAATGTTCTGCCCACTCTTCTTGAGAAAGCCGTTGATGAAATCGGCAAAAACAACGGCTTTTCGTATTTTGATGCAGAAAGAAAATATAATATGGCTTTTAACGAATTAGGCAGGCAATTCGAGAGTCTGGAAAAATTTTATACCAAATTGTCTGAACACCTTTGGGACAGTCCTACATCGACATGGTATAAAGATTGGTATAAAGAGTCGTATAAACAGAGATACGAAAAGAGATATAAAGAGATGCATAAAGAGAAGTGGAAGAAGAAGTTGGATGAGAAAATCAATAATAAGCTCGACTGGAAGGATTGCCTTCGCCTTCACTTCAAAGACATAGTAATTTACAATTGTAAAAAGGGCCAAAATCCAACTCAATGGAATGATATGAAAGCCATTCTCGAATTCTGCAAAAAAGAAGATAAGAAAACAGAAATGTCGTGTTTAATTGAAGCTTATCTGACAGCCAATATGGAGAATTTTATAAAAGCGGAAATCCCAGATGATACGCTGGAGAAAATAAAAGATTCTCTTAAAAAAATCGGCGATGTACTAGATAAATCCGTCGCCAGTGGGGAAAAAAACCTGCAAAATCTTTATGATTCGGCAGACAGACTGTTGTACGAAATGGAACCGACTATTTTTACAAATTTAAATTTGCCAGAAGACAATTTTAAGCCTATAGATTCGGCTCTTTCGGAGATTCTTATAAATCATATTTACCTTCAGGATGAAAAGAGAGCGGAGGATTTAATCTCGAATACTTCCGGTTTTTATTGCAACTGGCTTCTCGCCTATATTGCGGTTGCAAAAGGCGAATTTGAGATCGCGAAAAAATTCTACAAAGCAGCATTCGACAACATTCACTTTGCAGGAATATGCGCCGCGCCTTTTCTGAAACAGGCGCTTGCTCTTTCCGTTTATTGTGATTTAAATCCGGATAGCGTCCGCAAAGTGATAGATCCTGAAAAGAATTCCGAAAATCCTTTGCCGCAGGACGGAAAAAGGTTTTGGGAGTACGGCTACGCCATTGGAGTTTTTGATGAACCAGCTAACGAGACTTTTCCGAAACTTGTATACTGGAGAGAAAATTTTTCTGCTGAGTTTCCGCAGGAAATGTTTTTCCATGACATAGAAGTCTCTCCCAACAGAACAAAACCGGCTCCAGCAGGGAATTTTGTTTTTTGTGCAGGAAACATTAAAGAAAAAATAGAAGAATATTATAGCAGTCTCTCCGCATTAAAAGAAGGGGGTATAAACAAACGTCAGAAAATCTTTGATGGGGACGCACAAAGGAGGCCTCCGCTTTCTGCGGCTATATACCTCCTTACCATCTCTTCAATAGAAAAGTTTACTGATTTGGAGGAAAAGTTCCTTGATTTGATAGAAAGGTGGCTTGGGCTCTCCGACCCGGAAACAGCGATCAAAGAATTGGATCTCAATGTTATCGCTGATTTAGGCGAAACACCTTTGAATATGGCAACTATAGCGTACAAGGATTTTTGCGCAAAGAACAGCGACCCTGAATCTCCATTAAAGAAAAGGCTGAAAAAAATAGTGACCCACATTTTAGGCAAAACCGATAAAAATCACTTGGAGAAGGTCACCGAAAGAAGAAGAATTCATCCTTTGCAGAATGTCATAGACTCATGCGATATTGAGTTAGTCAAAGAATTTGTCGAAAAATTTCTTGAAGTCAAGCTCGATATTGACAGCATTAGACTTACACCTGACGAAATATCGCCGGTATATTACACAATTGGTCGCATTGTCAAGCTTCAAGATCCCAAAGCAAACTACGGACATCATAACACCAATTGGAAATATCTGGATGTGCCGGGAATAACTGCAGAAGACAGAAAAAGGAACTTTTTCGACAAAATGAACAATTTGACCCCTGAAATGCAAGCATTGCTTAACGAATATGTCATAAGAGAAGATTTGGGTGACGAAAGCACATACGGAGAGCAGATAGAAAAGCTGAAAGAAATATGCCTCTATCTTATAGAGCAGACGAAAGATCAAGATGCATACAAATTCAGCAACAACCTTGGAACAGAATGGACAAGCCTTACTTTTGCAGCCGAAACTGATGATGTCGATATTTGCCGCGCATTGCTTGAGCACGGAGCTGACCCGAACATTTCTCTTAAAGCAGGAGGAGGGGACAAAATTCCGAATACATTTTTGCACAGATGCATCAGGCATGAAGCTTGGTATGTGCTTGAAATGTTTTTGACGGATTTTAAAGATAAAGCAGAAAAAACAATCAAAGAATACAGTAACTCAGAATATGAACCGCTTGCCTTTTTCAAAGCAAAAAACAAAGAAAAAAGGGAGGGGTTTATAGATAAATTTACCAAACTGTTCGAATCATGCGGTGCCAACTTCACTATCAACCCGACCGACGAATAAAAAAGCCCTAACTAGTTGATTTTATTGCCACAAAAAAAGTGTCCGGATTCTCACACTGCTTCCATTCAAAAAATGAATAAAAACAATCGCGGCTGGGTTCCATACCACGGAACCTGTTTGTTTTTTTCATTAAGAAGGAGAAAAAGATGAAGGATGATTTTGGAAGAGATTTGAGATGCGAAAGCGAGGGGAAAATCTGTTACTCTAAAAAAGAGGCCGGAACCGCTATCAACGGGGCAAAACATCACGGCAACAGAGCAAAAAAGATTCCCAAGAGAATGTATCCATGTAAAGAGTGCGGTCATTATCACCTGACAAGCCAAGCCGTTTCCCACAAAAAAGACGGACATCAGGAAAAATACCGCTTCAAAAAAGAGAAACTTCGCAAGCGTGAAAACAAATATGACTGGCGCGAAGAATGCCGCCTTCTTTGTGTTGCATAGATAACACAAGAACCCGTATGGAATTTTTGTCAACTTCACCTTTGTTCACCGCTTACAGGAAGTGTGAACAGTTGCTAACAGGAGGCACAGAATGAAAAAGACCATCAGAGTTGCTGCTATTAAAGAAGATTCTTTAGGTGACGGTCCGGGATGCAGAACCGTCCTTTTTCTGCAAGGATGCGATATTCATTGCGACGGATGCCACAACCCGAGCACGTGGAACCCTGACGGAGGCACAGAATACGAGATCAGTGATCTGTGCTCTGAAATCAGAGCTAAAAGCTGCCGCAAAAAACTGACGATCAGCGGAGGAGAACCTTTGCTGCAAAAGGATGCTGTTCTCGAACTCTGCAAAGCTCTGCAGGATTTTGATATATGTCTTTACACTGGACACGATTTTAAAGAGATTCCCGAAGCACTGCGGAAATACCTTAGTTACGTAAAATTCGGTCCGTTTAAGAAAGAATTATTAATTCATACCCAAGCGTACTACGGTTCTTCAAATCAAACATTCAGAGAGGTAAAAAAAGATGCTTAATCAGAACAAAAACGACAATGCGGCAAACCGCAAAAGCTACATCGGAGCAAATTACAACATCGGAGAAGAAGCGGTAAAAGAGAATGTTCTTGCTTCGCTTCCGAAAGAATTGGCGGAACTTCACAGGCAGGGCTATATTCACATCCACGATCTTGACGCATACGGCCAGACCTACAACTGCCTGACATTCGACATTAAAAACGCTTTTCCTTATGAAAAATTCACAGGACTCGGCGAAACAAAAATCATTATCGGTGTTTTTGATTTTATAAAAGAAATCTTTGCAAAAATGGGAAACGAGCAGGCAGGCGGAATGGCATTCGCGAATTTTGACAAAGATTTTGCGGAAATATTTACAAAACTCGGAGTATCATTCGAAAACTTTGAAGATATTTTCAGAGCATCAACAGGATCTCTCATCAAGTGGTGCAACGACATGCACACCAGAATGGGCCAGACCAGTTACTATGTGACGTTCAACATCGGTCTCGGAACCGATAAATTCTCCCGTTTTCTCAGTTTCACTCTCATTGACGAATTCGAAAACGCAGGAGATATGGTATACAAACCGAATATCGTCTTCAAGATTCACAAGGGCGTCAACCGCTCGAAAGGCGATCCGAATTTCGATCTGTACGAAAAAGCTCTTCTCTGCACATCAAAGAAAATGCTTCCGACTTACCTTCTCTGCGACTGCGAAGAAGACAGAGATACAGATCCTGAAAAACTGTCGGTAATGGGATGCAGAACAAGAGTCGTCAACGACATTTTCGGTAAAGAGGGAGCTGTCGGACGCGGCAACATCACGAACATTTCGGTCAATCTTCCCCGGCTGGCACTTGAAGTTGCCAAAAAACACCAGGCGGAGACAGGTGCAGCAAAAATCGAAGAATTGAAAAAACGCTGGCTGGAAATCGCCGGACCGACAGCCATGATTCTGCTCGACAGATATGAAAAAACCGTTAAAGCGGACGATTCGCTCTTCCCGACAAACCACGAATATAAATTCTGGTGCGAAGATATGAACACATCCGGCTTGGAAGGAACTTTCAAACACGGAACTCTTTCGATAGGATTCATCGGCTTAAGTGAAGCCATCGAAATCCTTACCGGATTCAAATACTGGGAAAATGAAAACGCCTACAGATACGCTCTCGATTTCGTCGCTTTCATGCGAGACTATACAGATTCCTTAACCAAAAAATATCATCTGAATTTCTCACTGCTTGCAACAAGCGGAGAATTGATCAGCGGCAGATTCACGGAGATCGACAAAACAATCTTTAACCATCCAGCACTAAAAAAAGACTTCTACACGAACTCGTTTCATGTCAATGTTGACAGCGGACTGCCGGCACACAAGAAACTTGAAGCGGAGGGACCTTTCCACAAGTTCGCAAACGGCGGCTCCATTTCCTATATCGAACTCAAAGAAGCGCCTCTCGGCAACATTGAAGGACTTGCCGATTTAGCGGAAATAGCCATCGAGAGCGGAGTCCGCTACCTTGGATTCAATTTTCCCAAAGACACATGCAAAGACTGCGGCACTTCAGGAGTATTCGATGTCTGTCCGAAATGCGGCGGGAAAGACATTACAAGAATCAGAAGAGTTTCGGGTTATCTTGAAATTTTGGACGGTTTTACTAAAGGCAAAAAAGCGGAAGAAAAAAACAGGAGAGCAAACTGATGATTTATTACATCTCCGACCCCCACTTTAAAGACCAGAAAATCTTCGACAAGTGCAGCAGACCTTTTGCTTCACTTGATGAAATGGAAAAATTAATTGTTGAGAAGTGGAACAAAAAGGTTAAGAATGACGATACCGTTTATGTTTTAGGCGATATCGGCAAAGACGATGATCCGTCAACTATCCTGATATTCAGCAGATTAAACGGCCGCAAACACTTGATAGTCGGTAATCACGACCATGAAATACTGGAAGAAATTAAAAAATCCGGCATGTTTGAATCAGTCAAATTCATTGATTTGATCGAAGATTCGGGCTTCAAAGTATGTTTGTGCCACTATCCGCTGATGGATTGGATGGAATTTAACAGAAACAGTCTGCTTGTCTACGGACACATTCACAACAAAACCGAAAAAAACGGACCGGCATACAAACAGATGAAAGATTACTATAAAAATCTACCGGCTTATAACTGCGGAGTTGATGTCACAGATTTTGAACCTAAAACACTGGAAGAACTTATCAACCTTAAAAAGGAGAAGAAAAATGATCCATATATCCATTGAAGGGATGGACGGAGTCGGAAAATCAACGGTATGTGCTTTGCTGGCAAAGAAACTCGGATACAAATTCATCGAAAAACCGCTGCACTATCTTCTTGATGACTCTGAAAATGATATAGCGCAGTACCAGAAAGTCGCAAAACGGGTAAATTCCAATCCGGACAGAAACTTTACGGCATGGTACTACGCATTGAACAATATCTACACCTACACACAATTCAAAGGCGAAAACATTGTCACAGACAGACACATCGTCTCGAACTACTGCTGGAGCGGCACAGAATACAACAGCGACATCTACGATCTCGTTCTGAAAAAAATCGGAAAGCCGGCACTTACCGTTATCCTCTATGCAAAACCCGATGCGATTTTAAAACGTCTTAAAAACCGGAATCCGGAAGACCCTGATATTGCCAAAGTGGAAAAATCTGAAAAAGCCTATGAAAAAATGATCCGATTCTGTAAAGAAAGAGAGTTTAACTACATTGTAGTTGATTCTTCGGAAAAGACTCCGGAAGAAATCGTTGATGAAATTTTGAAAAAAGGGGATTTAAACCATGCCTAAATACTCAATTCAGGAAATAAATTCCATCGCAAAAGATATGAAATACGAAGCTCTTTACTGGGCTTTGGGGTTTGAAAAAAAAGACTCCGGCATTTTTCAGAAACAGTATGCAAAAGATCGTTACGGAGAAATTGATTCAGAAAAACAATCCGCACGTTTTGACGGAATAGACAAAACTATCCCGCTGAACACTCACGAATCTTTTGTTGTGATTGAATGTCTGGATAAACTTCTCTCCATGGGCTATGAGCCGGAAGAAATTTCAGTGTTTCCTGACGACACCGGATCTGATATTTGCTGCAAAGGACTGCAAATAAAGTGTTTTGAATGGAATCATATCGAAAATATTGATAAAACGCCTGCCAATCACGAAAACAAATTCATCAATTATCAGTCAAGGCTCGTGAGCGGACTTATCGAGCGGGAATATTTTGTAAAAAATCACGAAAACGAACTCTATACTTCAGGCATTTTTGAACTAGACAAAAAAGCAGAAGAATACTGTCTTATCAATCCTAAAGCTGTTAAATCAAAGGATTTTATCATCAAAGGAACAAAAGTTCTGGAACATACCGGTCACCAGAAAAACGTCGTTGTTCCCGACGGAGTAACAGATCTTGCATCATGTCTTTTCTGGGACAATCAGGAAATAGAAGAAGTGATTCTTCCGGAATCCTTGATAAATATTGGCGGAGATACCTTCTATAACTGCCGGAATCTGCGGAAAGTGAACATTCCTGCCAAAGTAAAAATTATGGGCAACAATCCTTTCGCAGGATGTCCCACGGCAGAAATCATAAATAATTCAAGCAACTTCCAAATGGAAGACGGGGTTTTGTACGACAGAAATTTCTCCAAACTCATATACTATCCAATATCCAGAAAAGAAAAATCCTACCAAATAAAATCCGGCACAAAGATCGTAGGCAAACACGCCTTTTTTCTGTGCAGCAACCTTATTGAACTTACTATTCCTGAATCTGTAATAAAATTGGAAAACAACCCTTTTTCAGGCTGCGACAAATTAAGTATCGACAACAGATCAGCTTCATACAAAATCATTGACAAGGTTATTTACGACAGAGAACTTTCGTCGGTAATAGGATGCCTGAATTCCATAAAAACACAGGAACTGCGCCTTGAAAAAGTAAAGAAAATATGCCGGAACTCTTTCTGGAACTGCAAAGGGATCAAAAAAATCATTTTACCAGAAACCTTGGAAACTATCGGCTACAATCCGTTTGTCGCCTGCTCTGAAATCGAATTCGTATCAGAATCGGAAAATTTCGTGGTCGAAAACGGTCTCCTTCTTTCAAAAGACAGAACCAAACTGATCTGCTGTCCGGCAAAATCCGCCATTGGAGAAATTCATATTCCGGACAGTGTCACGAATCTGGAGCGTGGAGCATTTTCGGGATGCGGCGAAATGACATCGATAAACCTTCACAATGTTTCCATCATAGGCAAAAGCTGCTTTACGAACTGCGATTCCCTGAAAACCGTTTACTGTTCCGATCTTGTTGCCTATATCGGGGAGTGGGCTTTCGCTCATTGCAGAAACTTGTCGGAAATTTCAGTTTTCCAAGAGTGTTTCATCGACAAAAATGTTGTTTCCAACACTCCTGCAAAAATTACTTTCAGAAACATCCGTTCAAATTATGTGATCGAATCAGACAACCTTTTTACGCTGAAATCCATGATAAAAAACTATGAAGGCAAAATCAAAGCGATACTGATTGACCCGCCTTACAATTCACATATAGACTACATCGGTTATAAAGACGAATACGAGGGCTCAGGATACGAAAAATTTATGGAAGAACGCATCGAACTTAGTAAAACACTGCTTTCAGAAGACGGTTTTCTGGTTATAAACATTGATGAGAACGGATTGGACGACATCGTAAAAGTATGCAAACGAAATTTCGGCGAAAAGCATGTCTCTGTCAAAAAATGGAAGAAAAAACACGAGTTTTTTGATGCCAACAGAGTCGTTTTAAATCCTAACAAAGTCCAGACCGATTTTGAATTTATCGTTTTTGCCAAAAAATCGGAAAAATCGGTTTTTAACAACATCATGCAGCCCTATATTGAAAACGGTGTTTTGCGCGAAAAGCCGTCGTCACTTCCTGAAATTTTTGATTGTTTCGGTACAACATCGTCCGCAAAAGATGAAATAGAGGAAATTTTTGGCAGGAGAGATTATTTTTCGACACCTAAACCTGTAAAATTATTGAAAGAACTTATTCGTGCCACAACAAACAGGGATTCCATAGTTATAGACTTTTTCGCAGGAAGCGGAACTACAGGACATGCAGTTTTTGAACTCAACAGAGAAGACCGCGGAAGCAGAAAATTCATTCTCGTTTCGAACAGCGAATCCGATATTTGCAGAAATGTCACAATGAAACGGATGGATAGCATCGGCGTAGAATACACTGCATTATGTTGACTCCAGTTATAACTCTATATTCTGGTTTTTTTGATGCATTCGAGCAGATATTTGCAGCAGTCGATGGTTTTTCCCTTATATTCCTCTTTCAGAAGCTCATCATTGTTATGCTGATATTTATTCCTTGCCTTTTTCAAATGACCTGTCGCTTCTTTAAATTTGTCGTGTTCTTCAAATATTTCTCTTAAATTCAGATTAAAATACTCCAATTCACACAATAAAAACAAACCTCTGGTATATATCGCTTCAAGAATGGTGATCTCTGCGTCAGGTTTCATACACCCTGAATCCAGTTCCTGCTCATTCTTCATCTTATCTTTCAGCTTTATTGCTTCTTCTAAACAATAGGAAAGAGAGTATTCCTCCATTGTGTAAGTTTTACCCGTACTTTTATCAGTAAAAGGCTTGGCGTTTTTTCTCGGAATGTCGTTTGGATAGAAATACTTCTGCATTTTCTGCCGAGTCTTTTCAGAGATTTTCAAAATATATTTGTCAGCGATCCTGTTTTCCCAATCTTCTTCGGAATATACCCTTTTCAATCGGTATTTCAGAATCTTTCTCATTCCAGTCTCAGTATCATGCCAGAGCGGAAAGAAATTGATATCCCGTTCTTTCATTTTCATATATTCATATAGTTTTCCTGAGATAATTTTCGGATTTTTTCTGTCATCAAGAATTCCGTAATCATATAAAGTGTCAATATCGATCTGAGTGCACTTTTCATCCATAGGACCGAAGACTATCTGATAGAGCTTGTTCTTCAGCTCTTCGCCCAGCAAATTAAGTATTGCCTCAAATTCAGGATATATAATTTTTGCTTTTTCCCTGAATATTGTCTCCATATCCGCAGTTTTGCCATCGTCTTTTGCCGCTTTATATTCGGCCAGAATAATATCTGACCAGTATGGATGACCTCCGGCAAAGCATTTAAGGAGAGCACGCTCTTCATCATTCAGTTCAATACCTAAAGTTGAGTTGTAACGATAATAATTAACAAGCTCTTTATCGGAAAATCCGCGTAAATACAGCAAGTTATCCCCAATAAAGTCCAATTCTTTTATCGGGAGTTCTGAGACAAAAACAAATGAAACACCATATTTTTCGGGATTTGTTAGCAACTCTTTGAAAACAGCAAAAACTCCTGAATAACTCGCCAATAATTCAGATGAGTTATAAAATTCATCGACAACACAGACCACTCTTCTTTTATAACTATTCATTATCTTAAAAAATTCACACAAAGTGAGATATCCGCCTTTTCCTATACTCTCGTTTTGGATTTTTTCATTTAGTTGAAGCAGCTTGCTGGAGTAAACCCATGAATCTGAATCCCTCGAAATAACTTTACAAATTGCTCCTATAATATTTTTGAAAAGATCATCCGCGGAATCAAATACCTTTGCAGATATGTTGGCAACAACAACATTTTTTTGATAATATTCATCGGTTTTAGTCTCAAAAACATTGTAAACAAGTGAGGATTTTCCAATTTTCGGCATTCCTACCAAATTTACGGAACGACCGTTTTTAATGGTTTGCTTAAGTAATTTCTGCTCTACTTCTTTTCTTTGGATATAAATCTTTTCCATCCGATTTTCTTCCGGAATGGAAACATTTTCCGGCAATTGCTTTTTACGGTATTATGATTTTTTCTCGAACAGGCGTCCCAAAAAAAATACAATAATAGCAGATATGACAGCAGCAGCTATGCCGAAAAAAATTCCGGAACCGCCTTTACTGTTCCCAATTTTTTTCCGTTCCGCCATTGAATTCTCCCACACCTAGAACCAAAGCGGGAAAATATAAACAATCCGAAAAAAATCTCAAAAATATGTCAACTTCCCCGTTTTTCGCCGCTTATACTTCGTGTAAGACGTTTGATTGACAACAAAACACGGAGGCGACATGAAAGACGAATTTGAAAGAGACATCAGATGTGAAATCGAAGGCAAAATCTGCTACACGGAAAGAGAAGCTAACGAAGCACTCAAAAATGCCAGACATCACGGTATCAGAGCAAAAAAGACCCCCAAAAGAAAGTATTTCTGCAAAGAGTGCGGATGCTTCCATCTGACAAGCCAGAAATCCGAGAAAGAGAGCTGTTCAAAGCGCAATTACGATATGAAGCGGAATAAAATTAAAGCTTTCGAATTCAAAAAACTCTGGCGCGAAGAATATTCTCTCTTACTGTCAGCCTAACAAGAAAAAGCCTTTCTTTCCACAAATCCCTTCCTGCTTCCGAAAAATTTGCCATAAATCTCCAACTTTCTAAAATATTTCGGTTTTTTGAAACAAATTTCAGCGGAGGAACTCATGGAAAGTCACAAAAAGCTGCCTAACAGGATAAAAGATCTGCTTGCTTATTTAAACAGTATGCTGAGCGGAAAAGAAGAGGCGATACGTCTCACGCTGCTTTCTGCCATTGCCGGAGAAAACATCTTTCTTCTGGGGCCTTCCCTTCATGATAAAGGGACTCTGGTCTGCTGCGTCGCAAGAGCTTTTAAAGGTCACCACTACGGCGAAGGTGATTCTAAAACTCATTACAAGGAATATGATAGTTATAAATTGCATGACAGTGACTATAAGATAGCCTTCGTAAACTGTGACGTCTCGCCAGTTTACATAGAATCCAACACATTTTTAGCGATAACCTCGCAGAAAACCCAGCCGTTCAATCTGGCAGACAAGGTTTTAGAGGAATATACGGCACTCCATGTTCAGGTAAACAGCGCTTCAAACGACGAGGCTTTTTTCAAATTCGTAGAAAATACGGATGATTACGTCTCTCCTACTCAGGAAATGTTTGAGACATTGCTGATCAGCGACGAAGATATCAGAAACTGGCGGAATGAAATTGACAAGGTGAGACTGAGTAACGACGCAAAAAAACTTATTTCCGAAATCAGAAGAGAGAGTTTCGAGTATTTTGTCAGTGATTTCCGCTGGAGAAAAATCGTCCACGTCCTCAGAACCTGCGCATTTCTTAACGGCAGGGCAGAAGTTGATCTCATCGACTGTCTGCTTATCGATTACGCGATCCCCAACCATCCTGTTGAAAATATTCTGAAACAGAAGGCGGTCAACAGCGAACTGGACAGGAAGCAGCATCCTCAATACAAAATGAACATTTTTACGTGCCAGAAATATTACGAACTCCTAAAGGCTTCAGTCGACGACACAAAGCTCAAATTAGAACACAAAACTGGAGACCTGTACTGATCACAACTTGTAACACTCTAAATTTATTGCGATTTTTATTCTCAAAAATATTTTTTTATTTTTTTTGTCAACTTATCAATTTTTCACCGCTTATATATAACGTGACGGTTCTTTAAAAGTAACGACTGTTGTTAAACCGATTTGCAATTACCGCAAATATTGTTACACTACCGTGCGTTTGTGTTAGCAATCTTTGTGAAGCATTATAAACCAATTTTCAGGAGACCAAAATGGCATTCGATCCTACAAAGTACACAACGACCAAAGCAAAACCTCTTCCTGTTGTTTTACTGTTAGACACAAGTTCCAGCATGAGAGGCGGCGGAGAACAGTCTAAAATCGCTGAACTTGAGAAAGCTGTTCGTGAAATGATTAAAGATTTTGCTAGTGAAGAGCAGATTGAAACAGAAATTCAGCTTGCGGTTATCACATTTGGCAGTGAAGTAAAACTGGCTCTTCCTTATACAAATGCATCAAAAGTCGAACTGAACAATCTGGAAGCTAGCGGAATGACCCCGATGGGAGGCGCACTCAAAATGGCAAAAGACATGATCGAAGACAAGGAAGTTACCCCGGGGAGAGCATACAAACCGCTGGTAATTCTTTGTTCCGATGGTGCTCCGAATGATGTTTGGGAACAGCCGATGCAGGATTTTATTGCGAACGGACGCTCTTCAAAGTGTGACAGAATGGCTATGGCTATCGGATCGGATGCAAATGAAGATGTTCTGAAACGCTTTATCGCCGGAACAGACAACCCTCTGTTTTATGCAAAAGATGCATCTTCTCTGCATAAATTCTTTAAGTTCGTAACAATGAGCGTTACCAGCAGAAGTCGTTCCCAGAGTCCGAATCAGCTTGTAAAGATAGAGGCGCCCAAAAAACTTCTTGAATCTCCGAAAGAAGTCGGAACAACACAGAATTATTGGTAAACTTATCGTCGGAGACAAGAGTTAAGTGGTTGAAATTTCGGTAATAATCGATTCTTCCGGCAGCATGAGCGCTCTGTCGAAACACGACATTGTACAAAGTGTCTGCCGGAATCTTCTTCTTCACGAGAACTTTGAGTTCAAATTCTATTCATGGTCAGACTCTGTAAGAGAAATTTCTTATTTAAAAGAAGGTCTTCCCTTAAATTCTGACGGAAAATCAAATCTTTCCGAACTTGCAGACTTCATTCAGAGCAACAATTCCAAAAACATCATCCTGCTGACAGACGGCTTCATTGACAAAGAGGCTCCTCAGATAAAAGACCTGATCGAAAAACTGAATTTCAGACTCGTCGGGATAGGTGCTGATTTTGATAGCGGTTTGGCGTCCCGGCTTTTTCCAAAAAATCTTATAGCGGTCGATGAAGATAAATTTTTGTTCACTGCATTGGATTTGGAAGCGGCTTTGGACTCTTTTTGTACAACAGAAGACGTATGAAAAACAAAATTTGGAACGGCTCCTGTGCGGAATGTATCGGACCTCTGCACTTAAGGCAAAATCTGCCGATGCAGGATTCGCACAGACTCTACTTTTCTGCTAAAAATTTTGTTGCAGCCGTTTCTGACGGGCTTGGAAGCAGGACTCACTCTGACTTCGGCTCGGATCTGGCTTGCAGATGTTTCGTAAAATCGGCAAAAAAGTGGATAAAGCGAAAATCAAAATCTCCGCAGAAGCAAATCAGGTTTTTTTATGATTTGTGGTTAAAAAAAATCAACAGATCCGGCTATTCCGTAAAAGAGTGCGCGGCCACATTTCTGGGAGCTATCTGTGTATCAGACAGGCTTTATCTTTTCAGGCTCGGGGACGGAATGATCGCAGCTTTGTCAAACGGCGGACAGCACATTCTTCTTTCAGACACAAAAACAGATTCTTTTTCAAACATGACTTCCTGCTTAGAGCAGAAACTTGATTTTTCTAAATGGGAAATCGTTAAGGCAAACGCAGGAAACATCGAAACAGTATTTATGTGTACCGACGGCATTTCTGATGATTTGGAAAGCGGATGCTCTGTTGATTTTGTAAAGGACCTTTCGGTTCAATATAAAGGTATGAGTGAGCGGCAGATAGAGAGCGACATGAAAGAATGGATCTCTCATTGGCCTGTTCCGCGTCATACAGATGATAAAACAGCACTCTTTATTCACAAAAAAAGGGAAAACTATGGAAGAAAAAACCGATAAAGCTGTAATCGACGTCATTGATACTGACAATCTCAAATATACGCTGGGTGAAAAGATCGGACAGGGCGGACAAGGCGCTGTATATCACGTGAAAGACGATCTGGATATCGCCGTAAAGCTCGTTGTCGATGCTGACGGAAATCCTGTAAAAGACAACTCTGCCGCAAAAACAGTTTCTGAAAAACTCCGCCTGATCAGACTTCTTCCTATCCCTGAGAATATAAATCTCTCCAAGCCGCTTGCAATCTTAAAAAGTCATGCCGGCTATGTCATGACTTTCATGAACGCAATGAAAAGCTTTGATCATTTTCTCAAATTGAATGCAAAAATTGAAGAAAAAGAGGTGCCTCTCTGGTTGAAAGACGATACCGGAAAACAGATCCCTAATGCCGAAATATGGGTAAATTATTGCAAAACAGGCAGCCTCAAAACTCGTCTTACGGCATTATACAAAATCTCGGAAGAGATCGCTTCGCTGCATTCAAACGGCCTTGTTTACGGTGACATTTCCGGCGGGAACCTGATGTTTAAAAATGACGGAAACAAGATCTCGGCAGGTCTTATTGATGCTGACAACATAAATTTCGCAGGGAAAAGCAAAACTTATTTCACACCGGGCTTCGGCGCACCCGAAATCATCAACGGAACAAGCCATGCGACAATTTTCTCTGATGCCTATGCGTTCGCAGTGGCGGCATTTTACGTAATCACGATGATGCACCCTTACAAAGGGAAAAGAGTTATCGGAGACGAAAACGAGGACGACGACTGGGCAAAAACCGTCGTAAGTCAGAAAAAAGCAGATTACAACAATTTCAACGATGACGGCTCTTTACCGTGGATCTTTGACCAGAACGACGATTCGAATTCTTTCGGAAGCATCGAGCAGGTCAATTCCTTGTTTCTGACACCGACATTGTTCGCACTTTTTGACAATACATTTTCAGAGGGTCACACAAAACCATTTCTGCGCACTCCTTTGACCCGGTGGGCAAAAGCTTTTTCGGATGCAGCCGATATGACAGTCAAATGCCCTGAGTGCGGAATGACTTACTACTATGACAACCAGGAAAACGGAGAGTATTGCTGTCCGTACTGCTCTCAAAAGCGGGGAAAAATCATCGTTGCAAAAAGTTATCTGAAAAATTCTGAAAAACCATCTCATATCTTTGTGCAAGAAATCGGGACAGAAGAAGCGGTTCTGCCGTCAAGATGTTTCGAGCCCTTCAGGATTCTGAAAAGCGACGAGGATCTTGTCGGGATAAGAACCGAAAATAATTTTATAGAGTTCCGTGCTCTCGATGATGAAAAACCGATCACCGTTTCCAAAAACGGCGGTGACGAAAGAATCCTTACAGGCAGAATTCAATTCAATATGCAAGATCCAAACTTTTCTGTAAGTTTGAGATACAAAAACCGTCACGGATATTCTGTGATTTTGACTGTGGAGTAGAGAGTCATGAAGTTAAGCGAATTAAGATACGGCGAGCATTTTAAGTGCAGGTTCGAGTCTTATTTACCTAAAGACAAAAATGAAAAGCTTACCGACAGAAATAATCCTCTTGGTGTCGTTCAAAAATCAAAGAATACAGATGACGCGTACATTTTCCAGTATGGCACAAATTTCAAGATGGTCCGCCTTGTCTCGTGTTCGGATCAGCCTGCCTTGGATAACAGGCTCAGAGCGGGACAGACGAATCTTTTTGAGGTAGAGAACATTCTTTCAAACGGCCAGGTCGATGTTGAAATCGTATTTTTCCGAGAACTCAGAAGGTTTCCGGACGGGCTTACAATCAATACTACTGAAGACTTTGTCGATAAAGAAAAGGATCATTCTGCGCCTAAATCGAGATTTTCTACGAAAACCGGCGACGATCTGTGCAAAGTCCTTTCTTCTCAGTTTGTTCTCGGCAACTCTTCGAATCCGTATTTCCTTTTTATGGCAAATCATAAAAAGTCTGCTGAAGAGGAAAACTCTTTTACCATCGTAAACAAAGACTGGCAGTTGTCCGTAAGATCTTCAAAACTCAACGATGAAACCGCACTATTCACTGTGGGAATTAAAAATCACACTCCGCGGAATCATGAGAACCAAATCTGCCTTGCGCAAGGACAGCTGAAATTTTCATACCTTACAAAAGAAAAAATTTCCGGTTTAAATGCTGTAGAAATTCAAAAAAATATGGCTGAAGGGAAAAGCTATATCGGACAATGGGACGAATATAATGCCGAAATCGGGAAACGCCTTCTGGAAAATGCGAGAAAAACAGGTTATGCCGATGTTTCAGGCGAAATCAAACGAGCCAACATTCATGAAATCAAGGTAAGATTTTCTTACAACAACGAAAACTCAGGCAATTTTGACGATTTATCTACAGATTGTGACACCGTTGATTTAGTCCGCGAACTTCCGGATTATCTTAAAAATCCGGATATGACTTATGATGAGTGGATCAAAGGGGTGGATGAAGAAATCGAAGCAGAATCTTTCCTGGGAAAAAATAAATCGAAAGAAGAAAAAAAAGCAGACGATGAAGAGAAAAAATGGAGCAACCTCAAAATAACAGAAATCGCTCCCGGCTATCTGAGACTTGCATTAAAACCCGGAACAAAAGGTTTTCCCAAACGGGGAGAGCACGGCGAACTGTTCATTGTTCTTTCTATTGCGGGCGATAAAATCCAGGTCGAACGGCGCAGACGGGCAAGGCTAAATATCATTGACGGAAGAAGCGCGATCAGTGATCTGGGCTTGATTTTGGACGGAACGCAGAATATTTCTTCAAACATCCCTGCCATGCAAACTTCCGCAAAAAAAATGTCGATGAAAGTTCAGAAAAAAGTTTTTGAGTACGATCCGACAGAGAACCAGAAAAATGCAGTTCGTATTGCTCTGAACACTCCTGACATTGCCGTGATCCAAGGACCTCCCGGAACCGGAAAAACGACCGTTATTTGCGCAATCATCGAGGCTTTGAACGAAGATTTACAAAAAAGCAACGAGCTTGCAGGAAAGATTTTTATCTCAGCTCTTCAGCACGATGCGGTTTACAACATTGCGAGCCGTCTTTCAATCAACGCTCTTCCGACTGTAAAATTCGGGCGTTCAAGCCAAGATGACGAGCTGAACCTCAGCCTCACACAAAAACGGACTGCAGATTGGAGCCGGAATACTGCTGACGAAATCGAAAAAAGGATGCCTGAAGTAAAACAATCGATTGAACTTCAATACCTTCGTTCATTGTTCCTTGCCTACAACAAATCTCCGTCTACGGCAATGGAGATAAAGCTGCTGAAGGGAATCAAAAATATGAGCGAACGTTTTACGACACCGGCAATTATTGAAAGAATAGATTCAATGCTTGAAGATATCGAGGGAAAACCATCTTCGGAAAACAAAGACTTTTTAAAAGCGCTGTGCGCTCTCCGGACAGATGAGAAATCTTTCGCAGATGACGGTGCAGAAAGGGCCATGTACCTGAAGATCCTATTGGAAAACGAAAACTATCCTGTGCCGGAATGCCTGAAAAAAGCTTCAGAATGGAAAGAAGGTATGAGCATGGCTTTCCTTCAGGATTTGGAGAAATTAAGAATCAATTTAACAGAAGAAAACATTCCGGTTGTCGAGTACCGCCGTAAAAAGGAAAATGCGGTAATTTCAGAAATCGTAAGGGAAGTTTCCGAACGCATCCAGCAGTATCCTTTTGATCCGAGTGAAAAGAGAAATATCGCCATCGCGGAATTTATTTATGAGCTTCGCAACAATCCTGACGGGATCACAAATACCCTGCTCTCCTACAACCCTGTTTTTGCGGCGACAGTCCAGCAAAGCGAGGGAAGAGAAATTTCACAAAAGCGAAAGCAGCTTTCCCTGGACTCACCAAACGGAAGCACGCCTTACGAATATGTGATAATTGATGAGGCTGCCCGCGTCGCACCGCCGGATCTGCTGATCCCAATGTCAAAAGGCAAACACATAATTCTTGTGGGCGACCAAAGACAGCTTCCCCAGCAGGTCGATCAGGAAATCGAGCGGAAAATGGAAATGGAAGCGGCAAGTGCAGAAGATGTGAAATATCTTAACGAAAGTACTTTCGGGCGGCTTTTTTCGCAACTCGGGACAGACAAAAAAATCACTCTCGACAAGCAGTACCGAATGCATCCGGTTTTAGGAAATTTTGTGAGCAAAGAATTTTACGAAAAATATGGCGAGGGGTTCCAATCTCCTTTGGGAGCATCTAAATTTATGCACAGGCTGCCGTATATTGAAGGCAAAGCTGCTATCTGGTGCGAGCTTCCGAATGACAGCGGACAAGGTTCTGAAAGCAAAAACAGATCAAAAAGCCGTTTCCGTCGCGGCGAAGCAATTTTGGCTGCAAAATTCTTGAAATCATGGCTGGATTTTGACTCGGAAAAGAAAATGACGTTCGGAATCATAAGCTTTTATTCAGCACAATGCACGGAGATCATAAATCAGCTTCACTCGTACGGAATTTATAATGATGCCTTTGAAGTTACAGATGAATATAAAACTACTGCCCCGAATGAAAACGGTGAGACCAAAGAAAGAATCCGGATCGGTACAGTAGACGCCTTTCAGGGAATGGAATTCGATGTCGTAATTTTGTGTGCCGTCCGGTCCGCAAATGAAAAGAAAATCGGGAACGCATATCTGGAATACCAAAAAAACGAGGAAGAAGGATTGAAAAGGCAGCAGGGACTTTTCGGTTTCCTGATGTCGAAAAACCGCCTTTGCGTAAGCATGAGCCGTCAGAAAAAGGCCCTTATGGTAATCGGAGACCAAAATTTATTCACGAGCGAGATTGCAAAAATCGCCGTACCGGAACTTTCCAATTTTTACGAACTTTGCAAAAATGATGCTGAATACGGTCTTGTTCTGGATTCAAAAGAACTTAACTGAGGAAATCAAAAATGAGTGAAAGATCACAGGAATTCCGAAATATTTTGGATAACTACTGCATGGGTATTATTTCAAACAAGCCGAATTATGACGGATTCTCTCCTATTGACACTAAAACGAATTTGTTCTGGCCGTGTATCCTTTATCAGGTGGAAGTACAGGTCGATTCCGTTGATCTGGATATTTTTGAGCGGACGATCTTAAAGCTTGCGGAGTGTAAAATCACAAAAACAAAGGAGCTCGCAGAAACACTCTGCATGAAAGCAGCAACAGTTGAATTCATTCAGAACAGGCTTGTAATAAAGGGACTTTTAAACGACAGGATTTTTTCACTTTCTAAAGACGGCGAGGCAAAACTTAATAAATTCTCTGAAAAAGAATCCGGTGAAATAAAAGTTGTATCGCTTTTAAGGGATCTGAACTCAGGATTTTTCCTTGATTATGTCGAAGAAAATCCTGCAAGAAACTCTTTTACCGGCAGTTTTTTCAAAAAAGATTTATTGCAGACACGATGCCATCTGCCTGACGGGAAATATTATGAAGGAAATATTGTGATTCCTGCAAATTTTGACTTACCTGATCCCGAAACATTTCTTATTCTGAGAGCACTTCGAAAATTCCAAAAAATTGCAGGCAAAAACTCTCCTATCCGCTTGAATGCGATATCAAATTCGGCAGAAATAAAGAGCAAAGAGCGTGTGCTTGTCCATACAAAAGCCTTCCCCACATTGTCAGGCGATATTTTTTCAACGGATGCGGCAGGATTCGGAATTTCGGACATATTCACTGATTTCATAAAAAAAGCTGATCTCCCGTGGATAAAAGAGATTTATCGCAAAGGAATTGTTGAGAGCGAAGAAAAATCCGATGAAAATTCGGCTGAAGAGAAACTCCGCTTTGAGCATCCGGCCATCTCGAAACATTTTTACGATTCAGTTCGTGACTTGCTTAATTTACAGGCGGATATGAAATCTGATCCGAATCTGCACGAAGAGTCAATACGGATCGGCGAAAAAATCATTTATTCCATCTATACAGCTTTTGAACATGCACTTAAACTGTATTACGCCGATTTTAACGATGCAGGCAAAGAAGATGAAGCGATCACCCTTGCAGACACGGAAGCGCGGGAACTCAACAAAGAAAAAATTTCTGAACTTGAAGGATTTGACAGCGGAAGATTGTTTTATCGGCTTGCACAAAACTTAGGATTTAGTGTAACGAGCGAGGATCTGCCGCTTCTCAAAGTATATCAAGGAAAAATAGACGGAATGAGAAATCACGGTGAGCCCGAACTGACTCCTCTGCTTTGCCTGACTTTAGCTTACGCAAATTCAGATCCGGAAAGTCCTCTCGCATTTCTTGCTAAAGAAAGCCCTGATTTTATTCGTGAAATCTTTGATTTAAAATCCTTGCGCGACAACACTTTGATGGCTCACGGCCCAGGTCTTAAGGCAGCCGATGTCTCGGCAGAGAATCTCGAAAAAACGTTGAAAAATGTAATACATTACGCCGGACTCCTGAACGAAAAACTTGAGAAAGATTTCGAAATGATTGATAAAAAGACGAAAAATGCTTTCCCAAAAAGAGTTTCTGATGCACGGCATATTCGACAAAAGCGCTACAAACAGAAAATAAATCTTTATGATGACTTCGGATATTCTGTAATCATGCGGCTGCCGACAAATCTGGTAAATCAGATGATAAACTGGAATATCACGCTGGATGAAAGAAAATCTGTTGCCGGAAGTTCGTGCTCAATTGTCCAGCAGTTCTTTGAACGTGCTGTCCTTTCCATTCTGAAAAAAGCATCACCGCCAGCAAAGGAATTGCGAAGTGCAGGATGCGCAGAGGAAAAGTGCCGTGAAGCAGACTTTTTCCTGGAAAGCGGAAATCTTCCCGATTCTTTGAGATCCGTCAATCCCAAAAGGATAAATCTTGCGGTCACAGGCGGAGGATGTCAGACACTTGGATCTGCGATAATCGCGTTCGTGCTTTTGCTTTCGCCGGAAGAACTGCAGCATATTGCAACGAACTATGACAGATTTATCCTTGACCTTGCAAACCTTCTGGACAAGCGGGGACACGCGGATTTGAAAGATTATTCCGGGCAGGAAGTGTCAACTTACAAAAAAATCGTCACTAATATTATAAGGGAATTAATTCATTACATTTGATAGGGAGAAAAAAATGGATTTGTTCGGAAAAAAGAAACTTGAAGCAAAAGAGCAGGAACTGAACCAGGCAAGGGCCGAAATAGAAAAACTTACCCGTGAACTCGAAGAAATGCATGGCAAAGTCAATGAAAAATATGAAGAACTTGACCTTGAGAAACAAAAACTCGAACACGACAAATCTCTTTTCGAAAGTCATCAGAAAGAAAAAGAAGAAGCTCTGAAAAAGCAGGAAGAGCAGATGGGACAAGAGATAGATGCCCGCAGAAAAATGCTCGACTCCCAAAAATCCGCCTTTGACGAGCATCTTAAAACAAGAACTGATGAATATGACAAAAACATCAAGAAATTCGAGGAAGATTCTCTTGCCCTCGAAAAGGCAAAACTTGAATTCGAGCCGAAACTCCGTGAAGCAGTAAAGGATTTTGCACAAAAAAAAGCTGAAACAGAGCGTGAAATAGAAGCGAGAGTTACAAAGACTTCACAGGAAAACTTGAAACGACAGGAAGAGTTTGACAAAAAACTTCACGATGCACACCAGCAATCAGAAAAAGAACATGAAGATTTGCTTCTTGAACAGACGAAAAAGCGTGTAAAAATGACGGACGATGAGCTTACTGAACGCCGGAATCTTCTTGCAGAGCAGGAAAAGGAGCTTCGTACACGGACCCACGCTCTCAATCAGGATATTCGGGACTATGAGCAGAAGCTTGCAGTTCAGGAAGCCCAGCAGAAATTCCTTGATAACAGAAAAGCTTCTTTGGACAAAGAGGTTAATGAACTTGCAGAGGCGAGGATCAATAAACTTACCGCCCAGCTTGAAAATTACAAGGCACAGTACGCAAGATTGAGCGGGGAGCGGGCTGCACTTGAAACACAGGTGAATGCTTTCAACGAGATAAAAACCCGTCTCGGCAACGAAGATCCTGAAATCATTCTTTTGAAAATACAGGCGTTGGAAAAGCAGATCGCCTCGCTTAAAGAAAAACTTGCACAATATCCCGAAGATGTTGAAAAAACATTGGATTCCAAACAAGAAGAAATCGAAACTCTTACTGGCCAGCTCGAAGAATACAAAGAAAAATATCGCACTGTACAAAACCTTGCGGCAACAGCTGAAATCAGCGAACTTACAAATTTATCTTTGGAAAGTCAGAAAAAGATTCTCCAGCAGGACAACGAGCGCCTTGAAACTTTGAATGCCGAACAGGCCGAAACGATCAAGCGTTACCGTGAGCTTTACGACAAGGCAGCAAGTTACGAAGAAAAGATAAAATCGGTTATGGCTCCGCACGATAATTTTACGGCAGAAAAAATCCGCAGAGAAGCACTTGTTCTGGAGGAGCCGGAAGTCCCGGAAACTCCGGCGGAATCAGAAAATGCTGTCATGTTGAGTGAAGCGAAACATCTTGAAGAAAAAGATTCTTCGGTCGCTGACCTTCCTCAAAATGACAGTGATTCAACCGAAAATGCTGCGTCTGCAGAGACTGAGGCAAATCCGTCATCAGAGGAAAATGCTGAAAGTAAAAAAAAGCCTGAGCCTGAATTTTTCAATCCGGAACTGAAATGGCTTGAAAATGTGAGCAAAAAGATTTCTGATTACGGGCTCTCTTTTTCTCAAAGGATCCTGTACGCTTTCCATACCGCGCTCAAAACGGCCGAATGGTCTCCCCTTGCGGTTCTTGCGGGCGTTTCCGGAACCGGAAAATCGGAACTTCCCCAGCTTTACGCAAAATTCGGCGGGATCAACTGCGTGAATATTCCTGTTCAGCCGAACTGGGACAGCCAGGAATCTCTTTTGGGATACTACAACACCGTTTCGAGCAAATTTGAAGCTCAGCCGCTCTTGCAGTTCCTTGTTCAGACTCAGCTTGATCATGCTGATGACCCGGAAAAAGATACGAGCCTTAAAGATCAGCTGAACATCGTTCTCCTCGACGAGATGAACCTTGCGCACATCGAACAGTATTTTGCGGAATTTTTGAGCAAACTTGAAGAGCGTCGCGGCAAAAAAGAAGACAATCCTCAGTTCCCGCACCTTTCCGTAAAACTCGGCGGCACAGATTCCTATCCGCTTCCTCTGGGCAGAAATGTTCTCTGGGTAGGAACAATGAACCAGGATGAAACAACAAAAAGCCTTTCTGACAAAGTTCTTGACCGCGGAATAGTGATAAACTTCCCGAGACCGAATTCTTTCAAAAGGCGTGTCGAACTTAATTCAAGTGTTGAGGCAGAAGAAAAATATCTTTCTGCAAAAACCTGGGATTCCTGGAAAATGGATCTCACCAGGCAGCAGATAGAAGATTCAGAGAAAATCATCGCTCCGTACAAGGAATTTGTTGAGGAAATCAACAAGGCTATCTCAAATATCGGGCGTGCAATCGGTCATCGTGTATGGCAGTCAATCGAAAACTACATCTGGAATTACCCGACTGTCCGCGATTTTATTATGAGAAACGAAAATGCTTTTACAGATGATTCGCTGATGAAAGATTTGAACGCAAAAATCGATCCTGCATTTGAAGACCAGCTTGTTCAGAAAATCATGCCGAAACTTCGCGGAATCGAAACAAGAGGAGAATCAAAGAAAGTCCTTGAAGAAATCCGGAATAAAATCGATAAATTCAAGGGCGAAGGACACTCCCTCAATATCACCAAAGATTTCAACAACGCTATCAAATTCGGCGACGGTCAGTTCCTTTGGGTCACTTCAGAATACCTTAGCATGGAGAACGATAATCAATAATGGCAGAAATCACCGGCTACTCATCGCTTCTTGAAGAGTTAAAGAACAACAATAAAAAAGCGGAACTTCTCGTTTCTCTTCGCGACTGGCTCAACCGTATACTGGAGTTTGACCCGGAGAGCGGCGAGGCACTTTCTGACGACCTGACTCATTTCCTTGACAAGAATCATGAGTTTTTTCAAAGCGACAACGCTGACAAGAATGTGTTTGATTATATCCACAATATTTTGTCTTACAGCGGCCGTTCCGTCTTTCATATTTTTGAGTCTCCCCGAAAAGAGATCCTGCGCTTTCATGAGCAGATGAAAGTCTATCAGGCACACGAAATCGATTCTGCGGGAATAATCGAAATTTGCCGCCGTCCAGGCCGTACAGTCCGCGAAAAAATAGCGGTAAAACCCAGTGTTCTGGCCGTAAAAAGGCAGCAGAGCATCGATACGCTCGAAAACCGTCTTTTAAAAAAGCTTATCATAAAACTTTCCTACATTCTCGAAGAGAGAAACAAGGTTTATTCTGAAATCGGACGCGAAGACGAAGATTCCATGCTTTCTGCTCTGTATGCAAAACTGTGCAGATGGCTCAAAAGCAGCGAAGCCGAGGAAATCGGGGAATGGCAGAAACTTCCGCCCAACAACATTCTTTTGTGTGATAAATTTTATAAGAAAGTCTGGCGGACCTGGCGTTTCCTTTTGGATCTGGACGATTTTGTTCAGGAAGATTTTGAAAAACTGAACGAAATCCTTGCTGCGTTCGTTTTCTGGAACACAGCTTCCGATCTGCAGCACAGGGGAGCAAAAATAAAGCAGGCTCCGCTCAATTTCGATTCAAAAAACTTTTTCGTCGAGACGGTCGGATTTTCAAATTCAGAAATCCGGACAGAAAATTTTGCCCTGACTTTGGAAAAAAACCTTATAAAATTCAAGCCTGTTACCGGGAAAAAACACGAAATAAAAATTGAATTCGAAAACTTTGAAGTCGACGGAAAAACTCAGGAAAAACCGGAAACTCTTTTAGATGCACTCAGAATTTCAAAAAATCTTGCAGACACGATTTATAAATCAGAAGCAGGAAAAGAGCGGGTCATCGTCAAAAATATTTCTGACGAACAGAAATTTGCTGTCATAGATTTTTCGCAAAGCCCATACGAGTCAGAGATTTGTTCAACGGACAAAAAACTTACAAGGAATCACTTTCCGAAAGATTTGCTCAGACAGTTTTGGGCAAAAAGTGATTCTTCGGACATTCACAATGTTGACTGCGCCGTTTCGCCTGATCTTTATTCGGAAAATCTTAATGACTGGACTATATCACAAGTCTCTTTTGACGATGTTCTGCACAAAGAGTGGACCGAAAGCAAAATTCCGGCAGAAATTGAGACGGAAGCCGTTTACAATTTCATGAATTCCCTGCGCGATTTTTACAACACAGGAACTTTTTACTATCTGATCCCTGATTATATTGAAGATTTTTCGCTTAAAACGATCCGTTCGTCCGCCAATTCTGTTTTTTCATCCGCAAACCCTGTTCCGCAAAGTATTGGTGCAGTTTTTGATTTCCAGATGAGCGAAAGATTTAAAAAACTCGGCATCAAAGACAAAGATTTTGTGTTCGTAATCGAAAAGAAAAAGGTTGAAACCGGGGAAAGTTATAAAGAAATTTTTTCTGTGACCCCCGTTTGTGCAAGAACTGAATACAAAAAGAACGACAAGGAGATAATAAATCTTAAAGATTTCACGGAAATTCCCTGCGGAATTCGCTGGGAACATCACCCGCCGCATATTGACAAAGATTATGAGCCCAATAAAGTTTTTGACGACATAAAGTATACGGCAGAACACACGGAAGGATTAAAAAAAGAATCTTCGCAAGTTTTCATCATCTCGCCTGAAGAATCAATCAAAAACGCACGCCTTGAAATGCCGGATCCGAAATGGCATTTTGTGAACGAGCCTTTTAATGCAGTCCGGGGACTTGCGGCTTCGATACTGATTCAGGAGAAAGTGCGGGAAATTCCTCTCTGGAGCGAGCATTTACCCGTATTGCAGATGTCTGTCATCAAAAACGGAAAACGCGACGGAATCGACCTCACGAACGGCAAAGTCGTTCTTCCGATCCGCGGAAGAAGCCAGCCAATCGAAATTTCAAAAACGTTCACGCTCGGAAAAAATGTCAAAGAATATCATTTCAGGCTTACTCGCGGAGAGGGAGACGCTTCTTCTTCTCTAAAATACGAGGCAGTCTTGCAAAATCCGGAGTTTCCGCTCAAAAAAGCTGTTGAATGCGAGCTTGAGATGTCCTACACTTACGGTCAGGAGCAGCCTTTTGACTTGCGTTTCCGTCCGAAATCATCAGCTCCTTTTATCCGCGCACAAGTTCAGTGGAATCCGATCGATGAAAGCGCCTTCCCTGTTCCGAATTTCCCGGAAGAGCGAAAATGGGAAGAATTCCTCCACTGGAAAGACAACAGGAATCCTGACGGCAAAGACTTGATTGAGTGGGAAGAGAGTAATTTCAGCAGGATCCTCGATTTGCAGAATTTTTATCTTGGAAAAGAAAACGGCTTTAACAGATATACGCGTAAATTCCGCAAAATACCGGATTTTCGATACAGAGACAAGCAAGGCCAATATTATTGTTTATGCCAATTGGACGAAACAAAGCTTGTTAAATTCTACCGAAATCATTTTAATGATATTTACAATATGATAGGTTCAGACTTTTCTTTTTCCTTGAAACCTGAAACAAAATCGGTAGATGCTTTAGGAAGAGAAATTTATCAAGTTTCGGGAGTAAAAAAAGGAAAAAATCTATACTCAAAAACTATCATTTCGCTTGCATGCAGTTTCCGCTTCCCGACAATGCAGATCTGGAATATCAGAAATTCCGTGCTGAACGACGAGAATGTGCCAGATTTATTTAAGGAAAAAACAGCGCGTGTAAAAGAAGCTCTTGCTTTCCTTCTGAATAATGAAAATGTGAAAAATCAGGAAAGATTGTGGAATGAGCTGTTCCTGTTTGCCTGTATTTTACATTCCGACAGCTGTGATTTGACAGCAGATTTTATGAGAGAACTTCTCTCCAAAGAGTTTCCTTTTTTAGAAAATTGGAGAACCATCGAACAAAAGTGCTTCCAATTCGGCTATTTTATCGGAGATGCAAGTTCTGAAATCCAAAAAGAAGTCTTTGACTGGGCCCTGGATTTTGAAATCAAAAACAAATTATTAAGGGAGCGCATAAGAGATTTCAAACTTCAGGTCCTCACAATTGCCTTGTGGCGCAGCGAAAATCTGCTCAAGGAAATCGAAATCACAAAATTCAAGGCACTTTTTGAACAAACTGTAAATGCGATTGATTCTGAATTCTCGAACTTGCAGAAAAAATTTATACGGGAGGAAAAAATCTCCAACCGCAAGCTCATCCCGATCCGCTCATATCTGGAACTTCTCTGCGCACTTATTCGCTGCCGGCATTACGGCAAGGATTTTCAAGATCTGTTGTCGCCGTTTAATCCCAAAATTCAGGAGACAATCTCAAAGATTGAAAAAATCTACGAATGGCTCAAAAATATTGGAAAAACTCTCTATACAAGGCAGATCCGCTTCATTTCTTCAGATCAGGATTCTGAAGAAGGTTTTTTGGATTATCTTCTGCAGTGGCTCGACGGGCAAAAATCATCAGAAATGCCAAAAATCGAAAGCGCTACGGATGATGATGAAAGCGACGGAAATGGTGATTCCGGAGATTCCGAGGATGAGTAAAAATTTTTTTTCAAAAAAAAAGAAAAATTTTTGTCAACTCTTTCTTTTTTCGACGCTTGTATATAGTGTCTGGGTTCTTTGAAACCATGATGTTTGGGTTATTTATTGGAAACTATTGGACTTTTTATTTATTTGAGGTGAAAAGATGAAAAAAATCGTATTTGCGACACTCCCGCTTAGAGGAATGGAAAAACGTCACTATCCTGTTGACGGAAATGCTCTGCTTGAAATCAAGGAACCGATTTATTTTGCTGCGACCAGCGCTTTGGCAAACACGCTTAAAGCCGATGACGAGGTAAAAGTCATCCTTCTTAAAACCGAAGGCGGCGAGAACGCCGGGGACGAAAACGCAAAACTTTTCGAAGAAGAACTTAATCACTTTAACACTGTCGGAGCTAAAATCAGTTACGAAACGCTTTCCAACGCTTTCGACCCGTCAAAAACCAACTTTCAGTTCACATTTAAAACCTTAATAAAAAAACTGGAAGAAGGTGCAGAGATTTATGCTGACATCACTTTCGGACCGAAACCTTTGGCATTCCTTCTTTTCTCTGTTTTTCAGTTCGCCGAAAAATTCTTTGACTGCTCCATCGGAAACTTTGTCTATTCCAAAGTTGAATTTAAAGCAGGCAAAATCGTGGACGGCTCTGAAATGATTTATGACATTACCCCGCTCTATCTGATGAACAGTCTTACCAACATGATCGAAGCAACAAGCAGTGAACGCGCAATCAGAACGGTTGAAGCATTGTTCGAGGAGTAGGCATGGAACAGATATTTAAAAAAATAAACGAACTTTTTGATGAATATCTGAAAATTCTCGATCTTGAAAACACTGAAAATGCAAAGATGGCGATAGAGCAGAAAATCTATCTTGCCGTATGGGACGCCAAAAAAAAGTATAGGGAATATTCCGTAGAAGTTATTGAAACGGTCAAAGAGGCTCTTAAATATTATTTCCCTAATTCAGAGGCATTTAAACAAGGAATTCCTTTCAGCCAATATCTTTTTTTCTCGCTGGGAAATTCAATAAGCACAAGTGAAGAAAAAACAAATCTGGCAGACCAAAACGGCGGACAACACATTTCTGACGACAAATACAGACGAATCAAAAAAGTGAAAAATTTCTTTGAAGATATCAGAAAAACCTTTCCTGATCAGCATCTCGAAGACTGCGATATCATTGAAAAAGCTGTACTGGCACTGGGAATGGATGAGGATGAGATCAGAGAATGTCTGAAAATGTCGAAAGCTGCCACAACGGGAACAGAAAATCCGAATGAAGACGATGACAGCACAACTCTTATTGAGGAACAGGTTCCTGATATTGTTGATAACAACACGATCGAAACCATGTTCGCTTCACATGAAGCGCTGGAGCAGACTCTTTCATTATTAGATTCGGAATGGAAAAAGAAATCGGATCCGATGCTTTCGGAATTACTGACTGTTTTTGCCTTAGAAAACGGTTTGACTAAAGAATACTCCGACTATTCATTTCTGAATAAGGAAATTCTTGACGACTATTTCAAAGATCCCGACTATAAACTTCCGGAACAACAGGAAATCGCTGAGAAATACGACCAGACAAAATCTGCAGCAAGCAAGGTTCTCAGCAGATTCTGGGAAAAAATCAGAAAAAAATAACAACTTTTAAAAAATTCCGTCAACTCCCTCGTTTTTCATCCCTTTTATTAAGTGTAAGTTGGTTGTTTTTAGAAGGAGGCAAAGATGAGAAACGATTCCGAAAAAAAGATCAGATGTGAAATCACTGGAAAAATCTGCTACACGGAAAGAGAGGCTAACGAAACTCTCAAGGGAGCAAAAAGCCACAACAACAGATCAAAAAAGATTCCTGTGAGGAAATATTTCTGCGAGGAATGCAGATGTTACCATCTTACGCACTACCCTTTTTACGAAAGCAACAAAATGCAGCGCGAATTCAAGCAGAAAATAAAAGAGATCATCGCTTTTGAAGAAAAGAAGGCTTGGCGCGAAGAATACTCCCTCCTTTTATCAGCTTAACGACAACAAAACCCGCAAGATCAGGATCATGACAAAATCATCAAGGTTTTCTTATTTGTTATTCCGGCTATTCTGAGACGATCCCTTAAAAATTTGCCCATTCACGTGAATTTTATATATTTTTCAGCTTTTTGATTTTTGAAGGTGACTATGAGCGAATCAAACAACGAAAAATGGACGACGATAATCACGCCGAAGGATAAGCTTTTCAGGCTAAATCTGCGCGAGCTCTGGCAATACCGCGACCTGGTCAGATCGTTCGTGAAAAGGGACATTACCTCTGTTTACAAGCAGACGATACTCGGGCCGCTCTGGTTCTTTATCCAGCCGATTTTCACGACTCTGATGTTTCTTCTGGTATTCGGAAATATCGCAAAGATCCCGACAGACGGCGTGCCGCAGGTCCTTTTTTACATGAACGGGATCATTCTGTGGAACTATTTTTCCTCCTGCCTCACTTCGACTTCCAACACTTTCGTGCACAACGCCTACATATTTAAAAAAGTTTATTTTTCGAGGCTTGCGCTGCCGGTTTCTCAGGTGATTTCGGCGCTTGTGAAATTTTCGATCCAGTTCCTTCTCTTCCTGATAATGCTGCTTGTCTACTGGTTTGCCGGTTCCGCCGTTTCGCCGAGCTGGGCTGTTTTGATAATTCCGTTTTTCGTTCTTCAGATGGCGATGCTGGGGCTCGGAGTCGGGCTCATTGTTACTTCGCTGACCACAAAATACCGTGATATGGCGCACTTAGTCACTTTTGCAGTACAGCTCTGGATGTATGCGACCCCTATCGTCTATCCGCTTTCTATGGTACCTGAAAAATGGCGTTCTCTTTATATGCTCAACCCTGTCGTTCCCGTTCTCGAGGGTTTCAAGCACGCCTTTTTCTCAACCGGAATGCCGAGTTTCACCGAATACGGGATCAGTATTGCTACGACTCTTATCCTGCTTTTCGGCGGGATCCTCGTTTTTAATTTAGTCGAAAGAAATTTCGTCGATACGGTGTAATCTTCACAGCCGTTTCCGATAAAAAAGAAACATCTTTTTAAAAATAAAAAACTTGATTTTTTTATTCAGTTGAGCTATAATGTCCTATCATGAAAGTGAAAACAGAAGAAAAAAATTACTAAAAAACGGGCTTTCAGTGTACGGATTACAAAAAAAACCGATAAAAACTCCAGTAATATTGCGTCACCAAGGATATCTATTAAATAAATTAAATAATACACTTGACTTCTGCAAAATTGCGTATATAACAGCAAAACGCCTTTCAGAAATAAAAGAGGAGGTCAACAATGAATCTAAAAGACAAACTTAAAAGGAGGTTGGCGATGAGAAGAAGACTTCGTAATTCTGTAGCCCGCAAAATGAATAATGTTTCGCGCGAAGACTGCATCTGCGCGGCTTATTATCTCTACTGCGTGTCCGAACTTTATGAAGGCAGAAAATACTCTTCGGAAGATTCGGTGGAGCTTTTCTGCAAGCTCGCGGCATTCTTCGGGAAAGCAGATGAAGTTGCTGAATTTGTTGAGAAATACGTCAAATCAGCTGAAAAGACAAATCTCCTTGAACCGGTCGCGGCTGACACGGAGCGCTGTTTCGAGGATTCAAAAATCCGGTACGAATACCGCGAGGATCGTGATATTGAAAGAAATTTAATGGTTTCCGGCATTCCGCTCACTGAAAATCTTGTGAACCTTTACCGCTGTTTTTACGCTTCAAATGTTGAATACCGCTTTTTTGCCAGACTTATTGCCAATTTTCTTCTCAGAAAAAGCTGCGCGGAAAACTTTTCCCTTCTTGAAAAGATCCCGGGGCATGTCGAAAAAGTCCTTTTTGACAAATCGCTCACCGGCTTTATTTCGGATTCCGTCGATCTCACCGATTCAGAGCTCAGATATCTCGCGTTAGGATACCGCTGCGCTGTCGTGCCTGACATGAACGGCATTCTTGACGACCTTTTCCGCAACAGCGCTTCGAAACAGGAGTTTGTGATGAAAGCACTCGGCATAAGTTCGAGTGAATACAGAGCCATTATCGATAAAAACGGCACGCTTTACTCGTTCGGTTTCATAAATGACTACGGAGAAATTGAAGACGATACAGTCCGCAGCATCGAAACCGGAAGCCTTGAGCCATTCTTCACAGATTTCGTAAAAAATGAAGAATTTTCAGATACTTACGAGCTTAACTCTTTCAATGTCAGCGATGATACGACTACTATAATGCAGGGTGCGTTGGCCGGAAAAAGAAGCTTCATGTTCCTTTTGTACGGAAAGCCGGGAAGCGGAAAAACGGAGTATGCAAAAGCGCTGGCAAAAGCATCAAAACTCAAGACTTTTGTCTTCAAAAATGAGGAAGAACCCATGCATAACTCGATCCTTTACCGCATGAACCTCTTTCTCAGCATAAACCATCCGGATTCGGTGATCGTTGTCGATGAAGCGGATACTCTTCTGAAAACGATAGATTTCGGATTTTTCGGTCCTACGCCGTCGAGAAACAAAGGAATCATCAACAAGATGCTGGAGAACAACAAAAACAAAGTCATCTGGATCGTAAACCACACGAAACAGATAGACACTTCAACCAGACGCCGCTTCAATTTTTCCTGTAAATTCACGACGATGTCGAAAGAACAGCTCAGAAAGATCGCTCAGTCAAAACTTGCCGTTCTCAATATCGACGAAAATCTCAGGACACGGGTCCTCAAATCGATAGAAAAATACAACGTTACAGGTTCTTCGGTCGATAACGTAGTGAAAACAATAGAAAATCTTGAGAGTATCGCCTCCACAAAACTTGAAAGGTGCATCGATAAAATTTTCGATGCGAATTCGGCTCTTCTGTGCGAAGGGAGCAGAAAGTCGAAAATACGCGACACAACAAAATCTGGTTACGATCTGCATGCTCTCAACACTTCCGTAAGTCCCGATTCAATAGTCGAGATGATACAGAATGCTGAAGAATTTTCGAGATCTAACGGTTCATCCGAAAACGGGATAAGGCTGCTTTTCTACGGGCTCAGCGGAACCGGCAAAACCGAGTTTGCCCGCTATATCGCAGAAAAACTCGATAAAAAAATCATCATCAAACGCGCTTCCGATCTTCTGGATAAATATGTGGGTGAAACGGAAAAGAAAATCGCCGAGGCTTTCGAGGAGGCCGAAGAATCGAACAGCATCCTTCTGCTTGACGAAGCCGACTCGTTTTTCAGAAACAGGGAAAACGCTATCCAAAGCTGGGAAGTCACCAAAGTCAACGAATTCCTGACTCAGATGGAGGAGTTTGACGGGATCTTCATCTGCACGACAAATCTGAGAAAGATCTTGGATCCCGCGATGAACCGCCGTTTTCACGCGATCGTCGAGTTCAAGCCGCTCGAACGCGAGGGGATTGCCGCCCTTCTGAAAAGTTACTTCGGGAAATACGAATTCAGCGACTCCGATGTCGCGAAAATAGCCGATTTCGACTCGGCGGCTCCCGGAGATTTCGGAGTTCTCGCCCAGAAACTGCGCTTCATGAAGCAGTCGGATATCGATTCCGCGTTCATAGTCGATGAACTCTGCCGCATCCAGCGCGAGAAAAGTAACGGAAACCAAAAAACCGGAAAAATCGGATACTGCGCGTAAATATTCAGATACCGGCTTCTGTTCCGTGTGAAAATCCGGAAAGGGGGCCGGCATTTTTGTCCACGTCAAAAAAATATAGAAATAAAAATTAATTATAGTAAAATGCTGTGTTCTTTGTTGTTATTGATTTAAGGAGATTTCGGCATGGGCAGAAAAAAAGGACTCTATATTTCTTTGGGCGAGCATCTGAACAAATCCGGGCAGGATAAAGTGACGCTTACTTTTGGGGAAATCAACGGAATACTTAAAAATCATAAACTGCCTAAAAGCGCTTACGATCACCGTGAATGGTGGGGCAACTGCAGCTCAAACCCGCAGGCGAGAGAAGGATGGCTTGAAAACTATTTAGTGTCCAGTGTCGATTTAGAAAAAAAAGAGGTTACTTTTGTTAAAAAGCAGATTGACGATGATATAAAAATAGAAGTGGAAGCCGGGGATTTCGGAAAATCTGTCAGAGAAAGTTCCGTTTCTTATCGGTCTGGAGTTGCTACTTACATCAATCCTGGAAACGAGAATTTTAAAGCAGCTCTGGCAGAGGAAATCTTCGTAGATAAATCATTGATTTTAAAGAAATTCTGCGGTGTACTGAATACGATGTCCTCGAAATTCATCTGTGTTTCGCGTCCTCGCCGGTTCGGAAAATCGGTTGTCGGCAAAATGATGGCTGCATACTTTTCAAAAGGATGCGATTCAAGAGATCTTTTCAAAGACCTGAAAATCGCCAAAGAACCTTGTTTTGAAGAAAACCTCAATAAATTCAATGTAATATCTATTGATTTAGGAGCACTTTACAGCCAGGTTGAGAATAAAAGCGAAGTCGTAAAAAACCTGAAAACCAAGCTTAAAAAAGATTTCAGAATAGTATTCCCTCACATTGAATTTGACGAAAACGATCCGATTGCGGATATCATCCTGAAAATCTATGCGCTGACAAAAGAACATTTTATCATAATCATTGATGAATACGACGTTCTGGTCCGCGAGCAGGTGGATGATGGCACTTTGAAAGAATATTTGGAACTTCTGAACTCGCTCTTCAAAAACAACGAGCTTTCTCCGGCGATTTCACTCGCTTATTTAACGGGAATTCTGCCGATAATCCGCGATAAGGTGCAATCAAAACTCAACAATTTCATAGAATCGACGATGCTTAATCCGTTCGGTTTTGAAGAATATTTCGGCTTTACGAAAGATGAGGTCAAATCGCTCTGTGAGAAATACGGGATGAGTTTTGAAGAGTGTGAAAGCTGGTACGACGGTTATAAAATCGGTGGTGTGGAGATTTACAATCCGAACTCCGTGGTCCTGTCAATGCTGAATCGCGGCTATGCCAATTACTGGCAGGTTTCCGGCTCTTACGAGGCGATATCGGACTACATAAAACTCGACTTTGACGGTGTTAGAAATGTCGTGGCGGATATGATGGGCGGTGAAGCCGTTCCTGTAAACGTAGTCAATTTCAGAAATTCCATGAACGAAATCAAAAACAGAGACCATGTTCTGACATACCTGATTCACATCGGATACCTGAATTATGACAAATCGACAGGGCTCTGCAGGATCCCGAACAAGGAAATCAGGCAGGATTGGGAATCGGCTGTAACTGACAGCGAAAATTTCAGCAAAATTGCCGCAATGCTCCGGGATTCCAACCGCCTTTTGAAATGGACGATTGAAGGTGAGGCCGAAAGAGTTGCGGCAGCGCTTGACAACGCCCATCTGAATGTAGCCGATCCGCTTGACTACAACGACGAATCGTCGCTTAAAACGGCGATAATCCTTGCTTACTACACAGCGCGTTCGAAATATACGATCGTTAAGGAACTTCCCTGCGGCTACGGTTTCGCCGATATCGGCTTTATTCCATTGAACCCCAAAGATCCTGCAATGATCGTTGAACTCAAATGGAACAAAAAAGATGCGGACACAGCAATCAGGCAGATAAGAGCGAAAAAATATCCGGCGGGTTTCGAACATTATCTCGACAACCTTCTCCTTATCGGAGTCAACTACGACAGGGAAACGAAACTGCACGAGTGTGTGATCGAGAAATATAACAAGGAAAAACTGCCTCAGGGAAGCGGATATTTTAATTTTTTAGGTTGAAGATGATTGCAAAGTATATTTCAGCTCCATCTGGTTCCGATTCCGCTTCTTTGCTTTTGTTTTTGGAAAAATATGCTATAAACCACCGTTTTTTGTCATTTTGAGAGGAAAAAATGTCAGTTGTCTCTTCTATCGAAAATCCGAAAACCAACCTTAACAAAATAACTTTCGACGACGGCAAAGTGCTTTATCTCATAGGTACGGCGCACGTTTCAGGCGATTCCGTGAAGTTCGTCGAAGAGTGCATAAACGAATTCGAACCCGACACCGTAGCGGTCGAGCTCGACAAAAACAGAATGGATGTGCTCAAAAACCGCAAAAAATACGAGGAAACCGATATTATCGATATTTTCAAGAAGAAAAAAGTGCTGTTTTTCACGGTTCAGCTCATCATGTCGGGCTATCAGAAGAAAATCGCAGAAAAAACGGGTTCCGCTCCGGGATCTGAGTTCAAAAAAGCGATCGAACTTGCCGAAGAGAAGGATCTCAAGCTCGTGAATGCAGACCGCGATATTTCGGTCACGCTGAAAAGGACCATCAACTCGATGACATTCAAGGAAAAAGTGAAATTCTTTACCGGAATGCTTTTCGGCGATGACAAAGATGTCGATGAAAAAGCGATCGAAGAGCTGAAAAAAGGCGATATGCTGATGCAGATAATCGGCGAAATGCAGGACGAATTTCCTTCGCTCAAGAGGACGATCCTTGACGAAAGAGACCGCTATTTAGCTGCAAATATCGCACAGAATTTAGGTGAAAAAACTGTCGCGGTAGTCGGCGCGGCGCACGTTCCCGGCATTTTGCGCCGTCTTCAGGAAGAAAAACCGGAAGAAGACTCTCTCGACGACATAAATTTCGTCCCGAAAGGCTCAAAAGTTACGAAAATAATTCCGTGGATAATCCCGCTTCTCATCATCGGAATGTTTATCTACGGATTTTTCAACGGAAACGCTCCCGACACGCTTGAAGCAGCTATCTGGTGGGTCGTAATAAACGGCACTCTTTCGGCACTCGGCTGCGCGCTCGCTTTGGGCCACCCGCTCACGATTTTAGCCGGATTCATCGCCGCTCCGATAACGAGCCTCAATCCCACTATCGGCGCCGGAATAGTCACGGGTCTGGTCCAGCTCTACCTCGTGAGACCGCGCGTCATCGACCTCGAAACCGTCTCGCAGGACACAATGCACCTCAAAGGCTGGTGGAAAAACAAACTTTCCCGCACGCTTCTGGTTTCGCTCTTTTCCTCGATCGGCAGTGCAATCGGAACTTTCGCCGCAATTCCTTTCCTCATGAAACTGCTGATGTAGTTATAAAATCACGAAAAGTCATGTTCAAAACATCATTCCCAAACCGGAGATATGTCAAAAAATCGGCATTTTTCACTTGAAGATATGTCGAAAAATCGGCATTTTCCGGCAAAAGATATATCGAAAAATCGGCATTTTTTATAAAAGCGCTTGATTTTTTTGAATTTTTCAAGACAATACTTCCAGCATTTTTTTGAGAGGTAAAAACGATGCTCAAAAGAAAGATTTACGACGAACTTCTGAAGTGGAAAAATTCGGCTGAACACAAATCTCTTTTAGTCAAGGGAGCGCGTCAGGTCGGAAAAACATTTATCATCGATCTGTTCGGGAAACAGGAATTCAAAAGCTACATTTATCTGAATTTTCTGAAAAACGAGTCATTGAAAGAGATTTTCAACGGAAGTCTCGAACCCGATGACATTTACGCACAGATTTCGCTTCGGGTAAACAATGTCGAATTTGTTGAGAACGACACTCTGATATTTTTCGATGAAATCCAGGCATGTCCGAAGGCACGGACTGCTTTGAAGTTTCTCAGCATTGACGGGCGGTACCGCATTATCGCGTCGGGATCGCTTCTCGGAATAAAATACAAAGAGCGCGACGAGGAATCGTTTTCCGTTCCGGTCGGCTACGAAAAGGATATCGAGATGTTTCCGCTTGATTTTGAGGAGTATCTCTGGGCCCGAGGAGTGAATGACTCTGCTGTTTTCGCGCTGAAAAACTACTTTTTGAAAAGAGAAAAAGTGCCGGATGACATAAATTCGCTTTATATGCGCTATTTCAAGGAATATATCTGCATCGGCGGAATGCCGGATGTCGTGAACACTTTCATTGCAACGAACAATTTTCAGGCTGTCAACGAAAAACAGAACGAAATTCTTCAGAACTACCGCGATGACATAATGCACTACGCCCCGAACACGATGAAGCAGAAAATAACGAACTGCTACAACTCGATTCCGGCGCAGTTTTCCAAGGAATACACAAAATTTCAGTACAGCGTGATCGAAAGCAAGGGAACAAGCAAAAAATACGAAAGCACGGTCGACTGGCTTCTCGATGCCGGAATGGTGAAAAAGTGCATAAATGTCTCGACTCCGCTTTTTCCGCTGAAAGGTTACGAAAAACCTAATGAATTCAAACTTTATCTCACCGACACGGGGCTTCTGACTTCAATGTTCGGCTTCAACACGCAGGCGGCAATCATGTCGGACGAACTAAAATCGACGGCAAAAGGAGGCATCTTTGAAAACGCTGCGTTTGTCTGCCTTATGAACCGGATAAAAACCCTGCATTATTTCAAAAACTCAAACAATACGCAGGAAATCGAGTTCATTTTTGAAAGCAAATCGGGCACGGAAGTGATCCCTGTCGAAGTCAAAGCCAAAAACGGCCAGACAATTTCGCTGAACAACTTCATTGAAACATTCAAACCAGCTGTCGCATACAAAGTGATTGACGGAAATATCGGCGTTTCCGGCAAAAAATTCACGATTCCGTTCTATATGTTGCTTTTTGCGGAGTGATAATTTTATTTCTCTGGGCAGTTGAGATCAACCCTTTCTCGACATCTCCATACAGAACCGTATTCTTCGTCTTCAAAGCATTTGCACCAGTCAACCTCGGTAACTCCGTCCGTGCAGACCCACTTCATTATTTCGCCGATTTCGTAACCGTTTTCTTTTCCCCAGCAACCGTAACAAGTCACATCGTCTTCAACCCAGTCACCGTCTGAACAGTATGCAGCCTTGCATTCACTGGAAATCATGGCGCCTTCGTTGTATTTTCTCCCTTCGCTGTCTTCACATTGCAGAAATCCTTCTATTTCCACAACACCGTCAACCAAAATTTGAAACGGAACAGTTGTTGAAGAATCCTCAGATTTGAATGTGGCAGTATTTTCGCCGGTGTCTATAGAAAAAGAAAGACCTTTTTCCGCATTGACGGAGCTTAAATAAGCATAAGCTAAATCAGAAGTAGAAGCGGAAATATATCCTTCATAAGGGTGGAAAGAGACAACTTTAAAAATTTCATTGTCAGTTGAAAAATAAAGGTCAGGACACTCGGCATAGCAGTCAACTTCGCCGTAAACATAATAGATATTACAGCCTCTAATCTGGGAAAGAGTTATCGAATCCGGAATAAAATCGGGACACTGGACAGGTTCATCGTTTTGTTTGCACTTTTTTTCAAAAACGATCGTTGTTTTCTGCAACTTTGTGAGAAGAATGTCAGGTTTAAAATAGCAATAACTGTCGTTGGAGTATTTTAATTCCCGGAGACAGTCGTCAAAAACATTACTTTCATCTCTCGTAAACGAAGTTGAACCGTAAGATTTTATACCGTTGCACGATCCGCCGCCTGATGGCGGTTCCTCCTCATTCGAACTACTACCGCAGCCTGCGAGCAGAATCATTGCGAAAATCACACCTATAAAAAGAAGTTTTTTCATTTGAACCTCCTAAACAGCAAAAAATCGAATAATTTTAAGGAAAATCAAGAAAAAAGCAAGAAGTTAAAAAACAAGTTTATCTGGTTATAACCCGATATACTCGTAAAAAATCATAAGTTTATAGGGTTATAATCCGATAAAGTTGACAAAAAATCTTTTTTATTAAAAATTACAGCGGAGGTGGAAGATGATCTACAGAAAAAAATATATGGAAAAAATACTTCCGTTTGTGGACACGCCGTTCGTGAAGATTTTTACCGGCATCAGACGTTGCGGCAAATCGACAATCATGCAGATGCTTCGCGAGGCTCTGGCTGAGCGCGGGATCAAAGCTGAGCAGATTCTTTTTTACAGGCTTGATTCGCTTGAATACGAGAACATGACAAATATTGAACTATTCAACGAAATCAAGGCTCACCTCTGCAAAAACGGAAAAACATACATTTTTCTTGATGAAATTCAGGAAGTTGAATCGTGGGAAAAGACGGTAAACTCTCTGATGAGCGGTTTTGACACCGATATTTATGTCACTGGCTCGAATTCGAGGATGATGTCTGGCGAAATCTCGACTTATCTGACGGGAAGATACATCTCTTTCCGCATTTTTCCACTTACTTTTTCTGAATATCTCGATTTTAGGGAAGCATACACCGAAAAAGGGACTTTGAAAGAGGAATTCGCCCGTTTCATGCGTTTCGGCGGCTTTCCGGCGATACATCTGCGCAATTATTCGGAGGATGAGGCTTACACGATTGTCCGCGATATTTACAATTCCACTATTTTCACAGACATTGTGAAAAGAAACGAAATCCGCAAAGTCGACCAGCTTGAAAGGGTTGTTAAATACGCTTTTGACAACGCGGGACGGATTTTTTCAGGGCTGACGCTTTCAAAATATATGAAAAAACAGAACCGAACCATGGATCCCGAAACCGTTTACAGCTATCTGGAAAAGCTTGAAAAAGCCTATATTCTGCACCGCTGCCAGCGCTATGACATAAAAGGAAAAGAGTTTCTTAAAACGCAGGAAAAATTCTATTTAGCCGACACTTCGCTGCGTTATTCCGTGCTCGGGTACAATTCTGACACGGTTTCTGCTATGATGGAAAACATCATTTATATCGAGCTTTTGTCTCGCGGTTATTCCGTTTATGTCGGAAAAATGGATTCTTTTGAAATCGATTTCGTTGCCATCAGACAGAATGAAAAACTCTACATTCAGGTCTGCCGCGAAATAAACACCGCCAAAACCGAAACCCGGGAATACGAAAACCTTCATAAAATCAAAGACAACTATCCGAAATATGTAGTCAGAATGGATGATTTTGCCTTCGGAAACAGCGAAGGAATCCGCACAATGCACATTTCAGATTTTCTCCTGAGCAGTGAGTATTAAACTCGCCGGAATCACGAAAAAGCAGGTTCGGATGCTTAATCCGGAACACACTCTTTGCCGTTCCAGAGCAAATCGCCTTTGCAGTCGCAACGATATTTTGTCTCGCTTTCAGGGTAACAATCATTATCATATGCGTCAGGAATATCCCTGCACGGTTCGGAATTACACGGATCGTAGACACATTTTCCCTCAAACCAGAAATATCCGTCAAGACATCTTGTGCAGCGGAGACTTTTGATATCATCGGCATGTTCACTTCCGCAGACACTGTCTATCCCGCCATTGCTGAAATTTACCGCCAAAACACATAAAGCATCATCAGTACGTACAAATGAGTTTGACCATAATTCTTCTTTGTCGCCGAATTTGCTGTATTCGACTGTCTCGTTTTCTTCGCATGATTCACAGTTTTCAAGGTGACAGTCAAAATACTCACAGATAAATTCACAATCTCCGCCAGGCTGAGTGTTAGGACAGTTCTGGATCAAAGTCCTCAATTGATCAATATAAGGAGATTCCCAGTCGGGCGATCCTCCTTCTGACAAATCCCCACACTTTTTTTGTTGCCAGCTGTCTGACATTTTTGACGACCACGCAAGCCAAGTGGCAGAATCTTTGCACGGAGTGGCACTTTCAGGGCTGCATTCAGGAAGTTCGGCACATTTTTCGCCGTCAAAACTGTATCCGTTTTCGCAAATGCAGAGGAATTGTTCTTTTGATTCAGAAATACACTCTTTCAAATTGGTATCTCCGCATGGGTTCGGATCACACGGGGAAACACACTTCAGCTCTGTATCATTCCAAAAATAGCCTTTTTCACATCCGCATTCGTATTCATCGTAGCTCAGCGAAGTGCACTCGCCTGTTGAATGAGCTATTTTGCACGATTTGCTGTCGCACGGATTTACGCATGCATCCCTTGTGTCCCAGTTCCAGAAATAATTTTCCTCGCATTTGCAGTAAGCATTAAAGAAACCCGGATCGCAAACTCCGGTAGAATGACTTACAGTCTCACATTGTTTAAGTTCGCAATCTGTTTTCCAGTCCCAATCATCAAAGAGTTTGCACGCTGGAAGTGAAAAAATCAAAAACAGTGCAAAAAGCAGAAATAGTTTTTTCATTTTGCGGCCTCCGTATCAAAAAATCGAATAATTTTAAGGAAATTTGAGGAAAAGGCAAGTTAAAGGGTGCAATGTCTGTTTTTTTTCTTGCCGTTATCGGCAAAAAATTGCGTTTTTAAGGTAAATTTTGTAAAATTCTTGCCGATAGATTGTTCGGTTTTAAGAGGTTCTTATGGAATATTTGTCAGTGGCTCAGTTTGCAGAAAAGTCCGGCTTAAGCGAAAGGACAGTCCGCAACTACTGCGCTACCGGAAAGATGGAAGGTGCGTTTCTTGTCGGAAAAACGTGGAATATTCCATCAGATGCGGTTCTGCCAAAGCGCACGAAAACAAAGACAACTCCGCTTTTGACCGCACTACGCGATCAGAAAGAATCCAAACTTAAAGGAGGAATTTACCACAGGACGCAGGTCGAACTGACATACAGTTCGAACCACATCGAAGGGAGCCGCCTCACGAAAGATCAGACGCGGTTTATATTCGAGACTAACACGCTCGGATTCGCGTCAAAAAACACAAATGTCGATGATATTATTGAAACCGTCAATCATTTCAGGTGTATAGACTACGTGATCGACCATGCTCACGAAAAAATCACAGAATCACACATAAAGCAGCTTCACTCGATTTTGAAGGAATCGACTTCGGACAGCCGCAAATCGTGGTTCGCGGTCGGTGCATACAAGCGTTTCCCGAACGAAATCGGATTTGAGGAAACAACATTGCCTGAGGATGTCCACAGCCGTGTGAAAACGCTTCTTGCCGCTTACAACGCGCTGAAAGAGGTGAAATTTGACGATATTCTCGATTTTCATGTGCAGTTCGAGCGGATCCATCCGTTCCAGGACGGAAACGGCAGAGTCGGCAGACTTCTCATGTTCTGGCAGTGCCTTAAATCGGGAATTGTCCCCTTCATAATCACAGAGAATCTGCGCCTTTATTACTACCGCGGGATCCAGAACTGGGGAAAACACAACGCATTCCTGCGCGACACCTGCCTTTCGGCACAGGATGACTACAAAGCACTGCTCGATTATTTCAGGATCAAATATTGAAAATCACGAAAAAACCGCCTGTAACGTGTTTTCTTGCAAGGTTTTTCTAAATTCATTAGATTATATTATTGTTTTTTTTGGAGAGTAAAATGGCGAATTTAGAAAGAATTGCTTACATGAACCACAGGATCAAGACGCGCGGTTTTGTTACGCGGCAGGAAGTTGCGGAACGTTTTGAAGTCCACATCGACACGGTTCTTCGGGACATCGGATATATGCGGGACTATCTTTCCGCGCCGATAAAATACAGCCGCGAGCTGGGCGGTTATGTTTACGAATCGCCTTTCGAGATGCTTTTCGATTCTTTCGACGATGCTGTTTTCTACTATATTTTCGTTGGTCTGCTGAGTGATTCGATGAATCTGAACGGAATCCCTTATGTGCCTGTTATTTCTAAAGAAATCCTTTCAAAAATCTCAAGTTACATTCCGGCAGAATTTGAGGAACTGCTTGATAAAATTTCTTACGATTCTTCCGATCTGGACACGATGGAAGTGACCAATTTCAGAAATATTCTGGAATCACTGCTCTTGAAAGTGCGGCTTGAAATAAAGTATCTCGACTCAAAAGGCGACATAACTTTAAGAGCGATAGAACCGATAAAGCTCATAAATTATTCGGGGAAATGGTATCTTTTGGCTTACTGCCACAAGCGGCACGGCCTTCGCGAGTTTCTTGTTTCGCGCTTTGTAGAAAGCCGCATCACGGAAGAGCCTTTTTCCGAAATCTACACGAAATCAGAGATCGATAAATTCGTCGGAAGCACCTTCGGAATATACCCGTCTGAAAAATCGGAAACGGCGACCATCCGCATTTTTGAACCTGCGTCCTATTTCTTCCTTAAGCAGAAATGGCACAAAGACCAGGTCACGAAAGAAACCGTTGTTGACGGGAAAAAATGTCTTGAAATCACTCTCCCGATCGGTGAATACCACAGTGAGATCATTGCCAGGGTAATGAGATATTCGCCTGAATGCGAGATCGTTTCTCCGCCGTCGCTTCGCAAAGAGTGGCTTGACCACATCAAAATGATCTACAACAAATACTGTAAATAATTTTTCAAAAAAATTTCACTACGACGCTATATGTCGTAGCGGGCTTCTACAATCCGTTTTCAGATTGGGACACTGTTCCCGTGTTTTTAATGATGAAAATGGAGGCGGACATGACTATTTTGGATGAAAAAATGGCAAAAGAACTTTTAAACAATGTAAGAAAACATGTGGTTATACCTGATTTTGTGACAGAAATCGGCGATCATGCGTTTGAAGACTGCGAAGAACTGACTTCGGTGGTTATTCCGAATTCAGTTAGAAAAATCGGTAAAGGTGCATTCCGTTGGTGCGACCACCTGATTTCTGTAGTTATTCCGAATTCAGTCGAGAAAATCGAATATGGCGCATTTATCAATTGCGCCCAGCTGAAATCAGTAATCATTCCGGATTCCGTGACAGAAATCGGCGAAAATGTTTTTCACTGTTGCTTCGAACTGACTTCGATCACCGTTGACAAAAACAATCCGAGATACGACTCACGCGGAGACTGCAACGCAATAATCGAAACAGCCACAAACACTTTGATCAAAGGCTGTTCAAACACGATAATTCCAGATACAGTGACAACTATCGGTAAAAATGCCTTTGAAAACTGCGACATGACATCCGTGGTCATTCCGAATTCAGTTACAAAGATAGAAGATTTCGCATTTTGCTGCTGTCAGGATCTAATATTCATAACGATCCCCGATTCCGTAACACAAATCGGAAAAGCTGCCTTTTGCGGTTGCCCCAAAATATCGGAAGAAAGCAAAAAACGGCTTAAGGAGCTAGGATATGATTTAGATGAGGATTTAGGCGAAAATGTTTATTGAGTGCGAATAAAGGAGGACATCATGACTCACATCATTTACAGAAAAGACCTTAAAAAGATTTTTGACGAACCCAAAAATTTCCTGATTGCCGGGAAAGATGAAGACAATGCGGCCTGCATCGAAGCTTTACTGGGATCCATTTCCGAGAAGGCTCCGGATGAAGTCAAATTCGTGCTCATCGACACGAGAAACACTTTCAAAAAGTACGAAAACGATCCTCACCTCTTCCTGCCGAGGATCACAGATGCTCACGAAGGAGTAAAAACGCTCGAACTTTTAGTTTCCGAGATGGAAAAACATTATCAAATGTTGGACAAAAATCATGTCAGCGATATTGCGGAATACAATCAGGAGGCTGATCCGTCCAGCAAAATGCCTTTCATCAACATCATCGTAACCAATTTGGATGATATCATAGCACTGGATGATGAAAGTGCAGGAATCTCCATCGCAAGTATCGCGCAAAAAGGAAAATCATGCGGCATCCACGTCTTTGTCGCACTCCGCAACATAAGGAGCGGAAGAAATAATCTCGGACGTATCAGAGCGAACATCGAGGCGACGATAGTTACCCCGAGACTCGACGATGAAGACAATTTTAAATTCTTTAAAATACACCTTGACGCATGTTCCTGTCTTTATGCCTTGTTTGAAAGCCCCAGTTATTTGGCAATAGTTCAGGAGAAACTCGGAATAGAGCCGCTTTTCAATGAAATGGTCGATTTTCTTTTTGCAAACGCTCACGAAATGCTTATGGAAAAATTCAATATCGACTACCACCGCGCAGCCAACGCATTGAAAATAATGAAGGAAACCGTCAAAAACAACTCGCCCTTCCCTTCTTAACAATTCCGCAACTTAGCTGAATTTTTTAAAATAAAAGTTATTGGAAATAGTTTTTTGTGTAATATAATGCTGTGTTTTTCGAGAGGGAGAAAAAAATGACTCTTAAAACCGAAATGAATAAAAATTTTTAGCTAAATAAATAATAGGAGGAAGTGATTATCATGGCAACAATTATGAAACGTCAATTGAATGACGAGGAAAAACGAACTATTTTGAATCAACATGGCAGGATTTGCTATGCAACAGGGCACCCAATTCCAGAAGGTGAAAAGATACATTTCGACCATATAAAAGCCTATGTAAATAATGGGCCTACAGACTTGAATAACATTGCTCCAATGTGCGAAAAGCACAATTTGCAAAAAGGACAATTGCCTCTGGAAGATTTTAGGATAAAATTACGAATTGAAGATTTTTTCAATCAAGGGCAAAGATTAACATTAAAAGACTTGCTGAAATATTTAAAGGAAAAAAAGGACATCGAATCGTTTGGCGAAGCTGTTTCTATAAAAGAGTTCGAGGGAAAAATTATTTTAGAAAACGCATCATTTAAAGAAGAATTTAAAGTTGAAACATGTCCTTTAACAGGGTGGAAATATTTTTACTGCAAATTACCTGTGAATGTGTTAGATAGTGATGATGATAATGAACACTCTCAAGGATTGCAACCTCGATATCTAATATCGGAGAAAGTTTTTCAAATGTTTAGACATTTCCAAAATTTTCCTGTCTTACAACCTTCAATTGGAAGAATAGAAAAAGGAAAAATTTTACTGTTTGATGGTCAGCATAAAGTAGCAGCCTTATTGTGGACAGGCAGAAAGGATTTTGAATGTAAAATTTACATAAATCCAGACTTAGAAAAATTGAACCAAGCAAATATCTCTGCCCATGATAAATTTGCTCAAACAAGATTTTTTTCTTCAATTATGGTATTGAAACTGGGCGCGCAATTTGGAAAAGATTTTGATGATTATAAGAATAATGAAAGCATTCTTCAGAAAACAGAACAAGGTTTTCTTGAATACATAAGCAATAAAGACGTTGCCCAAACAAAAGGCGAAATAAAGGAAAAATTTAGGAGTTATCTTTACAATTCAATCTTGGAAGATGAAAATAATAAATGGCGACCTTTAGTATCTACTTCAAACAGAGGATCAAAAGAACAACCTATAACATTGGATGTGTTGAAAAAATCTATTTTTGCAAATTTTCTATACACAGAACCATTAACAGACAATATACTTTCAGACAATTACAAAAGGGATGTCGAGGCCGAAAATGTTATAAAACTTATGAATTTACTTTTTGATCAAACTTTGCAAAACTGGAATTCTTCTGCATCACCAAATGATATGAATCAATTAAAATTGACCAGGCTGTTTTCGTCAAAATCAATAATGGCATGGTCGGACATTTTTAAGGATGCTATAAGCGCAAAGTTAGAAATTAATGACACTGAAGAAAGGGCTATGTTTTTTTATCGTTACCTAAATGACAGTGATTTAAAGAAGATAAATGATATTATTATTCGTCTTGTTTCTTGGAAAATGTGGAATTCTCCAAAAAATTCAGATATAGACAACATGATTTCAACTAACAAGGCAACATTAAAAAAATGGTTTAAAGAAAATAACCTCACAACAGGTTATTTAATGGGAGCTTCGGAATAATATCTTTTCATTTAATCTTGTTATTTATCCTAAATTTGCGAAAACCTTTCAGCCCCAAAAATCAAAAAATTTAAATCTATAAAAATTTCTGCACATAAACCAAAAAATTTCCCCTACGACGCTATATGTCGTAGCGGACTCTTATAATCCGTTTCAGGTCGGAAATGAAAAAATGAAAGATGCCGTCAAACGCAATTCTTAGTTTCTGCCCTAAAACAAATCTGAATGAGTCCCCGTTTATTTTTCCTCGTCTAACGCACTTTTGAATGACGAATATCTTTTGTATTTTTCGGGATGAAGAAGCATCTCCTGATATTCTCCGAGTGCGGCGAGCGTCTCTTCGTTCGGAACTTTCGTCACCGCGAAAGGAAGACTCTGCGTGCGGACTGCCTGCTTCAGAAAAATCGTGACAGCAGTCGTGAGATCCATTCCCAAGTCTGCAAAAAGCAGCTGCGCACTCTTTTTTAAATCACTGTCCAGATTGATGTTTGTGCTTACTCTCGTCATAATAACCTCCATCAAAAAACAGTGATATTGTGCTTAATATGTGCGTTTTATCAATATATTACGCACAAAAATCGCACATTTGTTGGAGATTAAAAACTCGGCAGTAACCAAAATCAAAATTAAAGAAGTTTTTTCTTTCAATTTTCATTTTCTTTACTATAATATTCAACGATTTGGTTTTTAGGAGTGCGCAAATGAGCAAAATTTCAATCCGTTTCTTTAATGACCGCGAGGTCAGAGCCGTATGGGACGAGGAAAATTCGAAATGGTGGTTTTCAGCTATTGACATAATTCAGGCAATTAACAAAGAACCTGACTATGTCAAAGCCGGAAACTACTGGAGATGGTTAAAAAAGAAATTTACAGCTGAAAATATTCAACTCGTGAGTGTCACTCACGACTTCAAATTCAAGGCTCCCGACGGAAAAAAACGTGCGGCAGATGCGCTCGACTACGATGCAGTTCAGATTCTGGCAAAAAACTTTCCGAACAACAAAGCCGTGAATTTCCTTGATTGGTTTAATTACAGCGACAATACTCTTGACGGTCAGAGCAAGAAAAAAGCATATACTTTTTTGCAAAGCAATCTTATTGCCGACAAGGATGTCGGAACAACAAAAGCCCTACAACAAATCCACGCATACATTTTCGGCGGTTTGTACGATTTCGCGGGTCAGATCCGCACAAAAACGATAAGTAAAGGCGGATTCAAGTTCTGTGTCGCCGAATATCTGGAGAGTGCGCTGAAAAAAATCGAGCAAATGCCCGAAAACACTTTCGATGAAATCGTTGACAAGTATGTCGAAATGAATGTCGCTCACCCGTTTATGGAAGGAAACGGCCGAAGCACACGCATCTGGCTTGACATGATATTCAAAAAACGCCTTTTAAAATGCGTCGACTGGAGCAGAATCGGAAAGAAAGACTATCTTGATGCCATGAGGGAAAGCCACTACGACCCGGCAAAAATCAAAGAGCTGCTGAGAAATGCTCTCACCGACAAGATCGACGACCGCGAAATGTTTATGAAAGGTATCGATTATTCGTATTATTACGAAGAAATATAAAAAATATCTGAGGATCAGCTTTTTACCGCTTTTACTCTGTCTGCGATTTTTTTCGTGAAATTGCGCTCGGAGTAGCGTTTTAATCTCAAAATCGCGTTTTTGAACGCCTTTTTGTCGCTTCTGCCGTGGCCGATCCCGACAAAGTGGTTGATTCCGAGCAGGAACGCCGTTCCGTAAAGGTTATACTGGAAATTTCTGAAAACTTCGCCGAAAACTTTGTTGAAGACAAAAGTCTGCACTTTGGCAAGCTGCGGCGGAGCGATCTTGGCCTTGATGAGCTGCGAAATAGTTTCTGTCAAACCTTCGACAGTTTTCAGCGCGACATTTCCGGTGAAAGCGTCTGTTACGACGACATCGGTTTCGGGATGCGAAAAAAGGATGTTGCTCTCGATGAAACCGTTGTAATTAAGAATTGATTCCTTAATCATTTCAGCGGCTTCGGCAAGTTTTTTGTTTCCTTTCTTTTCTTCCGTGCCGACATTGAGGATAGAAATTCTTGAATCCTCAAGGCCTGTCATGAAAAAGCGGTAAGCCTCGCCTAATACGCCGAAATCAAAAAGGTTTTCCGCCTTTGGGTCAAGAGTTGCCCCGAGATCTAAAATTATTAGTTTGTGCTTGTCGACCGAAGGATAACTCGTCGCTAAAGCAGGCCTTGTTATATTCGGGATAACGCCGCTTTTGAAGTATGCTGCCGTCACGATTGCTCCGGTATTTCCCGCTGAAAAAAAGGCGTCGCCTTTGCCCTGAACAAGCAGATCGAGCGCGACATGGACCGAAGAATTTCCTTTATTCCGGAAAGCAAGAGAAGGAGTTTCACCCATTTCGATACTTTCGCCGGCATCGATAATTTCAAGGTTTTCTGGGATTTTCGCATCGTCCAGAGTGTCTTGGATCAGATTTTCGGAACCGACAAGCAGAATTTTTACATCAGGATTTTCGTTGCAGACTTCTAAAGATGAAAAAACGGGAACAACAGGAGCGTTGTCCCCGCCCATAGCATCAACAATGACAGTTGATGTCATTTAAACCTATTGTTCGGAAACAGAGATTATCTCTTTACCTTTATAGTTGCCGCAGTTCGGGCAAATGCGGTGCGGAAGCATCGGTTCGCCGCATTTCGGGCAAGCAATAGTAGTCATCGGGTTTGATTTAAGGTGTCCGCCTCTTCTTTTTTTCGAGCGTGCTGAGCAGTGTTTTCTCTTTGGAACCATTGAATCCTCCTAATTTAGTTTATTCGCCGGATCTGTCGCAGCCGCAGTCTCCGAGATTGAGGTCTGCGCCGCACTTTGAGCAGAGACCTTTGCAGTCCTCGCTGCAAAGCACTTTTCCCGGCATGTTCATAACCAGTGTTTCTCTCACGAAATCGTCAAGCTCTATCTCGTCGCCGGAATAAAAATAGTCGACATCAGGCGTGTTTTCGGGAAAAAGATAATAATTTTCATCAATATCCATTTCCAGTTCCAGATCTGCCAGACATCTGTCGCAAGCGGTTTTTACAGTCGCATTTCCGAAAAATCTGAGGGAAATCGTTCCGGCTGCGCGGTAAAACTCGACTTTTAGCGAGACATTTTTTATTTCGGCACTTTCTCCGAGTTCGTCTCCGGCGATGTGATATTCAACATCGCGCGTAACCTTCGACTCGGTGATTTCACTGAGATAAAGCAGCATTTCAACCACCAAAAAAATAACTGCGGGAATATACTCGTAAAAGTCGAAATGTCAAGGTAAATTTGTTTTCCCGTTATTTCCGGCAATATAAAACAGCTGAAGATTGCCGCTTTTTTACTCAGCCTCGACGAGCACTCCTTTGAGATATTCCGTTTCGGGTGCGCTGACACGGATCGGATGATCGGAAGCCTGATGAAGCTGACGCAGAATCTTCAGTTCACGGTTTGCATCGTGCGCTGCAAAAGCGACAGCGCTTCTGAAATCGGCCAGGCTGACTGCTCCGGAACACGAAAATGTAGCAAAAACTCCGCCTCTTTTTACAAGCCTAAGTGCGTTAAAATTCAAATCTTTATAAGCTCTTAACCCTTTTTCGAGGTACTTGTTCGAAGGAACGAGTTTCGGCGGATCAAGCACTACCGAATCAAAAGTTTTTCCTTCCGCGGCGAATTTGCGCAGAAGCTCGAAAACATCTCCTTTTATGAAAGTGTAACGTGACGGATCGATCGAATTGAGCTCCATATTCCGGCGGACAAGTGCCTCGGATTCTTTGGAAATATCCAATAATGTCGCGTGGTTAGCACCGTTTTTCAATGCATAGACCGAAAATGCGCCTGAAAAAGCGCAGATATCAAGAATCTCTCCGCTAGCGACTTCGCCGAAAAACCTGCGGTTATCACGCTGGTCGGCATAAAAACCTGTCTTCTGACCTTCGAGATCAGCTTCGAAAAAGAGATTGTTTTCACGTGAAACAATTCTCGGAGATTCAAGTTTTCCGTAAAGAATTCCGGTTGTTTCAGGAAGACCTTCGATTTTTCTGCCGTCACCGTCACTTTTTTCGAAAACAGCTTCAAGTCCCGCAGTTTCCGCTATAATCCCGGCAAGAAGCGGTTTTATCCTGTCAAAAGCGGGAGTCGAGATCTGGAGAACTCCCGTTTTTTCAAAAACGTCGCAGACTATTCCCGGAAGCATATCAGATTCCGAAAAAATAAGCCTGTAAATACCTGTATTTTCAGGAATTATTCTTTTTCTGAGGGAAACCGCCCTTGAAATTTTTTCTTTCAGCCATTCTTCATCGGGATATTTTGCTTCGTCCCATTCCAGAAGACGCAGTGCGATACCTGATTTTCCGTTGTAGTGAGCCCATGCAACAAAATCTCCGGCAAAATCGAGAACGGCAACAGTGTCACCGTCCGAAACTCCGTCGGAAATATGCTTTACTGCTTTTGAATAGACCCAGGGATTATGGTTTTTTGCTAATCTTTCACGGCCCTTTTCAAGCGTGACCGTTTTATTCCGGTTTTTCATTTGACATTTCCCTTTCGTCAAGGAATGTGTTAAGGATCTGAACGATTGTTTTTTCGGGAAGAACCACTCCTGCCGCATCCGGAATATCCAAAACATTTTCAGCAGTTACAGTTCTTCTTTCGCTGACTGAAAGATTTTTGTCAAGAACAAGCACTTCAGATTGTTCGAAGAAATTTTTGAATCTCTTGACAACAACGCAGACATTTCCGTCAAAAAGCCGGACAATGCTTCCTATCGGGTAAATACCGGCTACCGAGATGAACGCTTCGGCAATTTCTTTGTTGAACGAACCTTTTGTGCAGTTTCTTATTATCGAACGGATCGCCTGCGGTCTCGTCATGAGCGGTCCCTTGTAGAACGAATCTGCCGGCCATTTCCGTGTAACTGCCGAAAAATACGAAACAACTTTGAGTATTTCTCCCGAAAGCGTCTCGCTTGAATAAGATCTTTCGGACATCAGAGCTTGATCGGAAAAATCGCCTATTCTGAAAGAAGCGTTGACGGCAGCTTCAATTCTGTCATAGTTGAATTCATCCATTCTCGAAAGCGCGGAGTAGCCTCTTTCCTTATCTTTTGAAAAATATTGGAAATAAGCCGAAACGGCGACTCTTTTTATCGACTGCATATCGATTTTAAGTTTTTTCGCAACCAGAACAGACCAGAAAACTCTTGAAACGGCAAAAGCACTTTCAGTTGAACCTTCAAAAGCGGCGATTGATGCCAAAAACATAATAAATTCAATGGTTTCGATCTTTTTTGTGTTTGAAACCACGCTTATAAGATCCTGAACTCTGCGTTCCGTCATGCGGAGCGGAATACTTTCTGCGGCATCGATCATTTTGCAGACATCGCCGAAATCATGAGCTAAAGAACAGTAGATTTTACGAATCGACTGCTCCGGCGTATAGATCGGAAGATTTCCCGATTCCTCAGGATCGTAAGGGTAGATTTCAATGTGATCTAACGGCGGAAGGTCGGCCTTGACACGTTCGTAAGCCGCTACTTTCGGTTCACGTCCTACCGGATATTTGCCCATAACGGCAAGAAGAGTCAGAATTTCTTCGTCACGGACTCCTCTTTTGAAAGATATCCCCGACATACAGAGCGAAAGGAAAAGGTCGTAAATATCTTCAAAGTATTTGTCGTCCTGCCTCTGACCTCTGATCCTGACTTTATCGACTTTTATGTCTATTCCGTCAAAAGTAATCGAAAGAACATCCCTTTCGGCGAAGAAAAAATCCAAAACCTGCTTGAAAAACGTGATTTCTTCAGTGATCCTCTCGTTTTTGTCACCGTACATTTTTACGTTTTTCCAGAAAGTGAAAAGCGATTTTGAAAAATTGTAACGCCATTTTTTAGGCGAATTGTCGTATTCCGGTCTGTTTCTTCTTTCATCCATGACTAACTCCTCCCCTCAAGAATGGCACGCGTTTCGCTGTCGCCGGTCTTTTTTCCTTTTTCGACCCAGTTACGCATCGCCATATTCTTCGCGGCTCTCTGCATGACAAACCCGAAAACCTGTTTTTTAAGTGGTAAGTATTTGTTTTTATTGAATATATTTCCATGGAGCGTAAACAAAAATTCCAGATGTTCCAGCATCGGCGTTATCATTTCACCTTTCATCAGACCGAGCAGAAGATCTATCTCTTCTTTGTCCAACGACAGAAATTCCGGACTTGTTATCCTTCTTTTCACCTGCATGAGGACCATCGAAGGATTGCTTAATTTATTTAACGATTTCAATGCAGCGATCCTTAACTCCCTGTTTTCGGAAAATATCATCGAGCCCGGCAGATCGAAAAACTCATTCCTCCCTGAAGCCAGAATACGGTCCATATAGCGCTCGTAATCGGTAAGATTGAACTTCGAGCGGTTCGCCGGTTTGAAAATTTCGTTGAAAATGCTCTTTACCTTCATATCCTTGACTTTTACAAGGTTTTCGACAGCCATGATCCTGACTTCCTCGTCTGGACAAAAAACGGCGCGTTCCCAATATTCAAGGTTCTCGTCTGCGTCATAAATACTTAAAACTCGTGCAGCTTCTATCCTTATCTGCTTTACCTCGTGGTTCATGACTTCGCGGACCTGTGGAAGAAATTCCGGGTTGTAGGCAAATCTCAGGATGTAAAGGAAATTTCTGACAATGTGCCAGTCCGGATTTTCAATGAATCTCTGGACAACGTCCTTGTCTTTAAGGTTCTTTGCCAATCCTTCAAGACATGCGAGACGCACTTCTTTGTTATCAAGTTCGCAAAGCTTGGTGAAGGCCGTTTCAAACTGCTCTTCGCTGATAAGATTGAGCAGATTGCTGAAGCTCCTGATCTGTGAAGAATCTATTCCGTAAGCGACTTCAAAAACTGTATTGAGAAAATCTTCGGACTTTATTCTGTCAAGGACTTCCTTAATTTTCTGGTAAATTACACTTTTTACATCTTTTATATTTTTCTCTAATAAAATCAGGTCGTTAATATAAATAAAACCTGAAATGAAATCAGCGTTCTGAATATTCTTGATGGCGTATTCGCATATCTTGCCGACAATATTTCTGTTAGATTCCCTGTCTGGATTGGAAAGAATGACATTTACAGCTCTTTCAAGATATTTTTTGACGACGGCATCTTTTCCGCAGCTTTCTGCCCACTTGTTGAATTTTTCCATGTCAACTACCGGCAGCATATTGAATTCATTGGATATTGCTGAAAGTTCGTTGACGTTCTGAGGACGCATCGAAAAGAGTTCAGCCGGCGTTACAGGTTTGATATCGCTTTTAAACCAGCTCTCCTGCCACGGCTCCGGATCGCCCATGTCCGGGTCGGAAATAGTTCCGATATGGGTTATTCCGTAATCCCACAGTCTTGTGTTGAAATCGTAGTCCAGCAGAGTATAGTTCAGTGTTTCCTGAATTACTGCGAAAAAGTTGACTATCTCTTCAGGAGTTATTCCTTTTACAAAATATAACTCTCTGATTTCATTGGTTAAAAATATGTTTCTAAATTTTCTTTCGCCTTCATCGAAGAGCTTGATCTTGCGTTCCTGATAATAAAAACCGACTTTTTTCGTCGTAACTGTGGCGAAAGGAAGAAGATTGTGTATCACATCCATGTTCTGCTTCATTGTCTCGGTGAATTCGGCAAATATTTTATCGCGCACAGAGTAGATTTCTGTCATCTTCGACACTTTGACAAGCATTGCCATGATAGAGCGGATACCTCTGTAAAGCTGAGCTTTCTGTTCAAGCGGAATCGATTTGAAGTATTCTGTAAGTTCCAGTTTTTTTCCTATATACAGCATTTCTCCCTCCCAAAAAGTCCAGATATTTTATGTTTTTTTGTTATTTATTCAATAAATCGTGCTTATTTTTTTCCAATGTATAGAATCGGCATTGTTAAGGTTTTGGAAAAGGAGAAAAAAATGATAAAAAAACTTATCGGAGGACACCGCGGAAGCCCGAAAAAGGCTCACGAAAACACTATTGAAAGTTTTTCAGCCGCAATTTCCGACGGAGCTGATTTCATAGAATTCGATGTCAGGTATTCAAAGGACAGAAAGCTGATAATTCATCATGATCCCGCTTTGAAAGGGCATATACTAAAAGAAATGAATTACGACGAAATAGTGAAACTTTCATCAAGTCTCGGCTACAGAGTGCCGCTTCTCGAAGAAGTTATAAGTATGTGCAAATGGAAAATCATGCTCGATATCGAAATCAAAGAACCTGAGACCACAGAAGAAACAGTTGAAAAAACTCTGAAGTACTTTAAACCTGAAGATTTTATAACAACTTCCTTTCACGACAGTGTTATAACAAAAATAAACAGTAATTTTAAAGGTTTAAAGACAGGGCTTCTTTTTGACGACTCAACGAAAAAAGACCTTAGAGCAAGGATCATCAATCTAAAACCTGACTTTGTTCTGCCTGACTGCGGAAATTTCGATTTTACTGTCGGAAATCTTATTCCTTCCCTTCCTTTTGAGACAGAAGCTGTTTACTGGAACGTCAACAGCGTTGAAGATATGCGGAAAACTCTCGGAAACGACCTTACAAACGGGATAATATCGGACTTTCCGGATATTGCTGTCAAAGAAAACCTATGTTTTCAACGGTAATTCAAAAAACTATTTTTTTTCTTGAAAAGTAACGAATATTTTGCAGAATAGATGGAACTTTTGTAAGACGTCAAGAGGGCTTAATGTGGAAAACAATAGTAGAAGAGCTTAAAAAAGCCGACAATAAGGAAATCAACACTTTTATAGATGTTTTATCTCCAAAAAAAGAGTCAAGAGAAGAGATCATAATAAACTGCAAAAGCAAGTTTGCTTATGATTTTCTCAAAAAAAACAATTACTTATCTAAAATAGAAAATATAGCTAAAACTCTTTTCGATAAAGATACAGTCGTTAAATTTACCGTAGTTCCTGAAAACGAAGATAAAGTTCAGAATGAAGACATTCAGCTTGAATTTGATTTCAAAAATAAAGGAAACACCAATAAAAACAATGAAGTCATAGAACAGAACGAAGACTACAAAAACTACACTTTCGACAATTTTGTTTCAGGTCCTTCAAATGCTACGGTCTATCATGCTGCACAGACAATAGCCAAAAATCCCGGAACAGGATATAATCCTTTCTTCATATTCGGCGATTCAGGACTCGGAAAAACTCATATAATACATGCCATAGAAAACTACATAATCCAGAATAAGCATAAAAGAGTTTATTATTCTACTGCAAATCAGATGATGACAGACTATATCAAGTCTCTTCAAACTAAAACTGTGTCGGAATTCAGAGAAAATATAACAAAAAACGATGTTCTTCTTATAGATGATATTCAGTTTTTATCAGGAAAAAACGGAACTCAGGACGAATTTTTCTATATATTTAACCAGTTTTACGACAAAAAAAAGCAGATAGTCTTAACATCTGATAAACACGTCAACGAAATAAACGATATAGACGACAGACTCAGATCGCGTTTCGGTATGGGTGTAATACTCAATATAATCCCGCCCGAATACGAGACCAGAATAGCCATAATCAAAAAGAAATCTGAGCTTTTTGAGATAAACATAGACAACGAAACAGCTGATTTCATTGCATCAAACCTTAAAAACAACGTCCGTGAAATAGAAGGAGCTCTTAAAACTCTTAAAATATCCTACGAATTTATAGGAAACGACACCATAGATCTTAAATTTGCCAAAAACATCCTTAAGGACATTATAAAAAAGAAACCTACAGAAGTTGAAGATATAATAAAAATAGTCTCTGCAACGACTAAAGTTAAACCCTCAGACATAATATCAAAGAAAAGGACGAAAGGGATTTCAATATCAAGGCAGATAGCTATATATCTGACAAGAAAATATACTTCAAAAACTTTCAAGGAAATAGGTGAAATTTTCGGCGGAAGAGACCATTCGACCATAATAACTTCAATTTCAAACGTTGAAAAACTCATACTTGATGACGAACATATATCAAAACTTGTAGCTAAACTCAGCAACGACATAGAAATGTCAAAAGGAAGTTTATAACAAATGTTGAAAGTTAATATGTGGAAAATTAAGGACCATGAGTAGTACACAAAAAACAAACATATTTTTCAACATCAAAAAACACGATGACTTCTCTGTTTTTATTGACAATTTTTTAACTTCAAACATTATAACAAAGCTATTTATAACTGTTTTTTTTAATTAGGAGAGAATTATGATTAAATTAACTTTCAAAAAAGAAGAACTTCTCAAAGCTCTTGATTACTGCAGTTCATGTATCGAGAAAAAGCACCCTATGGTGATCCTTACAAACATTCTTTTCAGCTTCAAAGACAATGAATGTACTCTCAATGCAACGAATCTCGAAATCACAGTTATTGCAAAAGTCGGTCTTGAAGAACCGGCAGGAGAAGGAAAAATAGCAGTTCCTGCAAGATCTATCCATGATATATGCCGTCTTTCAAGAGCTGAGGTAATAGTTTTTGAATATGATGAATCTTCAAACGTTCTTGATGTCAAGGCTGACAAGTCAGAATATAAGGTCCCGTGCTTTGATTCTTCTGATTTTCCTGAAATTTCCGATACTTCAAAAGAATATAAATCAGTGGACATCAGTAAATTCATAAATCTCTACAAGAAAGTCCAGTTCTCAATGGGTGATTACTTCTCAACGAACAAGGCTTATTCAGGAGTTCTTATAAAGAAAGTTAAAGATGAAAACGGAGCATCTTCAGTGGATATGGTAACGACGGATATTCACAGGCTTTCTGTTTTAAAACTCAAAAACTTTGATGTAGATATTCCTGAGTTCGAAGACGGAATAATCATTCCTGGAAAGAATTTTGCCGAGATAACGAAGATATTCGCAGACTGCAAAGAAGCTCAGGTAGCTATAGACAACGACAAAGAAGAAAAAATATTCATAAAGAAAGATAATGTCATATTCATTTCAAGACTTTTCAAAAATGAGTTTCCTAAATACAGTTCAATAATCAGTTCTTATGAAGTTCTTAACAGCAAGGAATTTGCAGTTATAAACAGAAAAGAACTTATTGATGCTATAAAACGCGTGGTTATCGTTATAAATTCAGAAGACAAAAACTGGAATTCGAAGTATTTCTTCAAGGAAAATGTTCTTAAACTTACGGCAAATTCAAATTCAGGCGGAACTTCGACAGACGAGATAGTTATAGAAAAAGGTTTCTCGACTGAAAGAAATGTTGCTGTAAACGCAAGATATTTTCTTGATGTTATCAACGTTATAGACGACAATAACGTAAACGTGATAGTTGAAGAAGCTGCAAACAAGGCTATGACTATAAAAGAAGAAACTGAAGAATTCTTCTATATCCACATGGTAATGCCGCTTAGAATCTGACATTTATGAAAATAAATTCAGTTTTCATATCAAATTTCAGATCTTTTTCTGATTTTTCAATAAGTCTTCCACAAAAACTTCTTATAAAAGGAAAAACAGGCTCTGGAAAAACCTCTGTTCTTGAAGCCTGTTTTATTCTTTCAAGCGGAAGATCGTTTAAAACTTTCGATATAAAAGACTGCATTTCTAAAGAAAGTCAGAATTTCTATATTGAGTCTGATTTTGAAGATTTTGAGGGTTACAGCAGAAAAGTTTCAGTTGCCTATGACAGAAAAGGCAATAAAAAAATAATCATAGATGGCGCTGTTTCTTCGAGAAAGAGTCTTATGAATATAGCTTATCCCGTGGTCCACTCACCTGAAGATATATTTATAGTCACAGGAAGTCCTAAATACAGGAGAGATTTTATAGACAGGATATGTTTTATAGAGGACAGAAGCTATTTTGACGACATGAGCGAATACTTAAGATACTTAAGAAACAAAAATGCAGCTCTCAAGGATAAGAATGAAGAAGTAATAAAATATCTCAATGCAGCAGCAGTTCCGCTTATTGACAGAATAAGAAGAAAAAGGAATGTTTCATGTGAAACAATCAATAAAAAGGTCTCTGTTTTATTGGAAAAACTCTTTTCGGGAATGAAAGTTTTTTTCTCTTACAATACTGATGAAAATTGTGCGGAAAAACTTGAAAGCAGACTTGAAAAAGAGCTTGAAAAAGGTTTTTCTCTTTACGGTCCTCACCTTGACAACATAAACATTACAACAGAAGTCGGAAATGCCAAAAATAACATTTCAATGGGTGAAACTTACATAACTTCATTTCTTATAAAACTTGCCGAACTCAGCATCTATGCAGAAAAAAACGAATTTCCTATATTTCTCATAGACGATATTTTTGTTTTTGTAGATGATGAGACCAAAAAAACGCTTTTTAAAGAAATAGAAGCTTTAAAAAATCAGATACTGATGACAAGTTCAATAGAAAATCTTAATAATTTCAATGATATAGAAGTTTTTTATCTGTCAAGGTAAATTCTTAAAAGTTCAGCTCTGTTATCGCTTTCCTTAACTTCTTCCTTGTTTGTGACGTTGGCTCTGTATTCTTCCTGATATAAGCCGGTGTATGCTGTATAGTAATTGTTTTTGGATCCTTCGGGTATTTTTATTTTCAGAGGATGTCTGACTATATCACCTTTTTTCCATAAGTCAGTCGGATAGGTTCCGTTTGCCATACTTCCGTCGCCTTTTGTTCTTTTATCCTTGTTGTTGCCTTCGTTGTGAAGAAAAACATCGTAATCCTTATTGATTCTGTCAGCTATGGACCTGAAGTAAAGTTCGGCGTTTATAGTTGAACCTTCTTTTGCAAAGTATTTTCCGTCGCGTTCTACAATGTTGCTTCTGTCAAGCGTAAAACCTTCAAGTTTTATTACGTTGTCAAAAATAATATTTGATTTTATTAGGTTTTCCGGAAGATTCTGAACTATATACCCTTTTGATTTGGATATATCGCGTTCCTGACCTTTTCCATAAACTTTAAGGAGAATGTTTTTGGCTCCGCTGTAAACCTCTATAGTTCTTTTATTTATCCTTTTCATCAGTGATTCAAAGCGTTTTTTGTCGTTTTCCCGGAGGATCACATACTGAACTCCCGGCTTGTCAAAAAATCTTATAACGTTTTTTTCTTTGTCTGTCTGAAGGAATGTTATTTCGTTTTTAAGCCAGAAACCTGCCGATTTTCTTAACCATTTGTAATAGTCTGCAATAGGAGCTCTCTCTGGACTGTCCTTCAGATAAGCTTCTACATGAGGCTTCAGTGAGTAATATTTTGAAATTTCAGGAAGCGGTTCTGCAAAGTAGTATGTCATAAATCCGGCACTGAGCGCAAACAGAATAAAAAATCCTTTTTTTCGCATATAATCACTTAAAATCATTAACATAATAATCAGACAAAAGAGTGCAAAAACTGAAATTATCGTAGGTTCCCACGAAGCCGGAACAGGAACTTTTCTCGTGTTGTAGAAAGTTACGAGATGGAGAAAAAGAGTGTGCTTGTCGCCGATGTCGCGTCCTATTGCTGCAACTAAAAATATAGAAATAACAGCTTCGACATTTGCAGCGAGAGTCCATCTTTCATTCCAGAGTTTTTCAATATAAATACCTAAAAATATTGCAAGAAATGGAACAACAGGAGCGATGTAGTGGTAAAATTTGGTAGATGAAAAAGAGAAGAAAAGGAAAGGTCCGATGAATGAACTGAAAAAGAAAAGTTTTTTGATTTTTTCAATGTCATCCTCTTTTTTTGTAAGAAATTTGTAAAGTGCCGCCGGTAGAAAAGCACTCCACGGGAACATCGCGTAACCTAAAATCCTGACATAAAGGGTGTATAGATCGTTAGGTTTGTGGATTTCGCCGGTCGTCCTTTTGAAATGGTGGTAAATGATGAAAGTATCGAAGAAATTTTTACCTTCGCTTATCCACATATAACCGAACCACGGCATGACGACGGCAAGATAAATTACAGCTCCTATCAAATGTTTTTTAAGGTGTTTCCAAGCAAAAAACCAGCCGAAATTGCGCGAAAAAATCATGAAAACGAAAAGAGTTATGCCGGGAATCAGTATCGAAAGCAGCCCTTTTGCGAGGAAAGCCCACCCTTCAAAGAAGTAGAAAAGATAAAGATAAAAGTCACTTCGCGGGATTTTTTTAAATATTTTTTCGTTTTCACTGATGTTTCCGAAGTAATATACTGCCATACAAAGCATTGCAATAGTGTTGAGCGCAACAAACGGGAGATCGACCATTATCTGACGCGAAAGCATGAAATACTGAGGCGAAAGCATAAGAACAAACGTTGAAATTATTGCAGATTTTCTTGAAATCAGGCGTGTCAGAAGAATGTAGAAACCGACAAGAGTGAGTATCGAAAAAAGTGCTATCGGTAACCTGCCGGAAAATTCCGAAATATTGAATTTGTAGAACGGCATCAGCATCCAGAAAAGAAGGGGCGGTTTTGACCAGAATTTGTTGGAATTCTGAAACCAGAGTTTCGCAAAAGAGTGTTTGTCAAGAGTTTCCCATGCGACATGCGAATAGTGGTTTTCCCACGGATCGATCATGAAAAAGTTGCCGAGAAGCGGAATGTAGAGCAGCGCGCACAGAACGACCGTAAGAACTATCAGAAATTTGTCCAGATTGTTGAGAGACCCGTTTCTGATTTTGGAGAATGTATTTAAATCATTACCGAATTTATTCTTTATACTCTTTATCATTTTTCACTCCGGAACATAAAATTTAAACGCGGAACGCTATAATCACCGGGAAAAAAGTCAAGAAAAGGAAAATCCATTCGTTTTGACATCAAAAAAATGCTTAAAAAAACATCAATAAAAATCATGACTTAATCACTTTTTTAAAAAAAAGTTCATTTTTGAGTCAGAAAAATCGGCACTTAGTGGAACTAAACATACGTGTTCTTTGGAAGATAATCAGCTCCCCCTCAGGTTATGTTGTAATACTCAAACGGCGTCCCCCGGCAACGGGGGATTTTTTTTGCCCTGATATTTTCAAGGAAAAATCAACTTTAATAATTATAACCATTTATTTTTACTGAAAAAATTTGTAGAAATGTAAAAAAATACAGATTTTATTTGACTAATGGCTTCCGAGGCGTATACTCCCGCCCGTTCGAGTTCGTTACATGTGATATGATTTTTTGAGGTTCCTCGTTAGCTCAGTCGGTAGAGCGGGTGGCTGTTAACCACTAGGTCGGCGGTTCAAGTCCGTCACGAGGAGCCATTTTTTTTGCCTTTTTCAGGCGGTTTTCAGGAAAATTTCAGGTTATTTTTTGGTTTTAGCGGGAGTTTTTGTCTGCTGCTGTTTTGCAGGGGCCTTTTTCGCAGGTTCGGCTTTCTTTGCCGGAGCCGCTTTTTTCGGCATCTTTGACTGGATGAGTTTTTCAAGTTCCTTTACTTCATCGGGGAATGCCGGTTGCGGGAACTTCTGTTTCATGCTTTCGAGGATCGCGTTTGCTACTTCCACTTTTCCGATGTGGAAAAGCGAGAATGCGATGTGGAGATAGCTGCGCTCGATTTTCGGGCATCCTGGATATGTTTTTTCGATCGGCTGCAGGATTTCGATCGCTTTGTTGTAGCTTTTTTCCAAGTAGTACGTCTCGCCGATCCAGAAGGTCACGTCGCATTTTCTGCTTTCCGGCCATTTTTCAGCGTAAGTCTCCCATGCTTTTCTCGCGATAACGGGATCGCAGTTTTCGCTTTTCGTGTATTCAACAAGCTGGTTGTAACTCTTGCTCTCGTTTTCGGGCAGTCTGACAACGCCATCTTTCGTCACAGTGAACTTTTCGACCGGCTTGAGGCCTTCGATCTGCGAGTTGATGTTTTCTTTCAACTGAGCCAGTTCTTGCTCGTTTTCTGCGATTTTTTTGTCGAGAGCGGCTATCTGCTCTGAAAAAAGCGAGTTTTTCTGAGACACCATATCGACATTGTCAATTCTCTGGTTGAGTTCCTTGATGGTTTCGCGCAACTCTTCAAGATTATTGAAAGAAAGGTCTATTTTGTTTTTCTGCATCTGCTTGTCTGTCTGCTGTGATTTTTCGATTTCGTCGAGACGGGCATTCAGTTTGGCCACTTCCTCTTTGAGCGACTGAGTCACGTTTTTCGTTACGTTTTCTTCGAGGATCTTCATTTTGGCTGTGGTTTCAGCGCGAAGCTCAGATTTTGCCATATCGACGTCGTTTTTCATCGCGATACACGAATTGAGAGAGAAAAAAGCTGTAAAAAACAGCGGAAACAAAAGAAATTTTTTCATTTGAACCTCCTTCAACAAACAAAAAAACCGGGCGATTATACAAATTTTTTAGTAAAAAAACAGAGGTTGAAGCAAAGAGTTATTTTTTTTGGATTTTGTCGGGCTTTGAAAGATCATGTTTTTTAATATAGCTTTGAAGATAGCTGTCGTAAACTCCGTTGTTGAATTTTACGGTTTCTTTCAGGCGCTCAAGGTCAAACAGACTGCCTGACAGTATAAATTTCAGCTTGTCGTAGTAAAGCGCAAGGTCTTTGTCTTTAATATAATTAATTCCCGTATCTAAAGTTTTTTTGTAACCGTCCGGAAATTTTCTTCTCATGTGGCCTACTCTCCAGTTCTTGAGGCGGACCGCTGGAAGTCTGACAAGCAGCGGATCGTACAAACGATGCTCGTACATGGTTTTGTCTCCTGTATAAAACCACTGTACACCGTAGTTTTTAACCTTTTTAACGATCGTTACTTCTCCGTTTTTTAAATAATCCGCGGCTATAGGAACAAGTCCTGTAAGCGAATGATAGTATTTCTGTTCGTCGGCAAACCAGCAGGGGCGGTTTTTCTCGACATAGCTGTCATAGGATTCTTTTACAGAGTCTATCTGGAATAAATCGTAAACGATCACAAGCATCATTAGTGTGACAAAAAACGGCATGGTAAGCCGTTCGTTGACCGGCATAAAGCTTAAAAGCAGGGTGACCCAGAATAATGAAAGAAAATGACGTCCCAGCATAAAATCGCCGCCGATGTAGATTATATACATCAGATAGAGCATGGTTCCCAAAGTTGCAAAGAGTAATTTGAGGTTGTTGCGGTTTATTGCCAGGCTGTAAACGACAAACAGCACCGGAAGCGCCACTATTGCAACATCGAAAAACATGGATGTAAATCCGTACCAGACCCCACGGACAAGGTAGTCACCGAGCGGAAATCCGGTATTAAGTTTGGCAAGAGCGGTATTCGGAGCAAAATTTCCGTAATAAAACCAGGAAAACAGTTCCCATAAAATAAAAGGCAGAAGACCGAGAACTGCTATTGGAATAACCTCAGGCAGCTTTTTCAGAGAAAATCCGCCGGTGTCTTTCTCGTCTTTTTTGTACTTAAACAAAAACACATAGACCGATGTAAACGAGAAAATCAGCGCACAGTCCATTCTGGTAAATGCGATCAAGCCTTCGACAAGAGCGATTTTAAAAAGTTCTTTCCTTGAAAAATATTCGTTTTTGAAAAGCAGCACCAGGTAAAAACTGCTCAGCATAATAATCTGTGCGTTTTCCAGACCGCTTGTCGTGTACGAAAGATAGGTTTTTGAAGTACAGAGCACCGCTGTCACTGTAAATAAACTAACGAGCCAGTTATCTTTTTTGTAAATGAATTTGAACAGAATAAACAAGGCTATGCCTGAAAAAAGCAGATTTAAAATCATTCCTACTGCATAGGCATTGTTCCAGACAGACATTCCCAAAGTCACGACGAGAGTCCAGAGCGGACATGTCGAAACATTGACTCTTATCCAGGGAGTCGGCGTAAACCCTTTGCCAGCCAGCAAGTTTGCCGACATGGTGTAGGCATGGTATGCATCATCACTGCACCAGGCATAAGAAAGAATTCTTAAAAAAATCTGAATGAATGCAGCGATGAACAATAAATCTTTTGCTGTTACCGGACGGTTTAAGAATTTGCTGTTTCTGATCTTTTCCGTTAACGGTCTGATGGTCATTTCTTTTCTTCGCGGACTTCGTTTGCTTTTGCTATAAAGTCTTTCGGTTCGCCGAACTCTTTGTAGACTGATGCGAAGCGGATGAAAGCGACTTTATCGACTTCGCGGAGAGCCTCCATGACGAGGTCGCCGATAAAACTCGTCTCGACTTCCTTCTTTTCGTAGGACTGTAACTCCTTTTCGATTTTGTCGATCATCTGGTCGATCGTTTCAGCCGAAACGGGGCGTTTCTGACACGAGATCATGAGCCCTTTTTTGATTTTGTTGCGGTCGTAAGGTTCTCTTTCGCCGTTTTTCTTTTTTACGACAGGCATGATTTCCTCGATCCGTTCGTAGGTCGTGAATCTGCCGCCGCAGTCCTCGCATTCGCGCCGTCTTCTGATCTCGCAGTCGTCTTTTGTAGAACGAGAATCAATGACTTTATCTTTAATTGAACCGCAGAATGGACATCTCATTTGACTACTCTGAAAAAGTTGATGAAAAAGGACTATCTGTTGATGAGCGGGTATTTTTTGCAGATAGCGACAACTTCATTGTGTACTTCTTCGATGATTTTGTCGTCGATGATGCTGTCGTCGATGCCGATTTTCGGGTTGAACTCGTTGCTCTTGATATTCATGATGACTTTATCCATAAGTCTTGCGACATGGCGGACATCGTCTTCATTGAGGCCTCTTGTGGTGAGGAAAGGAGTTCCTACGCGGATACCGCTCGTGATGAAAGGCGACTGATCGTCGAACGGAACCATGTTCTTGTTGACGGTAATATGAGCCTTGTCAAGAGCTTTCTCAACGATTTTACCGGTTTTGCCTTTGTTTCTGAGGTCGATGAGCATAAGGTGGTTGTCGGTGCCTCCCGAAACAAGATTGTAGCCCATTTTGTTGAATTCGTCAGCCATTGCAGCTGCGTTTTTGACGACCTGGGTCATGTAAACTTTGAAACTCGGGTCAAGCGCTTCCTTGAAGCATACGGCCTTTGCAGCGATGACGTGCATAAGCGGACCGCCCTGCATTCCGGGGAATACAGCAGAGTTGAGGTCTTTCTCGTATTCTTTCTTTGCGAGAACAAGACCGCTTCTCGGGCCTCTAAGGGTTTTGTGAGTCGTCGAAGTTACGAAATCGCAGTAAGGAACTGGGCTCGGATGAAGTCCTGCAGCTACGAGACCGGCAATGTGAGCCATATCTACCCACATGATAGCGCCGACTTTGTCGCAGATTTCGCGGATTCTTTTGAAATCGATGATTCTCGGGTAAGCAGATGCGCCTGCAAGGATCATTCTCGGTTTGTTTTCGACAGCGAGTCTTTCCATCTCGTCGTAGTCGATCCTGCCGGTTTCTTTCGCAACGCCGTAGGGAACGATGTTGTAAAGTTTGCCGGAGAAGTTTACAGGGCTGCCGTGAGTGAGGTGGCCGCCGTGGTTGAGGTTCATCGCAAGAACCGTGTCACCCGGTTTGCAGACGGTAAAGTAAACGCTCATATTTGCCTGGGAGCCGCTGTGGGGCTGAACGTTAGCGCACTCAGCACCGAAAAGTTCGCAAGCTCTTTCTTTTGCAAGTTTTTCAACTTGGTCAACAACTTCGCAGCCGCCGTAGTATCTCTTTTTCGGATAACCTTCGGCATATTTGTTGGTGAGCAGCGAGCCCTGCGCTTCCATGACAGCGTTGCTTGTAAAGTTTTCGCTGGCGATAAGTTCAAGACCGCCTTCCTGTCTCTCAGCCTCTTTCTCGATGATTGCTGCAACTTCCGGGTCAACACTCGGGATGTACTTCAAATTCAACATTTTATCCTCCAAAAAAAAGTTAAAAAACCAAAAAACCGCAAGAGTTTAATAATAATAAATTATTTTGCAAATTGTTGCTCTTTTTCATTCTTGTCGATCAGGTTCGCCGCGCCGTCTTGCTTATGTCGAAATATCGAAATTTCGAAAAATCGATATATCGAAAGGCGCGAATCGATAATGACGTTACGTCGTTACATTGTCACGTCGTCACGATATTATTGTTTAGAACCTGTAAAACGCGACAACTCTCTCCCCTTTTTCGAAGGAGTAGGTTTTTATGTATTCAAGCGATTTGTCTTCAAAAGGTGTCTGCTGCGAGGAATAGAAAACGACAAGACGGCCGTTCGGGTTTATGATTTTTCTGCAGTGGTCAAAAATTTCGTCATCGATTCTTACCGCTCTTGAAACGACGACATCGAAATTTTTCGTAACATCAAAAAAATTTTTGTTGATTCCTTCGGCGTTTGCTATACCGAGTTCCGCTGCCGTCAGATTTATGAAAGAGATTTTCTTTCTGCTTTTGTCCAGAAGTTTGAAGTCCGCTTTCGGAAAATAAAGCGCGAGGGGAATTCCGGGAAATCCTCCGCCCGTTCCTAAATCGAGAACTTTCGCTCCGTCAAAAAAGACATTTTTTTCGCTTGCCGGAAACAAAGAATCGGCAAAGTGAACAAGGGCCGATTCATAAAAATCGGTGACTGTCGTAAGGTTGTGGGTCTTGTTCCAGAAAACGAGCTTTTCCCAGAAAAAAAATGCTTTTTCTGCAAGTTCTTCCGTGACGCAAATGCCGTATTTTTCAAGGTTTTTTGTCAATATCTGATGCAATGTTTCACGTGAAACATTTTTGAAATTCTCTTTATTCATGGCTCTTTTTAAGGTGCATTATCAAAATTGAAACTGCCGCCGGGGTTATCCCGGGGATCGACGACGCTTCGGCTAAATTGGCCGGTCTCTGTTTCGCCAGTTTCTGCTTCACTTCATTCGTCAGTCCGCTGAGGCCGCCGAATTCAAAATTTTCGGGGATCGCGATTGCGGCGAGGTCTTCGAACTTTTTAATTTCCTCCTTTTCCCTTTCGATGAACGAGGAATATTTTATTTCGACTTCAGCCCTGTCCCAGATCTCGGATGTTTCACGTGAAACAAATCCCGTTACGGCCTCTATCTGAGAGCGTGAGATGCAGGGTCTGCGAAGTAAATTTGCAAGATTTCCGGCTTTTGAAAGCGGCGCCTCCCCTGCTTCTTCCAATTTTTTGTTTATCTCGGCTGTCGGATAGACAGGGATCGAGTTTATCTCTTCGACCAAAGCCTGAACTCTTTCGCATTTCGCCTTTTCAAGGTCATAAATTTTTTCGTCGATAAGACCGGCCGCGAAAGATTTTTCGAGAAGTCTTTCTGCTGTGTTGTTGTCTCTGACCGAAAGTCTGAATTCGGCGCGGGAAGTGAACATGCGGTAAGGTTCGTCGACCCCTTTCGCCGTAATGTCGCTTATCATTACTCCGGTGTACGAATCAGAACGCTCAAGAATCAGATTTTTTCCGTTTTCGACTGCGTAAAATCCGGCGTTTGCACCAGCAACCAGACCTTGTGCTGCAGCTTCCTCATATCCGCTTGTTCCGTTCACCTGACCTGCAAAGAAAAGCCCTTTCACAAATTTGCTTTCAAGCGTCATTGTAAGATCTGTCGGATCGTAGGCATCGTATTCTATGGCGTAAGCCGGTCGCGAAATTTCTGCGTTTTCAAGACCTGGAATCGATTCAAGCATCTCTTTCTGGACGAAAACCGGAAAAGATGTCGAAATGCCGTTGGGATAATACTCGCGGCAGTCCCACCCTTCAGGTTCTATAAAAATCTGGTGCGATTCTTTTTCGGGAAATTTCATGAATTTGTCTTCGATCGAAGGGCAGTAGCGCGGGCCTATTCCTTCAATCGACTTGCAGCTTCCGTACATCGGAGAAAAGTCAAGATTTGTGATGACCGCTTCTCTTGTTTTTTCGCTGGTACGCGTCAGAAAACACGGGATCTGTTTTGTCAACCTTCCTTCGGTCCTCACAGAAAACGGCGTGTAATCGGTTTCCCCGGGCTGTATTTCCATCTTTGAAAAATCGATAGTTTTTCCGACGATCCTGACGGGCGTTCCGGTTTTAAGTCGGAATTTTCTGTGACCTAAATCAACGAGAAAATCGGAAAGTTCAACTGATGCCGGCTCCCCTAACCTTCCGCTTGAAAACATATCGCGTCCGATGTGGATTTTGCCGTTTAAAAAAGTTCCGCTCGTGATGATCACAGACTTTGCAGAAAAAACAAATCCGTCTTTCGATTTCACAATAAAAGCAGAAATCTTGTGTTCGAGCGAAACGACTTCGCCCTGAAAAACGGTGAGGTTTTCGATCTTGAAAACAAAAGCCTGCATGAAATTTTTGTACAGGTTTTTGTCGCACTGAGCGCGCAGAGCCTGTACGGCCGGTCCTTTTCTTCTGTTCAAAACACGGTACTGGATCGCTGCAAAATCAGCCGCTCTGCCCATCGCTCCGCCGAGCATATCGACTTCGCGCACGAGCTGTCCCTTAGCCTGACCGCCGATCGACGGATTGCACGACATCTCCCCTATTTTGTCGATCGAGATCGTGATAAGCAAAGTTTTCGCTTTTGTTCTCGCAGAAGCGTAAGCGGCTTCGATTCCGGCGTGTCCTCCGCCGATAACTATGACATCAAAATTTTTCATAAAGACCCCTGAAAAACGGCTTTCAAATTTAGCTTCTGACGCAAAAACCGGGTTCGGTGCGGCTCGTTTGCCGTATGGTAAAAAATTGTCGATCCTGCGCAAAATGCGGCGCTATTTTGAAAAAAGAGTTTCTCTGACATTATTTCCCCAGGCAGAAACCGCCGAAAATTTTGTCATAAACATCGTGACTTGTCAGATCTCCGGCAAGATCACGAATTCCGTTAAAAATTTCCGAAATAAAGAAAAGTATAATTTCTATTTGATCTGAGCCTAAATAAAGTTTGAGTTCTTCCAGCTTTTCCAAAACCTCTTCTGCTTTCCTTTTTTGCCAGTCACTGAAAAAGACCGCTTCATTTTTGTCCGGCATACTTTTTTCGATATTTTCACAGATCCTGTCGACTAAAATATCGATCCCCCTTCCCTCTTTGCAGCTTATTTCTATCGCTCCTTCAAGCTCTGGATTTTCAAATTGCGGGAAATCACACTTGTTTTTGACGATTAACCTAGATTTCATGCAGGTTTCGCGCAATATTTCGCGGTCTTCTTCATCAAGAGGTTTTGAGCCGTCAAAGAGCAGAATCAATAAATCCCCCTTTTCAAGCAGGTTTCGGCTCTTTTCGATACCTTTTGCTTCGACTTCAGAATCGGCTATTCTTAAGCCGGCAGAGTCTGTCAGATTGGCCTGAAACCCTTTTGCGTAAAAGGTTTCAGAGATATAATCGCGTGTCGTTCCCGGAATATCGGCAACGATCGCCCTCTCCTGTCCTATCAGAATGTTGAACAGCGAGGATTTGCCTACATTCGGCTTGCCTAATATGATGATTTGGTAACCCAAAAACTTCTCAAGAGCCTTGGAATTAGCTGAAACCTTGGAAATATCGAGGTTTGAACGGTTTATAAGATCTTTCAGTTTTTCAAAATCTATGTCTGTGGAAACTTGATCCGGGAAATCCACGACAGCAGTAGCCAAAGTGTGGAAATATTCCCACTGCGGAATGAGGTTTTTGAGCCTGTCAACAGTGTTGTTTTCAAATGCAGCCTTGCGCGAAAGGTCCGTAGCATAAGGGTTTTCCGAAGTTATAACGGTGTTTAGAGCCAGAGCTTCATCAACGCTCATTTTTGAATTGAGAACCGCTCTGAACGAAAACTCCCCTTTCAATGCGGGTATTGCGCCGTTTTTGACTATAAGTTTCAAGATTTCTTCGGCGTTCTCCGCTGCTCCGTGGACGTGAAATTCTGCAACATTTTCGCCCGTAAAGCTGAAAGGTGCATTAAAAGTAAGTATCAGGCACTTTTCAATAGTTTTTTCGCCGTCGTAGATTTTAACGAAAGCGGCAGTTTTGTGCTTGAACGAATCTTTGTGCGTGAGTTTTGAGGCGATTTCGAACGCTTTTGAACCGCTGATACGGATTATTCCTATCGAACTTCCTTTAGCCGTTGCAAGGGCGCATATGGTTGAATTTATTCTGTCGAAATACATGTAACAGAGTTATTTTGAGCAGAGCGGATATTTGAGGATTTCTTCCGGAACGGTCGTCTCTTCATCAAGACCAGGGACTTCGGTCGGATAGTAGAAATCAACGTTGTTCGCAACGATTTCTACGCTGCCGCCTTCGTAAAGATCTGCATTTTCAGGATAGACCGACGTAATGAAAACGGAGCCGGAATAACCGATCCCCATTATGCACTCCTGACCGTTCTGTCTGTCTACAAGTCTGTAACGGACAAGTTTCAGCAGGTTGTCGACCAGATCAAAGAGCGAAACTGCGTTGATTTTGTATTCTGCACCGCTTTTTATCGTGCCGGGTGCGAATTCGAGTTCGTGTCTCGGATAGCCGTTTGCAGGATTCTGTTTGACGAAAAGCTGGCGTTTGTTCGCACCGAAAGTACCGGTGTAATTGTCTGTAACTGCGAATGAAACCGAGGAATCTCCGTTTTTCGGGAAATATTGGAGCGAATCGCCGTAAAGCCCGTTGAAAGCAGAGTAGGGGAGTGTTCCCTGCGCGAAGTAGTTCGTATCTCCGATTTTCGCATTATCGAGGATGAATTTCGTGGAGAAGCGGACATTGAGGACTCCCCAGACCTTTTTATCGCAGCTTGACATATCGAATGCGGTGCAGTCGGGAAGGCATTTTGTTGGGCCTGACATGTTGGAATTGAGGTTCGAGCAGGTTATGGGAGCTGCCGAATCGCACCTTTCGCCGTATTCGACGGTTTCGTTTCCGCAACCTTCGGGAAGGGGATTCTCCGCATCGGGAAATTCGTCCGAAATGCCTGGGTCTGAAGGCTCAGGGTCTGCGGTATCAGCAGGATCGTTTGAATTATCAGAGTCTGTGTTGTCGATCGGAGCAGCGGAATCAGTCTCTTCATCATCATTTACGACATTGGAATAATCCCAGTCAGGAATATCCGAAAGCTCCTCGTTATCTTTTGCCGCTTCAGCGCCGCAAGAAACAATGAAAAACAAACTTAAAACCATTAAAAGCACAAAAAACTTCTTCATATCAGCCTCCAGCTGAAAAAATAACCGGAAGAGTATAGTGAAAAAGATAATTTTTTCAATAATTTAATTGGAATTTGTCGTTACGTCGTGCTGTCGTCACGTCGTAACGATGCTTTTTTAATAAATAAACGGAAACACTCTTTTCCTTGATTTCGGGTATTTGTCGCCGAATTTTTCGATGTACCAGAGTCTGTTGGCGTGGGCTCTGGGAACGAGGTTGGCCATTGAAAAGAAGACGAATGCGAGTCCGGGAACTGACCAGGTCAGAATTGCCCAGCCTGCCCATTCGACGATCTCGCCGAAGTAGTTGGGGTTCGCGACATATTTGTGGAAACCTTTCATCGGAATGTGATAGCCCGGCCCTTTTTCCTTGCGCAGACTGCGGACGATGTGGTCAGACTGTATGTTGATGAACATTCCGCAGTAGAAAAGAATGACTCCGATGATGAACTGCGGCGCTGCAAACCACGAAGTTTCATATTTCGAAAGGAAGAAGAGCCAGTAACCGTTGACAAAACCGTTCATGCAGTTGAAGAAAAGCGACATTGCTATGATCGAAAGGGGCATTTTTGCGCCGTTTTTGATGAGGAAGGGATAGATCAGATCGCGCTGGACGTAGTGCGAAAGCCAGATCCCGAGCATTATGCCTGTAACTGCGTTTACGTTTCCTAAAAATGCAAAAACTATCGGAAGAATGACGACCGGCGATTCCATTATCATCCAGCCAAGTTTCGGGTTTATTGCGGGACCCCATTTTCTGCTGCCGTATCTGCCGTATCCCGCCGTGACGAAATAAAGCGAGATCCATGTGAAAAGGCCGCTCACGAAGATGAAAACAAGAGTCCAGAAGTATAGTTTTTCCATCATTTTTTGTCCTTCGGCATAAGTTCTATTTCTTTATTCTCGAATTTGTAGACGAGGATGCGTTTGTAACCCATTACGCTGATTTCGACTCTTGTGATCCCGCTTGTGAAATGGAAAAACTGACCGTTGTTGAAGTCTTTAGCCTGATATTTGACGTAAAGATCTTTCTCGCCCATTCTTTTTTTGCCCGCCTTGCCTTCATTCTGCATATATTCGAGGTTGTCGACGGAGATCCAGACGTGGCCGACGAAGTGTTCGCCTTTCGGTTTTCTTGCCGTCATTTTGATTTTGTATGCAAGTCTGCCGTTCAGTTTTTCGACTGCAACGAGCTCGCGGATGTACTCTTTCTCACCGTTTTTGTCAAAGTGGGGGATGCCGGGTTTCGATTCGTGGGGATCGCATGCGATGATGCCCGGTTTTCTCGGTTTTCCGTCCGATTCACAGGAGTGAAGCTCGTATTTCAAATCTTTGTACCAGTAGTCCCAGCGTGTGTAGACGTATTTTTCGGTCTCGAGCAGCTTGTTTGTGCCTGGTTCGCGGTATTCGACCGTGACGTAGCGTTTGTTCTTGACTCCTGCGTAAGTTTCGTACATTTTCGAATATTTCACCGTGATCTTATCGATGACTTCCTTCGAAAATTCGGGTGTTACCGGCATTCCTTCATAAACTCCGCCCTTTGCCGGAGCGGCTTTTTCTGCAGTCTGCTCTGCCGGTTTTTGAGGTTCAGCCTCCTCTGCAAAGAGTAAAAAACTAAATAAAATTAATGAGATGAAAACGATTTTTTTCATGATTCCTCCAAAACCATATCCTTTTGTCCGCCTGACCTCACCCTTTGATCCTCTCTCTAATGCGGCGAGGGAGAATCAAAAGAAACAGGAGGTCAAAAACTTTTTTAAGACCAGTTTTTGTCGTTCAGGTTTCACTCAAGCCGAGTTTTCCCTTAAAAAAACGGCGGATTATATTAAATTTTCGGAGGAAGCAAAATAATTGCAGAGGGGAGGGGAGTCAGCTTGAAAGTTGTCTTTACAAAATATCCTTTGACGGTTTTTTCAGTAGAAAATCAGGTTTTTGATTGTATAACGCCTTGAAAATATTGGTCTTTGCTGTTTTGTCGTGCTTTATGAGCTCTTCTATGAGCGAACGGATGTAGGCGCGTTCCGAAACTTTTCCGAAAGGGCAGCCCGAATCAAAAACCTTGATGCCGCTGTTTTCTGCTTCGGCTTTGACGGAACTTTCTTTTATGTAGAGCATCGGACGGATTATGCGGTATTTCCCCTTGAAAAACGGGTTGACGGGCTTCATTGCCTCAAGCGTTCCGTTGAAGAAAAGGTTCATCAGAAACGTCTGAACAAAGTCGTCGCGGTGGTGCCCGAAAGCTATCGTATTTGCCCCGATCTCGTCGGCAAGATCGAAAAGAGCAAGTCTTCTCGTTCTGGAGCAGAGGTAGCACGGCTGCTTTTTCTCTGCTGCCATGGTCTTTTCGAGCGATCTTTCGATCTCAAAAAATTTTACTCCGTTTTCTTCGCTGAAATTGCGGAGATACTCGGAGATCTCGTCGTCGTTTTTAAAACCCATTTTCACGAAGACCGATGAAATTTTGAAATCGTTGGTCGTCTGGATCTTTTTTCTTGCCAAAAGTCTGAGCAGCATCGAACTGTCCTTGCCGCCTGAAAGACCGACCAGGACATGATCGCCGGGATTTATCATCTGATAATCAAAAATCGCCGTTTCCAGTAGTTTGTGCATACTTAAAAAACACTTGCTTTCGCCCATGAAACCTCCTAAAAGCGGGAAATCATACTGAAAAATGGGAAAAAAGCGAGAAACCGTTGACAATCCGATTTTTACACTTAGAATCGCGCGTGTGAATTTTTGAGGGTACTATGCAGGTTACTTCAGCTCAAAAAAGGCGCGTGGCGGTATTTTTCATTTTCGGGATATTTGTGCTTGTCGGTCTTGCCGCTCTTCTTGTTGGCAACCGTCTGCTCAAACGCGAGGACTGCTACTTCACCCGTTTCGAGGATATTTCGGTCGCAGGTCTTTCTGAAGGTTCCACAGTAAAATTCCAGGGCATGAACATCGGAACGGTCTCGAAAATTTCAGTCGACAAGGAAAACACGGCTATTGTCGAAGTCGGTTTCTGTCTTAAACCCGGCGTTCCGATCAAAGAGGGAACCAAGACGCAGCTCGGGACTATCGGCATCACCGGTCTTAAATTCCTCGAACTCAAAGGGGGCGGTCAAGGCGCTAACATCCCTGTCGGCGGCGAGATCCCTTCCGAAAAAAGCGGCTGGGACGAGATCACCGGAAAGGCTTCGGTCATCGCCGAAAAGCTCGAATCGATACTCAACCAGTTCAACGAGGCTCTGAAAGGAGTGCAGAAAGATGATGTTGAAAAGATCGTCAAAAACGTGGGCGGCATTTCAACTTCGCTCGACGAACTTCTTGCAAAAAACAAAAAAGAGATCAGCGGCGTTATAAAAGAGGCGCATATTTTTATGAATGAGCTCAACGGCAACATGGACAATGTCAAAGCCATCACCACAAACGTCCGCGAACTCACCTCGAAGGAAGGCTCGCTTGCAAAGACACTTTCGATGATGGAGGCTGCCGTCTCCGATTTCAGGGAGGATTACAAAGAAGCGAATGTTCAGGACAAGGTCGACAGAATGTTCGGCCTCGTCGAATCGACGCAGAGGACAGTCGACACGCTTCAGCTCACGTTTGAAAGAAGCACCGAAAAGATCGACAAGTCGCTTGACGACCTTTCGGACGCGATGAGCAACTTCAGCGAATTTACGAGAATAATCATGGAAAATCCGTCGGCTCTTTTCGGCGGCGGCAACTCGGATGCACAAGAGGATAAAAAATGAAAAAAACCGCTATTTTGATCGTTTGCTTTATAGCTCTTTTCACACTTTCTTCCTGTTCCCTCTTCTCTTCCAAAGCGCCGCTCAAACACTATTATCAGGTCTACTATCAGCCGCAAGTCGGCTCCGAGCAGCCGATAAAGGCGATACTCAGGATAAAAACTTTCAACGCCGACAAGGCTTACAAGAAATACAATCTGGTCTACAGGACTTCCTACGAGGAGATGTTCTACTACAACACCCATTTCTGGGCTTCAAGACCAGACGATATGATCACTGACCTTGTTGCGAACCATTTCGCAAAGCAGCGGGTGTTTTCCGACATCATAATCACGATGGATAAAAAACCGGACTACGTTATGAGCGGCAGGATCTTAGCGCTGGACGAAGTTATCGAAGATGAAAAAAGTTACGCCAGAGTCGCTATAATTTTTGAACTTAAAGACTATAAGACCACGGAGGTCGTAGTCGCTCACTCCTTTGACACAAAGCTTGAAACGAAAGGTCGCAAGCCGGTGGATGTAGTACGTGCGATGGGGGAAATAATAAATTCCGAGACAGAACTCTTTATCTCAAAAATTTATGAGACCATCGGACACTAACGCTTGTTGATTGACAAAAGATCTGTGTGACATCTTATATTTAACCAATAAAACCAGAGGTTTATAGGTGAACAGCAAAATAAAACTTTTATTCCTGATGCTCTCTTCGGGCATTTTTTTCGTTCTGCCGCCGTTTCTTCTGGGCGGAGTCTACTACCACATCGGTACGAATCTCATCATCATGTTCATCGGCGCATTCGCGATGTTCTGCTATTCGGTCTATCTGCTCGCGACGAAAAAATCTTTTGCAATTTCTTCGGTGATCTTTCCGCTCGCCGCTATAATCGTTTTTGCGCTGTTTCAGCTGATCCCGCTGCCTCTGCCGCTGCTCAAAACACTTTCTCCGCAGGGGTATTTCTTTCATACTCTCGAAGGAAGCGGCGCTCATCCGCTCACGATGTCGATTCATGATACCGTTTATTCGATATTCCGTATTCTGACCCTGATTTTCCTTGCCTGCATTCTTTCGCGTAATATTTTTCTCGGCAACAAAAAATGGAAACAGAATACGATCGATACGGTGATCCTGATCTCGACAGTCGCAATAGTTCTTTCGATCGCACTGAAATTTCTGCAGTCCGACGCATGGCTTTACGGCAGGCTGCGCCACAGCGGATTCTTCATTGAATCGATACTTATCAACACGAACAATGCCGCGGGATATTTCGGGATCTCGGGTCTTCTTGCACTTACTTCGATCTATACAAGTAATTTCCAGCGGAAAAAGATTTTTTACGCCGCGCTTTTCTTCCTTCATTCAGCGGCAGTTGCGGCGACGCTTTCGAGAGGCGGGATCGCGGCATACGTTGCAGCCTTGGTACTTTTCTTTTTCATCAATAGAAAATCGATAAAAAATTCAAGTGGTTACAAATTCTATCTGCCGGTTGCGGCTCTTGTTCTGGCGCTTGTTTTAGTCTATCAGACGGGACTTAAGCTCCTTGAGCACGAATTTGATTTCGGCAGGGAAAATTACTTCAATAAAATCAATGATATCGCCCGTGCTAAAGACTATTTCTTTGATTTTCTTTTTACCGGATCGGGTCTCGGCAGTTTTTCGAAAGTCTTCTCTTATTACCAGTCCAATCTCTGGATCTATGCCCGGGAACTTGAGAATGAGCCGATACAGTTCATTCTCGAAACAGGTCTTGTTTTCGCCCTTTTCATATTCATTTTTTTTATCTGGCTCGTCATTTTCGGAAAACGCGAAACCAAGCGGAAAAACGGTCTTATGGCGATCCTCTTTTTCGTTGTAATGCACAATACTTTCGATTTCAACCTGCACAATTTCTCGACGCTTTTCCCGATCATTTTAGTGCTCGTGCTTCTCGTAAAACCGATGGAGATCCGCGGAAACAAAAGGATCGTTTCTCTTGCATCTCTCGCTGTTCTGTCGCTGACCACGATGATTTTTACGGCAACGGAAGGCGGACAGAAACTTTTAGGATATCAGCCGGATGAAACAGCTACGGTTCCCTACGAACAGGCGGTCTATCTCGAGCCGGCAAATTTCAAGATCCCGCTCAACGCCGGTGTCGACAAGCTCAATTCCGGAGATCGCGAACAGCTTCTTTCTGCGGCAACGGAACTTTCGGCAGCCCTTACAAAAGCGCCGAAATACTACTACACCCACTACATCAACGGTGTTTATATGCTGAGGCTCGGCGCGTACGACCAGGCTCTCATTCTGTTTAAAGAGGCTCTTGACCTTTCCGGCAGAAAATACGTGAAAGTGCTTGATACGGTTTACGACAGGATGTCGCGCTACGGCCTCCAGGAACGGATAACGGAGATAATTTCGCTGAATGAGGATAACAAAGCCGATCTCGAAAGATTCATCTTTAAAATTTCGGACAAAAACGCCTCGGCACTTGATTTTGCCCGTAAAAATCAGGATGTCTTTTTCATTTCTGTCATCCGGGACATGCTGAAGGAGAAAAGATACGACGAAGCACTTGAAATGATACGGCGGATCCAGAGCGAACGCAGGGATCTCGGCGATTTCGAACGCGGTCAGCTGATGATCTACAACGGAAAGATCCTGGAAAAGGACAAACTTTACAAAGAAGCATTCGACTTCTATATGCGCGGCGCTGACCTGACTCAGAGGTTCGGCGACTATCTCACGGCGGCCTACTGTTCGCTAAAACTGGATAAAGAATCGCAGGATCTTGTTGAAAGCGCACTCAAAAATATGACGTTGAGGACTTCCGGCAACCTGGGAAACTACTACCGCTGGCTTTCGACACGCGAATTTGCGGCTCAAAACCCCGCTTCGGGTTTCAAATATCTCGAAAGAGCAGCCGAAGTCGCGAGAAATCCTTATTGGCAGCTTGAAGTCGCGAATATGTATGCCCGCCGCGGAATGCACTACTTTGCTGCGCAGAATTTCCTTAAAATCACAAGAGATTATCCAAAATTCAAGCCTGAAGAGATGAAAAAGCGCTACGAAGACGAAAAGCAGAAAATGGAGCGTGACGAAGAAAAAAATCTTCAGGAACTGATGTTCAGAGAGAAGAAATAATCCTTTTAAAACTTCTGGAGATATCTGTTACTTCTTTTTTGTCAGCTTTTCATACATCTTGAAAAGTTCCGCAACAATTTCAGCTTCACTCATTTTCTGGTTAAAACCGTAAACCGCCATAACAGCTTTGTCGTTTTCTTTGTGAGCCTTACGCAAGTCAGGCGGCATCGTGGTTTCATCGTAAAGATCGGCTAGAGATGAATCAGGATATTTCGCCCTCGCATCAAGAACCGCTTGTGCAGTTTTTTCAATTTTCTCTTTGATTTCCTTGCCTCGCCTTTTAGGAGAGGTGGCAGCACAACTGCCGGAGAGGTCCGGCCACGGAAAATTGTTATAGACAATATCCTTAGAATAACGGTATCTGCTTTCCAGTCTGCCGCAGACCGCACGCATCCATGCCATGTGAACAGAAGAAGTTAGAACTCCAAAATGATAAAGGGATGCATTTGGAATAATAAGCACGAGATTCGTTGGAATTGTGTCACTGTTTAAAAAACCCATAGGCACATATTGACGGTTTTCACTGGAAACGGAAGGAATAACTATAAATTTGTCAGGATGGTTGGTTTCCCGAAATAAAGCCGGGGTATCAGCAAGACGAACTGTTGACGGATCAGAACTTGCAAGTCTCATTTTCCTTACAGCCTCGATACGTTTTAGTACAAGAGGCATTTTTCTGATTTCAGCCGGACTTGCATCAACAAGCCAGAGACAGTAACGCGGAATATTGTTGATGAATTCTTTTGCACCAATGAGATTTTTTATATATTTTTTCGCACTTGGTTCCTGTTTTATGAATTTTTCATAATCCTCCGCATCAATAATAAGATTGCCTCCATCCGTCGGCTGATTTCCTTTTCTGATTTCGGAAACATCACACAATGGTTTTGACCTGCACCCTATCAAAACATCGGGACAGTCTAGAATGTACGGATTGATATTTTTTGCTTTTATAACAGATCCATCAGCATTAAAAATCCGCTTCAAATCCTCACCTAAGTTAGGGGAGGTACCGCTTGCGGCGGTGGAGCGTGTTGTCTTTTTGTTCCGACAAGAAAATCCAATGACGACACAATGAACCGCCGCCATGTTCTTTTTGTCAGCTGTTTCGTTTTTCCACCTGAATGTCTGCCATGCAAAATCGATTTGAACACTGTACTGTTTCAGGAGCAGTTCCCACAAAACAGCGACCTGTTCCCCTTGAGTAATCGAATTGGTTGAAACAAATGCGGCTTTCGTGCTTGTTTTCTGAATCAGTTCAGCTGTTTTCACATACCAGCAAGCAACATAATCCATAGTTTTGTTTTTTGGGAAAAACGGTGAAAGATCTGAACGCTGCTCTTTGCTCATCTGGTTGTTGCCGACGAAAGGCGGATTCCCCATGATGTAATCGTAATGGTTTTCGCTCTTTTTCTGCTGCGGCTTTCCGACATTTATTTCGTCCGTGATAAGATTTATCGCTTCGTATTTGACTTCAGGTTCACGCACTTCATAAATAAGATTGGTCTTTTTCGCCTTTATCGTGGGTATTTTCTCTTCTTCGCGCAGATATCTCCAGTCCATCCTGAGAGCGTTTCCCTCAACGATTGTCGCACTCGTCGAAAGTGGCAGGAAATCGAGGTCTTCATCAACAATTTCTTCAGTTTCTTTCATCATTTGTGATTCCGCTATCCAGAGTGCCGTTTTTGCGACTGTTACCGCAAAATCGTTGATTTCAATGCCGTAAAACTGCGAGATTTTGACTTTTATCGGCGAAAAATCGCTTCCTAAAAGCTGCTGGTTTCCGTGTATGATTTTAAGGATTTCATTTTCAAGGCGGCGCAGAGAGATATAGGTTTCTGTCAGGAAATTGCCGCTGCCACAGGCCGGATCAAGGAATTTTAACGATGCTATTTTATTGCGGAACTGCTCCAATTTCACC
>JAGCUA010000048.1 GCA_017963125.1 bacterium
GAGGATACGTTCGGTAAGGGTAGTCTTACCGGAGTCGATGTGGGCAGAAATACCAATATTTCTGTGAGTTGTGATGTTTTTCATGTTTTTTCCACAAATGGAGTTGATGTTTGTTTGAGTTGCGCCCAAAGATAGAAAAAATGGGGGGATCGTTCAACCCCCACCCCCCAGAAAGGGCTTTTTCTGCGAAATTTTTGTTTTTTCGCCGTTTTTTACGAAAATTACACGTTTTGTTAAAAAAAATCACTTTTTTTTCATAAGATTATCTTTTTTTCAATAATTTGTTATTAAATTTGGAACACCTATTCAAAACAAAAGAACCAAAAGGAGTTCTAAAATGAAAAAAGCTATCATCCTCGCCGCTGCCGTTGCTGCAGCTGCTTCTCTGTCTGGTTGCGCCGCTGTTGCTACTCCGCTTAACGGCGTTCTTTACTCTGACGTGAACTATCCTATCACCGCTACCTCTAGCGAACTCGGTTCCAAGACTGGTGAAGCTACCGCTACCTCCATTCTCGGTATCTTCGCTTCTGGCGACGCAAGCGTTGCTGCTGCTGCCAAGGCCGGTGGTATCACCAAGATCAAGACTGTTGATGTCAAGGCTTCCAACATCTTGACCCTTTACGCCAAGTACACCGTCGTTGTGACTGGTGAATAATTCCTAGCATAGGGAAAAATTTGACGGTCGCTGCAAAGCGACCGTTTTTTTGTATACAGAAAACCACCCGCTAGGCGGGTGGGTCACTTTTTTCTGAGGACTGCCCAAATGACGGTGAAAACGGCAAAAGAGGCTAAAATCCAAAGGAGATAGCTCTTAAAAGTCATCCATGGGCCGAAACTCATAAAGAACCGCTGAGCGGCATCGGAGGTGAAATTCAGGTCCGTAAGCGATTGTGCCAATCCTTCGACATTGATAGGGATATAGAAGTGGCTCAGTATGAGCTGTAAAATGACAAGGATAGCCGCTTTGCGGGGGGGGAGGTCGAGCGAATCGAGAACGCTTCCCAAAGGAACCAGGATGATTGGCAAGAAGGTGACGATGTGTCGTGCTTCGCTATCGATGGCAAGGAACAAAAATCCGAGAAAGGCGAGGGCGTGCCCTGGCGATATTGATACGAAATATTTCGAAAAACGGCGAAATTGGAGCAAAATGAGCGGAAGAAGGATTCCCAAGTAGGCGACATGCCCTGCGATGGTGATGGCGGGGTACTTGAGCGGGCGTATGAGGGTCTGGAAAAGAAAGACCCTCTCGTTAAAGAAAACCTCTTCGTTGGTATGGAATCCAAGGAAAACCTTGATGGCGATAATTGGTAGGGTTAGTAAAACGGCTGTTTTAAGTGAAAATATGGAATAGAACTGTGCGGGGCTATAGAAAAAGGGGAAGGAGCCTTTTTTGCATAAAAACCAAAGCAGACCAATGGCGGTTACAAGAGATAGTATTAATAGGCAGGCGTTTAAATCGACTTGCAGGAATTGGACAAGGGCGTCTTGCTTGTGCAATACTATTAATAATGTAATGATACCTGTTGCGACGACGGCGTATGCAGCCGGGGTGATTTGATAGAGAATTTTGCCCAAGCGGTTTTCTTCTGGAATGGGTTGCAGGTTTTGCCTGAACAGAATGAGCAACAGGTTTATGGTGGTGATGGTTGGCCAGGTAAAAAGTCCAAGAAGGGAAACGGCGAAGGAAAGCGTAAACTTGTCGCGTAACAATAGGTAGTAAGAGACTAGGGCTATTGTGATGGCGAAAGCGTCTGTTTGGAATAGTTCGTAGCCGCAGTTTTTAAGGACGTAGTAGTTAAAGAAAAATATCGAGAAGAGAATGGCGGTGGTCGATTTTTTCCAATTCCGCAGAATGGCAAGCTTGAAGAAGAAGACTACTTGAAGAATCAGATTGAATATGTGGAGCACGCCCATTCCCCATAACATGTGCGAATTGTCGAGGGGGATGTTTAATGCTCCATAGACTAGATTCATAGCGCAGAAAGGGAAAATTCTTTGTATTCGGAAACCGTCGTAACCGATAGAAAAAAAGTCGTTCGAAAAATTTCGAAAGACTTCTCTGTAGAAAGTCCCGTCGAATCCAGCCCCATCGTTGTAAGGAATCTTTTCTCCGAACAGGGAAAGGAAAAACAGCGCGAAAAGAAGTGGGACTAGGATTGAAAAAACGGATTTCATTAATCTGCTATTTCGGCTTCTTCGACTGGTGGTTCATCGGGGTTGTCTGCCAATGCCTTAAAGTAGGCGGCGGCAGTCTTACCGACTTCAGTCGTGTCGTAGAAGGAGTATGCGCCGTTTCCAATGGCCCCGATCGCCGGAATGGCGCGGAGAGCGGCCCTGCCCAGGAATTTAGTCGATACCTTGAGACCGATTTTCTTGAGGAGCGCTTCCAAGACAGCGAAAGAGACCTTCTGGACTACAATGCGGCTGCCGGTGCGTACGGCAATGTCGCGGACAAGTTGCGCTGCACTGTGGCGGAACAGGCACCAGACCATGGCTTCGCGGCTCAATTGGGCGAATTTACCGTAGGTGGCGGCAATATCGGACACGAGTTGCGCCTGGATTCGCCAGATGGCGGCAATGTCAGGAATCGAGGTCAATACACCCGTGACTCCGGCCGGAACCGAAAGTGTTGCGCTCACCAGGGAGGCTTTAACAGCTGCCTGGCGGATAAGCTTCTTGATTTTTTCGTCGGAATTTTCGCTCGGGGCGTGCAGGGATTCTGGAATATCGGTAATCAGCTCGAACAACAAGGCGCTCAGCTTTTCCTTGATTTTTTCCATTTTTTCGTCGGTACAATCGCTCATAAGAAACTCCTTATAGGAGTAATATAAATTTTTTTATTGAGAATATAATAATAGAAGGGAAAACCGTTAGGTTTTCCGAATCCGTGAGGCAAAAAAGATTTACTGAAAACTCTTGTTTTAATTAAAAAATAATCTTCGCGAGGCCGCCGGCGAGTCCGGGGATGTTGTAGCGGAGAGTCTTGCCATCGAGCCAGTACGAAAGTGCCTGGTCAATCCATTCGCGCTCGC
>JAGCUA010000049.1 GCA_017963125.1 bacterium
AGCGGATATTACTTTCGATTCTCACATAATGTTACTTGGAACTCGTAAAAATGGAAACTGAAAAGCCTAAGAAGACGGGTAGACCTAGAAAACCCGACGCGAAAAGACACGTCTTCGCGTTTCGATTTGACGACGTGCAGATGTCAGTAATTGATTGGATGTTTACTCAGTATGCGCAGCCGAAGGAGACGAAGTCCGAGATAGTTGCTCGGCTTTTTACATCGTTTCTGGCTGCGAACCTCGCCGAGAAGGCGTTGGCGGAGAAGGCGCGCGTTCAAGGCGTTCCGCTGACGCTTCAGTATCGCGAGGAAAACCGCCAAACAGTTAACAGGGAACTTAACAACGAGTTGAGGAGACAGGCGAACGCCGCGCGCTCTGGCGAGATTCGGCGCTTCGTTCCGTCCTCGGTTCCGCTTCCGGCTGATCCGGACGAAGGGATACCGCTTCCAGCTGACGCAATAACTCAAGCATTAAAAGGCGCTGATAATTCCTTACCGGAAATAGAAGGCATAGAAATTACCCTTTAGCGCTTTTCCTGCGTTTTTAGTGTCTCTCTTCGTCGCCTCGACCTAAAGCGACAACACACGCGAACACGCGCGAGGCGTAGCGAGCCTACAAAAATTTGTTTTTTCAATCCGGAGGAAATTTTTTTTCCTGAAAAAAAATTGTTTTTTTGCTTGCAAAAAAACTTGATAAAAACTAATTTTTGCCAGGGCGAGCGGGGGTTACTTTGAACCGACCCTGAAACGCTAGGCGCTGAAAAAGTCGCAGAGGCGACGAAGAGAGACACGGTCAACGCTCTCTCTTTTGAGCCTCGGAGAGGGGCGGGAGGGGAACCCCTCCCGCAGGCGACGGAGTCGCCGTCCTTGCGTTGCGGTTCGCTCGTTGTAGAATACAAGAAACAAAAAAACGTTCCCTAGAAATTTTTGGCGATCTCGGGAACGTTTAACCAACACCAGCAAAACGTAGGAGCTTTTTTATGGCTTCGCCGTTTTTAGGAGTTTTTTTATGGCAGAGTCCATTATAACACAATCGGAAATGGAAGGCAACGACCTTTTTAGAAAATCGATCCAAGAAAAATATTATTTTGAGGGCGGTGTTAGAAAGTTCAAGATGGAACGCTGTTCCGATCCGCGCTTGGAAGGTCACGAGATGGCGAGCTTCTGGGGACGTTGCTTCGATCTAACGTATATGAAGCAAGGGCCTCGGAAACGTCCAGATTCTGAAACTAAAAAGTCTAAAAAGAGATCCCCGCAAGGGCCTTCGCACGGTTATAGTAATACCGTGCGTGCAATTAGCCACTTGAGTCTTAATACCGAACTTCCCGGTAACTGTTTTGAGAAGTTTGAGGCCTCGGAAACGCGCGAGAGCGGCGATTTCCGAGTAACTCAAACCGGGACGTTTGAGGAGCTCGTAAATTTTTACGAAAATGGCTATTTACGAGGGGGGGTCCAGCTGTACTTTTCAGACTTGGCAGATTTTGAAACTTTCGACGATTCTAATTACGGTCTTCGTCCAAAGGTCGCCGACCGTCTTCGCCTCCGTCATTTCAAAAATCCAGACATTGTGAAGAATCCCTGCGCGTGCTTCCTTGGCTTTGACTGGGGTCAATGTAAATATTTTGGCGAGTGGGATAGAAGCATCTGGGGCGCTTTTATGCCTTGGTTCGGAGCGGCCTACGAACGACATCAACAGCGCCGAGAACCTGTAATAATTCAAAGAACGCTTGATTCGGAGAAATGGTCGTTTCGTTGTGCCGGTTATAGCGAGCGCTCTACTCTTGGTTTCCCTTCGGAGAAAGAACTTCCCTATATCTACGTCCTCGAACGTGGCGATATACGGATCTATCTTTGTCCTCCTGAGCTTCACACGAACCCGAAGGTTCCTGACGTCGTTTTGATTATTGGTCCTGATAACTTGCGAGACTGTGTCCGGCTGACTCAGGTTGAAAAGCTTGTTTTGGATTTCCTCGCCGAGTTCGGATTCAAAGAAAACAAAGATCTCCGAGAAATAATGCGGTCAGATTTACAAGTAACAACAGATCTCTGTACCGTTGATTACGTCCGTAAGGCAGACAAGAGAAACCGTATTGTTTGTCGTTCCGGCGTTCGTACAGATCGCACGAATAAAGGTCGCTCCCCTTCTGGCGATCCGCTCTTTGGAACGTGTGAGTTCGGATCCAGACGCAATAGATCTATTTTCGAGCGTGTTTATGACAAACGCGCAGAGCTTGAGCAAAACGAATACAAAGATAGAGGGAAAAAGTTTTATTACGTCTGCGCTAGTCTTGGCGACGCTCACATAAAACAAAACTGCCGTAACTGGGACACGCTGACTCGATTCGAGTTTGAACTTAAGAAGAAAATTTTTGACGATTTCGGAGTTAAAACTTTTGAGGATCTGGAGAAAAAACTTCCTTCGATTGTAAAATATTTAACAAACGACTGGTTCCGAATTATTGGCGCTGAAAAGGGTTATAACCATAGCTCACGCGTGAAGATCGATCCAGTCTGGGAAGCTCTTTCCGATACTCTTATGAGTTTCGCCGAATTTGTCGCAACTGAAAACGGGGGCGGAGTTTCCGTTACTCGACGCACAAAGCAAGAGCGCCGTTACTTGAACCCGAACTGGCCGAAGTCTGTCAAGAAGGCCGAGGAGTTCCTGACGCGAGCCGTTGGCAACTTAGCTCTGACGCTCGGCCTCGACGACGCTTCTCAAGTTGATGAAAAGTTTTTAAATTTGATTCTGTGGCCTGCCGTTTTACGTCGTAGGGATAAAATACGCGACTTCGTAGCCAGGCGTGGGGCAGGGTACTTAAAGTCGGAGGCGTTTTTACTGTACGACTCTCGCGATTATTACCAGAGGCATTGGGAGGAGGTGACGCCGGCTGGGAAGAAATGAAACAACCTATTGACGACTTTCAGAAATCCAATATATTGTTTTAATGATAACGAGAACGAAAAGCCGCTAAAAAATATTTGTGTTTCGTTTGTGTTTAATGGTTGTAGCGGATATTACTTTCGATTCTCACATAATGTTACTTGGAACTCGTAAAAATGGAAACTGAAAAGCCTAAGAAGACGGGTAGACCTAGAAAACCCGACGCGAAAAGACACGTCTTCGCGTTTCGATTTGACGACGTGCAGA
>JAGCUA010000050.1 GCA_017963125.1 bacterium
CCTTTGGGAAAAGCTGAAGCTGACGGTGAGCGAAACGAAAAGCAAAGTGGACCGCCCGTGGAAATGCAAGTTTCTCGGGTACAGCATGACACTGGAAAAGAGTCCCCGTCTGCGAATCGCTCCCGAAAGCTGCCGGAAATTCCGGAAAAACCTGAAAGTCGTCTTCCGACAGGGGCGCGGCAGAAAGCTCACCGACACCATTCGGGTACTGAACCCGAAACTGCGTGGCTGGTGCAACTATTTTCAATACGCCGCGTGCAAAAAGACCACGGAAGAGCTCGACGGCTGGATTCGGAGACACCTCCGGTGTATCATCTGGCGACAATGGAAGAAGCCGAAAAGACGGCGGCTCGAACTCATCAGGTACGGCATCAATCCTGAGAATGCGATCAAGAGCGCACTCAACGGATTCGGTCCCTGGTGGAATGCCGGTGCCGACCACATGAAACAGGCTTTCCCGAAGAAGTTCTTTGACGCACTCGAACTGTATTCTCTCCTCGATGCAACGATGGAACGGTCTATTTCTTCTTGAAACCGCCGTATACGGAACCGTACGTACGGTGGTGTGAGAGGACGGGACTTGTGAGAATCAGCTCACAAGCCCCTCCTACTCGATCACAACCAAAGATTCTTCGATCTTTCTTCTGTTTTTCACTTGACTTGTTTCTATTCCATGCTCTGTCAAAAGAACGCCACTATTGACAATCTGCAACAGCCTCATTCTGAGCACGAAATTAAAGCGAATAAAACCGATAATAAAACGAAAAAGCACTGGCTATTAACGAAATGTACGCTTAATTAATAAGCAAGGAGCGGGTGGCAAGGGCCGCACGCGAAACGAAAGAAAAACCTGCCAACAGACGGAGGCACAAGATGGACGAAGAGAAAATCCTCAGAGACACCGAAACCGGCGAAGAATTCACCTATGAGGAAATCGAAGCCGAGTACGAACGACTCAAACGCGATGGGGAAACCGAAGCGGAAACAATCGGAGACTACATCGAAAACATCACCGACCCAAACGGAACATGCGAGTGGATCGACGAAATCTGGCACAAATGCGAATGGTGCGGTGAAATCTTCCCCGAAAGCGACCTGCGAGAAGAGAAGGACCTCGGCTACCTCTGCGAGCACTGCATCCTTGCCATCTCGAGCCGCGGCGAAGACCTCTACCTGAAATACTGAAAACCAAAACGGGAGCCCGCCGAACGGCGGGTTCCCCAACAACCAACGGAGAACAATATGAAACAGTCAATCATCGACAAACTGAGCGCCCCCATACAGAAGGACATGCTTCGAGTGGAGGGAATCATGAAAAAACTGGAGATGAATTTCGCGGAAGGCTACATGGACGAGGTCGCGGAAACGATATGCAGAATCCGTCCGCAAACACAGACAAAAGTTCGCCCGATTGATTTGAAAGAAGCATGGGAGTTTTCCAATAGAGCAATAAGAGTTGCGACCGACCTTGCCCGGATAAAACTTGCCGAAAAAATCAAGGCTGAATACCTGAGTCGAGCAACTGCCGATGAAACCAAGTTGAAAGGCTGGTCAAATAAAGCCGCACTGTACTTCATCTACGGAATGGATTACGAACGCCCCATCACTGAAAAGCTTGATAAGGCGGTCGAGGCAGAAGTCTACGATGAAATCAAAAAGCACCTCGGATTCGAATAATCCGAACCCATCGCCCGCGCGACAGCGGGCTTTTTACGTTCGCTTTCGGCTATGTGTCGCGTGAAACAGTGGATCGACCTATTACAAAATGCGACCCCCTATGCTAACTCGGCCAAAGAGCCGTTTCCGGCCGTTGTTTGCCAAAAAACATAATTGATCAGGCCGAGCAAACGCCCGAAATCTTTTCTCGGTATTTCTCGGAAAAAATGCGGAATAAAACTTGACTTTTCCGAAAAATCATAATCGGAGAATCTTCGATATTTCTTCCGAAAAGACTTGACTTTATCAAAAAGGGATTACCAAAAGAAAGTTCGATATTTCTTTCGTTTTTGGCTGGATTTTTGTTTTATCCATGCTCCGGCATTCTTCGGCATTATTAGATATTCCGAATCAGCCTCGTTTTGAGCACGGAATAAAAGTCGAATAAAAGTCCTTATTTCTTCGATTAACGACTGGCTATTAACGAATTATGCGCTTAATTAATTGATGTCGAGCGGGCGGCACGGGCCGCTCGCGAACCAAACAAAAACTCCAAAATGACGGAGGCTCAAGATGAGCAAAACAAACGTGAAAGTGAAAATGGTCGGAG
>JAGCUA010000051.1 GCA_017963125.1 bacterium
CCATCGTTTTCTGCATTCTAAGATTGAACTGTTCCTCTTTAGCGGTAAGAAGCTGAGCCTCGAGTTCCGCCAAAGTTTTTGCTCTCAATTCAGAAACTTTCATTTCAGTTCATCTCCCTTTCCAATGATTTTCGTTCTAAGAGGAAGCTTGTGGGAAGCAAGGCGGAAAGCTTCGTTAGCTGTTTCCGGATCGACATCACCAAGCTCAAAAAGGACGCGGCCGGGTTTGATAACGCAAACCCACTCTTCCGGGTTACCTTTTCCCTTACCCATTCTGACTTCGAGGGGTTTCTTCGTGATGGGTTTGTCCGGGAAAATACGGATCCACATACGACCGCCTCTTTTTACCGCTCTCATGATAGCGACACGGGCAGCCTCGATCTGTCTGCTGTTGATCCAGCCGCATTCCGTAGCCTTAAGAGCGAATTCACCGTAATCAATACTGTTGCATGAAGTAGCAAGACCGGTTCTCTTGCCCTTCATCATCTTTCTGTGTTTAACCTTATTTGGCATTAACATGGCAATTCACCCGCTATTTGTTTTTCTGTTGTCTTCTTCTCGGTTCGGATTTCCTTTCAGCGAAATCGCCTTTGGACAACCAAACTTTTACACCGATAACGCCGTAGCTGGTTTTAGCGGTAGCAAAACCGTAGTCGATGTTTGCTCTCAAAGTATGGAGCGGAGTTCTTCCTTCCTGATATCTTTCGGTTCTGGCGATTTCTGCACCGCCGAGTCTTCCTGATGTCTGGACTTTGATTCCTTCCGCGCCGCTTTTCATAGCCTGACCGATAGCTCTCTTCATAGCCTTTCTGAAGTGAGCCCTTCTTTCGAGCTGCTCTGCGATGCTTTCGCTTACGAGCTGAGCGTCAATCTCGGGTTTCTTTACTTCTTCGGTCTGAACGAAAACATCAGTCGCATCTTTCGCGATCTTAAGAACCATCTCTTTGATCTTTTCGATTCCGACACCTTTTCTTCCAACTACTATTCCGGGCTTAGCAGTATGGATTATGATTTTCAGTCTTTCGCCTGATCTTTCGATATCAGTTCTTGCGATACCTGCGGAATAGAACTCCTTTTTTACCGCCTTTCTGATTTTAAGATCTTCATGAAGCCACTTGCTATAATTTTTATGACTGTACCATACCGATTCCCAAGTTCGGGTAACCCCGAGCCTCAGCCCTATGGGATTAACTTTTTGTCCCAAAGTTCACCTCCGTCACTAATCTTTTGTGTTTTCAGCAAGCTCAATTGTAATATGGCTTGATCTTTTCAATATTTTAGCCGCTCTTCCCTGTGCTCTGGGAACGAATCTCTTCATAACCTGACCTTCGTCGACCATGATGGTTTTGATGAAAAGGTTATCGGGATCCATGTTGAAATTGTTTTCTGCATTAGCTATTGCAGAATCAAGCAGCTTTTTAAGAGCCAGCGCTGATTTTCTCGGCGTGAACTCTAAAATGTTTTTAGCATCGCCTGCTTTCTTCCCTCTAACTATGTCAGCAAGTTCTCTGACTTTCTGCGGGGACATCCTGAAATTTCTAAGCTTTGCTGTGACGATTTTCGTCTCCATTTCGCATCTCCAACGATCGAAAAAAATTAAGCGGTCGGCATTATACGCCAAACCTTACAAAATGCAAGAAATTATTTCTTGCTGCCACCGGAATGAGACCTGAAAGTCCTTGTCGGCGAAAACTCACCGAGCTTAAATCCGACCATATCTTCAGTTACGAAAACAGGGATGAACTTCTGTCCGTTGTAGACGGAAAAAGTCAAGCCCACCATTTCGGGGATAATGGTTGATCGTCTGGACCAAGTCTTTATCGGTTTTTTATCTCCGCTGTCTATAGCCTTAATAACCTTGTTCCACACATGGGAATCAACGAAAGGCCCTTTTTTAACTGAACGAGGCACTGTAACCCTCCATAAAAATTACTACTATTTTCCTCTTCTTCTGATTCTGAACTTTTCAGTTCTCTTATTGCTGCGGGTACGGAAACCTTTTGTCGGCTGTCCCCAAGGAGAAACAGGATGACGTCCGCCCGAAGTTTTACCTTCACCGCCGCCGTGCGGGTGATCAACAGGGTTCATAACGACACCGCGGTTGTGCGGTCTCTTGCCTGCCCATCTCTTCTTGCCGGCTTTACCTTCTTTAACGTTGGAAATTTCCTGGTTTCCGACTGTTCCGACGGTAGCTCTGCACTCAAGATGGATTATTCTGATTTCGCCCGAAGGCATTCTTACTGTGGCATGATCGCCTTCCTTACCGAGAACCTGAACACCGCTTGCAGCAGCTCTTGCGATCTGTCCGCCTTTTCCGATCTTAAGTTCTACGTTATGGATGAAAGTACCTACCGGAATGAAACGGATTTTCATCGAGTTTCCCGGTTTGATATCGGCTTCTTTTTCGCCTGCTGAAACGATAACGTCATTGACCATAAGCTTGTCCGGCGCGATGATGTATCTTTTTTCGCCGTCGTTGTAAAAAACAAGCGCGATGCGGGCGTTTCTGTTAGGATCGTATTCGATCGCAGCAACTCTTCCCGGAACATCGAATTTGTTTCTTTTGAAATCAATGACACGGTACATGTTTTTGTTACCGCCGCCTCTGAAACGGGATGTGATTCTGCCCGTGTTGTTGCGGCCGCCGGATTTTCTGATCGGTTCGATCAGAGATTTCTCGGGTTTCGACTTCGTGATTTCAGCGAAATCGCTGCCGGTCATGTTTCTGCGACCGTTTGAAGTCGGTTTGAAAATTTTGATACCCATAATTTACTCCGAAACCTTAAAATTAGTTATTAAACACCTTCGACGAGATTGATTTTATCACCGTCTTTAAGTCTGATATAAGCCTTTTTCCAAGTCGATCTTCTGCCGATGTTGCGTCCGACTCTTTTAACTTTGCCGGCCGTGATAACCGTATTGACGCTGACGACCTTTACGCCGAAAAGTGCCTCTACTGCCTCTTTGATCTCTTCTTTCGTCGAGTCGAACTTAACTTCGAAAGCATAGCCTTCCTTCGGATCGCCGCTGGTAAGAGCGGAAGATTTTTCGGTCAGAAGCGGACGTTTGATAATGTCAAAATATTTTTCTTTTTTCATCGTTTACTCTCCGTCGGTTGTTTCGCTGACTCTCTTTCTTCTCGGGTTGAGTCTGTTCTGAAGAAGTGCGTCAACATATTTTACAGAATCTTCGGTGAAAACGACATTCTTATACGCGATAAGGTCGTAAAGATTGATGACATCCTGCGGCAGGAAAGAGAACTCCGGAAGATTTCTCATGCTGAAGTAGAAATTTTCCTCGTTGTCGCCTGCGATGATGACAGCTTCCGAGAAATTCCATGTTCCTTTAAGAAGTGCAACAGCGTCTTTCGTTTTGATCTTGTCGAAATCAAAATTTTTGATTACGAAAAGATTGCCCGAACGAAGTCTGTCGGAAAGAACAGCAGCGACTGCAGCGGTTCTCTTTCTGAGCGGAACATTGTAGCCGTAGCTTCTCGGCTGCGGTCCGAAAGCGGGAGCACCGCCTCTGAGTGTGGAGGATCTCATCGTTCCTCTTCTTGCTCTGCCCGTTCCTTTCTGTTTCCACGGTTTTGAATTTCCGCCGGAAATCGTAGCGTATGTTTTTGTAGCATGTGTGCCCTGACGGACAGCTGCAAGCTGCATTTTTACGACTTCGGAAACGAGAACATTCTCTTTGCCGGTGGATTCTACGTTGAAAACTCTGTCACTGAGTTCAACTTCACCGATTTTTGTTTTTGTTTTATCAAATAAATCAACTTTAGGCATCTCCGCCTCCCTACTTCTTAATGTAAACAATGCTGCCGATAGAGCCGGGAACAGCCCCTTTGACAACGATTGTATTGTCAGCCGGAATAACTCTTACAACTTCGAGATTCTTAACGGTGACCTGTTCATTACCGTAACGACCCGGCATATGTTTGCCTTTCCAGATCTTTCCAGGGTTTACGTTCTGACCGACAGAACCGGTTCTTCTGTGGAATTTCGATCCGTGAGTCGTTCTTCCGCCGCCGAAGCTCCATCTCTTAACGACGCCGGCAAATCCTCTACCTTTCGTAAAACCGGTAACTCTGACTTTTTCACCGGCTTTAAACATGGTTACGTTGAGTTCGGAACCGAGTTCGTAGTTGCCGAGTTCGGAAGCCGTTACTCTGAATTCTTTAAGTTTTCCGAAAACGCCGCAGCCAGCCTTTTTGAAGTGACCGGCAGCAGGTCTTTTAACGTTCTTTTCCTTTCTTTCAAAACCGACCTGAATAGCGGTATAACCGTCTTTTTCGGTCTCTTTCTTCTGAATTACGAAGCACGGACCAGCTTCAATTACGGTTACAGGAACAACCACACCGTCTTCCTTGAAGATCTGAGTCATGCCTAATTTTCTTCCTATGAGTCCAGCAGCCATAGTTACCCTCTCTGCTTTATGACAAAGTTTAAAAAATACCCCTAATAAGTTTTAATCTCAATTTCTACACCGGCGGACAAATCTGTCTTCATAAGTTCGTCCATCGTCTGGTTTGTAGGATTGAGTATGTCGAGGATCCTTCTGTGGATTCTCATTTCGAACTGCTCACGCGATTTTTTGTCAACGTGCGGAGAACGGAGAACACAGTATTTGTGGATCTTTGTCGGAAGCGGTATAGGACCTGCTATTCTCGCACCGCTGCGCGATACGGTCTCTATAATTTCACCGACGGATTGATCAAGTATCTTGTGATCAAATGCCTTTAATTTGATTCTGATCTTGTCACTCACTTCAACACCTCATTAAAAACTATTCAATTATCTTGGAAACGACGCCTGCACCGACCGTTCTGCCGCCTTCTCTGATTGCGAAGCGGAGACCTTCGTCCATCGCGATCGGAACTATAAGGTTTACATTGATCGTTACGTTGTCGCCCGGCATTACCATCTTTACGCCTTCCGGAAGCTCAAGTGTTCCGGTTACGTCTGTCGTTCTGAAGAAGAACTGCGGTCTGTAGCCTGTGAAGAACGGGGTATGACGTCCGCCTTCATCCTTCGTAAGTACGTAGCACTCGCCCATGAATTTCGTGTGAGGAGTGATGCTTCCC
>JAGCUA010000052.1 GCA_017963125.1 bacterium
CATCAGACCGTTGGCGGTGCGTCTGTCCGAAGTCTACAAGGGGAACTTTGCGACAAGACTTTTTTACATCAGGAGCAATCTTTCCGAAGCCGAGAGAAAACGGCTGAGGTTTGCAGACCGAAACGCCAGGCGAAATGCCACACGGAAGCAAGATGTAAAATTTAAGGTGTGCGGGGTACGGGGGAAAGCACCTAGCAAAGCGGGAACACAGACCTGATGAAATTACCTCTGCCGTTTGTACTGTGATATGCAAACGACTGCTCTAGGCTCCATACCGTCCTAACGAGGGCGAGAAAGAAGCTGAGGCAACCTTGCCCAATTCTCTGAAAAGCTCTGCTTAGTAAGAGGGAGCGAGGTATGCCCATTCACCACCCGAGCCTTCAAGAACGATGAAATCGCCCTCTAGCTTAAATCAGGATTGACAAGCGTCGCAGACCGAGCGTAAAATGTTGGAAAATACGGAGTAATTTCTGACATTTTAAGTAGCGAGTTACTCAAAATGTCACATTTTACGGGGGTTTGTATGAGTTTTACGAGTTCTTTTCACCACGGAACAGATGTTGTAATTGGTCATAACCGAAGAGATGAAAAACATCAGGAAGAGAAACACATAGACCCGAACGGTTTACACGAAACTTGGATTGATGAACCGATTGAAGAAGCGTATGAAAGACTGTTCGGAGAAGCTCTGAAAGAGTACAACGAAAAACAGAAACGGTCTGACCGAAAAATAAAATCATATCTTCAAAATGTCCGACAGAATTCAAAATTGAATGACCGTTATGAAACCATTGTTCAGGTCGGTAACGAAAAAAATCATCCTGACGCTGAAACTTCAAAAACGATTTTGAAAGAGTATGTCGAGGACTTCCAAAAGCGAAATAAAGGGCTTGAAGTCATTGGAGCTTTTTTTCACGCTGACGAAGTTGGCGAAACTCCTCACCTACATCTTGATTACATTCCCGTAAGTGCCGGAAACAAAACCGGCTTAAAAATCCGGAACAATCTCAACGGAGCTTTGAAAGCTCTGGGATATGAAACCGAGTTTGTCGAGGTAGACGGACATAAAAAAATGCGTTCTGCAGAAATGAAATTTCAGGATGCCGAGCGTGAAGCTCTGAATCGAATTTGCAGAGCTCACGGAATTGAAATTGAAAATCCAAACAGACCTGCAGAAGAATATTGTTCTTCGAAGCAACTCCGTGAAGCTCGTGATGTTCGTATCGAGAACGAAAAAAAATCAATCGAGCTTGAACGAAGAGAAAGCGAGCTGCAGAAGAAAGAAGCAGCAGCAGAAGAGATTTTAAAACAAAAAAATCAGGTAGAGAGCGAGAAGAAGAATTTTGAAGCTTCAAAAATTGAGGCTGAAAAATTCGTTCAGGAACTTGATGAACCCGTGAAGCCCTTGCCGAAGCTCGAAAAGGTTTCAAACATTGGAACTCCTGAACGAATGGAGCAGAATTTCCCGACTCAAAAAACGGGAACTTTCAGTCACGAAAGTCCGTATGAGTACGGAAGCAGAATGACCAATTCTGTTTTTGAGTGGGTCAAAGAAAAATTCTATGAGCCTTTGAAAGACAAGTGTAACAAGCTGATGGACGCTCTAAAGGCTCTAAAGCGTGAAAATTCGCTCCAAAAAGCCCGTATAAATGCTTTAGAAGCCGAAAATAAGGGGTTAAATCAGTCGGTCGATAAAATTGTCGAGGAACGCTTACAAAGTCGCTCTACGGCAATCCTAGAGCGTGGTAGGGAAGAGGAACGGGCGAAGCTGAAGCCGAAAACCGATTTTTACGACCATTTTTTGAGCGGAGAGAAAACAACATTCACGATTGACGGCAAGGATTACACTTGTTTATCAGGTGCAAAAACAATCAAAAATGTGTTCACGGAACTTGATGAGCTTGAAAGTATCACTCCTACTGGGTTGAAAAATTTAGCCAAAATTTGTGAAGCTCGTGGCTTTGATACGGTCGGTGACGCTGAAGATTATCGCAAAAAAAAGGGGCTTAAATCGCTCTTTGACATCTCTGAAAAAACACAGTCGCACGGCTACGGAAGAGGAATGTAGACCTTGCGATTTTTGGATCGCAGAGCGTCCAAAAATCACAAGGTTTTAAAATCCCCACTACACTAGATATGGTGTAGTGACCCTACTTGATTTTTTAGACATTCTGACCGATACTATGGTCACGGACTTACCACTCGTTTTGAATTATTAGCATTACATTTTTAAGAGAACTTGATGAAGTTCGGTACTACGGGTGTACCGATTTTTCGGAGTACAAGATTTTCGTAACTGTTAGCTAATAGACAGTTCGGGCGTGGTGGTCAAGCGAAAAGAAATGTACCGAATTTCATCAAGTTCTTTTTTTTTGCATTCGTACCGTTGCCACATCAGACCGTTGGCGGTGCGTCTGTCCGAAGTCTACAAGGGGAACTTTGCGACAAGACTTTTTTACATCAGGAGCAATCTTTCCGAAGCCGAGAGAAAACGGCTGAGGTTTGCAGACCGAAACGCCAGGCGAAATGCCAC
>JAGCUA010000001.1 GCA_017963125.1 bacterium
GAAAAAACTAACTATCCTTTTATCGGTTTTACTCCTTGTTTTTTCTCTTTTTGCCGAGAGAAAGACCGTAACGATCTGGCATTCATACCGCGGCGTCGAGCAGACGGCTCTTGAGAAACTGCGCAGCGAATTCAACGATATGCAGTCTGAATACAAAGTAGACCTTCTTAATGTTCCGTATGATGCCTTTGCAAACAAGCTGACGAGTGCGATCCCGCGCGGAAACGGCCCCGACGCATTCATCTTCGCCCATGAAAGAGTGGGAGACTGGGCTGAAAGCGGAATAATTTCGGATATTTCCGGATTTTTGAGCGATGAAGTGAAAAACGACATCATTCCGTCAACTATAGATGCTCTGAAATACAACGGAAAATACTGGGGATTTCCGCTTTCATTCAAAAGCGCAGTTCTTTTCTACCGCACCGATATGGTTGAAAAAGTACCTGAAACGACTGACGAGCTTCTTGAGGCTGCGAAAAAGTTCACCGATGCGAAAAATGGAAAGTACGGACTTGCTTTTGAAGCGACTTCGGCTTATTTCGCGGCAGGTTTCATCTACGGCTTCGGCGGTAAATTCTGCTTTGAAAACGGCGAAGAGAGAGAAGACGGGCTTGCATGCCTTGACGACAAGGGAAATGTGAAAGCACTTGAATTTATTGACGATCTTGTCAATGGTTCGAAAGTTACCCCGCAGGAGGCGACTGCCGCGCTTGTGACTCAGATGTTCAACGAAGGAAATTCAGCTTTCGTAATCAACGGCCCGTGGTTTCTTGGCGAGATCGACAAAAACGTTCCTTTTTCGGCGGCGGTTCTCCCGAAAGTAACTTCCACCGGCGAAGTTATGAAACCTTTCCTCACGGTCGAAGCTTACCTCATTTCAAACCACGAAACAACCGACAAAACGGGTGCCGCGGAATTCGGAAAATTTTTCGTTTCGCGCAATGCTGCAAAAGTCAGGGCCGTAACGGGCAGACAGTCGGTCGCAACGGTTTCAGTCTATGAAGATGAGGAAGTCGCAAACGATCCGCTTCTCAATGTCTTCAAAAAACAGGCTGAAGTTGCCGTTCCGATGAGCAACAATCCCGGAATGAGAATGGTCTGGGAGCCTCTTGCAGGCGCGCTTCGCAAGGTTCTTAGAGGTGCAGACACGGCGGAAAACGCTCTCGAAGGGGCGCAGCAGCAGTTCAGTATCTTTGCAAAACCGCGTCCGGCGGCGCAGAGTCCGGTAGTTTTCGTTATAATCCTCGTAATTGCAGCTCTGTCCGGGCTTGTTTTCACGATCAGACAGATAAAAAAATATAAATTTTTCGAGAAGTTAGCTTCGTCACCGACTCCTTACATCTATCTTTTCCCGGCGATGTTTTCGATGCTCGTTCTTGTTTTCGTGCCGTTTGCTGTCGGAACTGCGGTCGCATTTTTCGCTCACAAAAGCGGAGAATACGAGTTCGTAGGCTTCACCAACTTTATATCGATCCTTCTTTCGCAGGATTTCCCGATAACCGATCCGCTTTCATTCTATTTCACCCTCGCAGTCACGATTTTGTGGACGGCTGTGAACGTTTTCCTGCACGTTTCGATTGGTCTTGCACTCGCTCTGATGCTGAGAGAGCCTTGGCTCAAACTCAAAGGCGTCTACAGAATGCTTCTCATAATCCCTTGGGCTGTTCCGAACTACATCACGGCACTCATCTGGAAGGGAATGTTCAACAGACAGTTCGGTGCGATAAACGGCATTTTGCAGGCTGTTGGGCTTGAACCGGTAAGCTGGTTCAGCGGTTTCTGGACTTCGTTCGCGGCGAACGTCACGACGAATACGTGGCTCGGATTCCCGTTCATGATGGTCATCGCTTTAGGAGCTCTTCAGGCGATCCCGCGAGAACTTGAAGATGCGGCAAGCGTTGACGGAGCCAACGGATTTCAGCGTTTCAGACACGTTATTCTGCCGCTTCTCAAACCGGCGCTTCTTCCGGCGGTAATCCTGGGCAGCGTCTGGACGTTCAACATGTTCAACATCATCTACCTCGTTTCGGGCGGCGAACCCGACGGCGCCACTGAAATTCTCATAAGCGAAGCCTATAAGTGGGCATTCCAGCGTCAGGAACGCTACGGCTACGCTGCGGCATATTCAACCTTGATCTTCATCGTTCTTCTTCTTTACTCCAAAGCGACCGAGAAGATAGGGAAGGAATAAAGTTAAAATTAAAATTTAGAAAATTTTGATTGAATAAAAGGCGGCATCCTTGTAGAGATCGCGAGTCTATTTAATTTCCCGGAATTTGCTCAAATTCGATGCTTTTTTCTTCCCATTTTTCCATGAGTTCGAGAAGTTCATCCTCGATTTTGCCAAGTCGTAAGGCTAGGGTGGGATCGAAAGCGGAAGTTGCGAGCTTGTCGCAGATATCTTTCTTTTCTTTTTCCAAAGCGTCGATGCTGTCTTGAATGGAATCGATCTCTTTCTTTAATTTATTCAAGCGGTTGCGCATTTCTTTCTGCTGTGCGAAATCAACTTTTCCTTTCGGATTTTCATTCGGTTCTGCAGATACTTTTACCGGTTTTGCTTCGCTTTCTTCGGTGATGATCTCGTGACCGTACATTTGAAGATATTCTTCGTAAGTTCCTTCAAAATTTACGATCTCGCCGCGTTTTTTGAAGTAAACGATAGAAGTTGCGAGAGAATTTATAAAGTGAGAGTCGTGCGAAACGAAAATTATGGTTGCGGGAATATTTTTCAGAGTGTCGAGAAGGATCTCTTTCGAATCGATGTCGAGATGCGTCGTCGGCTCGTCGAGAAGAAGAAGGTTTCCCGGCGTCATTATGAATTTGATGAAGGCGAGACGCACTTTTTCGCCGCCGCTCAGAACTGAAATCTTTTTGTCCCAGTCATCTTCGAAAAAGAGGAAGCAGCCCAGAATATTCTTTATCTTGGTCATCATTTCGAATGGTGCGATCGATTCGACGAATCCCTGAACAGTCATGTCGGTAGGAAGTTTCGATATCTCGTGCTGCCTGAAGTAGCAGATGTCTATTCCCGCGCCGATTTTACAGGTTCCTGCGGTCGGAACGAGTTCCTGACCGATGATGTTGATGAGGGTCGATTTGCCGAAGCCGTTTCTTCCGACAAGGGCGATCCTTTCGCCTCTGCGTACGATCCTTTTGTAGTTCGAAATGACTTCAAGATCGCCGAATCGCTGCGTGATATCGCTGAGTTCCGCAACGATCTCGCCTCCGCGCTTCGGTTCGGGAAGGCGGAAAGTCATGGTCGGTACCTTTTTCGGAAGCACGATGAGCTCTGATTTCAGTTTTTCCAGAGCCTTGAGTTTTGACTGCGCCATGGCCGCGTGAGCCGCATTGGTGTGGTTCTTGTCGTAGTAATCCTGCAGATCCTTGATCTCAATAAGCTGTTTTTCGC
>JAGCUA010000053.1 GCA_017963125.1 bacterium
GATTTTATAACGCAACTGCATGATTCTGCTTATACTGCCGCGGTAAAAGCTGTAAACCGGTTTGCTACAATCCGGAATTATATGATTGGTTTTTACATCGTTGAATACGAGCAGCACGGGAGCGACAGAGCAAAATATGGTGACAAATTGTTGCGGCGGCTCGCTGAACGAGTAAACAAGCGCGGTATAAATGAAACCTTGTTGAAAGTTTCCAGAGCTTTTTATTTGGCTTATCCTCAGGTAAAGGATTATCTGCTTGGGAAAACCACTGAATTAATTGGTAATTTCGAAAAAAGTGCGACAGCGTCGCACCAATTCAAAATTCCTGCTGAAAAACTGATTTCCCAGCTTTCCTTTTCTCATATCCGCGAGATCTTGACAGTTGACAATCCTCTAGCCCGATTTTTCTATGAATTAAAAGACGACGAATTCAAACATTCCGACCTTAGCCAGCTGAATGCCTATGTGTCTTATTTCAGAGAAAACGAAATGCGAGATGGGGACAATCCGCCTGTCGGGATTCTGCTTTGCACAAAAAAAGGAAAGAAAATGGTCGATTATGCGCTTGCTGGCCTGGATAACAAGCTGTTCGTATCCTCATATATGCTTTCTCTGCCTGATGAAAAAGTGCTGGAAGAATTTATTATTAAAGAGATAGAGGGATAAAACTGATACTCCGTTCCCTGAGCCTTGTCGTAGAAACCACCACGCAACCCGCCGCAGTTTGTCTCTGACGTAAGTTTCATTCAATATCCTGTTTTTTGTGATCACAAAAATCATGCAGTGCAATCATGTATGAGAGCTGAGCAATGGGAAAAATCAAGTGTTGTTGAGGGATTTTGTGAAAAAGAGGCTGGGAATTTACGGAAAGAGGTTGGGTTAACCAATTTGAGGCAGTTTTAATTGTTCACCTTGATTTATATTAAGTTTTAAAACATCCCTAATAATTGTCCTACTCCAATCTTCAAGTGAATCCATGGTAATCTCATTAATTGGGATAAATTTTCCGCTTTTACTTGTACCTTTTGCCTGAACTAATTCTTGAGGATCCAATCGTAATTTAATTTCTTCATCGATATTCAGAATAAAACAAATGGCCATATGCTGTTTGCTTTTGTCATCCGATTTGGTATAGAGGCAAACAGGATTAACCCTATCTAATGCAATGGAAATTCCAATTTCTTCATTTATTTCTCTTTTCAGAGTAGCTTTACATATCGACAAAAAATCATTGGTGTTAGATCCCGTCTTATCTTCAAGTCTTGAATGTCCACCGATATAAATTAAATCTTTCCCCTTTTCTGGTGAATCGGGTGACGTGGCATTTTTATTCTTCTTAATAACTAAAATTTTATCTTTATTTTTGCTAAGAAAAATTGCAACTGATATTGGTTGTATAAATTCATTGTTTTTTTCAATAATATCTCTGAAATCAAACGAGATATTAGGAATTTTATCCTTAATTTCTGAGAAAGAAATTACATTCTTGTCAGCAAAAATATCTTTGATTTCTTCATTCTTCGGAAAATAACCGATACGTTCCATTAACATATCTTTTAAGGTTTTAAGTGTTAGTTCTGTAACCTCTTTACCAACCTGATCTTGATCTTTCTTAGAAGTATCAATTTCCAATACGTTAAAGTATTCTTTCTTTTTTTCTACGGTATTTCTTATTGCTTCACTATATTGACTAAGGACTTTTTTATTCATAATACTTCCTTTCTTATCAGTTAGCAAGTGGGCATATTCACGTTCAATGGATTTTTCAGGAGTAACTGTGAAGGCAAAAACAATATCTATTGATTTCACGAACTTATCCAAAAGTAAAAATTTTTCTGTAGCATCTCGATCATTCTCTTCCATTTTTTCGGTATTAACAAGCCATTCGAACCAACATAAGGAATCAAATACCCCTCTATCAAGAATTAGAAAATCAATATCGTTTTTTTTATTTTCTAATGTTCCAATTAATCCTGAAAGTGACATTAAGGCAGTCCAATAATTAAACATGGGACTCTGTTTATCCGTAACTGGACATACACTAGCACGTTCTTGTATTATTTGTACTTTAAAATCATTTCTTCTTAGAAACAGCTCAAGAGAATTAATGCAAGAAGTTTTCCCTGCTTTTGGAGAACCACTAAACTCTATAATAATAGGTCTTTTCTGACGATGGTTGTTTTTCAAGTCTCTAACTGTATCTGCTAAATTTTTTAAGCTACTAATTACATTTTTTCTTTCATTAGTGTTCATGAGCTTCTCCATATAAAACACATAAAATCTAAATTTTATCTATTTCTTTTTCCGCAATAGTCTCAAATTTATCTAACAGGCGACCTGGAGAAAAACCTATAAAACTTGAAAGTATTGCGCAAAGATACAAAAATTTTTCATTAATTATATAATCTAGACTGCCTGTAACGATAAACATTCCAGATAGTAAGGAAACGATCATCACAATAGTAAACACAAGTGCAAAAACAGGTCTTAATAAAAAGTATATTAAATTTCCTATTTCTCCATGTGAAGTAGTATTTTTTATTCTCTCGTCGATACAAGCTTTGTAAAGTCGCCTAATATATTGAATACTGCACAGCATAGTACTCATGGAAAAAGAAATAAGTATAGTGTATTTAATCAATTGCTCGATTGTAAATTCGGACTTAAGATTTGTTATCACAATTACAGAGCAAAAAATGCCAGAGATTAATATAAGTACATAGTAGATGAATAAGAATATCACTTTTTTTGTAGACAAATCATAATCGAGGGAATCACTTTTTTTCATATTGTTACCTCCTCCTAAATCTTGTAGCTCCAATTTTTGTGGAATTCTGGAATGATAAGATAGCTTTTTTAATAATTTCAAAGAATTTTTACAAAAATTTAGTTTACCTGCGCCATAGGTTAAGTCAACTTCTTTCTGTAAATTCCGAGCCTTAATTTCACCAAAAACCTCTCAATCCGTAATATATACGAGATATCACAAACTATCTCTTTAGACGGCAACCTCCAAAACATGTTAAAAAAGCAATCGAAACTAAAAAAATCTGTTGAGAAATCAATGGTTTATTTAAGGATTTTTATTATGAGTGCATTTTTAATCTGCTTTTCTCACACAGCGGACATCGTAATTGTTGTCAATGTGGTTGTTTCCCACACTTCCATAGATGAAATTGACAATCCATCTGTAATCGGAATAACCAGGTAGAACAGAGGAAGACCATAACCAGCCAGTATCGCTTAATTTGCTGTATTTACCGCTTGAATCCTTACTACAGTCACTACATGCATCATTTTTGCATTCATAATACAAACACTTGTCATTGATACCGCAGCTGCCGCCTGTTTCTGTGGCAGGACAATTTTGAATAAGAGTTCGAAGTTCATCGATTGAGGGCAGATGCCAGTCGGAAAAATCTCCTTCAGTTAAATCTTTACAATAATCAATTGCCTGATTCCAAGTTTTATAATCAGTTTTTGAAGACCAAATTAAACTGCTTGCGGAATCTTTACAAGGGGTGATGTTTATTTCGCTACATTCTGGATTCGACGGTTCTGTGGGATCAGTCTGCTCGTCGGTTGGATCTGTCGGATTGTCAGTTGGATTCGGCAGTTCATCGCTTGGCTCGTTATCAGCAGATTCTGTCGATTCCGCGTTCACATAATCATAAGCCGCTTCAATTTTTTCGGTGATATCCGCTCTCTCGCAGGACACAATGAACGAAAAAATTAGGCAAAAACAGATTGTTAAAGTTAATTTATTCATTGTTTCCTCCTAAAATTCGAAGCCAAGCGCAGCATAGAATCCGTCATTTGCCGGAATAACAGATAAATTTGTCAGAGATACTTTTTTATCATGTTTTTCCTTTTTTATTGCCGTGAGAACTACACCGGTAACCAGAAGCGCACCGCCGAAAGCGCCGCTTGAGATTTCCAAAATACGATATGTGTTAGACTTGTTTCGGTAGTTGTTTGCCTTGTTAATATATTCCTCTTTAGTTAAGCCTGAAGCTTTCTCTTTTGCAGTGTCCAGTTCTCCCATCTTTTTATAGTTGTCATACTCTTTATCCGATGCGATGTGGAATCCTGCGACTCCGGCAGCAGTAACAAGGGCCCCTGCGACTATGAGAGAAATTCCAGCAGTTTTATAGGGATGATAAGTAGCAGCTTTTTTTGTTTCGAGTTGTTGCCGCTCGTTTTCCGCTTCCGCCTCTTTTCTCTGCCGTTCCTTCTCAGCCTCGGCTTCCTTTCTCAGTCTTTCCTGCTCAGCTTCAGCCTTGCGTTTTTCTTCTGCCGCAATGCGTGCTTTTTCAGCCTCTATCGCAGCTTTTATTTTGTTCGCTTCATCGCATCCAGGTTGATATTGCAACTCACATGCCTTGCCGAAATAAACGAGCTTTTCTTCATCATTCTGAGCGAAACGCTGCGCGTAAGTGACACAGTCTACCGATGAATTGTTCTGACAATTTTCTTCAACGGCCTTTTTCTCGTTTTCTTTAGCTATCTTTTTTTCAATTTCCTGCTTTTCGCGCTCCTCATTGATTTCATCAAGCGTTTTCGGTGCGGCAAGCAGATTCGCGCAGGAGAAAACGGTTAAAAATAGAAATGTAAAAAATCTTAATGATTTCATCTTTTTCCCCGAAATTGTTTATTTTTTCTCTTCTATTCTAATACAGCCCTGACAGTTTCCTTTTTCACATGAAATTTCGCAGTATCTGAAAGCATCGCTTCTTTCAACTGAAACTTCATCGTAAATGACTAATTTCAATGCAACTCCTTTTACCCATGCTGTTTTTAAACCTGTTTCATCGCTAGTTTCTTTAACCATCGTGATTATCATTCCATCAGCATTTGCTGCTTTAATTGCATTAAATGCTGCGACTTTGGCAAGTGGAGAAAGTTTGTCTATTTCTATAGCCGCATTTTTGGAAAAAAGGTTGAAGTTCATTGCGCTTTTTGCTTCGTCAAAAGCTGTGGGGTCGTTGATTTTATTATCCGCGATTCCTTCGATTGAACCTGCAACTTGAAATCCGATTTCAATAGGTCTTGACCAGACGCGCATTGCATCGGGAGCGAGTTTTTCCTCTTTTGAAATAGTCATGGTTGCAATTGAATTTCTTGACGCTGATGCGCACGAACAAACAAAGATTGCTACGAAAACCAAAAGTGTGATGACAAAAAATTTTTTCATTTTTCCCTCCTAAAACAAACAAAAAACTGCATTTTTATAACCAGACGGCTACAAAAATCAATTTTTATAGCCAAAAGGTTATAAAATTATTGCCTGCTATCGTTTAAAAATCACAAACCTTTTGCGGAGTCGTCCTTTGGATCTCAAAACAGCATTCGCATTGACTATCAAGGAAATCAGAAAGGAAAAAAAGCTTTCTCAGGAACAGGTCGCGAACCGCTGTTTTTGCCAGACCGTGATCATCGGACGCCTTGAAACTGCGCAGAGAGAACCCAAAATCTCAACAATTTTCAAAATCGCGAACGCGCTGGAAGTTTCCCCCGACTATTTAGTGAAAAAAGTGGAAGAAAAACTGAAAAGCGCACCTCAGGAATAGTTTGCCGCGCTCCGACATGAAATAAACCGGTTGAAAATATTTGATTTTGTGATATAATTAGCGGCTTTTTGAATGGAGGCTACTATGGCAGAAACGCTTATGCGGATGTATGAAACAATGTCCGAAGCTGAACAGAAGGAATTGTATGATTTTGCGCTTTTCCTGCTTTCCCGCAATGAGGAAAAAGAGAAACCTAAAAAATCCATGTACGGAGTTTGGAAAAACGAGCATTTTTATATGGCTCCTGATTTTGACGATCCTGTGGAAGATTTCGCGGAGTATATGTGATGAAATATCTGCTCGACACTCACACAATTCTCTGGTATCTTGATTTCACAAGCAATCGAAAACAATCTGACGATCATCACTCACGATGATAAAATTTCACTGTACGATGTAGAAACTGTGTGGTAACGGTTTCTATGAAGGCGAGTTGCTCGCGCTCCGAAAAAAAGCAATTTGCATTTTTTGCAAATTTGGTATCGCAAATTGCAACTTCAAGTTGCTAACCTCCTCGAATTACATACGGTTAAAATTCAACTTGTCGAACTTTATCAAAGCAGCAAGGCAAATATCAGCGAGCATATCAGGCACATTTTTGAGGAAGGTGAACTTGATGAAAATTCAGTTGTTCGGAAATTCCGAACAGTTCAAAAGGCGCGATTCCATTTTTGAACTGCTTCGAATCAAAACCCTTTTTCTATGATTCCGCCGCCCTGAAGGATACCGTCTTCGCGGTAAATTGCGACTGCCTGACCGGGAGTTACCGAAAGTTGCGGCGTTTCGAAAACGACTTTGAATCTGCCGCCTTCCAGGATTGAAACTGTAGCCGGGCACTCTTTGTGCTTCTGTCTTATTTTGACCAATGCTTTGAATTCATTAGGATTTTCTATATCGTCAAGCAGGTTGAGTTCAGCCCCTTCAAGCCCGTTTGAAAATAAATGCTCCTTTTCGGTGACGACGACTTCGTTTTTTTCCGCATCGATTTTCAGCACGAAAAGAGGCTTCGGATTGCTGATCCCGAGCCCTTTGCGCTGGCCTACGGTGTAGTGGATTATTCCTTTGTGGCGGCCCAAGATCTTGCCGTTTTCGTCAACGATATTGCCCTCTTTCACAACTTCGTCATCAAAAAGAATAGCGTGGTTTCCGCCCATAAAATCCTGGCTTTCCTCTTTTTCGGCAACGGGAAGATGAAACTTTCTCGCCGTTTCGCGCACTTCGTCCTTAGTCATGTTTCCGAGCGGGAAAATGATGTGAGGAAGCCATTCGCGGCGCAGCATCTGCAGGAAATAGCTCTGGTCTTTCGCCGTATTCAATGCCTTTGCAAGGAAAAACTTGCCGTTTTCTTCAATAATTCTCGCATAATGGCCTGTTGCAAAGAGGTCGATCCCAAGCTCAGCCCTCGCCTTTTCGAAAAGAAGCCCGAACTTCATCTTGAAATTGCATCTCACACACGGATTCGGCGTTCTGCCGCACATGTATTCGTGCTTGAAATACGAAATTATGTTCTCGCGGTATGCCTCGCTCAAATCAAAAACTTTATAAGGGATATCAAGCACTTTTGCGATTTCTTCAACCGCTTCCAAGCTTTCTCCCTCGCAAGGCCCGTAGCATGAATCAGGCATCGGACCCTCGACATGAAGCGAACCGTCCCAGTTCGACATCGTGACACCGACGACATCGTAACCCTGCTGTTTGAGAAGTGCCGCCGCGACTGCGGAATCGACTCCGCCGCTTAAGCCCACAGCGATTTTTGCCATGTTTCCTCCGGCTATTTTTCGTTAAGAATGTGTTTTATGTTGTAAAGCTGCGGATTTTTGAGCCATTTCGAGGCTTTTTCGTAATCGTCTTCATCGATGTAGTGGAAGTTTTCGACAAGCATTTTGTAGTCGTCGGCTTCGGTATCGACAAGACGCGGTTTGATTTTGCCGGTTTTTGGATCTTCGACATCCTCGAGGTAGAGCGGAGAAACTGTTCCGTCGTTGTGGCAGACAACGATGCAGCCTGAAACACCGCGGTCAAAAAGTTCTTTTACGCCGAAACCGAGCAGCGTGCAGTATTTGAGGTCAAAAGCGCACGGGGGACAGCAGCGGACTTCGTAGCCGATTTCGGTCGGTCTGCATTTGACCTTGAGGCCGAGTTTCGTAAGTTCTTCGTTGAGGAGAACGTTGAATATATGCGCTTTCGAAACGTTTCCGAGTTCGGGATGTCCGTGTTCGTCGAAGGAAAATTTGATTCCCGATCCGATTATTTCTTCATCAGACATGAAGTGGAAAACGCCTTCGCTGATCATTATTGCGCCGTAATCCATTCCGTAGATCTTCCTTTTGACGATCGAGGAGATCATCATTCGTATGATCCTGTCAAAGGTGACTTCGACGTTTTTGAACATTTCGGGGATGATTATCATCGGATAGTGGCAGGCTGAACCGATACCGAAAGCAAGATGTCCCGCCTCGCGTCCCATCGATGAGACTACGAACCAGTTTCCGCTCGTTCTTGCGTCTTCATAAATCGTCGTTGCGATCCTGACGCCTTCGTTTTTAGCCGACTGATAGCCGAAAGTAGGAAGTCTTTCAGGCAGCGGAAGGTCGTTGTCGATCGTTTTCGGAACGTGGATGTTTCTGACGGGAAGGTTCTTCTCGTTGAGATATTTTGTGATTCTGTTTGCAGTGGAAGCGGTATCGTCGCCGCCGATCGTGACAAGCAGTTCGACGTTGTTTTTAATGAAGAAATCGGGCTTGAACTCGCTGTCTTTCGGTTTGTAGCGGCTCATTTTAAGGAAAGATCCGCCGCGATTGAAATAATGGTCGGCAAGGTCAAAATCGATATCGACCGTATCGACATGGTCTGTGAAAAGGGTCTTCGTGCCGTAGTTAATGCCGATGACTCTGTAGTGCGCCTTCAGAAAAACTTTGGCTATCGAGCAAACGACTGTGTTTATGCCAGGCGCCGGACCGCCGGAGCAGAGAATTGCAACGGATTTTTTGTCTTCCATGGTTTCCCTCACAAAATATTAAATAAAATCAGGTTATTATTCAAAAAGAGCCTCAACAAATTCATTCGGGTCGAAGGGGCGAAGATCTTCGATTTTCTCGCCTACTCCGACAAGGTAAACCGGCAGGCCAAGTTCTTTCGAAATGCCGATTATAACGCCGCCTTTCGCGCTGCCGTCGAGTTTCGTAATGATGATTCCCGTAACTTTGACAGCCTCGCTGAACTGTTTTGCCTGTGTCAGCGCGTTCTGGCCGTTGTTCGCATCGATCACGATTATCGTTTCATGCGGCGCTCCTGGCTTTGCCTTGCCGATTACACGGTTTATCTTGATAAGTTCTTCCATAAGATTTACGCGGTTCTGCAGCCTTCCCGCCGTATCGACAAGAAGAACGTCAACATCTTTGCTCAGCGCACTGTTTACCGCATTGAAAGCGACCGAAGCCGGATCCGCGCCGTCTTTGTCACTGATAACAGTGCAGTTGTTGCGCTCGCCCCACACTTTGAGCTGCTCTACTGCCGCAGCCCTGAAAGTGTCTCCTGCCGCCAGCATCGGGATTTTTCCCTGAGCAATGAATTTGTGAGCGAGTTTGCCGATAGTCGTCGTTTTTCCCGCGCCGTTTACGCCGACCATGAGGAATATCGTCGGTTTTTCGGTGATCTCGGGGAACGGTTTATGGTTTGCGACGAGAACTTCACGGATCTGCTCTTTGAGGAACTGTTTGACATCATCGCCGCTTGAGAACTTCGAGCGGTTTTTGTTGACGAGATCCATAAGCCAGGAAACCGTCGCAACACCCATGTCAGCGGTGTAAAGGATCTCTTCGAGCTCTTCGATCAAGTCGTCGTCGACGACATTGTTTCTGAAAAGACCGACCAGGCGCGACATAAAACCGCCTTTCCTCGTTTTTTCGAGGCCGGATTTGATTGTTGCGGCAGGTTTTTCCGGTTCGGGTTCCGGTTCCGTTGATTGTAGAGACGTTTCAGGAAACGTCTCTACGGGTTCCGTCTTTACGGATTCGGGTTCCTCGGTTTTTTCCGGTTCAGGTTCCAGTTCTGTCGGTTGTTCGGGTTCAATCGGTTTTTGAGACGTTTCGGGAAACGTCTGTACATCCTGTTCCTCGAACAGCTGGATTTCCTTGCCAGCCTCTTTGAAAGGAGGTTCTTCCGTTTTTTCGATAACCGGCTCGATTTCGGCTTTCAGCTTTTTATCGGCTTTTATGAGCTTGTCGAGCTCGGTCTCTTCGACCTCTTCCTTTTTCTCTTTCTTTTTGTCGGGCCAGAAAATAACGATCAAAAGAAGTATCAGCAGGACCGCCGGCACGATATAGAAAAACAACTCGCCGTTTTTAAGGCTTTCTTCAATCCACACTTGCATATCCAACTCCGAAAATTATCAAAAAAATCGGCTAACTGCCGAAAAACACACTATTATTGTCAAAAAGTGCATTAAATCAAGAAAAAGGAGGCTTTTGTCGGCGCAGATTTCACTTCACGCAGCGGACAGCATAGCTATCCTGTTTGTGGACATCTACGATTTTCGCTTCATAAAAATCGATATGCCAAGCACCCTCATCTCCCGTTTCAGAAGACGACCAGAGTCCTCCCAAGTCACCGAATTTGCTGTATTTTCCGCTTTCATCGAGTTCACACAGACAAGATCTTGACCAGCACGAATCGTAAGAAAGGCACCCTCTTTCATGGCTCACGTGACATTCGCCGCCGGTAACCGTGCCGGAACACTCCTGCACAAGAGTCCGAAGCTCGTCGATATTAGGCAGACGCCATTTTCTGATGCCGCCTTCTTCAAGATTTTCACAGTAAAAAACCGCTTCGCTCCAGATTTTGGAATGAGACGTCTTTTCAGACCATGAAAGCCCGCTCACCGCATCAATACAAGGGAAAACCTGATTTTCAACACATTCGGGAATGTCCGTCGCAGATTCGCTCCCGCCGCATGACGAAAGCAGAAAAGCGGCAGACAGAATAAAGACGAAAAAAATTTTTTTCATTTAGTCGAGGATGTGAACGAGAAGTCCGCTTCTGAGCTTCGGTTCGAACCATGTCGATTTCGGCGGCATGATCCTGCCTGCGTCCGCAACGCTCATAAGCTGTTCGATCGAGGTCGGGAACATGCTGAACGCCATCGTGCATTCGCCGCTGTCGACTCTCTTTTCGAGCTCTTCGGTTCCTCTGATTCCGCCGACAAAGTCGATTTTCTCGTCGCTTCTCGGATCGCCGATCCCAAGGATAGGAGCGAGAAGATTGTTCTGAAGAATAGCGACATCAAGGCTTTCGATCGGGTCGTCAGCCGGGAATGTGCCGTCTTTCGCTTTGATAGTGATCCATTTTTTATCCATGTAAAGGCCGAATTCTTTTGCGCATCTCGGTCTTGCTTCGCCTTCGCGGACGATTTCGAACTTTTCGAGAACTTTCTTCATGAACTCTTCTTTGGTGAGACCGTTCATCGTGAGAAGGACTCTGTTGTAGTCGAGGATCTTGAGCTGGGTTGCCGGGAAGAAAACAGCGAGGAAGAAGTTGTATTCCTTTTCCGGGTTCCAGTGCGGATCGTTTTTCATTCTCTCAGCCTTTGCTCTTGCAGCACTTGCGCTTCTGTGATGGCCGTCAGCGACGTAAAGAAGCGGAACTTCGTTGTAGAAAGTGCCTGTGATCTCATTGTTGATCCTGTTGTCTTTGATGACCCATACAGTGTGGCGGATGCCGTCGTCAGCGGTAAAATCGACTTCCGGAGTATTTTTAACAACTTCTGCAACGAGTTCGTCGATGCGTTTGTTGTCTCTGTATGTAAGGAAAACAGGTCCTGCGTTGATGTTGAGCTCGATAACGTGGCGGGTTCTGTCGTCCTCTTTTTTCTTACGGGTAAGCTCATGCTTTTTGATGAGGTCGTTGTTGTAGTCGTCAGCGCTTGCGCAGCCTACGATACCATACTGCTCGTGGCCGTTCATGACCTGGCGGTAGATGTAAAGGTGCGGTTCCTTATCCTGAACGAGAACGCCTTCCTTCATCATTTTCTGGAAGTTCTCTTTTCCTTTTGCATAAACGCTGTCGTCATAGAGATCGGTCCCTTTCGGAAGGTCGATTTCGGGTTTGTTGATGTGAAGGAAAGAGATAGGATTGTCTTTTGCAAGTTCCCTTGCCTCTTCCGAATTGAGAACGTCATAAGGATAAGCCGCGACTTTAGAAGCGATTTCGTCACGCGGTCTGATAGCTCTGAAAGGTCTTACTGTTACCATGGATTCCCCCTAAAATTTAAAAGTTAATAAACAGAAAACGGCTCTTCTTATTATTGAGTCGAGGTTTTGTCAAGTAGAGACGTTTCATGAAACGTCTCAATCAGCGTCATTCTGAGCAAAGCGAAGAATCTAAGAGATGTTTCGGCAAGCCTCAACATGACGAATTCAAATACCCGACCAGTTTTCCAAACGATTCTTCCACCGTTTCGTTGTCGGTTTTTATAGTGAGTTCCGGGTTAAGCGGCGGTTCGTAAGGGTCGTCGATCCCGGTAAAAGAAGTTATTTCCCCTTTTCTCGCCTTTTTGTAGAGTCCTTTTACATCGCGTTTTTCGCATATTTCAAGCGAGGTCGAGACGTAAACTTCGACAAAATTCTTACACATTTTTCTCACGAAATCACGAGATTCGCGGTATGGCGAAATGAAGGATGCTAAAACCGTAACACCGTTGCGCTCAAGCATCGAAGCAAGGAAACCCATCCGTTTCACGTGTTCGTCGCGCTCTTTTTTTGTAAATCCGGTCTGCGGGAAGATGTTTCTCACAGTGTCGCCGTCAAGAAGTTCACATTTTACGCCTGAATTTTTGAGGTAAGCGGCCAGTTTTTCGGCGAGAGTCGTCTTCCCGGCGCCGGAAAGACCGGTAAACCAGATGACACGCGCTTCTTCAGTCATTTTTTCCCCCGGATGCCGGCTCTTTAGGGGACGTTTCGTGAGACATCTCTACAGGTTTTTGTTCAGGAGACGTTTCAGGTGACGTCTCTACGGATTGTTTCTCTTTTGGAGACATCTCAGCTGACATCTCTACAAGCGGTTCCGGTGAGGTTTCCGCCTTTTTATCTTCCGTCCTGAAAACTATGCTCTCCGGCGAAATGCTTTTCACATCAAGCGGAAGAAAAGCCGCAGGAAGCTCCTTGGCGCCGACATTCATGGTTATCTCACCCGCACGTTCTTTCGAAAAATCGAAATTTATCACGAGATCTTCGCTTTTCACTTTACGCAGCTCGAAGAAATTTCCGCCGACTTTTACTTCGACACTGCTGACATTTTCAGAAACAAGCACCTGATCAGGTGAAATATTCGCGTTGACCCGGAGGGAATAAACTCTGTTGACAGGCTTGAAACAGACCGCTACGATCATGATCACTACCGAACACAAAACCGCAAGAAGTTTTTCGCGGCGGTTGTGGGTAAATGTCCTTTTTATAAAGCTTTGTTTTTGTGTCATTATCTTCATAAAAATCTCCTAAAGTCTGTTTGCGAGCTGCTGTTTGAGCGCGTCCTTGCTGAGATCGCGCGTGATCCTGCCGCCGTGGAGAAGCGAAATCTCGCCTCTCTCCTCACTGACTACGATGACGAGCGCGTCAGGAACTTTTTCGCTGATACCGTAAGCCGCCCTGTGTCTCGTTCCGAAGTTCGGGTCGATATCAGGATTCGTGCTGAGCGAGAAGAAAACTGAAGCTCTTAAGATCCTTTTGTTTTTGATGATTACAGCACCGTCATGAAGAGGCGAATTTTTCTTGAAGATCGTAAGAAGAAGTTCTCTCGTTATGAGTGAATCGATTTCAGTTCCCTCGGCGATCGCACCGAGTTTCACATCTTCCGAAGGCATGATTACGACAAGTGCGCCCTCACGGACCGAAGCAAGATAATCCATTGCGTTCGCGATATGACTTATGATGTCCTCTTCACCCGAAGAGTCTTCCTGCTTCATGCTGACCTTAACAAGGCTCATCGACGAGAGCATATTCTTGATTTCATTACGGAAAACCACAATTATCAGCACCGGTGCGTAGGAAAAGAAATTCCCGAGGAACCAGGTGATCCCCGTGAGATCAAAGATCCTCGCAATAATGTAGAACAGGGCCATAAGGGCGAAACCTGCCGTTACCCTGATCGATTTGCTGTCTTTGATCTCGACAAAAAAGAGATAAAAAATGAAGTAGATGCAGCAGAAATCGACTGCCGCCTTGAAAATGAAAAGCGGAACAGAATCGCTTCCCGCTACAGCCAGCAGAAATTCTGAAAAAGTTAAAGACATGACGGCTCCTTTAAAGCGTTGAATATTTCTAAAGTATCTTTTGCTTCTTTTACATCGTGGACTCTTATCACCGCCGCACCTTTTTCCAAAGCTATGGTATTGAGCGCGACAGTTCCCGCAAGCCTTTCAATGGGATTTTTTCTTCCGCAGAGAGCTCCGATCATACTTTTGCGGCTGAAACCGACCACTACAGGATCAAGGCATGAGAAGAAGACTTCCAGATGTTTTGTTATCGCTAAATTGTGTTCAAGAGTTTTGCCGAAACCGATCCCGGGATCGATCATGATGAGCTTTTCGTCAAACCCTTTTGCAAGCAGGGTCTCACGTGACTTATCGAAGAAATCGAGCATTTCAGGAAAAAGATCGTCGTAGTGAGGATCATGCTGCATATCCTTCGGCAGGCCCTTGATGTGACCGATGACTACAGGTTTTTGAGCAGCGGCACAGACTGAAGCCATTTCAGGATCGAAAGTGAGGCCGCTGACGTCGTTTATCATCTCAGCCCCTGCATTTACCGCGGCTTCGGCGACAGAACTTTTCACCGTATCGATTGAAATTACAGTCTTGGGAAACTGCTTTTTTATTTCGGCAATTACAGGAACGACACGCTTTTTCTCGGTTTCGGCATCGACCGCATCACTTCCGGGACGCGTAGATTCACCGCCCACATCAATAATATCGGTACCGTTTTCAACCATTTCGGAAACATGTTTCAAAGCAGCATCGATGTTTGTCCAGCTTCCGCCGTCGGAAAAAGAATCGGGCGTGACGTTCAGGATCCCCATGATATTCGGCCGCGTCGTATCGATCCCAGGATATGAAAAAGAAAACCACGGCGCACTTGATTTACAGAATTTCTCGACGAAATCTGCGACCTGCGGCAACTTCCAGCACTGAGCCTTCATACGCGAAACAAAATCCGGAATTCTGTCGCTTCTCAAGGAAAAGACGAAACAGCTTTTCGGCAGAGAACAGTTGACTGCATGAGCAGGAACGGCAGTCTCGCCGCCCAAAGAAAGGACTTCCTGCTTCACGACATTCGCCGCCGGAGTAGAAATATCGGACACCATGAAACTCTTTGTCGAAAAACGTCCGCGCATGATCGCTGTTCCAGCTGCGGAGACTCCGATTTTCTTCATCAGAGAGCCGTATTCTTCATCAGTAACATTGAAAGGAAAGACCTGCATTTGAGCCTCAAAAAAATAACCGCTGAATTTTACGAGTTATATCCGACAAGTCAAATGGAAAGACGTATTAAAACAAAAGATTTATTTGGGAGCTATACCGGGTTTACCGGCCATTTCGTACCATTGGAAGTTGTCAAGCAGAACCATACTGTCGAGAACGTGGTCTTTCGTGTCCCAGATCGCCATTCTGAGTTTAAAATCCTCTCCGGGAACGATGTTGCCTTTGACTTCGAGCCAGCCTGTCGCTCCGTGAGCTTCCGTTATCGTCATAGCGTTACATGTCGCAGTGGTGAAAGGAGTTCCTTTGAGTTCCTCGTCTCCCTGGCAGCTCGGGAACGCGTTTCTCGGGCAGCAGACATTGAAAAGTCCCGATTTGGCAAGGTTTATGCCGAGCGGATTGCCGAGGCTGTCCATCGCGATGTTTTTGTCGAAAGGATTCTGCAGATTCGGGTCAGTAGAGGTATACGCGCTGTCGAGAAGCATGACGAAGAAGTCGTTATACTTGCAGACATACGAGGGAAACTCACTGCTTATATAGTAAACACCCAAACCGAACGCCGAAGCGTTTTTCGGAGCGCGGATCACAAGTTCAAACATTACAGGATCGTTCACCGGCGGTTTTCCGGGATCGTTGTCCTGACTGATAATAAGACCTTTGCACGCCGGAGAATCAGGAAAACTTTCCCCGCCGTTCGCCTGGAACCAGTCAGCCGGAGCACCGCTTGAAGTTCCGTTGTCGACTTCGAATTCGTTCTGTCCGGCATTTACGTTACCGGTCGAAAACGCAAGGAACGAACTTCCCGCCTTCGGTTTGAGAACATTGCCGTAACCCTGCAGGACAGCATGCTGCTGAGCGGGGATCTCGCCTTCCGTTCCGTCGGGGAAAAGGAGTCTTGCGCTGACAACGCCGAATGTCTGCTCGCCCGCAACAGGACACAGATCGATCGACTGAGCCATATCCATCGGATCCGCAGTATTCTGCATAATGTTGGAGTCACACGCAGAAACGACTTCGTCTACCTGACCGTTGCAGTTGTCGTCAACAGCATTATCCGGTACTTCAAATGAGGAAGGATTGACTTTTTCAGGCTCACCGAGACAGTCCCAGCCAGTCTCGCAGCAGTCTCCGCTGCAGTAAGTATAACCGTCGCCGTCAATGTCGACCGCAGTTTCCGGAGTCAGATCGCTGCCGTCACAGTCCTGATCGATACCGTCACTGCATATTTCCGCTACAGGAAGGACCTGATCGCGGCATTCGCTCCAATCGCTTCCGTCCTCGACACACTCTTTATAACCGGCCTTGCACAGCCCGACATTGACCGTTCCGCTCGGACCTTCGTAGCATTCCTTGTGCTCGCCGGGAGTACACGTGACATAAATTCCGCCAGAGTTGTGATCCGCATCGTCATCAGGGATCGTGCCGTCTGCGGCACTTCCGTCAGGGTTTTCACCGTCGGAAGTACCGTTTTCAGCATTTTCATCTTCATTTCCATTGTTCTCTCCAGAATTTTCAGGAATACATTTCCCGAGATTCTGATCACAGAAAAAACCGCTTGCACAGTCTTCATTCTGCACGCACGTCTCGTCATCATCGCTTCCGCACGAAACCATGAAAAGAAGCGAAAGAAACATAACGGAAATAACAAGGATTTTCTTCATATACGCCTCCTACGATCGAAAAAACACCGGAATATTTTACGAAGAAATCAATTTTATGCAACTCAAAAAGAGAGCGAAAACCGATATTTAAGCAGTTTTCCTTTTGAGCGGAATCTCAAGAATAAACGCAGCGCCTCCGAGAGAGGAATCGCCGACATAGAGTTTTCCGCCTGCATCAGTAGCAAGTTTTCTCGAATGACTGAGCCCGACCCCCGTACCGCCCGGTTTTTTAGTATAGAAATTTTTGAATACAGTCTCGCGCTCGCTCTGAGGAACACCCCGTCCGGAATCTTCAACCGAAATGACAGCGAAACTGCCCTCACGGCCTATATTCACAGCTATTTTCCCGCCGTTTCCGAGTTCTTCCCACGCGTTTTTCAGCAGATTCAGCATGATCTCCTTGAACGATGAGAGTGAAAGCGAAGCAGAAAGCTGCTCATCTCCTTTTCCGACCTCGATTTCTATATTCCGTTTGGTCAGTTCAGGAAGATGGAACGAAAGAAACTCTATAATGTCTGACGGAAGTGAAACTCCGCTCTCGACCGCATCGTTTCTGTTGTAGTTCACCATTCCCATGTATTTGTCAGTGATCTGCTCAAGCCGCTCGACTTCAGCCACAACCAGAGAGAGAAGCTGTTTTTTCTCTTCAGAACCGTTTTTATCAATATTTTCAAGAAGATAAACGCTGTTCATTTTGATCGTATTCAGAGGATTTCTGATCTCGTGAGTGATCTGCGTCGCCATCTGACCGATCGAAGCCAGACGCTCGGAACTGATAAGTTTGCTCGAAAGTTCCTCCGACTTCGTTATATTTCTTATAATGTAAAAAGTCTCGTTCTGTCCTTGAGAAACTGAAAGCTGGTAAGTCTCGTCCCCGCTCGTGAACTTACCCTCTGCTCCGTCAGTCCCGATCTTGACGAAAACCGATTTTACTTCTTCGCCGATTGCGGATCCGTCGATTCCGAACCAATCCTTCATCGTTTTGTTGACGAACGTGACACTTCCTGCAGATGCCGTCAGAAGCCCTTCAGGAATAGCGTTGAGAAGATCCTCCTTTCTTTTTCCCACGATCTGTTCTCTTGCATATTTTTTGCCGAGCTCTTCAAATTCCGCGCTTTTCGCGTCCGTCAGCTTTCTGATCTCTTCCGCCGCCGCAGCGACTGAAGCGTTTCCGCCCAAACCTATCAAAGAAAACAGCTTTACGGCGATTTTTCTCTTTTTCAAAAGAAGAATGGTAAGAATCAAGGTCGTCAGAAAGAAGAGAGCCGAAACAGTTATAACGGTTTTGTTGATGAAATCCTGCCAGACAAAGTAGCTGTATTTCAAAACTGCCGATTTCTGCCTCGCCGAAAGATCGGCCATCCCCTTCAAAGTTGAAATATCAGCGCGCAGAGCCGCAGCGATCTGCGGTTTCTCCTCTGCCGGAGATTCGGCAAGCAGTTCACCTTTAGCCGCAATTTTACCGGCAAAATCCTCGATCCTCGTCAAAAGATCACCGATGCTTTCATCCTTCAGGAAAGATGCGTCCCTGCTTACAGACTTTAGAGCCGTCCGCAGAAAATCATTCATCAGCTCGCTTTCTTCCGATTTTTCATAAAGAACGATAAAATTATCCAAAGAATCGAGCTCAGCCTTAAAACTGCCGATATTTGCAAAAACAGGACTCTCTTTTTCTATCGCGCCGCTCAAACCTTCCGGATCGGTAAAGTTCAGACAGACAAAAATAAAGAGTGAAATCGAAAATAAAAGAGGTAAAAAGATTAGGAACTTATTCTTCAATCTCGCCCGAGACCGCAGTGTCGCCCGCTTCGAGAGCAGTGATGCTGTTTGTAATGATAGCTACGGAAGTCTTTTCGGCAACCTGAACGACTACAAGTTCACCGATCATTTCGTACGGAAGACCGGACGGAGACGATTTGCCTTCGAATTCCTTGAGACCGTCGCCCTTTCTGTAAACAGAGAGCATAACGCCTTTTTCGACGCCGTCATCGCTGCCCTTGTCAAGATAAACGATGTAGTTCGGACCATAAAAGAAAGTCGGGTCGTAACCGGTAAGGATCTTCGCCCTGATGTCGGATGCCGGTTCGGTGACCTTTACGCTGTCTTCGGTTTCAACATATTCGCGAACATAGAAACCGCGCTCGATCGCATCGTAAGCCTTTATGATTTTGACTGTCGCGATCTGCGTGTCTTTATCTTTGTCGTCTTCGTCTTTCTTCTTTTTTCCGATATCGAGGACTTTGCCTCTGCCGACTATATCGACGATCGAACCGATTTTGTCACCGGTATCGGGATGTTTGATTTTCTCTTTTACGTTAATTATTTCAACGTAGTCGCCGATCTGAAAATGAGGTTTTCCGCCTTTTTTCTTCTCGTCGTCTTTATCGTCTTCCTCTTCGTCGTCGCCGAGTTCAACATAGACGTTGTCGCCGGTAGCCAAAAGCTCTTTCGGCTCGAATGAAGCGACGATCTTCGCCATTTTCTCTTCTTCGGTGTTGCCGACAAAACCTTTCTGGACAACGTCGAAAATCGTGTCATCGATCTGTTTGAATCTGTCGATTCTGTATTTTCCGCCGAGTTTTACGAAACTCTTGTAGTTTTCAGGCGTTGCGTCAAGCGTTTTACCTGTCTGGGCAAGAGAATCGGTCTCGCCTTCATCTTCATATTCAGCGCTGTAGCCTTCTTCACCGTTTTCGCCGTATGCGCCGTTCGCACCGTTTGCACCGGTCCCCTCTTCTCCGGGCATCATCATTTCGCCGGTCGGACGGAACGAGATCTTGTCTCCGGGATATATTCTGTGAGGATTCTGGATCTGCGGGTTGAGAGACCATACTTTCGGCCAGTACCACGGACTTTTAAGTTCTTTTTCGCTTATATCCCAAAGCGTGTCGCCCGGAACGACCTCGTAAGTTTCGGGAGCTGAATTGAGATCCACATTGTCAAGATTGATAAAATCGGGAACCGGAACTTCTTCCGCGCTTGCCGGCGGAACTTCCTCGGCAAACATAAGAGTCGAAAGCATTAAAACGAAAGCAAGAATCATCGTTTTCATCGGAAACTCCTTATATTTAATTATAAGACAAAACAAAAATAGCCGTGACATACTACGCAGAAACGCTATTTTGTCAATTTAATTAAACACAATCCTCTGAAAACATGAGATTTTTCGATTTCGACTGCAAAAAAGTGCCTCAAAAATTCCAATTTTCCGATGTCTCAATATAATCTTCCGGCTTGATTCAAGGAGGTAAAAATGGAAATCCGGAAAATGCCTGTGTCTCCCATCGGAGCTAACTGTTACATAGTTTCTGAAGCTGACGAAGCGTTCATCATAGACCCCGGCGGAGATGCTGAAAAGATAATCCGCGAAGTCGGGAACCGAAAAGTGCGCTATATTCTGTTGACTCACTCCCATTTCGACCACATCAGCGGACTCAACGACATCGCAAAGGCTTTTCCCGATGCAAAAACAGCAATAAACATTTATGAACACGACTGGCTCTACTCGCCGCAGCTAAATTTGTCGGAAGATTTCGGTCTCACTTTCGTTTTCACAGGAAAAGTCGACCTCAAACTCGAAAACGGCATGCAACTCGATTTTGCAGGAACAAAGATCAACCTCATCCACACTCCGGGACACACACCCGGAAGCACATGCTTTTACATTGAAAAATCGGACATCTGTGAAAATAATCTCCTTTTTTCAGGCGACACCCTTTTCAGAAGCAGCATCGGAAGAACCGATTTCCCCGGCGGCGACGGAAGAAAAATCATTGACAGCATCAAAATCAAGCTGCTCGTCCTGCCGGACGAAACCGTTGTTTATCCCGGACACGACGAAAACACATCGATCGCGATGGAAAAAAAGTTCAATCCTTTTCTGAAAAGAATCTGATTTTCGATTCAGTTCGTTTTTTCGACGCCGCCAGTCTTTTTCGTTATAACGTTATACCGGTATAACGGGATACCGACACAAGGCGGCGAATCGTTCTTATCGATCTGGATCGTTATTCCGACGAAATTTTACTTTCCCGAAAATATTGTTAAGATTCGCGGCTTTTTGGGAGGCTGAATGGAACACCTGGACAGGCTTGAGGCCACTTCGATACACATCATCAGAGAGTCTTACGCAAACTTCAAGAATCTCGGTATGCTCTGGTCTATCGGCAAGGACAGCACTGTCCTGCTCTGGCTCGTGAAAAAGGCGTTTTTCGGCCATGTTCCGTTTCCGCTCATCCACATCGACACGCACTACAAAATTCCGGAAATGATCGAATACCGCGACCGTCTCACGAAAGAGTGGCACTTGAACATGGTCGTCGGAGTCAACGAAGAGGCGCTTGCGCAGAAGGCGACTTTTCCCGACGGAAACGCAGACAGGATCACGTGCTGCCGCAATTTAAAAACGCAGGCGCTGAAATCGACTCTCGACGGGACCGGCAAAAGATATGTTTTCAACCACGCAAAAGGGTGTTACGAACTTGATCCGTCGCACGAAGCATTCACCGCGATAATTCTCGGCATCAGAAGCGACGAGGAGGGAAGCCGCTCGAAAGAACGCTACTTCTCGCCGCGCAACGCCTCTAACGAATGGAACATCGGAGACCAGCCGCCCGAATTCTGGAACCAGTTCAAAACCGATTTCGCGCCGGGAACGCATCTTAGAATCCATCCGCTTCTCGACTGGACGGAACTCAATATCTGGGAATACATCGAACGTGAAAAAATCCCGACTGTTTCGCTTTACTACGACCACGGCGAAGGAAAAAGATACCGCTCTCTCGGGTGTTATCCGTGCACTTTCCCTGTCGAAAGCACTGCAAAAAATGTTTCTGAAATAATCGAAGAACTGAGGAGCGGAAAGTTCGCCAAAATCGCGGAACGCTCAGGCAGAGCGCAGGACAAGGATGACGGCGGCGGACTGGAGACTCTCAGGAAAGACGGTTATATGTAACATCGTCACGCGCCGAAAATCATGTCGATATACCGTGATACCGTTATACCGTTATACCGACGGCGCGAACCGGAAAAAAATTTAATAAAAACAATTCAGTTTTTTGTTGCAATAAAACTAAAAAAATATTATGTCTCAGGCGTTCTTTGTTTTGTGATATTTTGTGTCCCGTTTTTTTAATATTTTTTAAGGAGTTAAAAATGGCAACAAAGAAAGCAACACCGGCTGCGAAAGCTGCTCCGGCAAAGAAACCGTGCGCAAAAAAAGCTTGCTGCGCAAAAACAGTCAAAGAAGTAAAACCGGCAGAAATCAAAGAGATGAAGGCTTCCCAGGTTCATCAGATCCTCGGCAAGTACATCCTCTGCGACGGCTACGACATGGTTGTCGACACCGAAAAAAGCCACGGCAGCTACATGTACGATGCAAAACACAACAAAGAGTACCTTGATTTCTTCTCGTTCTTTGCTTCAATGCCCATCGGCTTCAACCATCCGAAACTTCACAACGACGATTTCATCAAAGAGATCGGTGAAGTTGCTCTTCACAAAATCTCCAACAGCGACTTCTACACCACGACAATGGCTGAATTCGTAGAAGCTATGGCAAACACTGCAAAACCCGACTACATGAAGAAGATGTTCTTCGTTGACGGTGGCGGCCTTGCTGTTGAAAACGCACTCAAAACCGCTTTCGACTGGAAATTCAGAAAGAACCTTGAGAAGGGTGTCAGAATCGACGAAAACGAGATGAAGATCATCCACTTCAAACAGGCTTTCCACGGCAGAACGGGCTACACCCTTTCGCTCACCAACACTTCCGACCCGAGAAAATATATGTATTTCCCGAAATTCGACTGGCCGAGAATCACCAACCCGAAAGCTATTTTCCCGCTTGAAGGCGAAAATCTGAAGAAGACCATCGAAGCTGAAAAAGTTGCTTGCAAGGAAATCCTTGATGCATGCGAAAAATACGGCAGCCAGATCGCCGGCCTCATCATCGAACCGGTTCAGGGCGAAGGCGGTGACAACCACTTCAGAAAAGAGTTCATTCAGGAACTCAGAAAGTTCGCTGACAAATACGAATTCCTCCTTATCTTCGACGAAGTTCAGGCAGGCGGCGGTCTCAGCGGCAAATGGTGGACTCACGAACACTACGGCGTAAAACCCGACATCATCTGCTTCGGAAAGAAATTCCAGGTTTGCGGTATCCTTGCAAACGACAGAGTCCTTTCGGTCAAGAACAACGTTTTCGTTGAATCGAGCAGACTTAATTCTACTTGGGGCGGCAACATCGTCGATATGAAGAGAACCGCTCGTTACCTCAAGATCATAAAGGAAGAAAAGCTCGTTGAGAACGCAGCGAAAATGGGAAAGATCCTTCTTGAAGGACTTGAAGCACTTTCAAAGAAGACAAAAGGCAAAATCTTCAACGTACGCGGCAAAGGCCTTCTCTGCGCGTTCGATATGAAAGACGGCGCTGCAAGAAACAAATTCATCGACGACTGCATGAACAAAGAGAACATGATCGTTCTTGCTTGCGGCGACAACTCCATCAGATTCAGACCGTTCCTTGACATCACCGAAGCTGACGTCAAAGAAGGTTTGAAGAGAATGGAAAGAGTTCTCATGGCGAAGAAATAATTTTTCTCCATCATAACCTCAAAAGGGCCGGCTCAGTCCGGCTCTTTTTTTTATGTAAAACTTCAAAAATTTGTTTTCGTCCCTTTTTCATATAAAATACGCGGATTTTTTTGGGAGGTCAGATGAATCCGGTTCGTTTTTGCTTCAAAAAAATAGTTATTGCCGCTGTTTTATGCACTTTTTCTCTCCTTTTCTCTTCATGCTCGCAGAAAGAAAATGAAAATAAAAAAGAACCCGATCTCACGATAACGCAGAGCGACATCATGCTTCTTATCGAGCACAAAAAAACGATCGACGGCATAACGGCAGAGTACGACAAAAAAATAGCCGAATCCAAGCCGAATTCAGCCTACAAACTGATCGAGGAAGGAAAAGGCGAGATCAACAGATACCTTGAAAGCAAGGGGCTGAAGCCTGAAGTTTTCATGAAAAAATCGAAAAAAATACTCAGATGCTACCTCGCTTTCAACGAGATCAGCGAAGAAACGATGCAGAAAAGGATCGAAATATTGAAAAAGAACGACACCTCCGAAAAAGATCTCAAAATCAAAATCGAAGCATACAGAAAAACTGGCGAAGCCTTTTTCAAAGAGATGACGTCCGGACTCTCCGGAAAAGAGATCGAACTCGTCAGATCGAACCTTAAAAATATCGCCGAGGTCACTGAATAACACTCTTTTTGCCTTATAAAAAAAAATCAATAGAATAGATCGCTTTAGTTTTTTTATACTCTGTCTGTTCGCCCGGAGGAGGTAATGCGCAGAACGGAAAGACTTGATTTTGTCGGTGCTTTCGAACACGCCTGGATTCAATACAAATCGAATTTCACAAAACTTATCGGCTGGGGTGCCGCAATCGCCGTTCCGCCGGTCTTCTTTCACTTCAGTATAACAGCCGGAGTGATCCTGACTCTGCTTTTTGAAGGTTTTCTCATGATCCTGCTCGCAAATTCGGTCGTATGCGCTTCGAAAGGGCTGAAAAACGATACTTTTTCTTCGGTAAAACTCCTCCTGACCTGCTTCAGAAACGGATTTCTCACTTCGATACTTCTTTTTCCCTTGCTCACGATCGGTGCCGCTGTCCTGATAGTTCCTTCGATCGCCCTTTTCAGCGTTTTCATGTTCACTTTTTTCATATCGGCGCGCCAGCAGAGATTCGCCGTTGACGCAATGACAGAAAGCCTGCGGAAAGGAAACGGCTGCCGGCTGCCGCTTTTCCTGTTTTCGCTTATTTTTTACGCTTCGGCAGCTTTAGCGCTTCTTTTAGCGCAGTTGTTCATGCCGCTCGGATTTATTGTCGGCGCATTCATAACACCTTATTTTTTCTCGGTAATTTACGAATTTTATGACCAGCTGGAGACAAAATAATGAACTACGAAACCGATTTTCTGGCTTATCAGCTTCTGAACCTTTACAAAGGGAGAAAGATTCTTGATTTTTTCGTTGAGCCGCTTTTCGGCGACGCTTCAGGCAGATCCTACTGCCGTATCCGCTTTGAAAACACTACTGTCGTGATGATGAAAGTTGCAAACATCAAGCCCGGCGAATTCGGGCGCGGCGATTCATTCACCGACTTCATAGCGATCCGCGACTTTCTGAGCAGCATCGGGGTGAACGTTCCCGCAATACTTGCCGTTATTCCCGAACAGAAAGCGATGCTTCTCGAAGATTTAGGTAATTCGACCCTTTTCAGCCTCATCGAAAACGACAAGAAGGACAAGTTCAAATACATAAAAGACGCGCTCGATCTTCTGACCGACACGCAGAAAAGACTTTACGACCGCACGAAATTCGACACTCCGGCCGATAAAAGAAAGTTTACAACAAAACTTTTTATGGACGAGTTCTACCATTTTTACGAATACATGATCGCAAAAAGGATCTACCACATTCCTTACAAAAATCTGTGGCCGAAACTTGAAAAATACTGCACGAAAATATCGAAAGAGCTCTACAATCTGCCCTATTTCTTTTCGCACAGGGATTTCCAGTCGAAAAACATTATGGTAAAAGATGACGTAAAATATCTCATCGATTTTCAGGATGCGCTTATGGCGCCTGCGGTTTACGACCTTGTTTCGCTCCTTCGCGATTCATACGTCACCCTTTCGGCTGAAGAACTTTCGTCGCTGCTTTCCTATTTCTGGAACACGAACAATGTAATGCATGAAGTTTTCGACAGTTACGACACTTTCGAGCACGCATTCTACATTCAGACTCTTCAGCGCAAGATGAAAGACGCAGGAAGATTCGTATATCTCAATCAGGTCAAAGGCAAAGAATGGTTCGTGCCTTACATCCTGCCGACTCTCGGTTACGTGAAAGATGCACTGATAAAGCTCGAACTCGAAAAGGTTTTAGAGCTTCTCGCACCTTTTATTCCTGAATTTGACAACGGGAGAGCAAAGTGAAAGCGCTGATTTTAGCAGCAGGTTTCGGAACCAGAATGGCTCCGATCACAGACAGCATTCCGAAACCGCTCATTCCGGTTCTGAACCGTCCGACGATCGAATACAACATATACTTCCTGAAGCATTACGGGATAAAAGAGATCTACATAAATCTTCATTCCCACGGTGAAAAGATCGCAAAAGAACTTGGAAACGGCAGCAAATACGGAGTCCACATCGAATATCTGCCGGAAAAGGAGATCCTCGGCACAGGCGGCGCGATCGCTTCCATGGCTCCTTTCGTCAAAAAAGAGCCTTTTGTCGTCATAAATTCCGACACGATTTTCAACTTTGACCTCGACAAGATGATCGAAAGCCACAACCACTCCGATTCTTTAGCGACTTTGGGCATACTACCGGCATCGCAGAACGATCCGCGCTCAGTTATAAGAGTTGACGGCAACAAGATAGTCAGAATGCTCAACGAATCGATTTACGACACGATACCTGAAGGAAACGCCCTTTTCACCGGCATTCATGTCATAAATCCGCAGCTTCTCGAATTTATTCCGAAAGAATGCTTCGTTTCGATCACGAGCTATGTCTACAAGCGCGCAATAAAATCGAGAAGGAACCTTAACGCCTTTTACATCCAGGGAAACTGGTGGGACATGGGAACTCCCGACGGATATCTGGACTGCTCGTTCGAACTGCTGCGCACTCTCCCGCTCAAATTCTTTGACGACACCGATATTTTCGGCGATTACTACCATACAAAATACGAGCATTTAAGCGGCGCTAACGAAGATTTTTTTGTCGCGCTCGGCAAAAAACTGAATTTCCCGCCGATCAAACAGGAGCCTCCGATAATCATCGGCAACAACTGTGAAATAGAAAAAAACAGCGAGATCATTCTCGGCCCCAACCTCATAGCAGGTGACGGCGCAGTCCTTACAGCAGACCACGAACTTTCAAACGCCGTATACCTTCCGGGAGCCGACGGAACAAGGGTCATCTACGGCAAAAAAGGCAGGATTTACTACTGATCCGCGAAAAACCGTTTTTTCGTCCAAAATTCTCAAAAACCTTGACTTGATATGCTTTCAGACTAAAATTTTGCGGTTTTTAGGAGTATGCTATGGAAAAAGAAACAACAAATAATTTGAAAACAATAAGAGAAAAAAGACTTATAAGCAAGACAGAGCTTGCCCGCGAGGCGGAAATTTCGCTCGTAACTCTCGACAGAATAGAAAAAGGCTACGACTGCCGTCTTTCAACAAAAAGAAAAATTATCGAGGCTTTAGGCCTTACCTTTGACGAAAAAGAAGAAGTTTTTCCTGAAGAAAAATAACAGAAACAACGGAGAAAAAAATGAAAAAACTGCAGTTTACAGGTTTGATTTTAACAGTTTTCCTTGCGTTTTTTACAGTTTCATGCGCCGGATCGAAAGGCGAAGCAGAAAAAACGATAGAATCCTATGTCGAGCTTCTCAAAGCGAAGAATTTTGCGAGAGCATGGGATATGCTTGATCAGGAATCGCAGGAAGTTGTCGGTCAGAAAAAGTTCATCGAAGACGCTCAGAACATTTCCGGCAACGCGATGTTCCTTAAGAACAAACCTATAAAAATCAACGAAGCAGGCGACAAAGCGATCATGGAAACCGAATATACCGGTCAGAAAGTCGCTTTCAACAAGCTTCCTGATGCAAAAATCACCTACTACGCAAGCAAAAACAACGGTAAATGGCAGGTAAGACTTCAGGAGAGAATCGATCAGATCCTCGAAGAGCGGAAACGCGACTCCATCGAGATTCCTATCGATCCGGAACTTATCGAAACCGCAAAACTTTACAAAGACAAGATCGAAGTCAAAAATCTCCGCAACGGCGAAGTCGGCGACGGTCCCACAGCTCAGTATATGATGGATGCAACAGTCAAAAACAACACCGACAAACCGCTCAGCTATGTCGGCGTTCTCGTAAAATTCATGGATGATGCTGAACAGAAAGTCCTTTTCGAGAAAACTTTCTTCGTAATCTACACCCGCCAGATCGAAGAGATCTACCCGATCCAGCCCGGTGAAGAAAGAAACATTATCATCCCCGGCTACGATGCAGGCGACATCGACGGCAACTGGACAGGCAAACTTCAGTGGGAAGTCAACGCAGTCAAAGTCGCGACTCCGGCTGAACTCATCAAAATCGAAGATCTGAAGCTTCCGAAAAAATAATGCATATCGGCGAATTCGTTTCGACACTTATCACAAAAATAGAGAAATTAGACCACGATTTCAATATGTATTTCACGGCTCAGGAGAAAAAGGCTCCTCTTCAGGCCCTGGAAAACATGAAGCGTGAGGTAAATCTCCTTATGCAAGGAGCGGCCGATTCACAGAATTTAGTTGAAAAAAATCTGGCAACGCAGCTTATAAACCGCTTCACGACTTACCGTCAGAAGTGGGAAAGGTGTGTCCGCGACATCGAGGAAGGACGCGCAAAACCGGGCTGCAAATTCTTCGGCTGTGCCGGAAGCAGCGATCTGAGTGATCTGAAATCGGCGGCGAATTCGATCGAAAGAAAAGATGCCGAGGCATTTGCAATGAGTGCAATGATCGACAATACTGCCAATAAATTCATAGAGTTAAGCAAAAAATACACAAATAAATCATACAGTTTCGACGCTGTGACCGAAATGCTGACAAAGAAAATCGGCGATGTCCGCGAAAAATTCGGAAACAACTTCTCGTTCGATGTCTACTACGAAGACGGCAAAGTCAAAATCAAGCCGGTAAGAAGGTAATTTCATCTTATCTTAGCGTCATTCTGAGTGTAGCGAAGAATCTAAAAGATCTTTCACCTTCGTTCAAGATGACGGGAAGATATTTCGCTATGACTCAACATGACAGAGACGTTTCTGAAACGTCTCAACGGGTTAATTCTTGCTGTACTTGTCAACGTTGAAAAAGCGCTGGACTTTGAATATTTCCGAAGCCATCGCGCCGTCGAATGTACCTGAGAAGAGAACGTGCTTGTCTGCGAGCATGAGGACTTTCTGAGCCGTTCTTTTTATAGAAAGAAGTTCGTGTGTTACGATGAAATATGTCGTTCCCAGCTGCTCGTTGAGCTTGATGAAAAGCATATCGAGATCACGTGCCGTGACTGGGTCGAGACCTGCCTGAGGCTCGTCGAAAAAGATGATGTCCGGGTCAAGAACAAGCGCTCTTGCTAGTGCTCCCCTCTTTTTCATACCGCCTGAAAGTTCCTGAGGAAACTTGTCGCGGTGTTTATAGAGATTGACCATCGCAAGTTTCTCGTCTGCCATGTCCTGAGCTGTTTTTTTGGAAAAATCGGGATAGTGCATCGTTATCGGAAGCATTATGTTTTCTTCGAGAGTGAGCGAATTGAGAAGCGCCGAGTTCTGGTATAAGATGCCGATTTTCTTATAGAAATCCGAATTTTCAGGCATCGGGTGAATTATTTCTTCTTCGTGAAAGAAAATTTTTCCGCTTACAGGCGGGTTCAAGCCGACGATCGCCTTCATCAAAGTCGATTTTCCGCAGCCTGACTCGCCCAAAACAACGAAGCGCTCCCCTTTTTCGATCTGGAACGTTATGTCTTCGAGAATCGTTCCCGCTCCGTATCCGGCAGTAAGATTCTCAGTTCTGAGCATTATTTCCCGGGGCATTGTTTTCTGACCGCGTCAGAAATGCTGGTGTTGCTGCCGTAAGCTTTGTCGAACTGTTTTGCAAAGTCTGCCGCAAGTTTCTCAGCTCTCGCTTTGAAAGCCTCTTTGTCGCTCCATGTGTTGATCGGATCGAGGATCGAGCTTTCTACACCGGGGCAGCTCTTCGGGATCATGACGTGGAAAAGTTTGTCTTCGGTGTATTCCGATTTTTCAAGTTCGCCGCTGATTGCTGCGGAAACAATCGCTCTCGTGATGTTGATATCCATTCTTTTGCCGGTTCCGTAAGCGCCGCCGCTCCAGCCGGTGTTTACGAGATAAACGTTTACGCCGTGACGATCCATTTTCTTGCCAAGCAGTTCACTGTAATCATTGGGATTTCTCGGCATAAACGGTGCACCGAAGAATCTTGAGAAGGTGCTTACCGGCTCAACGATTCCCGTTTCCGTTCCTGCAAGTTTGCTTGTGTAGCCCATGAGGAACCAGAGCATAGCCTGCTCTCTCGTGAGTTTTGCGACAGGCGGAAGAACGCCGTTGGCGTCTGCCGTGAGGAAAATGATCGTCGTCGGATGACCACTGACAGAGGATTCCTTGATGTTGGAGAGGAATCTCAGCGGATAGCTTGCACGCGAGTTAGCCGTGTATCTTTCGTCGTCGAAATCGATCGTTCCGTCGGGATAGATCATGCAGTTTTCGATCATTGCGCCATGTTCCATGTAGTCTGCTTCGTGGAAAACAGCGTTGTAAATTTCGGGTTCTTTCTCTTTTTTGAGGTTGATGAGTTTAGCGTAGCAGCCGTTCTCGAAGTTCGCGATGCCGTTATCGTTCCAGCCGTGCTCGTCATCACCGATGAGTTTTCTTTCGGGATCTGCCGAAAGCGTCGTTTTGCCTGTACCGCTGAGTCCCAGCATGAGCGCGCTTTTGCCGTCTGCACCTTCGTTAGCGCTGCAGTGAAGCGGAAGGATGCCGTATTCAGGCAGGTAGTAGTTCATGACGGTGAACATAAGTTTTTTGCAGCTTCCGAGGTATGCCGAGCCGAAAACGATACCCATAGAATTTTCATAATCCATGACGATCGCCATGTCGCTCGATTTGTTCTCGTTTATCATTCTGATGCGGTTTCTGTATTTTTTCTCGTCAAGTTTGTCGTACGGAACGACCAGAAGTGTGAATTTTTTATCCCAGAGAAGACTTTTTTCAATGCCTTCGGGAACTGCCCTGAACATATTGTCGGCAAAAAGCGAAGTGAAAGCTCTGTCGGTTATCGTTCTGATCGGAAGAGCATAGCTTGCATCTGCGCCGATGACTCTGTCTGTGACGAAAAGAGAGTCTTTTTTGGAAAGAGCGGCAACTGCATCCTCGAAAAGCATATCGAAAGTTTCCTGCGATACCGGAAGGTTGTTCGGGGAAGTCCAGTCGACCGTTTTTTCAGTCTTTGAATTTTTGACGATAAATGTATCTTTCGGGCTTCTTCCGGTCGATTCAGCCGGCGTCCAGACAGACAAAGCACCTGTTTTAGTAACAAAAACTTTTTCTTTCGTTACCGATTTGTGAATAAGCATTTCCCTTGACGGGTTGATAAAAACTTTTTTGTGAGCATCAAGAAGCTCTTTCAGACCAGCATTGAAATTCATTTCATAACTCCTTAAAATTATTAACAATAATGGTTTTAGAAATTTTCTTCATCGAAAGAACGGGATTTCCCGCCTCAAATATCGGACAAAACAGACTAATCAAATGTATTGTTCGTTCCGGTCCAGATCATGTGGAAATATTCGCCCATCTTTTCGCCGATAAAGCGCATAGCTTCCATATCGTCCGCATCGAAACGGCTGCTTCCTTTCTTGTTGATAAGCTCGAGAACACCGAAAGTGATGTTGGTTTCCATAGATTTTATCGGAACACAGACGATCGAATTGGTTTCGTAACCGATCTTCTGGCTTATGTCCTTGAAGAAACGCGGATCTTTCTGAACATCACCGACAGCGATGTAGCAGCTGTGTCTTGCAGCAAAGCCAACAAGTCCCTGACCTACGCGGACTTTGATGCCGAGAACCGAATCAGCCTTGGGGCCGCGGCACGAAACAAATTCCATGTCGGTCGTGCTGAGGTCTGACCTTGCAAACGAACCGCTTTCGCAAGGGATATATTTGAGTGCCAGATCAAGGAAAAAATCGATTCCTTTCTGCTGCGGCATTCCCCATGCATCCATAACTTCGGTGAAAAGATCAGCGAGAAGTTCATCCTTCGGAGTGATTTTGTCTGCGACCCATCCCGATTTTTTCTCTTCGACAAGATCTCTGATATCAGTGGTGTTCGCCGGATCGACTTCCCTGAGATAAAATTTTCTTCTGGAATCGGTATCCGTGACTACGATAAGACCGTTTTCTTTGACATCGCAAAGAATGTGCTTCATGCAGTCGGCAAGGCCCTTACTCGTGAGCGCCTCTTTGAGCGCGTCCATGTAATCAACACTTTCAGTAGTAATAACAACACCTTTCGTGCTTCCAGCCATTGGAATAAAGACTTCAAATTTAGCCATAATGTTCTCCTTAAAGAATGACTCCTACAAAAAAACATGGGATTAAATACCAAAAACAGAAAAATTTCAAATATTCTTTAGTGGACTTTAAATTTTGTTGGTTTATATTTTTCCGATTTTGGATTTTTACGAGGAGAAGGAAATGGAAGACAGGCGAAAAAACAAAGACCGCAGAGACGATCTGCAATTCAAACTTCCCAACGATGCGAGAGGCAACAAAGACAGAAGGCAGAAGGAGCGCCGCACGAAAGAGCGTATCCCTGTCAAAATGTGGGTCAGGAATATCGAAGGAGATGCCGACTATTTCCAGCAGACGGCGAATCTGAGCACAAACGGCATGTACATTCTTTCCCCGAGTCCGTACGAAGTCGGAACAATCATTGACATAGAATTTCAGGTCCCGGGCACAGACTACATCATAAAATGCGGTGCCGAAATTCTCCGCTGCAACGAGGAAAATCAGGTTTTCGGGCTCAGTGCGAAATTCGCAAATATGTCGGATTCCGACAAGAAAATCATCGAAAAAGCTATGGACGAGCTTATAAGCGAATTTTGGTATATAAACGAATAGGTTTGAGAAATGAAGCGCATTTATGCAGACGCCCTCATCATCGGAAGCGGACTTTCAGGGCTTTCGACAGCTCTGAGCCTCGCCGAAAAAGGGCTTAAAACAGTAGTAGTCACGAAAGAGGCGATCGATGTTTCGAACAGCGCGAACGCACAGGGCGGGATCGCGACTGTAACCGATTTCGACGTCGATTCTTTTGAAAAGCACATAAAGGACACGATCACTGCCGGAGCGGGCCTCAACAACGAAAAGGCGGTCCGTTTTTTTGTGGAAAACGGTCCCGACGCGATCAAATATTTTGAAAAACTCGGATGTCACTTCACCGAGAACGAAGACGGGAAACTTGATCTCGGACGCGAAGGAGGGCATTCAGAGCGCAGAGTCGTCCATGCAGGCGACATCACCGGTTTCGAGCTGATAAAAGTCGTCAAAAAGGCGGTCCTGCTCCACTCGAACATCACAGTTCTTGAAAATCACACGGCCATCGACGTCATCACCGAATCGAAGTTCATGTGCAGCGAAAGCAATAAAATCATCGGAGCCTACGTTCTCGGCAGAAACGGTGAGATCCTTACCATCACAGCAAAAACTGTGCTTTTAGCGACAGGCGGCTGCGGAAAAGTTTACCTCTATACGTCGAATCCCGATGTTACGACCGGCGACGGCGTTGCGATCGGCTTCCGTGCAGGCGTTCCGGTCGTCAATATGGAGATGATCCAGTTCCATCCGACGATCCTCTATCACGAAAAAATCAAGTCGATGCTCATTTCGGAGGCTCTGCGCGGCGAAGGCGGCGTTCTCATAAACAAACGCGGCGAAACCTTCATGGAAAAGTATCATCCGCTCAAATCGCTTGCTCCGCGTGACATCGTTGCCCGCGCAATCGACCACGAGATGAAGATGAGCGGCGACGACTGCGTTTTTCTCGATATGACGAAGCTTGACGGACACTTTCTGCAGCAGCGTTTCCCGAACATCTTCAGAATCTGCATGGATGCGGGGATCGATATGCGGACAATGCCGATACCGGTCGTTCCTGCGGCGCACTATTCATGCGGCGGTCTGCAGAGCGAACCGACAGGCAAGACTCTCATTCCGGGACTTTTCGTAAGCGGCGAAGTGGCACACACGGGGCTTCACGGCGCAAACAGGCTTGCCTCGAACTCGCTTCTTGAAGCAGCCGTCATGGCGAAATACGTTGCCAAAGAGATCGTTGCCTATGTCGCAGACTACACCGGCGAATGTCCGGAACCGCCGGAATGGAATCCGGGAGACGCCGAAGACGAAGATGAAAAGATCATCATCAAGCAGAACTGGGACGAAGTCCGCCGCATCATGTGGAACTATGTCGGCATCGTCCGCAGCAACAAACGTCTTGAACGCGCTCTGGCGAGACTCGAACTGATGAAGCATGAAATCAACGAATACTACTGGAATTTCAAAGTTTCACGCGACCTTCTTGAACTCAGGAACCTCACTCTCACGGCTGAACTCATCATCAAAAGCGCGATGAAGCGCAAGGAAAGCCGCGGTCTGCATTTCAATATCGACTATCCGAAACTGCTCGACGAAGCTAAAGACACAATTTTGACACCATCGGAAATATTTTAACAAGTTACAGGTTGCGCCATGAAAAAAATCCTGTTAGCCGCAATCGTTTTTTCGATGATTTTTTTCGGTACAGGCTGCGGAAGTTCGTCGAAAAACGAAGAAGAGACCCCTGATTACGATGACACTGAGACGGATGAGGGCACCGAGGAAGAGGATACTGAAGAAACGGATGCCGACGAAAATGCTCCGGAACTCTCCCCTGAAGATGAAGCGAAGCTGGAAAGCATAAAAAATCTTGCCGAAGAGTATGTCAGATTCTCCAACGGCACCGGCGTTGCCATCGGTTACGGGAAAGACGAGCTGCACTCCGTCGTCTACGGTGTACGCAACAGCGAAACTCAGGAGCCGCTTTCCACAGGCGACCTTTTTGAAATCGGCAGCATCACCAAAAATTTCACTGCCGTAACGATGCTTCTTTTACAGGAAGAAGGAAAAATCGACCTTGACCAGACGATAGACAAGTGGTTCCCGGACTTTGAAAAAGGTGACATTATCACTGTCAGAATGCTTCTCAACCACACGTCGGGGATTTTAGAGTGGAACGAATTCAACGATCTGGAAGCAACTGTAGACAAGGTCAACGGACAGTTTAACTTCGAGCCTGGTACCGACTGGTCGTACAGCAACACAAACTTTATTCTTGCAGGACTCATCATAAACAGAATCACTGGAAAGGATGCGGTCGAAGTGATCCGTGAAAAGATCCTTGATCCGCTCGGGATGACCCACACTTTTATGAAAAATTTCGAAGAGTATCCGTTGGACAGCAAGGCTCACGGTCACACATTCGACGAGTACGGAAATATTATTCCTTATGAACTCAACGAACGTTTCTGGACTGCCGGAGGTATCGTCTCAAACCTTGAAGATATGTTCAAGTACGCTCACGCGCTTTTTAACGGAGACCTTCTTTCGGAAGAGAGCATGAAGGAGATGCTTGACTTTGTTAAAGTCTCGGGAACTCCTGTTTACGGACTCGCCATAATGCACGGCAACGGTTCCCACGGTAAATTCTACTACCACGGCGGAGATGTGATCACCACTGCGGCAATGATGGCCTACTACCCTGAAACCGGCGAAATACACGTTCTTTTCAACAACAGCGGAAGCAGTTCCAGTACGCTGTATCTCCTCAATGACGAGATGGAATATGTTCTTATGGACGGCAAAACAGCTGAAAAGATAAGCAGTTTTCCTGATTGGGATGAACTTATAAAAAACGATGACGACACACAGGTCTTTGCCCTTTACGCTCCGCTGCCCGATTATCCAGCCGAAGAACTGAACGATTCTATCGGATATTTCGTCTATCCCGGAGACTACTATCCCGACTTTTACTGCACGCACTATCTGTTCAAAACTCAGGGTTATGTAAAGATCATACAGGAATGTTCTGAACCTTTGAGATACTACACTGATGATCTCAAGGTCAGAAGAACAGATATCGACATGTATCTCAGCGAATTCGAGGCAGCGGCGGAATCAGGCAACCCGACACAGAACTTCTACTTCACGAAATACGACTATTACTACGATATCGAAGATGCTTACGTCACTAAAATATGCTACGATCTTGAAGAAAGCGATCCTGACAAATATATGATGGTTTCAAGCGGTCCGCATCCGTCAGACCGTGAATTCTACCACATCTGGGGCAAATCGAAAATGGCTGAAGGCACAAGAGCCACCGGATGCGAGTGCTACAATAAAGACGGGACAGAGCGGGAATGCACTGATGATGACCAGGCGGACGATGGAACCGAGGCTTCAAGACCTCCGATATTACTTTTCTAAATAACAGCAAAAGGAGAACGAAATGAAAAAACTCTTTATTACAATGATCCTTCTTTCAATGGTTTTCTTCGGAACATCATGCGGAAGTTCCTCTAAAGACAAAAATAAAGAGGAAACTCCGGAGACCGACGATATCGAAACAGACAGCGATACCGGCGAAGAAGATACCGGCACCGAAGACGAAAGCGACAGTGAGGACGAAACGGAAGACACTGAGATCGACGACGAAGAACCGGATACGGAAGGGCCTCTTACCGATGAAGAGAAACTTGAGAGCATAAAAAATCTTGCCGAAGAGTATGTCAATTTCGCACACGGCACAGGCGTCGTCGTTGGTTACGGAAAAGACAAACTCACCTCTTTTGCTTACGGCGTTCGCAACAGCGAAACAAAAGAGGAACTCAAGGCCGACGATCTTTTTGAAGTCGGCAGCATAACCAAAAATTTCACGGCAGTCACCATGCTTCTTTTGCAGGAAGAGGGCAAAATCGACCTCGACGAGACAATAGACACATGGTTCCCCGACTTTGAAAAAGGCGACATCATCACTGTCAGAATGCTCCTCAACCACACTTCCGGCATCATGGAGATGAGCGAGGTCATGGATCCTGAGGATGTCGTCGAAGACGTCAACGGCAGATTCGACTTCGAGCCGGGAACTTCATGGACTTACATCAACGCAAATTTTGTTCTCGCAGGACTGATTATGAGCGAAGTCGCCGGAAAACCGGCACATGAAGTCATCCGTGAAAAAATCATCGATCCTCTCGGTCTCACCCACACTTTCATGAAAGGTTTCGAAGAACATTCCGCAGAGAATAAAGCTCACGGACACGCCTACGATGCTCACGGAAATATCGTTCCCTACGAATATCAGCACAAGGCATGGACGGCCGGTTCTCTCGTTTCAAACGTCGAAGACCTTTTCAAGTACGGCTATGCGCTTTTCCACGGACAGATCCTCTCGAAAGAAAGCATGGATCAGATGCTCGATATAGTTGAACTTCTGGGAGAGCCTGTCTACGGCCTTGGTACGCAGTACGGCAAAGGTTCGCACAGTGAATTTTACGGACACGGCGGAGATGTTTTCGCATCACACTCAATGCTTTACTACTACCCGGAAACAGATGAAATCCACATAATCCTCAACAACTTCAACGAAAGCAAGGATATGTACGTCCTGAACGACGAAATGGAATACGTTCTCACGGACGACTCTCCCGCCAGAAAGAAAACAGAATTCCCTGACTGGGAAGAACTCACGGATGCAGACCAGCACACCCAGATCTTCGCTCTTTATTCAATAATGGAAGATTACCCCGTGTATAATTTAGACTACGGTATCGGCTACTTCGCATATCCTGAAGACGAGTATATCAACTACTACTGCACACAGTATATGTTCAGATACCAGAGCTACGGAGTAACGATCGTAAAAATCGCTTCTGAGTGCATCGAACCGAAAGAATATTATGTCGGACCGTTCAAAGTTCAGCGAACCGACATCGATATGTATCTCAGCGATTTCAAGGATGCCATCAGTTCCGGCGCTCCGACGCAGCAGTTCTATGTCACGAAATACGATTATTACTATGACCTTGATCGTGAATATGTCTACAAATACTGCTACTACCTTGAAGACAGCGACCCAGACAAATACATGGTAATTTCAAAAGACAAAAACCCGTCAAAAACAGAATTTTATCACGTTTGGGGCAAGACGAAAATGGATGCAAGCAAAAAACTTGTCGGCTGCCACTGCTACAACGAAAGTGAAAAAGAACGCGAATGCACCGAAAATGACGAATATCCGCCGAAAGAAGAAACCGAAGAACCGGAAGAATCCGGCGACGATGATGAAATCACGGACAACGAAACTCCGGATGAATAAGCGCGCCGTGTCGTAGTAACGGCGAAACAACGTGACGACGTGACGTCGAGGGCGCGCAATTAAACAAGGCTTTCCAATGAATGTTCTCAACAAATTCGGCTGGTTCATAGTTCCGACACTGATGTTTTCTTTAGTCGAGCTGGTGGGAGAAAAATATATTCCCGGTTACAAATTGGCTGAACTACAGGTAAGGACAACGACTGAAGATATTTTTCATGTCGCTATTATCTATTTGTTAGTTGCAATTCTTATGGATTTTGCCTTTTACGAGCATACACAAAACTATCTCTACACTTTTTACCGCGAATCTTTTTTCGACAGAAACTGGTTTCTTCTCATTCTTCCGGCTTATTCGTTCCGCGTATTTCACGGTGATCCAAAGATTTACATCATCGCGGCATTAGCATTGATCCTAATCAACGAGCCTTTCAGAAGATGGAGAATGAAGAAAAGAGTGATTGCTGCGGAAAAAGCGAAAAATCTTCTGGAACATCCTTATTACGACGCGACAAAAGTGGAATTGAAACACTACACAAAGAACTTTTTTATAAGAAGCTGGTTTATGTTCATTATCCCGTGGGGACTTATTCTTATTACCGATCCTGGTCGCAGAGGTGCTTTCTATAACCCCATGTTAATAGCTTTCGGTTTTTTTGAGGCATTCTGCAAGAGCAAAGCCCGCAAAGAAATCAAAGCAATGCTCGGAGAAGATAATTTTATAGATTTTACGGAAGATTCCTGAAGAACTACAGATTCCTTTTGACCAAATCTTCGAGTTCCTCTTTCGGAACAAGACCGACTGAAGTTTCAACTTCCTGACCGTTTTTGAAAACTTTGATGCACGGAATCCCGCGGATTTTGTACTTGAACGAAAGTTCCATGTTTTCATCGGTATCGACCTTTACGAATTTGACATTTGCATTGTCTGCGTAGTCGTTCGAAAGCTCTTCGAAAATAGGACCAAGCATTTTGCACGGACCGCACCACTGAGCCCAGAAATCAACGATCGCGACACCTTTGAAATCAATGACTTCCGCCTGAAAAGTCTCTTCATTTGCATGAATAAGCATTGTTTCCTCCTATTTGAAAACTATTTTTTTGATGTTGTTTTTGCTCAGTTCGAGGACTTCCCTTTCAAGATCGGGATAGTCTTTTTTGCTCTCGTTTCCTTCGTTACTGACCTGAATTTTGTAGAAAAACGCCGCAACCGGAGTTTTTTCGCCCTCGATATGAATGAAGAAAACCCTGTTGTCTTCGATTTCGACAGGCTCTTTGCTCTCGCCTTTTACTTTCGGCACGATATGGTAGAGCGCCTTCATCGAACAGAACTTTCTGACGGGAACGAATCTGCCGTCCTCAAAGCACGAAACATCGTCGCTGCTTTTGAAATCGATCTCTTTGATGTCGGAGAATTTGAGCATAAGCTCGTTGACGCCCTGAGCAGCAGAAATCGTCGTAGTTTCAGCCAAAGACTTGCTGCCGATCTGTGCAGCCTCGATCTTTACGATTTTACCCGAAACCGTCTTGCCGTTTTTCAGCGTGATCGTCACATTTTCGGCAAACAGAAGCGACGAAACAAACAAAATTGCAAAAAACATGAAAAATTTCTTCATAACAACCTCCAAAATTATTTTATTTCAGTTTCCCAAGGATGCTGTCTCATATACCTGATAACATTCGTAAGGACACGTTTTCTTGCCGCGATCGTCTGATTTTTCTTGTATTCTTCGTGGTTCGCGCGTCCTGAGCGGCTTTCGATGAAGCTCTCCTCGTCTAAGATCTGCACTTCGAACGGGAAGAAAAAGCGATAGATCGGTTTCGCCGGATTTATCGGGTCTTCCATCGTGATCAGAAGCCGGCTCGTGAGCTGGATCGAAGAGTACGAAGTCGAAGAATAAAGGTTCGTCTCCTCGATATTTCTCTTTGTGATCTCCTCTTTTTCCTCCGGCGGGATTTCGAGATATTTTTCAAGGAAATCGGCAACGTCTTCCTGAGACCACGACGAAAGATCGTACGATTTCAGCTCTTCGACGCCTTCGATGAAACGCGGAATGTTGACGACGTTGTTTTTTGTCCGGCTCGGCTTGATGTTGGCGAACGAAATAACGTGATTTGTCGCGAAATACCTGAGCACAAGAATGATGTCGAGTTTTGTATAGGTCACGATCCGCACTCCTACGCGGTCGAAAATGTCGGCGGTGACATTCTCCTTTTTGTGGAGAAGTTTGAGAATCAGGCTGTCACGTGATTTGTCGTTTTTTATTTCGAAAAGTTTTAGTCTGATCGCGTCGTCGCCCGTTCCCAGGAAGTAACCGCCCGCAGAATTGCCGTTCAGGTGTGCACTGAACCTTTTGTAAATCTGGTTTCTGATGCCCGGCATAAAACTTTTTGCGAGGTCATTTTCGACGTGCGTGATCGTATGCGCCACTCTCAGGATCGCACAGGCCCAGGCCTGCTCAAGCGTTTTCTCCTTTTCCGAAGCCATGATGAGCAGGCTCACGATATCGTCGTTGCAGAGAATGTCCGGCGGAATCACTAAAGTCTCCCCTTTTCCTTCGGGATCTTCGAGAAGATAGCTCTGAATAAAGGTTTTCGCCTCGCTCAGAATCGCAGAAACAGTCTCCGCAATTTTAGGATCAGTTATGTCGTAACCGTAATTTTTGATGAAAACGAGTCCCGATTCCCTGTCGTGAACGTTGAGCCTTTCGATGTCGATGAAACTTTTCTGAGAAAAAATCGCATCAAAAAGCTCGAAAGGGAATTTCAGAAAATTTTTTTCGAGTTTGTTTTTAAGTTCCATGGTTTGCAAACCTCCAAAGGTCGAAACGCGCTATTATACTAAATTTTTCGGAAATTGCGAGAGAAAGGGAGAATCAAAATTTCAGGAATGATTTTTTTAAGAAAATTCATCCGGGTGTTTGATTTTATTTTCGTTGTAAGACATTATCGATAGCGGGAGGTGAAAGTATGAACAAATATATGGAAATCGCTCTTCAGGAAGCGAAAAACGGCATAAATGCAGGTCACGGCGGTCCTTTCGGATGCGTTGTTGTCAAAAACGGCGAAATCGTCGGACGCGGTCACAATGAAGTGATAAGGCGCAACGACCCGACATGTCACGGCGAAGTTATGGCTATACGCGACGCATGCAGAAATCTGAACTCGTTCGACCTTTCAGGATGCGAACTTTATACAACGGCAGAACCCTGCCCCATGTGTTTCGGCGCGATACTCTGGGCCAACATAAGAAAAGTTTACTACGGCTGCACCATAGCTGACACCGACAAACTTGGTTTCCGTGACGAAATTTTCTGCACTTCATCTTTCGACATAAAAACGGAGATGGACAGAAAGGAATGCCTCGGTCTTTTTGAAGAATACAAAGCGATCAAGGACAGAAAAAGTTACTGACAGCAGAATTTCAGCTGGGTTTTTAGTACAAAAAATAATTCAAAAAATTTACCCAATCCTCATTATCTGTCATTTTGTTCCTTGCGTTTCTTTATCATTTCGTCAAGCTCCATCTTGAATCTCATCCATGTTTCTCTATCACACTCATCACCCCATGAATTTCCGGATTTAGCGAAGTCATCAAAATCTTGATCCATACGCTCAAGTGTTATAAGCGATAAATCCTGCATGATTGATTTCACATAATCGCAAAAAGTGCCGACAATATAAGTTCTTCGCCCCATGGCGTATCTCATGGCACAACTCAACATTAATTCTAAATCTTTGTTAAGTTCTATAGTTTTGTTAACAACTTCTGTTTTCATTGTGATCTCCAAAGATAAAATTCGCAAAAACAACAAAAGCATTATAAAATATCTATATTGAAAAGTCAAATTATTTTCTAAGCACAACAAAATAAATTTACAAAAAATCTCCTAAATATTTTACAAAAATTGAAATTTGTGAATAAAATATGCAGTGGTTTTTGTTTGGGGTATGCAATGAACAACAAAATAACAAAGCAAAATGAAAATGAGAACCTCATTAAATCTGAAACAGTCTTTGTAAATGATATAAAGAAGATCATAAATGAAGGCAGAAAGTCAGCATATAGCGCAGTTTCCGCCGTTATGATTCAAACATATTGGAACATTGGCAGACGAATCATAGAGCAGGAGCAGAGAGGAAAAACACGCGCTGCGTACGGTGCGCATTTGATAGACTTGCTTTCGGAAGAACTCTCGAAAGAATACGGCACAGGATTTTCCGCACGATATCTGAGACAATTCAGAAAATTCTATGTGATTTTTCCGGAATCAGAGATTTGGAAAACGCGATTTCCAAATTTGACATGGACACACTACCTTGCGGTTTTGCGTGTCTCGGATGAAACTGCGTGCCGTTGGTATATTGAAGCAGCTTCTAAAGAAATGTGGAGTGTCAGGACTTTAAACAGAAATATAAGCACCCAATATTTTGAACGCCATATGTCTAATCCGGCTGACGCCATAAAAGGTAAAAAGAAAATTTCAGCCCCCAAAGTTCTGAAAAATCCTTTCGTTGCAGAATTTTTGGGGTTCAAAACCGACGATAGTTTTTCTGAATCTGATTTGGAAAGTGCCATAATAACACATTTGAAAGATTTTCTGCTCGAAATGGGCAGAGGATTTGCATTCGTGGCTCGGCAGCAGCATATTCATACTGATGCGGAAGATTATTATATTGATCTCGTGTTTTATAACATAATTTTAAAATGTTATGTCCTTATTGACTTGAAGGCAGGTAAAATCAGGCATCAGGATGTCGGTCAAATGGATATGTATGTTCGTATGTACGATGAATTAAAACGGACTGATGGTGATAATCCGACAATCGGTGTTCTGCTTTGTTCAGAAACGGACGAGGCTATTGCAAAATACTCGGTTCTTCGGGAGAGTGACCGTCTTTTTGCCACCAAACTTATGACTTGTATGCCTACCGAAGAGCAGCTAAAGGCAGAAATAGAACATCAGAAAGAAATTTTCAGACTACAGCATGAAGAATAAAGGCGAGTCGTTGAAAAAAAATGCCCAAAGTGGCAAAAATTTTCAGCGGAACTTGATTTTCAGCAATAATTCCACTGCACCGACTTTCATCATCTGTTATTTTGTTCCTTGCGTTTCTTGCGCTGAATAACTCAATTTCCGAAACAGTGTCTCGGAGATTCATGTAAGTTGGCCTCGCTATCTTTGTAAAAATATTCAGCATGGATTTTTTCAAAAAAATCAAAGATTTTTGTTGATTATTTGAGCTGTATCGGTCTTAATTGCAAGACTTTAAACGGAAGGAGGTGCTATTGGGCAACAATCTGATTTTAGGGATTACAAAAATAGGAGATTTACTCGTAAACAATAAAATTTCTGAAACTAATGTAGATAAAGAAGGAAGATCTGTTTCATTGAAAATTCCGCCGTATCAGCGGCCTTACAAGTGGACTGCCAAAAACGCCAATCAGCTTTTGGATGATATTATTGAGGCGATAAACGAAAACAAGGAAGTCTATCGTGTCGGAACGCTGATTCTGCATAACAAAAACAATGAAAATAAAGATTACGATATTGTTGACGGTCAGCAGAGAGTCATAACCTTTGCGTTGCTGCTGCAAGCTTTGAATCAAGTTTTGGAAAAGAAAAACAGTGAAAACAAGCAGGAGGATATTAGCTTTTTAAGCGAAGAATTAGCAGATAACGACTATAATCTTCACAATGTTTTAAATAACTTCAGAGTATTCGAGCGGCGGATCAACAATATCGAGAAAAAAGATGAACTGAAAAAGTTTATAGAAGGACAATGCGAACTTGTTGTAGTAATTACAAGTGATTTATCGGAAGCATTCCAGTTTTTCGATTCGCAGAACGCCCGCGGAAAGGCACTTTATCCGCACGATCTGCTGAAAGCCTATCACCTTCGCGAAATGCAGGATCTAAGCGCGGAGAAAACCGAAAAAATCGTCAAAACATGGGAAGATTGTGACCAAAAGGAGCTTTCAAACCTTTTTAAGGAATATCTTTACCGCTTGAAAGAGTGGATCAAAGGTAATCGTTCCGATGAGCTTACCGAAAAAAATATCGATATGTTCAAAGGAATCACGGCAAAAGACAAACATCCTTATGCACAGTTTTACAAAGGAGCGTTTGCTTATGCCGACAATCTCAACAACTCTTCTGTGCCGTTTGTTACTGGTGGAAAGCTGCTAAAACCTTTCCAGATTGATGCTCCGGTTATTGCCGGGAAACCCTTTTTCGAATATGCAAAACACTATTTTGATATTCTTGCGGACATCAAGGATAACGACAAATATTCCGGTTACTTTATAAACGACAACGAAATAGTAAAAACACTGGATAAATATTACAGTCACGGTACTGGCAACAGGATCACGCGCTTGCTTTTCGATACTGCGATTCTCCTTTATGTGGACAGGTTCTGTCCGCTTGTTCCAGATAAAACAGATCTGAATTTTTTTGAGGAATTTGTGAAATTTGCATTTATCTGGGCTTATTCAATGCGGGCTCAGTATACAAACGTCGGCTGGCTTGTAGCGCAGAATTTCATAACAGAAACATCAAAGAAAGAAGGCTTGAGAAACAGCTTTAACATCTACAGGATGATTGCTGATTCAGATTCACCCAATGTCTTGCTTTCAAAACTTTCGGACAATCTTGTTCCGCTTGAAAGTATAAAAGCTGAAAAGAAGGTAATCAACAAAGATAAAGATGAAGAAGATGAAGACAAAATTTTTGTAAATTATCTGCACTTCTTCAAAGCCTATAAATTTTGGGAGATAAAAGATGAGCCAAAATAATAATGATCTGCCGTTGCAGGAACTTTCAATAAATAAGTTATTCTGTGAAGAGTCACGCACATACGAAATTCCGATTTATCAGCGGAATTATGCATGGGGAAAAGACGAAATAGAGACTCTTGTGCAGGATGTTTATGATTCTTTTACAAAACAAAAAGAGAACTATTACATAGGCACTTTGGTAACATTCCGTAAAGATAACAATCTCTTTGAAGTAATCGACGGACAACAGCGGCTTACGACAATTTATTTGATTTTGAAGGCTTTAAACGAAAAGCCAAAAAGCAAATTAACCTACAAAGCCCGCCCAAAATCAGATAAGACGTTGAATGCATTGCCCGATTTCAAAGATATTGAAGAAAAAGACCAAGGAATTGTGAATGGTTTTAATTGGGCAAAAAATGCTTTAAAGGATAAAACAGATTTAAAGGATTATTTTCTGAACAAAGTTCACATTATTCATTATCAGGTTCCGCATGACATTGACTTGAACCATTATTTTGAGGTTATGAACTCACGCGGTGAGCAGCTCGAAAAACACGAAATTGTAAAAGCAAGGCTGATGGGAAAACTTGATAATGGTAATGATGATGCTCGAATGATTTTCAATAAAATTTGGGAAGCATGCAGCCAGATGTCAACCTATGTGCAAAGGAATTTGTCAGAAGTTTTCAATGATAAGCCAGATAAATTTGAACTAAGCGATTTTGACTCGTTGAAAATAGAAAACAATGAACAACGAGGCTCAAAATCAATCGAAAAAATTTTGTCCGAAGAGAGTTTAAAAACATTAAAAAAAGAAGAAAAAAGCGATACTTTCCAACCGATAATCGACTTTCCGAATTTTCTGCTGATCGTCTTGAAAATTACAAGAATGCTGGATGAAAACGATCAAGAAACCAAAGTTACACTTGACGACAAGGAACTTCTGAGTGAGTTTGATAAAGCGAAATTTGATGCTGACAAAGTAAAAACTTTTGCATTCAACCTCTTAAAAGCTCGTTTTTTTCTTGATAACTACATCGTTCATCATTCAAACGAAGATGATATTTATGGGAACAACCCATGGAAACTTCAAGTTTTGACAAAAAAAGATAAAGAAACAACGCCTGAAAACCTTTGTTCCGATAACAAAGAATTGCAGGAAAAATTGGTTCACCTTCTTTCGATGTTTGAAGTTTCTTACACTGCGAAACAATATAAAAACTATCTTTTTGATTGTCTCTATTGGTTAATGAAAGATGATTTAAAAAATGTTTCCAGTTATGCTGATTTTGTGGAAAATCTTGCTAGTAAATATTTCAAAACTTCTGCGAAAGATTTTGAAAATCCTGCAAGAATTCCGCTGTTTGTTTTTAATTACCTTGATTATAAAATCTGGAAACTGTATGCGGAACAGTTGAAGGGCCAAGAATCTGAAAAGGGAGATTCTAAAAGAAGACCGTTCTTTGAGCAACTTGGTTGTTCTGATTTCGGACTTGATATTTTTCAGAAATTCTATTTTTCAAGAACGCGCCGCAGCCTTGAACACTATTTTCCGCAGGCTAATGCAAATAAAGAAGGCGCACCCAATGATAAACAGATAAATTGCTTCGGTAATTTTGCAATGATCGGTGCAGAAGCAAACAGTTCCGGTTCAAATTGGAGCCCTAAAGCGAAACTTGATCACTATCTTGACCCTTCAGGAAAGATAAATCAGATCAGCGTAGCTTCATTAAAATTTATGATAATGATGCAAATCTGCAAAGATCATAAAAAATGGGAGAGGAAAGAAATTCAAGAACACCAAAGCAAAATGCTCGCAATTTTGGGGTTGACAGAAGAGAAGGTGGGTTGTTGACGATGGAGAAAAAATTGATACCACAGTCAATAAACTTCCTAAAGACTTCCCAAAGAAATTCCCAAAGACGGCACCCAAGATGGCACTCAAGACGGCACTCAAATGAGGATTCGAAATAAATGCAGCACCAGCTTGAAATAAACGGCAGGATCCTGGAATACACTCTTGAACGGAAGAAGGTGAAAAACCTGAATCTGAGGATAAGGCGGGACGGAAGCGTCTATGTTTCGGCAAACAAGTCGGTTCCGCTGGATTACATCGAGAATTTTCTAAGGTCAAAGTCGGACTTTATTTTCAAAGCAGTCGAGCATTATTCTGAAGTCTCTGCCATGAAGGAATCCCCGAAAAAATATGTGGACGGAGAATCGTTCCGCGTTCTCGGGCATGATCTGAGGCTGAAAGTGATCCGCGGGGCGAGGAACGAAGTCAAAAACGACGGTGTTTTCATAACCTTGCGGGTGAAAGATCCTTTTGACACCGATATGAAAGAACGTGTTTTCCGCAAGTGGCTGACATCTGTTTGCAAAGAAACTGTGACAAAATTATGCGAAGCGGTTTATCCGAAATTCAAGAAATACGGCATAGATTTTCCTGAAATAAAGTTCAGAAACATGGTTTCCCGCTGGGGAAGCTGCACGCCCGGCAGAAAAACCCTCACTTTCAGTTATGCACTCGCCACAGTTCCGGTTTCGTGCATCGAATACGTCGTCATGCACGAATTCACCCATTTTCTGCATCTCAACCATTCGCCCGATTTTTACCGTCAGCTTGCGGTTTTCATGCCTGACTGGCGTGAGAGAAAGAAACTTCTTGAAAAAAGTGTGTGCCGGAAAGTGTGACTTCTACACGTCCCAGAGTTTGAAAAGGGCTGCTTCGTCTGGGACAGTCACTTCAATCGAACCGTTTCCGGGGATCCTTTCGAGTTCTATTCCCTCGTTTGAAAGGATTTTGAAGTAGATCCGCACTTTTTCGCCCGGTTTCAGGCCGATTTTCTTTGCATAAAGAGTGAACTCCATAACTTCGTCGAAAGCTGCTTCGCCGGCCCCCACGATGTCGGAAACTCTTCCTGATTCGTTGCTGCTGTGGATCAGGAAAGGTGTTTTTTCGATCCTCACCATCGGAAGAGCGAAATCTATGCTTTTGTGATCCATCACAAAGCCTTTGATAAAGTATTTTTTGTGCTCGTAAAAGTGCATCGGGTTTGTCAGTTCGATCCTGAAAAAGAGCATATCGCGGTTGAAGCCGTAAAGGATCTTGTCAACGAGTTTGATCGAATTATACATCGCGCCGCCGGCTTTCTGCGCGTTTTCGAAGCGTCCGGCACCCGCCCATTCGTAATAACCGTTGCTGTGACCAGAAATAACCGGATTTATCTCGCCGGTCGGTTCGACGAGCAGACTGTTGCTCAGTTCTGACGAAATCGGAATGTCGAGGAATGTCGGATAGTTCATGCCGAGCAGATTGTAGACGCGGCGCAGATGACGCCTGAAAAGACGGTCGAAAAGCCAGTCGTTTTCGGTCGAGAACTGCGGACCGTACCACCAGAACCAGTCGCTTCCTTCAGCTCTGTAGAGACAGCGCATGATTTCAGAATGGATCTGCGGCCCGACAATGTGATTCTGGCTGTATTTCGCGTAAAAATCGCGGACCCGCTTGAGGTAACCCCACGCGGCATTGTCTTCGTCGTTTCCGATCCAGATTTCGTAATTCCCGTTTATCCATGAACCCGACCACAAGTCGTTTATGACCGGATATTTGTCGGTTCCGCGACTGATTATGTCGGAATAAACCGTAGTTTTTATCACGCTATCGCTGCTAAGACGCATGAAAAGTTCTTTCAAAAAGTGCTCGCCGTTATCTGGATAGGATTCCCACGCGTTTTCGCCGTCCATTATGACCGAAACGACTGGTTCCGAGCCGTTTGACGGAAAACTTGCCGCCGCGTTCCTGACATAGTTCACAAAAATGTCAGCAGCCTGCTCAGGTTTCATCTGCGAAAAAGAAAATCCCAGAAGATCCGACAGATATTTGTCTCTGAAAAATATTGCGACATCCTGATTTTTCTCACCTTTCAAAAGATACGGTGTGTAGAGCACCTGAGATTTGTCGCTGCGGCCGAGGGATTTCAGAAGAATAGTTTCATCAGTTGTCATCCACTTTACCGAAGAATCGGCAGCGGCATCGATTATTTCGGGCGCAACCGAGCCTTCAGCAGGCCACATTCCGTTCAGAGTACGTCCCCATACCTCTTCACTGTAACGCTTTCCCTCTTCCAAATGCCATTTTGCGTCTTCGGGATAGGAAAATTTTGCCGGAAGCGGGGAACTCATGCACCTTTTTGCGATATCGGTATCGTAAACAAGCGGAAAAATCGGGTGATAGAACGGCGTGAACGAAATTTCGATGACACCTTCATCGGCAAGACGTCTGTAAAGCGGGATTATGCTGCGCAGGACCTTGCGCTGGATTTCGAGAAGATCCTCCTTGTCCCTTTTTGTAAAGCCGCAGTCCTTGCGCTCGAGTTCTGCGAGACGCTCAAACTCCGCTTTTGCAGTAAAACCGAACCATTTTAAGTTGAAAAGGACCTGCAGATCGAGGATCTCGTCATCGGAAAAAAGACGTGCCATCTCGTTCCAGCCAAGTTTCTTTTCGTAGCGCAGACGTTTGTTCAAAAGCTCGTTGTAACGCGGCGAAGTCCTTACCAGACGGTCCCAGTTTATCATAAAAAAATTCTTTATGACGAACGCTTTCTGCTCTTCCTTCATCTCTGACGGGTCAGCGATCGTGTGTTCGAGCCATGCGTCGGTCACATTGTTTTCGGCGTAGTCCTTAAGCTGCTCGATAAGCGACGGAACGACGTTCACGACACCTTTGACACCGTATTTTTTCATTGCAGAAGGAATATCGTAGTAGCCTTTCAGCGCGTGAAGCCGGACCCACGGCATGAGGTATGTGTTTCTGATGCAGTCTTTGTAGTAAGGCTGGTGCATGTGCCACAAAAAAACGAGTTCAGTCATGGACTATCTGTCCTCCTGGAAATTGTAACCCTTGGGAACGACAACTATTCCGTCTTCAGTAACGGTAAAGCCGCGCTCTGCATCCTTCTTGAGGTCGAAACCGATCTTCGTGTCGGGCGGAATGACGACGTTCTTATCGACAATGACGTTTTTAAGCTCGCAGTAACGCCCGATCTTGACGTTGTTGAGGATTACGCACTGGTCAAGTTTGCTGTAGCTGTTGACTCTGACACCGGGCGAAAGAACGGAGCGGTTTACGCTGCCGCCGCTGATGATGCACCCTTCCGAAACAAGCGAATCTGTCGCGATCCCGAGCCTTTTATGCTCCTTGTCTGCAAAAACGAACTTCGCCGGCGGCATATTGACTTCCGGGAAACCGAAAATCGGCCAGTGGCGGTTGTAGAGATTGATCGCCGGAGAGACCGAAACCAGGTCCATGTGGGCTTCGAAGTAGCTTTTTATAGTTCCGACATCGCGCCAGTAAGGTTTTTCATACTCGTTTTCATCTGGCATGTAGATCGTATTTTTGAGGAAATCGTAAACATAGACCCGTTTGTAGGGATAAAGCGCCGGAATTACGTTTTTGCCGAAATCGTGCTCGCTTAACGGATCTCTCGCATCATTCGTAACCGCATTGACGAGAACATCGCGGGAAAAAAGGTAGTTCCCCATGCTGACGAGCGCGTAATCAGGTTTCCCGGGGATCGGCTTCGGATTTTTCGGTTTCTCTTCAAAACCGATCATGCGGTAGTCTTCATCTATTTCGATGACGCCGAAAGCGCTCGCTTCCTTTATCGGAACGGGGAGAGCTGCGATCGTCATATCCGCGTTTTTGATGTTGTGGTATGTGTACATCTGCGAAATATCCATCTTGTAAATGTGGTCGCCGCTGAAAACGAAGACATTTTTCGGAGATTCGTCACGGACAAGGTTGAGATTCTGATAAATAGCATCGGCACTGCCGAGATACCAGTTTTCGCCGGTACGCATCTGCGCCGGGACCGAATCGACATACTGGTTGAAGCGCGGCGACAGCCCCCAGTTCCTCGAAATGTGCTGGATCAGTGAATCGCTCATAAACTGCGTCAGAACTTTGATCTGCATAAAGCCGGAGTTGACGAAGTTGCTCAGAACGAAGTCGATGATACGGTAGGAACCGCCGAACGGAACCGCCGGTTTCGCCCTGTCAAGAGTGAGCGGAGCGAGCCTTTTGCCCTGACCGCCTGCGAGGATCATTACGAGTGCCTTTGACATTTTTCTCTCCTCTTAAAAGTTAGATTTATATCAGTATTCCTGCGATATTTGCCGTAAGAAGACACGCAAAAGTGCCGCCGATGAGCGCCTTTATCCCGAGAGACGCGATCTCACTTCTTCTTTCAGGTATCATCGCGCCGATCCCGCCGAGAAGTATCGCTATCGAGCCGAAATTCGAGAATCCGCAGAGCGCATAGATCGAAATTACCGTACTTCTTTCAGAAAGCATCGTTGCGGCATCGGCATTCATTTTTGCGAGAGAATCGTAAGCGATGAACTCGTTGAGGACCGTTTTCTGGCCGAGCAGAGTGCCTACCTGTGAAGTCTCCTCCCACGGAACGCCCATCAGAAATGCCAGCGGCCTGAAGATCCAGCCGAGGATCTCTTCCATGGATGTCCCGAAAAGTGAAAAAACGTAGTTGAACATGGCGACGAAAGCGATGAACGAAACAAGCATCGCGACAACGTTTATTGCAAGGAAAACGCCTTCGCTTGCACCTCTCGCCGCTGCGTCGAGAACGTTTCTGTCGGTGACTTCGATCTTTATCCCGCTCTGTGAAACGGTCTGCGGCGTTCCGGTCTCCGGCACCAGTATTTTCGCCATGACTATCGCAGCCGGCGCGCTCATAACGCTTGCCGCGATAAGGTGCCCTGCGTCGATTCCCATCTTGATGTAAGCCGCGAGAACTCCGCCTGCAACTGTGGCGAGGCCGCCTGTCATAAGGCACATAAGCTCGCTTCTCGTCATGTTTTTGATGTAAGGTTTGACAATGAGCGGCGCTTCGGTCTGACCGATGAAGATGTTCGCCGCTGCAGAAAGGCTTTCCGCTCCGCTTGTTTTAAGGACTTTCACAAAGATCCACGCAAAAATGCGGACGAAAAACTGCAAAATCCCGAAATAGTAGAGAAGGGCGAAAAGAGACGAGAAAAATATGATCGTCGGAAGGACAGAAAGTGCGAACGAAAATTTGTCGAGCAAGCCTCCGAAGACAAACTCAGAACCTGCCGTCGTGAAACTCGTGATCTTCGTAAAGCATTTGTTGAGAAAATCGAAAATGGCCTTTCCCGGCGAAGTTTTGAGGACGAAAAAAGCAAACAAAAACTGGACGATGATACCGTAGGCTACAAGTTTGAAATCCACTTTCCGCCTGTTTTCGCTCAGCAGCCACGCAATTAAAACGAAAACCGCTATTCCGAGCAGACTTATGATTCGATACATTTCATTCTCCCCTTCTAACAATCAAAAAGAAGTTCGACCGCACCTACCGCCCCGGAATCGGTGTGAAGCGCCGCGCGGACGATCTTCACATTCTGAGCGGCTATCGAAAACGCCGATGAAGCGACTTTTTTACGTATCGGCTCCAGAATCAGTTCTCCCAGCTGCGAAACTCCGCCTCCGACAACGATTATCTGCGGATTGAGAAGAGTCGTGACGTTCGCAAGCATTGTTCCGATCCCGTCAGTCAGATACTTGACCGCCTTTTCTGCACCGGGATCGTTTTTTTCAACAAGTTCAGCGAGCTGCGGAGCAGGAATGCCGAAAAGCCTCTCGATCGCAGGTCCGGCGAAACCGGTTTCGAATATCGAGCCGTCTAAAAGTCTCATTCTGCCGAATTCACCAGCAGCGCCGTCTGCACCGTGATAGATTTTTCCGTTCGTGATTATCGCCGCGCCTATACCGGTGCTTACCGTGATGTAAAAGACATGGTCGTAACCTTTTGCAGCACCGAGCCTCGTTTCGGCAAGTCCTGCGACTCTTGCATCGTTTTCGACTTTAACCGGAACGTTCCAGCGTTCGTTGAGCAGTTTTCTCACTTCGATATTTTTCCAGCCGCTCAGGTTGGGACAGTCGTAGACAAGTCCTTTTTCGTGATTTACCGGCCCGGGAACACCTATTCCGATCCCGGAAAGTCCGTCAGGTGAAACGCCGATCTCTTTGCACGATATTTCCAATGATTTTACAATATTATCCATAACAGCGCTGACTCCGCGCGTTGCCTCTGTCGGAATTTTCGTCTTAGCCAGAAGGTTCCTTTCACCGTCTTCGATGACTGTCAGGATTTTAGTGCCGCCGAGGTCGATTCCTGCATAAAGACCTTTTTTATTTCCACTGTTCATGGCTGCTCCAAAAAATCAAAACCTGCCCATTATATACGCTTTTTATTTAAAATCCATGTGTTTTTTACCCTCTTGCCGTTTTTACTGTATTTATAAATCCACTATTTTGACATAATCTGAATATCGTGCTACAAGGAGCAGTTTTGGGGGTGCCGGTTATGAAAATACTTGTTATTTCCGATACTCACGGCAATATGCCGATGGAAATGAAAAATATGGAGTTTGACGCGGTGATACACGCCGGAGACATAGGAGACGCCGCTTTTTTCGGTGCGCTTGACGCGGACGCAGGAGAAAGAAAACTTTATGCGGTTTACGGCAACACCGATTTCGTCCTTTCAGGCTATCTGCCCGAAAATGTTTCGGCAAATATCGGCGGAGAGAAATTTTTTATCGTCCACAATCTCACCGCTCCGCACAGGATCCTCCCGGCAAACGAAAGCGCGATAAGCGCAGCGGAAGCAGGGATCGTCGTTTTCGGACACACCCATACGCCTATGGCCGAAGAGCGCGAAGGAAGGATCTTCATCAATCCCGGCTCTCTCGGAAAAACAGGGCTCACAGGCCGCAGATCTTTCGCCGAGGCGGAAATCTGCTCTTCCGGAGAAATCTCGGTCAAAATTCGCGATATCGATACAAAAGAAGTTTTTGTTTCAAAAAAATTTAATAAAATCAACGGTTTGTTTAAGGAGATCTAAAAATGAAAAACCTTTCATGGTTAATTTTTGTAGTTTTTTCGCTTTTTTTCTTCGCTTCGTGCGGCGGTAACGAAAACGATGAAGCTGCTAAAGACGGCGGTAACGACGGAGAAAACATTGCCGTTTCGGTCAGGGCGGCAGGCGAATCCGAATGCACAGGAATGCAGCTGGGCTGTCTCAGCCAGCAGCTTGCGGCTATTTCGTTTCAGATAAGGAACGGAAACGGCGACACGGTCTTCCAGAAATCGGTAGAAAGAAAAGATCTTAGAAACGAGATAAAACTTACCGGCATCAAAAATGCAGAAAACGCGACGCTGATAGTTTCGGTCTTCGGAACGACGAACGGTGCAGCAGATCTCAACACCGTAAAATGGCAGGGTAAGGCGACCGGACTCAAGTTCGAAAAAGGAAAAACGACATCAGTCAGCATTCTTCTCTACCCGAAGGACATTCAGGAAAAAGAGATTTCCATGCCGGAAGGACTTAAAACTCCGAGATTCGGCCACACTTCGACCGTTCTTGCTGACGGCCGTGTCCTTGTTGCCGGAGGTTTCACAGTCTGCTATGCAAACGGCAAATGCCCCGCATCGAAAACTGTCGAAATAATAGACCTCGAATCCGGTCATATCGAACAGCTCACAGATATGGCTGAAGAAAGAGCGCTGCACACGGCTGTACCTTTGAATGACGGAAGCGTTCTCTTCATCGGCGGTATCCACACGCTCGACACGAACTGGCAGGAAGCACCTTTCGAAGGTTACCCGCTTATGCGCTACACTCCTTCGACGGCTTCTGTAAAAATCGAAAGATATATGCCGGGCTATCCGAAATACAACATGAAGGCAAACGGTTTCGGAACGCCTATCTCCAACATTTCAGAGCCTATGACTCCTGATTCGGAAATTCCTTTTTCAACTTTCCAGAGTATCCTTGCCGAAAGGATCTCCGATTCCCGTATAGATCTCTTCTTAGTCGGCGGTCTTGATGAAAACGGCGCGCCTTCCGGCAAATCATACAGAGTCACGATAACCGAAAGCGATGACGGACAAGTTTCGATAGGCGAACTGACGGAACTTGCCGAAAGTTCGGAACCTATGCTTCTTCCGGCACTCGCATACAGCAATGGATCACTTATCGCAGCCGGCGGCAGACCGACCGCATCGGAATACGCTGCATCGATAATCTCCGAAAGCGGCAGTGAAGACTTCGGTTCTTCAGCAGACAACATCTTCTTTATGCAGAGCATCGAAGCAAACGGCAACCTCTACACCTTCGGAGGTTACGAGGTCGATAAGGACACGAATTCACTGATAGTTTCCAAAACGAAATACGACAGCGACGGCAATGAAACGCAGGAAACACGTCTCAACAGGAACAGGAAATGGAACATTTCAGGCAAATCGGTTTCGGCAGCAAAAGACCTGCTCCGTTCGTACGATGCAAACGTAATATTCCCCGGCACGATCCACGACCAGAAGAACAACAGATTCATCGTCATCGGCGGAACGAACGCTGCAAACATCTATCAGGTCATAAACACCGACAGCCTTGTTCCGTATAAGGAACCGACAAGCCATGTCATGAGCGACAAAAGAATAATGCCTTCGGCTGCGATAGTTCCGGCCGGAGTTATCGGTGACACTCCGATCATAGTGATAACCGGCGGCTCAAGCGCGCTTGACGACAAAGGTTCAGCAGCATCGACAGTAAAAATCAACAATCTCTGACCGTTTTTTTCGCTTAAACTTGTTTTTATTATATATATATTTATAATTCCGCGTTTAAATTTGTTCCATCCTAAATTTGTTGGCAGGTAAAAATGAGAAACTTAATTCCTGATCTAAAGCAGCTCGGTTATTTTGACATCCATTCCGACAAAAAATCGGGATCGGTTGATGCTTCTGTTATGTTTGTGGACATATCCGGTTTTACAAATATGACAAGAAAGCTCATGTCGCGCGGCAGCGACGGCGCGGAGACTCTTTCGGTCTTCATGAACACGATATTCAATCCGCTGATCGAGGCAGTGTACAACCAGAACGGCTTTATCCTCAACTTCGCAGGTGATGCTTTCACCGCAGTTTTCAAAGGCGACAACGGAAGCCGCGCAATCACGGCGGCTTTCACGATCCACCGGTTTTTTACAGAGAATCCTTCGCTCTATCACCGGGGAGAGGCTTTTAAAATTTCGGCCAAAGCGGGAATTTCAATAGGAAAATTCAACTGGATCGCGGCAAAAGGCGAGGAAAACTTAAGACACTTCCTCTTTTTCGGAGATGTCGTTGACGAAGCTGCCGAAGCGGAACACCACTGCCAGGCGAACGATATCTGCATCAATGACAAAGTTTTCTCGATCCTCAAGGCAGACTGCGTGACTCACATCAAGGAAGGGGCTTACTTCGTTGACGAACTTCTCGCTCCGGCAGAAGTAACTCCTGCGGCCACAAAACCTAAAATCGAAGAACTTGAAATATTCATTCCGCGCACCGTAATCGAGCAGGAAATCCCCGGAGAGTTCCGCGAAGTGGTATCGCTTTTCATCTCCTACAAAATCTCGAAAGAGATGTCGGAAATCGAAAAAATGCTCGAGTATTTAGCAAGTTATGTCCAGAAATACGGCGGATACATCAGCGGATTCGACTTCGGTGACAAAGGTGCGACTCTTCTCGCTCTTTTCGGTGCTCCGGTAAGCTACGAGGACAACCTTGAGCGTGCGATCGACTGCGTTGCCGAAATCAGGAAAAACTGCGATACAGAGCTCAGAAGCGGTATAACGCAGGGTGTTGTCTATGCCGGATTCGTCGGCAGCCCGAAACGAGCGGCTTACACTGCTTTAGGCGACAACGTAAACCTTTCGGCCAGGATCATGATGAAAACTCCGTACGGCTTCGACTGGATCGCAGGAAAGGCTGCTGAAAAGGCAAAAAGCGTGTTCGCACTCGAAAGCAAGGGCGAGTTTGCATTCAAGGGGATCGATATTCCGATCGAGGTCTTCGAAATTCAGGGACATCTTAAAGTCGAAGAGGATGCTTCGTTCTCGACAGTTTTCACAGGCAGAGCTGAAGAACTCAAAACACTTTCCGAGACATGCAGCAAATGCCGTGAGAACAAAAAACTCTACGCGGCAACAATCTACGGCGAAGCAGGTATCGGAAAATCCCGCCTGATTTACGAAATAAGAAAAAAATCCAATGACTTCAGAGTCTTTACTCTTAAAACAGATACGATCCTCCGTCAGTCGATGAACATGTTCACGAACTTCTTCCACACTCTTTTCAACCAGAACGAAAACGCTTCATCTGACGAAAACTTAGCTGCTTTTGAAAAAGTCTGGAATGCCTTTTCGGCCGAAATCGCCAATAAAAAAGAGGCTTTTGAGGCCGCAAAACCTTATATTGAAGCCCTTTCCGGCATCATCCGCGAAGGTTCTGTCTATAAAATGCTTGATGCAAAGAACAGATACGAGAACACAATGTATGCTGTCTGCGATTTTTTTGTCGCAATCGCCGAAACCAGGCCGCTGATGCTGGTCATGGACGATATGCTGACAGTTGACAGCGATTCCGTAGCGATAATCAGGGCTTTGGTAAAGGCTCTCGACGAATACCCTGTCGTGATCTACATCTTGTCGAGACTCAACGACGACGGTACAAAACCCGAGATCCTCACCTCCGGCGGAGACCGTTTCCGTGAAATAGTCATCGACAAAATGCAGAAAAGCGAAATCCCGATGCTCGTAAAGAACATTCTCGGCGAGAAAGGAAATAAGGAACTGAACGATTTCGTATTCTCCCGCACCGACGGCAACCCGTTCTTTATCGAGCAGCTCGTTCTCTTCATGAAGGACAAAAAATACATCCAGAATACAGGAAAACACTACGCTCTCACAAGCAACAAAACCGAGGTGCCTAGCGGCGTCAACTCACTTCTTGTCAGCCGTCTCGACAGGCTTTCGCTGCACTTGAAAGACCTTGTTTTCCGCGCTTCGGTCATGGGCAACAACATCGACCTTCTGGTTCTCAACGACATCGCGCAGGAACAGGACAAACAGAACATCCCGAACCTGCTCAAAGAGGGTGTAGACGAACTCGTATGGAACGAGGCGTCCACGCTGCTCTACTCGTTCAGACACGCACTTCTCCGCGATGCGGCTTACTCAATGCAGCTCAAGGCGCGCTTGAAGGAAATCCACAAGAAAGTGGCCAACGCCATCGAGAAAAATTACAAGGACGAGGAAAAATTCTTCTCGACTCTCGCCTTCCACTACGAAAAGGCTGAAGATACCGACAAGGAAACTTTTTACCTCAGAAAAGCTGCCGCTTACGCCAAATCCCAGTATCACAACCAGGAGGCTGAAAAAATGTATGAAAAACTTCTCGGTGTCCTCAAAGACGACGCTGAACGTATCAAAGCAGGCCACAGCCTCGCGAATGTCTACAAAATCGAAGGAAAGTGGGATCTCGCGGAAAAGATGTTCAAAGAGAGCCTTGAACTTTCGCAGAAAATCGGCGACGAGCTCCTTATCGCGATAAGTATGAAGGAACTTGCCAACATGATGCTTCAGAAAGGCCGCTACGATGAGGCTTCTCCGCTTCTGGACAATGCTGACGAACTTTACAAAAAACTCGACGACACCAAAGGGAAATGCGATGTCGAAGGTTTCCGAGGACTTATCCACTACTACAAAGGCGAACTTGACGATGCGGTCGAACACTTCACCGAAAAGCTCCGTCTTGCAGAAATCATCGGCGACAAAACGGCAAAAGCTCTTTCATACCGCTACATGGGCGGTGTCGCATACTACCGCGGCGACTACCAGACAGCGCTTCAGCACTACAAGAATCAGCTCAAAATCTCCAAAGACAACAAGAATCTGCTCGATGTCGCAGTTGCCGAAAACAACATCGGTCTTGTATATTCCTACCTGAATGACTTCAAAAACGCTGCAAAATTCTACAGACGCGCCCTCGAAACCTACAAAAAAGTCGGTATCAGACAGTACATCTGCTACACTTCGAACAACCTCGGAGAACTCAAATACTGGCTCGGCGAATACGACGAGGCGAAATCGCTCATCGAAGACCAGCTTTCGATCGCTACTGAACTCGGGATCCGCAGACATATCGCCCTCGCCCACCTTATTCTCGGCAACATCGCGAAAAAAGAACTCGACTACAACAAGTCAGAGGAGCATTACCTTCAGGCGATCGCCATAGCCAAAGAACTTAACGCAAACAATATCCTTTGCGAATTCCTCTTTGAATACGCGGATCTGCTTTTCCGCACAAAAAGGTACGACAAAGCTATGGAACTCAGCAAGGAAGCCGGCAAGATAATCGTCGAAGTCAACCGCAAGGATCTAGAGTTAAAGAATCTCCTTTTCCAATGGAAAATCATCTCGCTGAAAGATCCGGAAAAGGCGATCGAAGGAATCCAAAACATGATAACCGACGATCTTACAGGTGAAATTTTGGCAGGCACCAAAGTAGGCCTCTTCGATTTGACGCACGAAGAACGTTACCGCAAAGAAGCTATAGAAATTATAGAATCACTTTACGCGACAGCACCGAAGAAATTCTACAAAGAGACCCTGGATCATTTGAGAGCAAAATAAGTTATATATCTGATTTTATTATCTGAAAATGGTACGTTTCTACACAGCCGTACCTTTTTTCAGATATTTTTTACAAAGAATTCCTTTATTTTTTCAGAAACAAAAACGACTTCTTCAGCATTTAAATGCTCCCCTATCGGAAGAGAAAGAAGAGTATGAGACTCTTTGAGTGCGCGGTAACCGCCGCAATAGCTCATGTGACTTGCGAACGCCGGCTGCTCGGGAAGCGAAAGCGGATAGTGGATCCCCGTTTCGATTCCGCAGTTCTTCAAATATTCCTGCAGATGATCGCGTTTTTCAGTTTTGATTACGAACAGGTGCCAAGCATCCAGAGTTTCAGGATGAATTTCAGGAAGGACTATTTCCGAAACACCTGAAAGCTGCTCAATATACATTTTTGCGACACGGTTTCTTGCTTCGACCCACTCGTCCAGATGTTTCAGCTTGACATTCAGAACCGCCGCCTGAAGAGTGTCCATTCTTGAATTTATGCCGGCAAACTCGTGAAAATATTTCAATGATCTTCCATGGTTACAAAACATCTTCGCTTTAAGAGCCTTTTCTTCGTCATTGAGAAGGACCGCTCCTGCATCTCCGGCCGCACCGAGAACTTTTCCGGGATAGAAGCTGAAACCTGCTCCGTCTGCAAGAGTCCCCACCTTTTTCCCGCGGTAAAGCGCACCGTGAGCCTGAGCGGCGTCTTCAAAAAGTTTCAGATCATGCTTTTCAGCGATTTTTTTAAGCGGTTCCATATCGGCCGGATGTCCGTAAAGATGAACTGCAATAATTGCAGAAGTATTCGGATTTATTAAAGATTCAGCACTTTCAGGTGAAATCGTAAAGTCTTCTTTTATGTCGGCGAAAACAGGCTTCAGTCCGTTCGATACAGCCGCTTCGGCAGTTGCAATAAACGTGTTTGCCGGAAGAATGACTTCGCTCCCTTTCGGCAGATTATGGACTTTCAAAAGGACTGTAAGAGCATCAGTTCCGTTTCCGCAGGAAATACAATGGCTTACGCCGCAATAATTTGCAAAACTCTCTTCAAATTTTTCTACTTCCTTCCCTTTTATGAAGGCTGCATCGGCAAAAACCGTCTGAACTGCGCTGTCTATTTCGTTTTTAAGCAGAGAATATTGCTTTTTAAGGTCTAAGAACTTAACTTCCATAGTTTTTTACGCGTTTACAAGGTGGTTTGTCGCAAATTCGGGCTCGCTTGTTACATTGACGCCCAGCTTTCTGAGTCCCATTTCATCGCCTGGAGTCGGAATGTGGGTAAGATGGACTTCGCAGCCGCGCAGATCTTTGAGTTTTTCCATCGCGAATGCCGCCGACGGGTTGTATGCCGCACTTATCGCAAGGGCAATGAGCACCTCTTCGACATCAAGACTGACATTTCCGCGCATGAAAATATTCTGTTTGAGGTGAGCCACCATCTCTGTGATATGCTCCGGGATAAGCGGAATTTCCTTAGGAATTCCGGCAAGTTTCTTGACAGCGTTGAGGATCATAGCGGAAGCTGCATGCAGGAAAGGAGAGTTGCTGCCGGTCACAAATTCGCCGTTTTTGAGTTCGATCGCGGCACCGGAATAAACACCTTCGTTGCCTTTATCGTTGACTTTCGCATCAAAAGCCGCCTTTTTCGCATATTCGGAAACGACTCTGTCAGACGGCTTTGCACCGATATTTTTCATAATCATTTCAGCACGTTGAGCCGTCTCCTCATTGACCAGCCCCATCGCGTATTCACATGCGTAGCGGTAATATCTGCGGATGATCTCCTGCTTTGAAGCCTCCTGGACCGCCTCGTCGTCGATGATTCCGAAACCGGCGCGGTTGACACCCATGTCGGTCGGAGATTTATAGACCGAAGGCTGTCCGGTGATCTTCTCGATTATCCTTTTGATAAGCGGGAACGCCTCAAGGTCGCGGTTGTAGTTGACAGCAACTTCGCCGTAAGCCTCGAAATGGAAGTTGTCCATCATGTTGACATCCTTGAGGTCGCAGGTCGCCGATTCGTAAGCAACATTTACAAGATGTTTGAGCGGAAGATTCCAGATGGGGAAAGTCTCGAATTTCGCATAACCCGCGTTCACACCGCGCTGGTTTTCGTGGTAAAGCTGGCTCAGGCATGTCGCGAATTTGCCGCTTCCCGGGCCTGGGCCAGTGACTACGACTATCGGTTTTTCGGTTTCGATGAAAGCGTTTTTGCCGTAACCTTCAGGACTTACGATCGTATCGACATCGGTCGGATAACCTTTTGTGAAGCTGTGGGTATAGACTTTTACGCCGCGCCTTTCGAGCTTGTTTTTGAAGGCTTCCGCAGCAGGCTGGCCGTTGAAACGGGTGATTACAACAGCTCTCACCGTAACGCCGCGGTCGGTGAAATCGTCGATCGTCCGCATCGTATCGGCATCGTAGGAAACACCGAAATCTGCGCGGATCTTTCTTTTCTCGATATCGCCGGCATAAATGCACATGATGACCTCGGCATCATCCTTGATCATCTGCAGAAGGCGCATTTTTACATTCGGGTCGAAGCCAGGCAGAACACGCGCCGCGTGGTAATCGTACATAATTTTGCCGCCGAACTCGAGATAGAGCTTGTTGTTGAACATTTTTACACGTTCAAGGATCGCTTTGGATTGTTCTTCCAGATACTTTTCGTTGTCGAAACCGATTTTAAAGACCATTTTTCCCCCATTTTTGACCGAAACGTTGCAACTCAAAAAACACTCAAAAACGGGATTCAGTATATAGAGAAAAATTTTTTCAAGGCAAGGAAAAAATCAATTTTCGGAAGGATTTTTGTGATTGGCAATGTTTATTCCGAGGAACAGGTTTCTGAAGAAATGAAACGGCTTTAAATAGCCGAATAAAGAAGTGAAAGTCGTGAACATCGTCCGCATAATGTATGGCGGCAGAGATTTATCTAAAATATCGGTATAAAAAGACAACTCATTGTAAATATTAAAGAATCATTGGAAAAAGGATATCGTGTTCCTGCCAGATTCGCTCTACTTCTTTGCGATTTTTTCTTAACTCAAACAGCGAAATCAAACAAAGAAGCCTCAACTCTGATTTTCTGCTTTCCGCCATAATTTCTTGTTGAGAAACATTTCTTTCTTCGCAGATTTTGGCAATTTCTTGCTCTGTCGGATTGTAATCCCAAATGGTTTCTTTAGATTGATAAGCCGCATTTATTTCTTCCTTTAATTCTTCAAAAAAATCATCTATAAATTGCACTTTTGGCAAATTGTCAGGTCTTTTGCGTCTATTGTTGTTACTCATCTCCATCCTCCTTTTTTCGCCACAAAATACTCATCTTCTTGCAATCATCAGATTCCAAGCAAAAAACGGAAAACAGGGATGACTTCGATTTTGATGCCGTTTTCTTCAATGATTTCATGCTCGTCTTTTGTCAGGACAACAAATCTTTCCGCCTCTTTGAATGATGAAGCAAGCTTTTTCAGGTTGCTGATTTCCCGTTCTCTGGCAGAAGTTTTGATTGAATATGCCACCTGGACAGCCGTTTTTGTCTCAGGAACATAAAAATCGATGTCGATTCCTGTTTTTGCCGATTTCAGGAAGAAAATCTCGCCGTATTTTCTGAGCAGATCTGTTGCGACAACATTTTCCAGCAGAGCAGAGTTCCCGTCCCGCAGAAAAAGATTCAGGATTCCGTTGTCGCTGAAATAATACTTCTGGTTCCCCTCTCTTTCCGCGAATTTTGTAAAATAATTCTGCACCGGAAAGAGAAGATATGCGTTGATCGCGTAGTTCACATATTCGATGACACTGTCCTTGCTGACCGATATGCCCACGGTATTCAGCAGATTGTGCATTTTTGAATACGATATTTCGCTGCACACCGATTCGGCGATTTTTTTGAAAAGGATTCTGGCAGCGTAGTCGTTTCTTATTTTGTTCCGCGTTATAATGTCACCCAGAAGCACTTTCTGGTAAACGCTCATAATGTATTCGCGCTTGATTTCATACTGCAGCAGCTCAGGAAATCCGCCGAAAACCAGATATTTTTCGAACTGTTTCATAATCAGTCCGGCAGCCTTCGTGGAAAGATTTCCGGTGGCATTCCACGGCGTTCCGGTTGCACGGAGATATTCCGGAAAACTGTAAGGAGTTATATGTTTTGTGATAAACCTGCCGCCGAGAGTAGTTTCAATTTCGCGGCTGAGCATTGTCGCGTTGCTTCCTGTTATGCAGATATGCTCTTTCATGTCGGCCATACGGCGTGCAAATTTTTCCCAACCCTGAATATTCTGGATTTCGTCAAAAAAATAATAGCCGTTTCCATCACCGATCTCGCTGTGAACCGCAATAATGTCGTTGAAGTCGTCAGCATTGAACTCAATCAGCCGCTCATCCTCGAAATTTATGTAGATTATATCGTTCCAGTTCGTGCCGGCATCAACAAGATCCCTGCATTTTTTGTAAAGCATAGTCGATTTTCCGGCACGGCGAAGCCCAGTCAGAACATAGTTCGCGTTCTTGTCGAACTCGTAATCACGCGGCACAATATCAATATTTTTAATAATTTCGTGCTGGTCGAATATAACGCTTTTCAAAATTTCACGGTTCATGGCTTCCTCCACTAAAAAAACCGGAAGCATCATACTCATTTTTTGCTTCTTGTCGAGTACGATCGACAAAATCCACACATTTTTGTCGAACATGATCGACGAAAATCCGATTTTTTTACTCTGAGAACTCACTCATAACCGAGCTTTTTTAGATACTTTTTCCACTCTTTTTTAGAATAAAATCAAAGAAAATATGGGAAACAAATAGCGTGCCAGCGTTCAACGCGAGCTAAATCTTCTTTGTTTCCTCTTAAATCAAAAAGAGTTTCAAGACACCAAAAGCGGCCTTCTCCAGTGCGGCTTGCTGTTATAATTTCTTCTTGAGTATAGCCGGTTTTTTCTCCGATTTTTTTAAGTTCTTTTTCTGTAGGGTTATAATCCCAGATTGTTTCTGTTGAGTTATAGGCTCTTTCAAGATCTTCTGCGGCTTCATTGCAAACTTTGTCAAAAGCCTCTTTCCAGCTTTCTTTTTTATTCATCCTCATCCTCCTTTTTTCGTCACAAAATACTCTTCTTCTTGCAATCAGCAAATTTTTCACTATCATATTTGCGTTATCAAACTTTATGCAGGTGCAAAATGAATAAATTCTTGCGCATACTAACCAGCCATTACAGGTTGATAATTTTTGTCCTGATGTGGATTTTTCTCACTTTTCTTTGGTTTATAGGGCCTAAAAACAATCCCGAACTTACATATTTCGATGTGATGCTCTTTTTCTCAATCTTGCTCGGACTATTTTTTGTATTTATTGAAATTCTGAAGGAAATCCCGAAAACAATTAGAAAAATCATTGAAAAATTCGGAAAAGATTCCGGCGATGACCGCAGCTTTCTGGAAAAATTCAGCGAAATTATATTTCATTCCGTAGCCTCTACTCTTTTGTTTTTTGTTCTGGCAACTGCGGTCATGACTGCAATAGCCGCTTGTCTTGAACCGTTTATTTTTGCCGAAAATTCTTCAATAAAATTCGCAGGACGCCTCTTTCTCATTGTGGTTATGATGTGGGCGTCATCTCCGCTCTGGATCATATTGCTGAATGTTTTTGATAAAAATGGGGCTAAAATTTCCAAAACTCCTGCCAAAAACAAGACTAGCGTCAAGACTCCGACAATACATTGGCCTAAATTGATTGCATCGGTTTGGATCGGATACTCAATTATAATGGCGGTTTCAGTTTTGATCGAGCCGCTTGTCGAGCCCCATTTTCCGTCATTATTCGGCAGCGATTTTATAGAAAACACCATGTTGGTTGGTCTTTTGATCTCTTCAGTGATCGGTGTCCTCTATCTTTTGTTCAGATTTCCGGCTATTCCGATATACTTGATTGCAATAGCAATAACTCTTATTTTCGGAACAGTCTTTCTCCTTGTCCTTGTTGGCACTACCGCGACTTTGTCTCTCGGCGCAGTTCTTTCATGGGCGGTTTTCTTTTCAATAATGCGGCCGAAAACAGAAATAACGATAATAGAAAAAAAGGAAGTGCAAAATGATAGACAAGACTGAATACGAATACATTGAAAACATCAGTTTTTTTTCAAGAATTTCTCGCTTTTTGAAAAAGCACTACACTCCGATACTTCTTATTTTAGTCTGGCTTTTCTTCACTCTGCTCTGGTATTTTGACCCGAGAAATAACGACCTGGAAATGTCCTATCCTTATTCCGCAGTTATTCAGGTTGTAATTGGCTGCGACATAATTCTTTTGTTTGTCATCGCCATAATCAGAACTCTGGTGACAGTTGTCAAAACGATCAGAAAACGCAAAAACAAATATTCGGAAAGCGAAGCCTCAATAACAGAGACCGTTGAACCTGAATCCGAAAGATTTAAGCGGGTAAGAAGAGACCCGATTGATCGTGAACCAAACAGAGCAAAGCGGATTATGCTTAGAACTTTACGCGGGCTGAAAAGCCACTACAAACTCAAACTGTGGATCCTGGCGTCTTTGATTCTTGATGCCGCAGGTTATTTTTATATGGACGAACCTTTTGCCTCCGATGCTCCGCGCGTTCTGGCTTTCATTACATTTATGATGGTCGCGATTCTGCCTTGCATGTTTATAACCGCAATTATACTGTCTCCGGTTGTCTTGATAACCATACTATTCGATACTTTGCCCGTTGCCGTAGAGAATGTTACGAATAAAATCTTGGATTTTCTTAAATAATTTCAGATTGCGCAAACACCTACGCGTAAGCATACATTTTTATGGATTCAAATTCGGAAGCGTGGTTCTTTTCCTCTTCTTCAAGATCGTAGAGATTCTGAAGATTCAGCCAGAATTCCGCTGTTGTTCCGAAAAATTTCGAGAAACGGATGGCTGTGTCTGCGGTAATCGAGCGTTTTCCGTGGATTATTTCAGAAATACGGGTCTGCGGGATGTTGATTTCCTTCGCCAGACGGTATGCCGAAATGTTCATCGGAACAAGAAATTCCTCTTTCAGCACTTCGCCAGGATGGATATTCGCCAGCTTGTTATCAGTGGAAATCCGTGATTCTGACATTGTCCGCACCTCCGTTTTTCTTGCTTGAACTAACGCAGAACAGAAGCATTGTCAAGTGCTTTTTTGAGAGAACGAAATTTCTCTCTTGACATCAAAACACTGAATAAGTAAGATTTTTAAGTAAGGAATGTAAGGAGGTTGAAATGGAAATCGCAAAAGTTACATCAAAAGGACAGGTTACAATTCCGCTGATGATAAGAAATCTGCTCAGGATCAAAACCGGAGACAAGATTTTCTTTGAAGAAGATGACGGAAAAATCTACATCACAAATGCTTCTTTGGTTACGCTCACGGCTGTTCAAAACGAAATGAAAGGCGAAGCCGAGAAAGCCGGATTTGAATCCGAAGACGATGTCGTTGCCTACATAAAGGAACTGCGTAGCAACAAATGAGAGTTTTCGTAGACACAAACATTGTGATTTCCGCGATTCTTTTTCCAGAAGGGAAAGTCGCGAAAGTTTTCACACATCTCTTGAAAAAACACACGATTATCATTTCTTCCTACACAAAAGAGGAATGTTTTGAAGTGTTCCGTAAAAAATTCCCTGCAAGAATCGATTCGCTCGACAGATTTTTTGAAGGAATAAACTATGAGGATTTCAAAACTCCCGAAAATTTCAATGAAAAAGATTTCCCGAAAATTCAGGACATCAAGGATTTGCCGGTTCTTGTTTCGGCGATACTGTCCGATTCCGATATTCTGCTGACCGGCGACAAGGATTTTGACAACATCAAAATTGACAAGCCTTTGATTTTTTCTCCGGCACAATATTTCGAGCTGATTGATAAAAAATAGAGCTATCGGCCTTCTCAGTTAAGTTCCTTAACCAGATTTTTGATCCATTTTTTCGAGATGTAGCGTTTGAAGCCCCAGCCGAATTTTATGGCTTCCTCGATTTTTCCGAGGAGGAGGACCCAGTAAAGCGGAAGCTGGAACACAACCGCTCCGACAAAAGAAACGGGAACTGAGACGAGCCAGAGCGCGCCGACATCGATGAGAAACGCAGCCTTCGTGTCGCCGCCGCTGCGTAAGATGCCGACGATATTGAGGTTATTGAACGCGACTACCGGCAGGAAAATTATCCAGACGAGTGTGCTTTTGTAAGCCAGATCGCGGACGCTTTCCGAAATATTGTAGACTGAAAGTATCGGGTCGGTGAAAAGAAAGACAAAAAGCGAGAGAAAAACGCCTGTCGAGATCGAAAGTTTCACGAGTTTTTTCGAAGTTTTCCACACTTTTTCGGTTTCGGCCCCGGCTCCGATGTCATACCCTAAAACGACAGCACCGGCATTGCCGATCCCGATGAAAGCGGCGAAGAAAAGTTTTGTAACGCTGTCGGAAATATTGATCGCGGCAATAGATTCAGTCCCCAGTTTCGCATAAACCCAGTTTAGCGCAAGAATGCCCAAAGCCCATGTGATCTCATTGAAGAAAACGGGGACCGCCGTTACAAAAAGCTGCTTCAAAAGCTCTTTTTTCGCACTCACGAGCTCACTGAATCCCGCAGCGGCAGCAAGGTTCCTGATGTAGGCGTAGGCAAGCGTGAAGGCGGTTTCGGCAATTCTCGCGATAAGTGTCGCAAGTGCCGCGCCCTGAATACCCATCGCCGGAAAACCGAAGTGCCCGAAAATGAGGATCCAGTTGAAAAAGATATTTATGACAAGCGCCATAGCGCACGAATAGACCGGAAGACGCGGACTGTCGGTACTCCGCAGAACGACCTGATAAATGAAGGAAACCGCCGTAAAAATGTAGCTCCATGAGACGATTTTCAGGTATTCGCAGGCAAGAGTGACGACTTTTTCGTCATGCGAAAAGAGCCCTACAATAAATTCCGGGAAAAAGCGCGCCCCGGTAAAAGCAGCAAGCGAAACAAAAATCCCGAGAGTCAGGATCACCCCCATGACGCGCCGCAGATTTAGAAGATCGCCCTTGCCGTAGAACTGCGAAACGAAAATCTGGCCTCCGCTTCCCATCCCGAAAAGGAAAAGAATGAGAAGAAACATCAGCTGGTTACTTATTCCGAGAGCCGCGATCGCCTCTTCTCCCAGCTGCCCCACCATGAAGACATCCGCCATGTTTATCGCGGAAATCATTAAATTGTGGATCGCTATCGGAATTGCGATCCCGAAAACGCGTCTGTAAAAACCTGATTCCATTAGCTGTTTTTGCGAAAAATCCAGTTATCCAACCAAAAAACGGTGTATTATAGTTATATTTTCAGGGAAATCGAGAAAGAAGTTTCAGGCTATTTCGCCGCCTGAACGAAAAATGCCGGAATTTCGCGGTTCAAAAGCGCTCTGATGTTCAGAACTTCTTCCGGAGCCAGTTTTTTTGCAAAAACAGTAAGAGCCGCTTCGAGCTTTCCATCTGAAAAGAGAATTTCCAGTTCATAGTTCTCGGTTTTTGACCTTACCGCCTCTTTTTTCTGCAACTCAGGATAAAATAAGGAGATTTTATATGTTCCCTGCTCACTTTCAGTGTCAGTCACGTAATCCGTTTTTGGAATACGGATCCCTTTCAGCCCTTTTCCTTTTACGGAGCAGCTGCTCGGAGCAAAAACAGGCTCTTCAGCCGCGTCGGCTTTGATATCCAGAAGCTCAAAGAGCTCTTTTTTTTCTGCGGGGAGAGAATTCTCAGTGATTATTCTGACCTCGAAAGAGTCTTTCCTGTTAATTTTCAGGTAGAAAAGCTCTCGCAACGGAAAAACTTTTTCCCAGCTTCCGTTGGAATAGATAAATTCCGGATGAACGACTTTCCCGAGACGATTTGTGAAAACACCGTCATCGTTTTTTGCAAGAATCTGCCCCGTCGTATCGCTCATTTCCTCGAATTTCGCGGTCGAATCGTAGAAAAGCATAGTTTCCTGCGTGTCGATATGGCGCCAGTTTTCAGGAACAGATCTCACCTTACCTTTATTTTTCAGAACAAAGACTTTTTTTGAAGGAAAAAAAGTGACCGAACGCGAACACAGTTTTTTGTTTCTGAAGAAAAATTCTATTCCTTCAAGCTGGTTTGCGCAGTCAAGCTCTTCCACGACAACAACATTCTTTTCTTCAATGATATCAATGCCTTCTTCAGAAATGCAGAGACCGTATTTTTGAAGATAGCGCCGGCGGACAGAAATATCGTCACAGTTAAGCGTAATTGATTTATATAATTCTTCCTCTGTATCGAATCTTGACTGGCAAACAGGATTTTCTGCTGAAACTGCGAGAAATAACGCGAATAAAAGCGAGAACACTACCAGATGTTTTTCGGTTTGATTCTAGCTGCGTTGCCTTTACGAAGTCTCTGATAGTAAAGTTTGCTTCTGCGAACGAGACCTCTGTTTACGAGCTCTATCTTTTCGATCATCGGGGAGTGAAGCGGGAATATCTTCTCAACGCCGTAGCCGCCCGAGAACTTTCTGACTGTTATCGTGGTTCTGTTGTTGTCTCTTCCGTTTTTGATTGCGATGACATCGCCCTTGAAGATCTGGATACGAACTTTTTCACCTTCAATGATACGGGTGTGAACTTCGATTTTATCTCCCGGTTTTACATAGTAATGGTCGATTCTTCTCTGCTGATTTTCAAGTTTTTGAATAATGTTGGTTGTCATTTTTAACTCCTCCAAAAATAACGCGGCGGTATATTAGTCAGTTCTACTCAATCTGTCAATAAAAATCGACACTGCGCTTCTTACACTCAAGTGGTTATAGCCTGTTCCCAAGTCTATCGGCTCAAGCAAAAAATCCAATGAATTTAAGAAGTTATCTTCCATTCCGCCAGCCGTTCCGAAGAGTATCAGAACGGGTTTGTTTTTTTCAACTTTCAGCTCTCTTATCGTAATCGATTTTTCTTTTTTTCTCGCAGTCGTTCCGATCGTTACCGGTTTCATGCCCCATTTTTCTTCGATCTCTTTTTTTGCCTCGTCAAGAGACGGAACGATCTTCATTACCTGCAGCGCTTTGAATCTGTCAGGATTGTATTCTTTACCTTCGCCCTGAGTCCAGTGCGACGCAAGCTGAGTCGCGATCGAGCGCATTTTTTCGTCGGGATGGATCACGAAATAACCGCCGAGGTCGTAAGTCGCGCAGACTCTCGCGATATCGTGAAGGTCCAGATTGGTTATCGAAGAAGTTATAGGGGCACCGTTTCGCAGAACGGGACTGTGGATAAGTCCGATATAGAAGTTTTTCATTTCATTTCTTCCCAGAATTCAGGTGGAATTTTTGAAAGGAGATCAGGTCTGTTTTCAGCAGTTTTCGCCAGAGCGTTGCGGAGTCTCCACGCTTCGATCTTTGCGTGGTTGCCGCCTGTAAGCACTTTAGGAATAGCTAAACCCCTGAAAACACGGGGCATCGTGTACTGATCGTGTTCTAAGAGCGGAAGCGAGAAAGATTCGTTTTTGAACGATTCTTCATTGCCGAGCACACCCGGAATAAGCCTTGTTACAGCATCGATCACCGAAAGAGCCGCGGTTTCTCCGCCGGTGAGAACATAGTCTCCGACAGAAAGTTCAGTTGCGCCAGAAATTTCGATGAAACGCTGGTCGATCCCTTCGTAGTGACCGCAGACAATGATAATATGTTCCGCCGTTTCGGAAAATTCGACAGCCTTCTGCTGGTTGAAAAGTTTTCCCCTCGGCGACATCACGATCGTGATCGTTTTTTCAGTCTTTGGAAGCGCCTCCCACGCCGCAGTTATAACTTCAGGCTTCATTACGAGCCCTGCACCGCCGCCGTAAGGAGAATCATCGACCTGACGCCTGTTGCCAAGCCCGAAATCGCGGATTTGATGCAGATCGAGTTCGAGAGTTCCGTTATCTATCGCCCTTTTCATCATGCTGACAGAGAACGGCGATTCGAAAAATTCAGGGAAAAGTGTCAGGACATCAATCTTCAGGTGCTTCATTTTCCGGCTCTTCCTGTTTTCCTTCTTTAAGTTTTTCCTCGGCTTTGCGTTTCATCTCCTCCTCTATCTCTTCAGGAGTCATGAAAGGCTCTTTGTTCCTGCCGATAAGGATCTCGCTTCTTCCTGTCATGCGGTTAAGTTCGTCAAATTTCACCGGTTTTCCCGAAATCAGCGAGGTAAACTGCGTGTTTTTCAGCGTTTCTACAAAGTTTCCGATATCGCTTTTCTGCGAAGCTGCGAGAGCCGAAAGCAACGTGTCAGCCACCTCCGCAGCAATCGTTTCGGCAAAGTAGAAGGCGCGGTTGTTAGAATCTTTGAAAGCCTTTGATATATTTGAATATTTTTCGTTTTTATCAGTCGTATCGGATCTGGGCGCAAAAATAACCATTCCGTCGATAAGCTTGCCGAGTTCTTCAATATTTTTCGTACTGTTCATTATTTCCGAAGGCCCGAGAACGAGGATCTGCTGGATATCCCAGCCGTAGCCGTCTTTTCTGAGCTCCTGCTTTTTGAGCGTTACGGCGCGGTTCAGATATTTCTGATAGTATGCAAATTCGACGTTCAGATACGGAAACGCCGGAAGAAGGCTCGCTGTCTGCTTCGGATCCGTCAGAACGACAAGAACTTCAAAGTTGCATTTGCCCGGGATCCTCTTTATAAAACTGTCGACAGCGCGGTTAAGCATCGTGTCGCTCTTGAACTTTTCTTTGTTGCGCCACTTGTACGCGCGGATCGCCTCGTCGTAGTCATCCTGTCTGCCGACAACTTTCTCCACATCGTCCTTATACGCCTTATCTGCCGGGGAAATATCAATAATATCAGTTACTTTTCCACCTAAATTTTCTATGACTTTCCAATAAACATCGCGGAGCATCCTCCCGTTTTCGTCATCGATGTATGCTATCGCAAAGGTCTTCTTTTCTTTTTCAACGGCGTATTTTACAAGGTTTTCGGCCTCAAGATCTTTAGTCTGGCGGACATTGAAGAAAAGCGAATCAGGTTTTGTGCCGAAAGGAATGTAGGAAATGACCGGGATCGAATACTCTGCCGATTTCTCAATGAAACTTTCTGCAAATTCCGGTGCAAAAAGCGGCCCGAGAACAGCGAAGCATTTGATTTCCTTAGCTTTTTTCATAAGATCGTCAACTGATCCCTCGCTCTCGTATTCGATAAATTCCGGCTTGACACCGCTTTTGTCGAACTGCGTAAGATGCCAGTTTATGTAGTTTTTTATGACTTCGTTGTATTTGCTCCACTTGTCGTTCAAAGAAAGGGCGACACACACTTTGTGCCAGTCCGGAACATAGCTTCTGTCAAATTCAAAAACGGCAGCCGGCGGATTTTCTTCTACGTTTTCGCTCCATTCCTGAGCAGTTCCGGCTTCCTCCTGCTCTGCCTGCTCTTTTTGCCCAGCTTCGTTAATGATGTCTTCTATGGTTTTAGAAGGCGGCGTTTCCTCTGCTGGCGGCTTAGAATTTCCGTTCACAGCCTGATTGAAACTGCGTCTGTTTTCTTCGCTTTCATTCAGCCATGCGTCAAGTTCAGGTTGAAGATTGGCTTTTTTCTCGTCGTCAAATTCATTATACCACCTTGCCGCAGAGTCGAACTTCCTCGAGTATAGATATGCAAAAAAAATGGTTTTTGAAGCTGCAAGTTTTGGTTCTTTTTCAAGTTTGAGATAGACCGGAAAGACCCATTTCAACGCATCTTCGTATTTCTTTTCGGCAAGTGCCGCAGCTCCCGCCATAACGTGAGTCCTGTGAGTGAACGGAGCAACATCTTTAAGATCCGCGAATACTTCGAGCGCTTCGCCGTATTTCTTCTGATTGTACAAAGCCGAAGCCAGCATGAATTTTATATAATGGATCTGCCATTGTGCCCATTTGGAAGAGAGAAGATCTATCGAATAGAACTCCATTTCAACATAATTTTCTTCTGATTCCAACAACTTATATTTTGCTTCAATTTCCTCCCAATTGTCATTTTCCGGGGTTTCATCTGGTGGTAAAGAAGAACAGCTTATTATTAAAAATAAAACTGAAAAAACGACCGAAATAAATGTCAATAATCTGATTTTCATGCGTCACCTCACTTAAAAACGCGTTATTTTAAGAAAAAAATTCAAATAATCAAGGGTGAGCAAGCATGCCGGCTCAGAGGAAGCCGTGCGGTTATAAGTCCATAACGATCAGTTTATTGCTGAGAAGAAAATTTATTGATTTTTCCCATGGATATGTAGAATTATTGTGCTTTTGTGTTGACGATAAAACATATTAGAGGTGGATCCATGAAAAAATTGAGTGCTTTTCTGCTGTTTTGTATCCTGTCTTTCGCATTTGCAGGATGCGCGGCATCCGATGATGACGGGGAAGAGATTTCGCTTCCTGACAGCGAGAACGGTGAAATTCCTGACGGCGGAAATCAGGAAACGGGAGATTCGGAAAACAATCCGGGTAATGACAACGAGAACTCCGTGCCCGATGCCGATACGGACAGCGACAGCAGCAGTCAGGAGCAGCCTGATACTGATACGACGCCTGTTCCAACGAACTGCAATCCGGGAATGAAAACGTGCGACTCAAGCGATCCCAACAGCGTTTTCCAGTGCAAGGATGACGGTTCTGGTGTCGATCCTGCGCCGGTAGAAAAGTGCGGTGAGGGCAAAACATGCGTTTACGGAAAGTGTGAAGCTGACGCCTGCTCTTCGGCAGGAACGAGTTACCTCGGCTGCGATTTTTACACTGCAAAACTCTACAACGGCAGAAAAAACGAAAAAATCACGAGCAAGGAATCTTTTTCGGTCGCTCTCGCCAATTCAAATCCTGATAAAACCGCTACGATCGAGTTTTTCAAGACTCTGGAAGACGGCTCGGAAACAAAAATCGAGAATTTTGAATACTGCTACAAAGTCACGAAGTCGTTTCTGGGCGTGGAATACGACGACATGGAGTGCAAAGACCACGACTCATCTTTTGCAATCACGGTGAACCCGAAGGAAACGATCGTCGTCACGCCTAAGAAAGAGGACAGAATGCTCATCGGAACGGCGGCAAGTTTTCTCAGTTACCACATAAAATCGGATCTTCCGATAATCGTCTATCAGTTCAACCCGTTCTACAACCTTCATTCGAACGACGCTTCGCTTGTTCTTCCTTCGACAAAACTCGGTTCCGACTACATTATCGCAAGTTATCCTGACGAAACTGGAGTTGACGGCGACGGCCCGGGCTATTTCACGATAATCGGCGCTTACGACATGCCGGTCGAACTTGAAATCACTCCGACTGCCGACATTGCGCCGGCAGGAAAGATCCCAGGCACCTCGGCAGGCACTCCGATGACAGTCGAAATTACGCAGGGCGAAGTCCTGAATATAGTTACGACTATGAACGGTGCTGACTTTACGGGAACGAAGATCGCTTGCAAAAACCCGTATTCAAAGTGCGCTCCTGTCGCTGTTTTCGGAGGCCACGGATGCGCCGACATACCGAAAGACAGAGGCTACTGCGACCATCTCGAGCATCAGCTTCTTCCGGTCGACCGCTGGGGAACGCGTTATGCCGTCGTCAAAACGAAACCGAGAAGTTACGCACGCGATTTTGTCCGTGTCGTTGCAGCTAACGATGCTACAAATGTCTCAATAAAGATAAAGGATGAAGAGTACAGAAACGGCACCGAAAAAACAGTTACGCTCAATGCCGGACAGTTTTTCGAGTACGAGCTCAACTACATTGATGACGGCGGCAGCTGGTTTACTTCAGGAACATCGTTTATCGAAGCTAATAAGCCTGTGCAGGTCACGCAGTATTTAAGCGGTTCCGAGGACATCAGCTCAGACTGCCGCGATGATTCTCCCGGTTCTTCGCATTCCTACTGTTTCGGCGATCCCGCAATGACGATAATCCCGCCGGTAGAACAGTTCAGGAACGAATACTACTTCTTCGCATACTCGGTCGAAGACACCGAGACTGACGGCGGAAACGCGAATTTCGTCGAAGTCATCACCGATCCCGGAGTCGAGATACTGCTTGACGGTGAAACTCCGACACCTGCGATGGACGGCGAAATGCAGGGCGAAGTTTTCGGCAGCAACAAGGTTTACTACATTTTCGAGCTCGATTCGTGGTTCATGCGCCACCACCTGACCTGCTCCGGTTCATGCGGGATCCTTGTCTACGGCTGGGGAATGGACGTAAGCTACATGTATCCCGGCGGACTTGACCTCAAGATGATGAAATAATTTCTGAACAATCAACAGTTTATCTTTAAAATCCGGCGAAATCGTGCAAAATTGGCACTTCTCAACTTGCTTTTTCGTGCAAAATCGGCACTTCTCAACTTGCTTTTTCGTGTAAAATCGGCATGGTTTAACTTGCTTTTTCGTGATTTTTAATTATTATAATACTGATTTTATTAGCTTCTTGCGAGGTTGGTTGTGAAAAGAAAAATTTATCAGAAAATGCTTGAGTGGAAAACAAAGTCCGGCGGTTCTTCGGCTCTCCTTATTGACGGGGCACGGCGTGTAGGAAAAAGTTATATCGCAAGTCTCTTCGCAAAACAGGAGTATAAAAGCCATATCATTATAGATTTCGGAAATGTGTCGCCTGAAATAACTACTCTTTTTGAAAACGAAAGCTCGAATCTCGACTTTTTTTTAGCAAAACTTTCATCTTTTTATTCTACAAAACTTTATGAAAGAGACTCTCTGATCGTTTTTGACGAGGTCCAGCAGTTTCCGAGAGCACGTCAGCTGATAAAATATCTGGTTGCAGACGGGCGTTATGACTATATGGAAACAGGTTCGCTGATCAGGCTGAAAAAGAACACCGAAAACATCATAATTCCTTCGGAAGAAGAGCATATCGAGATGTTTCCGCTTGATTTTGAGGAATTTCTCTGGGCCATGGGTGATGAGGCTACACTTACTTTAATCCGGCAGTGTTTTGAAGAAAAGAAACCTTTAGGTCAGGCACTTCATCGAAAAATAATGAATGATTTCAGACAGTATGTCCTTGTAGGAGGAATGCCGCAATCAGTCCTTGCTTATCTCAAAGAAAAGGATTTTGCTGCAGCAGATAAGGCAAAAAGAAAGATTCTGAGCCTTTACCGCGACGATATTTCCAAATTCGCGGCCGGGTATGAGGAAAAAGTTTACGCAGTTTTTGACGAAATTCCCGGACAGCTCTCAAAAAAGGAAAAAAAATACACTTTTTCCGCAATCGACAAAAACGCCCGTTTCAGAAGTTACGAGGATTCTTTCATCTGGCTGAGCGAGGCTATGGTCACGAACCCCTGTTACAATTCGACAGATCCCAACATCGGGCTTGCCCTGACCTCGGAACACTCGACGCAGAAATGCTACATGGCTGACACAGGACTTCTTGTAACGCTAACTTTCATGGATAAATCCTATACCGCAAACGAGCTCTACAAGGCGGTTCTCTTCGATAAAATCGATATCAACGAAGGAATGATCATGGAAAACATCGTGGCGCAGATGCTTCGCACAAACGGTCATAAACTCTATTTTTACTCTCGCAGCGACAATCTTCATCGGGAAAACCACATCGAGATCGACTTTCTTATCGCAAACGGCAAAGAAATTTCTCCGATAGAAGTAAAATCGGCTTCTTACCGTTCCCACGCATCACTTGACAAATTTTTGAGGAAATTCTCTGCAAAAACCGGCACTCCTTACATTCTTTACCCGAAAGATGTCGCCGAAAAAGACGGAATTCTTCATCTTCCGCTTTACATGGCGATGTGTCTGTGAACAAAAACAGATTTAATTTCTATTAGTTAGTTGCAAACATCTCTTCCTTTTTATTTTCATATCACTATAATATCTCAGCTTTTGTTTAATTTTCGTGAGGTCCCGTCATGAAAACTCTTTTCTCCATCCTGCTGATTTTCCTTTTTATTTCGTGCAGCGGCGGTTCGAAAATGCCTGTCGATGACGATTCTTCGGCGGCGGTTGTGCCGGACGGTGACGAGGATATTTTTGAAGATGAAGATTTTGTTGAGGACGAAGATGACGAGCCTTCCGCAAAGCCTGATAAGGATTCCGATGAGCCTGAAGAGGACGATGATATCGAGCCGAAACCTGATTTTTACGGCACAGTCTGCACGGGTCAGACGAAATGCTACGACATGAATCAGGAGATTCCGTGTCCGAAAGAAGGAGAACCTTTTTACGGTCAGGATGCACAGTATGCCGAACTTGGAAAATGTCTTCCGAAATATACAGTCAAACAGTATGACGACGGAGAAACAGTTGTTAACAATATCGCCGGACTTGAGTGGCAGAGGAAAAGCTTTCTTGAACAACACGAATTTAACTGGGATCAATATGCAAACAAGCATTGTTCGTATGCGCCAGCACTTGGCGGTTTTGATGATTGGAGAAATCCGTCTCTCTCAGAACTTTTGTCTTTGGTAGATTTTAGATATGATAATCCGGTCATAGACGAAATTTATTTCCCGAATACTCCGCCAGAATTTTTTCTTTCCAAAGTTTATTACGAAACGGCAGGACATTCTGCAACAATGTATTACGAGGGAGTTAATTTTAAGAACGGTAATGCAGGAAGTTTCAGAAGTATTCCGAGAGAAAATATATGGTTCAGGTGTGTCAGAACGCTGGGAAAGCGTCCTGCCTACTGCTTAGGCAGTTATCTTACTTTTTCCTCCGGCGATAGTTATCAAATACGCAATGACATACAAAAAGAACTTGTTGTCCAGATGGAACCGGTTTCAGGTAAAAACTGGAGTGATGCGCTTTACTACTGCGAACATCTGACTTACGCAGGGATTTCCGACTGGCGTCTCCCGAACAAAAATGAGCTCGCCAATACCGATTTCGGAGAGGATTTATGGTCTTCGTCCACGGTGGAGAATGATCCGGCTTATGCATGGACGATAGGATCCTCTTCGTCCGAGAGCAAGACAACAACAATGAATGTAGTTTGTGTGGCCTCGAATCCATGCGGCGAAGGGCAGCTTTGGACAGGAGAAAAATGCGCTTCTTTTGCAGAATTTTTGTTGAAAGAAGACGGCTGTACCTGCATTGACGGATTCGGGAAAGATGATTCCGGAAAATGCGTGGAACAGTGTACGGAGGATATGTGCGCTAATGCTGAATTTTCTACAGGAAAATGCGAAACCAACAGCTTTATGAATGAAGCATACTGCCAGTGTGAAGAAGGTTATTTACACATCAGCAGCGGATGCATGACTCCGTGCGAAAAATGTGAAGGGCTTGAAGGTGGAGACGGAACCTGCGTGGCAACCAGTTCTTATGAATATACCTGCGGCTGCAAGCATGGTTATTTCAACTCTGACAATCAGTGTCTGCCAGTGGAAGATTGCAATGTCAGTAACAGATTTCCCTGCATAAATTCTTCACAAAAGTTCATGTGGGCGATACCGGCACAACGGCGTATGAAGTGGGAAAAAGCAAAAAAATACTGCGAAGATCTTGACTATTTAGGCTATACAAACTGGAGACTTCCTGACATTGACGAACTTAGAACAATCGTATCTTATTCTGATAATGTCAAAACGAACGGGCTGTGTAAAGTCAGTGAAAAAGAGGGCTGCTTGTCAGAAAACTGCCTCGAGAACTGCAGATCAACTGATTATTCGGATGAAGAATACTTGTTGCACCATGATTTTAAATGGTCTTCATCCGTCCGTTCTGATCTTCCGGAACAAGCTTTTGTGTTGTTTTTAGTGCCTGTCGAGTCAATATTGTCTGCTGATAAGATGAATGACAGCGGAATGGTTCAATGCGTAAGGAATATTGAATAGGAGGTTTTTATGAAAATATTTTTTCAGATCATGCTGATTTTCCTTTTTATTTCGTGCGGCGGCGGTTCGAAAACTCCTGTTGACGATGATTCCGCGGCGGTTGTGCCGGACGGAGACGAGGATGTTATAAATGAGGAAGAGCTGATTGATGATGAAGAATCTGTAGAAGATGATGAAGACAGCGACACAGAGCCCGGTGAAGATTTTGATCTTATTCTGCCTGAAAGACGCGGGCATTGTGCGGAAAAACCTTGTGAAGATGTAGAAAATTCGACAGGTGTATGTGTCTACGAAGAAACAGGATATTACGGATATCACTGCGAATGTCTTGAAAATTACAGTTGGAGTCACGTTAAACGAAAATGTCTGGATTCAAGAACGGCGGAATGCACCGGTCTGCCGGAACATGCAGTCTGGAACATTGCCTCGAGCATCACGCAGATGACGGAAGACGGTGAAAACTGGTTCCCTTCGACCTCAGCGACATGGCATGATCCTGAAACAAAGTGCACTGAGGACTGCTGTTTCAAATGTGCCGAAACTTATTTCTGGAACGGAAGTGAATGCGTCAATCTTTGTGATTCAGAACCATGTAAAAATATGCCGCACTCAACAGAAGAATGTTTTCCGATCGGTGCTTACAACTATACCTGCGGATGCGAGGAAGGTTATTACTGGTGGGGCGAAAAACGCGGCTGCACAGCTGAAAAACCTGCTTTCGGAAACATCTGCACCGGAGTATATAAATGTTCCAACAACAGTGAAAAAATAGAATGTCCCGCTTCCGGCGGTGATTTTTACGGGCAGGACGCGCAGTATGCGGATGCCGGTGCCTGTGCTCCGCATGATTTTGCAATAAACAGCAAATTCCCGGAGGAACCGACTGTTCTTGTCAGAAACACAAATCTTGAATGGGCTCAGAAATTTTTCGAAGGCAAAACATGGGAAGAGGCTGCTGATTTCTGCGCAAATCTGACTTATGCAGGGAAAAGTGACTGGCGCCTTCCGACGATGCATGAATTTTTCTCAATATACGATAAGAGCGAGTCGGACGGTTACCCTCTTCACCAGATATATTTTCAGGGATTTTCGTTTTCATATTCGTATTTATGGTCTTCCGATTCGTATGATGATGAGAAAGCATGGGCTTTCAGCAACAACGTTATGGGAGGCTCGGAAGGAACACCATATTTAAGCTACAAGAGCCAGAAGAACGGTGTAAGGTGCGTACGTGGAGAAAAATTCCCGAAACCGGTTTTTGAAACTTTGACGGTAAACGGGGACGAAGTTGTCACCGATTCGGCGACAAGGTTTATGTGGCAGAAAGATTTCACGAATAAAGAAGAGTGGAAGCAGGCTCTCAACTACTGCGAAAATCTGGTTTATGCCGGCTATTCCGACTGGAGAGTTCCTAACAGAAACGAGCTTCTTTCACTGATAGACTATGAAGCATATGATCCGGCTTCTGATTTTCCGGAGATCATAGAAGAAAATGCAGCTTCATATTATTTTTTCACCTCGACTTCTCCTCGCAATTCCACAGTATCAACAATCCTTTCATTTGACGGAAAAATAGTAGATATCGGCAAGGTCGAATCAAATTATTACTACACGAGAAACGTCCGCTGTGTGAGATCGGATGTCTGCAAGGAAGGATTTTTTCTTAAAGATTCCGAATGTGTTCCAGATCCGTGTGAAGAGGGATCGTGCGAAGTCGCGAATTCAACCGGTATCTGCGTTCCGAAGAGTGAAACAAGCTATGAATGTCAGTGCCTTAAAGGATATTTCCGGGACGGCAGCAAGTGCGTAAACCCGTGCAACGCAAATCCGTGCTCAGAAACAGCAAACTCCGACAAAAACTGCACTGCCGTAAATTCAAGCCTTTTTTTCTGCGGCTGTAACGAAGGATACGGCTGGAAGAGCGGAAAATGCGAACCTTTTGCGGCTGGAGTTTCAACTCTCGGAAACATCTGCACCGGTAATGAATCTGTTGCACCGGCTGAATTTTCGGTCTGCAAAGCACAGGATTTTGAGCTCAAAACAGTTTCAAATCAGGAAATCGTTGTGGACAAAAACACCGGGCTTGAGTGGCAGCATGCGGTATCGGAAAAAACTTACACTTGGAATGACGCGGTTTCCTACTGCGAAAATCTGGAGTACGCAGGCTTTACCGACTGGCGTCTGCCGGAACCTCTTGAGATACTGACGATCGTTGACCACAGTGCATACGATATAATGGTCGATGCATTTGACGATACACCGCAGATGCTTGTGAACCTGCCTTATTTTGAAAGTGTTTTTCCCTCTTTTGCGGTCGGCAATAATCTCTGGACATCGAAAACATATCGTGATGATCCGGAAAGAGCGTGGGTTTTCAGCCCGCAGCGCAGCTATGTTTTTCCCCACCCGTCAAAAGCGGACATCTACAATGCGATGTGTGTCCGCGGCGGCATACTTCCTAGAGCGGAATTTGAAAAACCGGAAACCGGAGGCGACGAAGTTGTCACCGATTTGTCGACAGGACGTATGTGGCAGAAAGGCTTCACCAAAATGGAAAATGAAAAGTTGTCAAATGCTGAGGCATACTGCGAGGATCTGACTTGTGCCGGATTTTCCGACTGGAGACTGCCGAACAAAAATGAACTCGCATCACTTACAGGTTTTGACAACAACGAATCTTTTTCCGACTTTTTTGATGTGCCAGAGAACGGTGAATTTATTTCATCTAACACATTTATTCTTGACGCAGAATATATGAATGAGCCTTACGCCATGGTTGATGAAAAAGTGATCACGATAAATCTGAAAGGCGAACTCGGTTATGCGGAAATAAATTCAGGCACTTTCAATGTCCGCTGCGTAAGGAATATTGAATAGGAGGTTTTTATGAAAATATTTTTTCAGATCCTGCTGATTTTCCTTTTTATTTCGTGCGGCGGCGGTTCAAAAACGGCTGAAACCATTATTTCTGATGCTGATTCAGACAACAACGACGATGAAGAATTTTATGAATATGACGAATATACCGACAACAATGATGATACACCTTCTCATTCAGGCGAGAAGCCGGATCGCGACACATATTTCGATCCTGATGAGTGCTATCCGCTTGTAAGTGACGCACCTTTTCCCTATTACGATAACGGCAAAATCTCTTTCTGCCGTCCGCTCTGCGATACTCCGACAAAGGAAGATCCGATATGCCTCGGCAACATATGGGAAGAACAGAACGAAAAAGTGTGCCATGAATTTCCTCATTATTCATGCTGCGGACACCCGTGCGTCATGGAAATTTTAAAATCTGAGACAAAAGATGAGTTTGCCGAACTTCATCCGACTCTTGTGGAATATATTCCTATGCACAGATGCGACCGTATCGTAGATCCTGTCGGCTGGGCCTTTGACGGTTCCCTCGGCAACGTGAAATCATGGAATCTGAGCGGCGGAAAGATTGCATTTGAGCTCTATCCCTCTCAGTCGATGTACGATGGTGTAAAAGAGTGGTGGGTCGCCAGTAAATATGCAACTTATGATACGGCGACGCAGAAATATACTCTTATAATCCCGTCCCGTACTCAGGAACAGGTCTATTACAAAGGTCACAGGCTTGCCCTGATTTCAGATAAACGGGCTCTGGAACTGAATAACAGCAACATATTTCTCGCATACATCGGCGACGATGCGACAGTCGAAATCGTTTACGACAAAAAAGTAAGCAGCATTTCCTACGAGCCGGCACTCAACGAAAAATGGGCTTTTGTCAATCTCGTCGTTGATTTTGAAGGCAAAAGGATGCTCTACGCCAAGATCGGAGAATGGAAATGGACCTCACTCGGATACGGTCTTGGCTTTGATCCGGGAATCGTCGGAGACACTCTTGCCCTTGTTGACGAAGATGCAAACGGCTGGATCTGCGATCTGAGCAAATATCCTCAGTCTCTTTCCGAATGCAGAAAAGTGAACCGTGGTGACGAATGGGTCCCGACGATAAGGATCAACAGCGAAAATGAAAGAGAGTTCGTCTTCAATTCGAATATGTTGAAGATCGTCCATCTCGAGCTGGATGAAAACGACGAGTTTGTCTACAAGGATCTTATAACGGATTTCACCGAGGAAACATGGTCGCACCGGTATTCGCTGGCACCGGAACAGTTCCGCGGAAACACGGTGATGTATGAGGAAGTTACGACGAATCAGTATGAAGAAGGCGGCGGCCGCATCTGCTACTACCGTCTTGACAAAGAGAAACGGTACTGCATGAATCCAATGGAAGACGACAAAACTTATGAAGACGGAACAACGAGATTCTATGCACTCTATGCTGAATTTGAAGGGAAATGGCTTGCATTCCAGCTGCGTCGGGGAAGCGTTCTGATGCTTAGGGATATGGAGTGCTACTGTCTGGAAGAGGGTGTATGCCCTTTTGAAGAATGATTCGGGGAACATAAAAATGAAAAAGATGATAAAACTGCTCATCATCCTCTCTCTGCCGCTTTTTCTTATTCTATCGTGCGGCAGCGGTTCGAAAACGGCTGTTGACGACGATTCGGCTGCGGTTGTACCTGATAGCGACGAAGAAAACAATGAAGATGCCGAAGAAACTGATGAAAAGCCTGACGAGAAACCTTCAGGTAATGATGAAGATGGCAACACCGGCACAAAACCCAAACCGGATCCGTGCAAAAACAAACCCTGCTATAAACATGGCGGTTACACCGGAACCTGCATTCCCGATGAAGACGGCAAAGGATATTCCTGCAAATGCCTCGAAGACTATGAATGGGACGGCAGATACTGCACTCCTAAAACCAGAAATGAAGAGTGTTCCGGCTTACCTGAACACGCACACTGGAACATGGTTTCAAGCATCACGCAGAAACAACAGGAGGGAGAATGGATCCCTTCCGCCGCCGGAGAATACGATCGGGAGTCGTCAGAATCGCTCTGCCGCTTCATCTGTGATGAAAATTACTTCTGGACAGGATCCGAGTGCGTGAATCCGTGCGATGCCGAACCGTGCAATGATATTACTCATTCTGACGGCGTCTGTTCGTCTGTAGGAGCAGCTCTTTACACCTGCGGTTGCGAGGAAAGTTACTACTGGTGGGGCGAAAAACTCGGCTGCATAGCTGAAAAACCTGCTTTCGGAAACATCTGCACGGGTCAGAACGAGTGTTACGACGATCTGAACGAAATAGAGTGCCCGATGGAACCAGGCTCAGGCTTTTTCGGCCAGGATGCACAATACGCAAAGCTCGGGACATGCTCGCCCATTGACATAACTCCCGGTTCATCAAATCCGGAAGAACCTGTTCTGCTGAGCCGCAACACAGGACTTATGTGGCAAAGAAAAATAACAATGGAAGGCTACACTTTGGAAAATGCCCTGAGACACTGCGAAAAACTGACCTATGCAGGATATGACGACTGGCGCCTTCCATCGGCTCAGGAATTGGCTACGATCATTGTCAGCAGCAAGTATATGGTCGAATACAACCTGACTTTCTTCAACTTCTTTCCCGCTTTCATACAGGAATCAGACCACATCATGTTCTGGACATCCGCTTCAGACCTCGATTCTCCCGACAACGGGCAGCTTATGAATTTTTACGACAACAGAATAGGTTTCAACTCGAAAACGGAAATCGGAACGGCTGTATGCGTCAGAGGTGAAAAACTGCCGGGATCACTGTTTGAGACATCGGAAATAAACGGAGACGAAGTCGTTACAGATCAGGCGACAGGACTCATGTGGCAGAAGGATCCCGGCACCGAATCGTCATGGAAACAGGCACTGAACTACTGCGAGAACCTTGTTTATGCAGGACTGAGCGACTGGCGGCTGCCGAACAGGAACGAACTTCTTTCGCTTGTCAGTTACAGCAAAACTCTGCCGGCATCTGATTTCCCGGGCATCTCCGAAAACTCCTACCCTGCTTTTTCCTCGACAAGCTATTTTCACGGAACAAGTTCAAGCGGGATCATCGAAAGCAGCGATTCTTCAGACTCACTCTCACTTTACAACGGAAAAATGGAACCCGGGACAAAATCCGACAAAGCTGTCTTTACACCAGGAAGCGTTTTCTGCGTGAGATCGGAAATATGCCCCGACGGTCAGTTCCTGCACGGTCCGGAGTGTCTTCCCGACCCGTGTATTTCCGCCTCATGCGAAGTTGCCGGTTCTACCGGTGTCTGCATTCCCAAAAGTGAATCGGCTTATGAATGTCAGTGTCTTGAAGGGGCTTTCTGGAACGGAAGTAAATGCGTAAACCCGTGCAAAACCGATCCGTGCTCAAAAATCGCGAACTCTGACGGAGTCTGCACTCCGGTAAATCCAAGCCTCTATTACTGCGGCTGCACGGAAGGATATACCTGGGCAAACGGCAAGTGCGGCACTTTCGCGACAGAGGTAAAAACCTTAGGCAGCATCTGTACCGGTCAGGATATCTGCTACGACAACGAAAAAGAGCTTCAGTGCACTGGAGTAGTCACCATGCCTTTCCCGGGACAGGACGCCTTTCATGCAAGGATCCACAAATGCGCAAAGCAGAATTTCTCGACCGAAACAGCCGCCGGCCAGACGATCGTTACAGACAACAACACGAAGTTGGAATGGCAGCAGGAATACCCGCAGAAGGCCGTTACCTGGAACGAAGCCTATGCCTACTGCGATTCGCTCGAATACGGCGAAAAAAACGACTGGCGCCTTCCGGCACCGCAGGAAATAATGACAATCGTCGATTACGGCAAATCGCACCCTGCTATAAACACATCACATTTTACTGGGATTCCGGACTCACCCTCCGACAGCCGCCTTTTCTGGACAGACAACACTCTTGTCCTGGATTCCGACAAAGGCTACACCTTCTCCTACGCATCGAAGGATGATCTCTATTTCGTCATGTGTGTCCGCGGCGAAACGCTTCCGACAGCAAAACTTAAAGTTTCAACTGTAGAAGATGAAAAAATCGCCGTAGATCAGACAACGGGACTAATGTGGACTCTCGGAAATATCCTGACAGACAAATGGATGGAAGCCCTTTCCTACTGCATGAAACTGAACTACGCCGGTTATTCGAACTGGAGAGTGCCGAACAAAAACGAACTCGCCTCGCTTATAGGTTTAGACAATACCCTCCCGCTGGAATTTTCCGATATAGGATCGGTTTTCTGGTCTTCCACCACATATCCATATCAAGTAACTGACGCCGTCATCCTGAATTTGAACGGCGAATTCGGTCACACAGATAAAATCAACAATTTTTATCCCGTCATCTGTGTCGGAAATGTTGACTAAATATCCGGGAATTTCAGCGTTTATTCCTTATGGGGGTCTCATACTCAAAACAAAGGGATTTTTACAATTCCCAGTTCAATCAGCACTTCAAGAATGAGTACAGACAACAAGTAGAGACCGAAAGCAATAAAAATGTGGGCGACTGCTTTTTTAGCAATTTTCCATCTGCATTCTTCCAGCTCATCTACAAACATTGTCGGAACAAAAAAGAGTTCAATAACAAAGAAAAATATCCAGACAGCAATATACTCTATAAAAAGTAACAGAATTGGAAAAAGGACAGCCAAAATCCTGATAGTTCTTAAATATATTTTGAAATAACGGTCTTTATCGATCCTCATCACCGTGTCCCCGCTGCCGGAAGAATAAAAAGCAGTGAAATTAACAACAAAGCAATATGAAAGCTTATGAACAGATAGAAGTTCATTACAAATTTTTTAAGATTCTCGACAAAAAACGACATAATAAACAAAATAACAAAGCACCCGAACAGAATAAGCTGCGGGAAAAGCAGTAATTTTAGAAAGTTGTCGTCTATTACACGATGATAGATTGAACTGCTTCCTGCCACTGCATTAAACCAGATCAGCGCGAATGAAAAGAGATAAACTATTTCACCAAAAACATAAAAAGGGTAAGCGATCCATTTTTTTATTGTTTTTGTTTCCACAGATCGACCTCCGGCTGAACTAAACGGATTGCCGCTTTTCAAAAACAAACGCGAAATCTTACAAAAGCAGTGTTTTAAATCAAGTGTCCGTTGTTTGGAAAATTACAATCCTTTGATTGAAAATCTGTTGAGAATTCAAGATGTTGCGTTGTAGATTCTTATTGCTCCGTTTGGTCTCTGCCTGTCAAATCAATTATTTGCGGTCTGTGCATTCTTTCTTCAATAAAGTTCTTGATGTAAAGCAGATCTTCTTTTTTTCCTTCCATGTAAAACTGAAATGCTTCATTTGATCTGCTTTCATCTTTAGGTTTTACATTGTAATTGACAACTAAGAGATCTGTTTGAAAGATATTTTTCATTTTGGCAAAATTTATATCCTTCAGCTCTATTTCATCAGGGATAGATTCGCCTAACCCCATCACTAAACCGGTTGTAAATGCAATATGATCATTAAACAGGAAAACATTATATACAGGAAAATTATAAAGACCCAAAAGAGCTGATTTTACATCACTGTCGTTTTTAGCGGCAGAAATTCCGCATTCAAATTCACGAAGATATTTTTTTCCTGATAAAACTTTGTTTATATCTCTTTTTCTTTTTCTGGCACTCATAATTCCGACCATAATTGTAACAACTATGGTCGGAACCATTACTAAAATTTCGCGCAGCATTTTTAACTCCTACTAATATATTACGTTACTTTAATTGTAATACGGGTCAACATTTGTTTGCGGAAACCCAGACTGTTGCCACTTCTCATAAGTAGTTAAATCATAGCCATATTCTGCATTTGTTGGAACAAACGGATTCCGATAAATCATGGGTTTGCCAGAACCATCGTTCCCATCAAAGAAGATTACTTTCAATGGGTCTTTGTTCTTATAATAGGGATTTTTGTAAATCATTATGGCTCCATTGGGTCTCCGTCCGTTAAATCAATTATTTTAGGCTTGTTCATCCTTTCTTCAATAAAATTCTTAATATAAAGCAGATCTTCTGTTTTGCCTTTAACATAAATTTGAGTTTGTTTATATCCCTTTATATCATTAAGTTTATCAGTATAATTAACAAGTAGAAGATTTTTTCCCAGAAGTTTTTCCATTTTAACAAAATGAATGTCTTCCAACATTATTTCCGGAGCATTTTTTGTAGTGTAATCCATTGCAAGAACAAGACTGTCTGCAAATAAAAAAATGGTGCACAAATCACCAAAATTGCGCGCAATAACTAACCTTGCTACAACTTTATCATCACCGGCAATAAGTTCACAATCAATTTTTTTAATCCAACCTTTTCTTGCCTCAAGTTCTTTAACATGTTTTTCAATTCTTGTATTAACAATGAATTCAACAATGAATACCACGAATAAAAATACAAGCCAAAATATTATTATGCAAATACTTACCATGATGGGTCAACCTCCGGCTGAATAAACCCGCTTTGCTGCCATTTTTCATAAGTTGTGGAGTCATAACCGTAACTTGCTCCAGGAACAAATGGATTCCGATAAATCATCGGTCTTCCTGATCCATCATTACCCTCAAAGAAAATAGTTTTCAACGGATCCTTACTCACATAATACGGATTACGATAAATCTTAATTGTACCATTTGGTCCAGTGCTGTTTACCAAAATCCGAAATCTCCTCTTCTTCCACAGGCATAAATATCTTTCCAGTCAACTCTTCTCAAATCTTTTCCGTTAAGAACAGGTGTTCCTGTTTTGTCAATAAGAAAACTATGTCCGTTTTTTTCGACATGCGCAAAACCGTCAACAAAACTGCATACATTGTAAAAATCTGCAGATTCGATTTTTTTAATTGCTTCTTGATCCGTAAGTCCGTACTTGCCGTTTCCATTATAGACTGAAACATCTTTGTTTGAAGGTGTTTCTTTATCTCTTGTTTCCTTAATTTTGACATAGTTTTTGTCTTTTGTGACCTCATTGAGGTTATCAAAATTTGCCGGAACCACAATGTTGCCTTCAGTATCTATCGCACCGTATTTATCGTTCTTTTTGAATAGTATCAGTGGTCCGGAAACCGGAGTAAAAACCTTGTCAGCATCGCTTTCGCGCAATATGATTTCTCCGTTTTTTACAAGCGGAGGAAAACTAAAAAATCTCAAAGAGATTACATTTTCTCCAATATGAAATGGAAAAACATGGCTTTTTGAAACATAAATAGTTTTCCACTTTTTATTTATGACATGGTTTTCATCACCATTTTTTACGACGGTGACTCCGTATCGGAAAGGTTCTCCTGAATCAAAAACAAAACCTGTCGGCGAAACACCGTTTTTATCGACAAATCCAGCTTTCCCGTTTTTGGAAACGACCGCGTATTCTTCTGAAAAATTGGAAGCTTCATCAAATTCAAAAGGTATTTTCACCTCGCCTGATCTGGAAATATAGCCCCATTTCCCCTCTTTTTTGACTGGCGCAAAGCCTTCGGAAAAGTTTCCGGCATCTTCATACTCTAAAGGGATGACGATTTTTCCGCTTCTGTCGATAAATCCCCACTTCTTGTCTTTTGATTTAACGGATGAAAGATCTTCCTTGAACTCGTTTATATGCAGATATTCGCCCGGCAGAATCTTTCCCTTTTCCGTAACGATCACCGAATACCCGTTTTTCATAGCACGCATCAACCCGTCCTGCATAGTGAAAACTTTGTCGAATATCGGGGGAAAAGCCTCGCTGAAATCATCAAATAAAAGGGATTCTTTTCCATTGTCGTGGCTGAGGACAAACATCACTTTTTTGTTTGCCTTCGATGCCTCATCCATGTAAACGCATAAAAGAGCCAAAAGTGATAAAGTTATTAAAATTATTAGGTTTCTCATTCTAATCTCCTAATACCAGTATGGATCGACATTAGTTTGAATAAAACCACCCTGTTGCAAATTTGAATACGGGTCTACATTTGGCTGGATAAAACCAGACTGCTGCCATTTTTCATGAGTCGTTGAATCATATCCATATTCAGCCCCTGGTGCGAAATAATTTCTGACAAAACCGTTAGTTCCATCTGCGTTTTTAGTTCCCCAAAAAAGTTCTTTTAAAGGATCTTTTTCCCTGTAATAAGGATTTAAAATAAAAACTTTTCTGCCGTTGTCTTCATATTTTATGACTGCTCCTTCTTCTTCCATAATTTCAAAGAAACTCTTCTTTTCATGCATTTCAAGAATTTTTTTGATAAACTGATTTGCAAAATATGACTGGCTTTTATCTTCTGGAGAATCTGGAACTACAGAGTATCCTTCACCATTAGTAGTTTTTTCAGCTTCTTCTTTTTCTTTATTTTCTATTTCTTTTTTTATTTCCTCGGCAAATTCCCTGTTTGAAGTTTCGACTTCTGGATCTGGAGCGGCATTTTTTTTCATTCCCTCTCCTTCGCCACTAACATGTCCGAATTCATGTCCAAGACCTCCTTCTATACTCACTTCTCCGTACGAAGGATATGCTTTACCAGATTTCGCAAATTCAGTATTAATGTAAATTTTAAAAGAGTTTGATTTTAAATCATATTCAACAAATGCGTCCCCATATTCTTTCTTTTCTTCCTCGCTAAAATCTTTAACAATGACAAAAACATCAGTATCCAAATTGTTTGTTACAGAATAGATGTTGGAAAAAGTTTCCGAGTTGTTTAAGCCATTTTGAATAGCATCATTTATCAAACCAGAATCTGAATATATTTCCAACCCCGTCGGATCACTCGCTTCAATAACCATGCCTGCGACATAAGCGAAACCGTTGCCTAAGTTGTTGGTGTCACCCCAGATGCCTATTGGATCCTGGTTGATAAAGCGGTGCATATCAATGTGGTAATATCTGTTGCGCATCCAATAGAGATTGGTTTCGGGTTCATAGAGTGAGCCGCCCCAGAGGAAATTGTGCAGGTTCGTTGCGTAGCAGGTCTGGTTGTTGCAGTTTTTCGGCAAGAATTGGGCATCAAGGATCTCAAAATCGCCGTAAACTCTGTATCTGTAACGCTCCAGAACATTGCCGTTTGCATCGGTGAGGGCTGTTACATTTCCGCGTTCGTCGGTGAGGAAATAATAAAGCGTTGAGGTGTTGTTTGCGGTGACTTCGATTGCGATATGTCTGTCTGTGCCGGAATCGATGATGTTTGTGTAATTTCCTGAATTTGTTGAGATTTCAACGATATCCCAGTCATCATAGGAATATCTTTCAGTCGTGCTGCCGACGGTTTTTGTTATGCGGCGGTTGAATGCGTCGTAAGTATAAGTTGCAATTGTTTGATTACTGCCGTCCTTGACTTCGATGAGGCGGTTCAAATCGTCATAAATGTAGCTTCTGTCGTTGGTTGTTCCGCTTCTGTCCTCGGAAATCATGTTGTTTCGTTCGTCGTATTCGTATTCGACTGCTGTGTTTCCGCCGACTTTTTTGTCACGCAGTCTGTTGAGTTTGTCCACTCCCCATTCATAGGTTACGCCGTTTTCGGTGCTCTGCTCGATGTTGTGAACGCCGTCAGCAAAGAAGCTGTCGGTTCGTGCAGCTGCGTTGTTCGCAAAATCGTATTTGACTTCTTTCAGCCGGTAGTATGAATCGTAAGTGTATTTATCGGAAGTGTTCTTTATGCCGTCCGCTTTTTCGATAAGGTGCCAGCCGCGTGAATAGTTGTAGCTCATGTCATAAACATCGGCGTTTGCGTTGCTTACTGTGTGATTGTCAAGCATGTTCCAACTGTTGTAGCTGAATGTCTCGATCAGGTTCTGACCTTTCGTGACTGCTGTCAGAACTCCGTCTGCGCGGCTGTAGGATGCGATTTCTGAATTATTGTATTCTATTGAATCAAGGTCATTCCCTGTCGCTGTCTTGCGGACTGTCTTGCCGTCAGGATAGGTGAACTGATAGGTTTTTGCATCGGTCATCCTGCGTGAAACGGTCTTTGTGACATTGCCGGACGAAACTGTTTCGGAATAGGAATTTCCAAAAGAGTCGTAAAGCCTTGTCACACTTGTCGCTGCGGCATTGCCGACTGTGTCTGTCGCCGTTTCAAGCAGGTTTCTGTTGTTGTAGGTGAATGTCTGCGTTACGGGAACAGAACCGTTTGATGTTTTGCCCGTGATCCTGCCGTAATCGTCACGGGTGAAAGCAACTTCCATTAAGTAATTACCTTCTTGATATGCAACAGTTAATTCATCGCCTTTGTCATCGTAGGTGTAAGTGTATGTCTGAGTGCTGCTGTCTGAATCCTGATACCCTGTATCGTTGTCTGTAGGTGCCGGAGTGATCTGAATGCTTTCGAGTTTGTTGCGGCGGTGGCTTGATGCTGCGTTGGTGTCGTAATAGTTATACTCCGTAACACCGGAACGGTCGTTAATCCTCGATGTGATGCGCCCGAAAATGTCATACTCAAAGTTCGTCGTGATCTGTCCGCTATTCAGCCACGGATTAAGATCGATAGAACCCAAACCTTTGCCGTTACGGGTCATAACATAAACAGTTTTTTCGAGATCGCCAAAAGCGTTGTAGGTGTAATATTTCTGGTTGCCGACTTCAACATGCCAAAGACCAAGGTCTCCAAAGTTGCGCGGATCGCTATCTGACTCTTCGTCCGCTTCCCAGATGACCTGACCGCCTGTGTTATAGAATTTGACACGGTAGCGCGATGAATTTGCCGGATCTGTAGTTTTCACGGAGGTTACACGACCGAAAGTGTCAAAACCGTAGTCTTCAGTTATTGTCTTGGAGTTTTTAGTTGTTGCTGTGCGGAAAAGCCTGCCTGTTACGCTGTCGTAGGAGTTTTCGGAAGAGGATGTTTCAACCCAGTTTGAATCGATGTATTCTTCATTTATCGTTCCGACCGGTCTGTTCAAAGTGTCGTAGGAATAACTTTGTTTCGTGCCGTCGCTCGATTCTACTGAAGCGACATTACCGATAGTGTCATATTCCCACCAGGTCACATGGTTGACATTGGTCGTGCTTTCAGAACCCGGGATGAACTGTTTGCGCGTTTCACTTAATTTCCTGTCCAAGTCATCATAAGTCCAGGCTGTTTCACCGGTTTTCACATCGGATGAAGTCTTCGTAATTTGTGAAGTGATGTTGTCGGAATAATCACTTTCGTAAGTTGTTTCCGTCTCGTTCCCGAACGGATCGACCTGTTTCGCGGCTCTGCCCCATTTGTCTTTGTATGTTTTGAGAGTGTTAGTTGTTCCGTATTTGTTTACTATTTCATCGTAACCGCAATAAGTGCCGCATGTTTCATTGTGGTAGAAATACTGTTCCGTCTGAAGTCCGTCGACTGTGACTGTGAGAGGCCTGTTTCTGTGGTCGTAGGTGATTGTGCGGACTTCACCGTTTTCCGTCTTTTTGATGATGTTTCCGAATGCGTCATGCTCAGTTTCTATGCACCTTTTGTCATCATCTTCCGGTTCAGTTATTGTTCCGTCATACTGGCAGCTTTTTACTGCACGACCAAGCAGGTCGTATTCGGTTTCCTGTTTGATGATTTTAGGATTATCCAGCTGAGTAATTTGATTGTTTGAGTTTATGCCCCAGTATTCAAAGAAGTAGGTCTCTTTCAGATTACTCATGACGTCATATTTGTATTTGCGGTAGTATTCGCAGGTGAAATCATCATAAGGAAAGGCTGATCGGAAAGTTACTCTCAGGCCGTTTTCTCCTGCCGTATCGTCTCCGTCGAAATTGTAAGGTTCGTAAACCCGTGTCTCGAAAGCAGCAGAATTGTTGTTATTCAGTTCGCAGCCGAAAAATGAGAAAACGACTCTGTCAAGACCGTCGTAAACATAAAGCGTGGAGACTCCGGCTGAATTTCTCTCTGCGATCTTTCTTCCCATACTGTCGTAGATGTAATCGTTTGCGAGCGCCATAACAAGCGGCAGGCCTGATCCATACGAAAAGTCGGTTGTCATCAGAAGTCCGCTGTCTGTGTTAAACAGGAATCCTTTTTTGTAGTCGCAGGCGTTACCCGTCCCGATGCCTTGTTTTATAAGCTGATAATCATTGTTGTAGGCATAGCATGTCTGAAGTGTGTTCTGACTGTCGCTGCCTGTTATCGTTTCACCCCAAACCTTGCCGTTTGGAACATAACCTGTCGGATTTATGTCATAGTCGTAGGTGAATGTTTTTGTCTTTCCGTCAGGATATGTCACGCTTTGAAGGTCGTAAGGTTTTCCCCAGCCCTGTTTCGTCCATGCGTAATTCGTTACTCTCCTGTTTGCCGCATTGCTGCACAGATTGGAACTGTGGTTCAGCCCGTATCTGACATAGTCAGAAAGTATCTGGTCAAAATTATCCTGCGTATCAAGGCTGTAAACTGCAGAACAAGCCGCATTGCCTGTTCTGCGCAGATTGTCGGCTCTTACAAAACCCAGGTCAAGGTCCGGGATCGTCTGATCATAATTTATGTATGTGTGCGGATCAGCATAGAAATGGAAGTTGTAATTCTCTTCATTTGTTTCTGTGCTCGTCTCGTAGAGATTGACCGTCACCTGTCCGTCGGCGTTTTTGAAGTATATCGGTGAACCGCTGACATTGTATTTTATCTCTTCAGTCACCTTATTCGTGATGCTGTCACAGCTTTCAGTCTGATCGCCCGCAGCAGGTCTGCAGGTTATCTTTTTTGCCGGCTGAGCCCAGTTCGTAAAGTATTCCTCGACAATTCTTTCATTTAAGGAAATACCGTTTTTCTCAGTACCGTAAACCGTAGTGATTTTGTGCTGATCAC
>JAGCUA010000054.1 GCA_017963125.1 bacterium
GCCCGCAAAGTCCGCACGCGTGCCGCCCGCGCTCCGACAAAAAGATTTTTCCCATTCCCTCAACTTATGCCTGAAATTGTTGACGACTCTTCTTCTGACGAGGCGGTAAAAAATGTGCTGGACATAACCTAAAAAATTGATTCCGTTGCCGAGTGGAGCCACTTTCACTTCATTTTTTAGCGTGACTTTCAGTTTTTCAGCAAGGAATTTTTTTATTTCGGAAAGCCAGCTTCGCAGCTGCTCTCTGTCTTCGTGCATGATGACGAAATCATCGACATAGCGGACATAATACTTGATTTTGAGGACATGCTTGATGAACTGGTCAAGCTCGTTGAGATAGACATTTGCAAAAAACTGACTTGTCAGGTTTCCGATGGGAAGACCTTTGCCGTTTCCGGCGTTGAAAAGGCTTTTTTCGGGCGGAACCCATGACCATTCGCGTTTGGTCGATTTGTTGATGTAATCTTTGGTCGGCTCGTGGAAAAGCAGAGTTTTCAGGATTTTCGAGATCTGTTCGAAGTTTTGTTCTTTTTCGGCTGAATCGATGTCAAAAATCGTCATTTGGACACAATTTTCATAATTTTTTCTGACTCCGAGCTGTTTTTTAAGCCCTTTTTCGAGGAATTTCCAAAGAATTTCGCGGTCGATCGACATGAAAAAGTTTTTCACGTCAAGCTGCATGAAATACGCCCGCTTTTTTCCGTTCTGAGTGATACTTCTCATATTGTGGGCGACACGCTCAACTGCGGCGAGAGTCCCTTTGTTCCTGCGGCAGGCGTAGGAATCGTGGATGAAAACCTTTTCCCAGTGCTGCTCCAGAAATCTGACTACCAGATGATGGACTATCCTGTCCTTGAAATCGGCTGCGAAAACCTCTCTGGGCTTGGGATTGCGCACTACAAAGCAGATCGATTTGCCAGGCTCGTAGTTGCCGCTCTGCAGCAATTTTGTGAGCGAAACGATGTTTGTGCAGAGCTTCCGCTCGAACTTCTGCGCGTTCACGGTGCTGCGCTTGCGTTTTCGGCAGTCGATGTAAGCTCGGAAAATGTTTGTGGGGGACAGAATATTTACGTCATGTTGAGGCTTGCCGAAACATCTCCCGTCATCTTGAACGAATGTGAAAGATCTCTTGTCATGTTGAGCGACAGCGAAACATCTCTGAGATTCTTCGCTTCGCTCAGAATGACTGTACATATTGGGGGATAAAATGTTTGCGTTCACGACCTACCTCACACAACGGACATTGTTGTTGTTAGTCTTATTGTTGTTGTTTACATTTCCGTTGTTGAAATTCACGTTCCATGCGTTATCTGTATTATCTGATTTAGTAGAGGAAGACCAAATTCAGAGGATTATTATCAGAAAATCCGATCCGACAGGTACGGATTTCTGCGGCAGTCTTTCCGAAGAAATCAAAACCGTGTGAAAAGGTGTGACTGTGTTCATTGTTTGAATTGACTGCCGGATATGCTTCACAGGCTCTCTGATCTAACCGCAAACTTGGGACGCTCATTGAGGCGCACTGCCTCCCTGATTCTGCCCGGATCCCTCAAAATGTTTTTTGAGCTTTTCACACTGCGCGTTTATATCAAACAGCATTTCTGCTGCGTGATACCATGATTTGTAGCTTTTAAAAACGCTGAGTTCCTGACAAATATTCATTTTTATCTGCAATTTATCGATATCTTTCAGCAAATCTGTACAGAAATCTGCCTTCTCTTCACGCTTCAGATCGTTGAATGTCGAAATTTTGAGAAGCAGATCATTCACCATCCGGCGCAACTCCAAACCGACAGTGTATTTATCCGCTCTTTTGAAGTTCCGGAAACACTCTTCAATGTAAACCGTGAAATCGAAAGCCGATTTATAAAGCTGAAATTTATCGTTGGTTGCCAAAATTAACCTCTTCTGGGAGCGTCATCTTGAGCAACGCGAAAGATCTCTTGTCATGTTGAGGCTTGCCGAAACATCTCTCGTCATCTTGAACGGATGTGAAAGATCTCTGAGATTCTTCGCTTCGCTCAGAATGACGAGTCTGCGCGCGAGCCGCGTGCGCTCCGACAAAATTCGACTCGCCTGACGGCGAGAGGGAGAGCCCGCCCCCTTCAAAAGGGCGGGCAAAAATAACTCGCTGCGCTCGTAAAATGCGGTCACGACCTACCTCACACAACGGACACTGCCGTTGTAAGACTTATTGTAGCCGTATACATTTCCGGTGTAGAAAACCACGTACCATGCGTAATCTGTATTATCTGATAGAGTAGAGGAAGACCAGAATCCGCCGGTTTCTCCGAATTTGCTGTGTCCGCCGCTTGAATCAGCAGAACATGAATAGCAGTCTTCGCCTTGACAACTGCTTGACAGACAACTTGTTGAAGAATTGCCTGTGTCGATAACTCCGCAACTCCCGCCTGGCATCTGCGTGCCGGAACAGTTTTGAATAAGTGTCCTCAGCTCGCTGATGTTCGGAAGTCTCCAGTCACTGTAGCCGCCTTCACTCAAACCGTCGCAGTATGTACCCGCTCCGCTCCAATCATAGGAGGAGGCAGCTTTTTTCGACCATGTCAGATGGCTTGTCGAATCATAGCAGGGACCAGTGTTTGACGTGCTGCATTCAGGAAGTGACGAGCCGCCGTTGCTTTGGCAGACTGAACCGTTCCAGTTGTAGCCCGACTGACATCCGCAGATATAACTTGAGCCGCTTACTGTGCAGACGCCTGTCGAATAGCTGATGCTTGTGCAAGGGTTCGGGTTGCACGGCGTTGCCGTACTTGCGCACTGCCAACCGTTCCATGTGTAACCGGAGTTGCAGCCACAGACATAGTCTGAGCCGTTTACGGTGCAGATATGTGTCGAATTGGCGAGTGTCGCACACGGATTGTCGTCGCAAGGGCTTGATTCAGTTACGCCGCTGCCGCCGTTTACAAGGATCTCGACAAAGTTCTTTGCTTCATTCTGCATCCTTGCAAAATCACTCCCCAGTGATGTCGTCGAGTCAAGAACAAGCATGATCAGTGCACTGCTCTTGTCTTCGTCGATGATCGGAGGAAGTTCTGCCATGTTCATTTCTGTCTCGCCGTCCCATGCACCGCTGCTTGTCTGCTTCCATAAACGGCTTTTGCTTATGATCTCGCTCTGCGAAACAGGATCTCCGTTAGAATATTTCAGATCGTTGAACTGGAAGTAAAGTTCATTGTTCGGACCGGTTGCCGATGATGAAATCGTCGAAGCACCAGGGATAAAACCTTCATATTTTATGTTCTCAAGCGTTCTTGAACTGCCTGAGCGGTGATATGTCGCCTCGATATAGAGATTTGAACTTGTCGCAGCACTGACGTTGTCAAATGTGTAGCGGATAACCTGACCATTGTCGTAGCCGCCCGGAATGTAGACACCGACGTTGATCGTGGTCGAAACCGAGTAAAGGCTTGCGGCAATATCTGCAAACAGCTGGCCGACCTCATTCATGTCGCTGACACGGAAGAAATATTTCTCATCTCCGCTTTCCTCGGTTGCAAGCATTTCAAGTGTGTTTACGAATTTGTCTTCGTCGGTGACGTCCGCACCTTTCAGACCGATCGAATAAGCTGTAACCGGCTGTCCGTGAATTCCTTCTTCATCCATAATCATGCTGTGGATGGCATCAAGGTAATCGGCATGACTGTCGTACGGGCCGGGATTGAAATCGTCAGACGAAAGCGACTGGTTGTCGAGACCGTCCGTGAAGGTGACAAGTGCAACTTTTTTAAGCTGCAAATCCGGAGAAATCTCAAAGTTCTCCATCATATCCAGTGCGCTGTAGTCCGCCCAGTAAAGCGCCGTTAAATTCAACTGCGTAAGAGAGCTTATGAAACTCTTGAACTCAGATTTGTTGGCATCAGTCAGACGCTTGATCGGCTTTTTGGTCAGATCGTTGTTAAAGCCGATGATACCGAGATAAATGCCCTCTTCCATCGACGGAACGACCGGGGTTGTATCCGTGTCAGCGTCACTATCCTGATCTGGAACGGTATCGCCGGAATCCGTGTCAGCATCCTGATCTGGAGCAGAATCACCCGAATCTGTGTCAGTATCGTTGTCCGGCTGCGTATCGCCGTTGTCCGGCATGGTGTCGGGATTCTCCTGATCATCAGGTTCAGTGTCACTTGACGGTTCAGAATCGTCCGCCGGCTCACTCTCGTCAGCTGTGTCGCCGTCTTCATCCGTCACGGTTTCACCCGTGTCGCTTGTGTCGACTGGTTTAGAACCGCCGCCGCACGAAATCACCAGAACCATTGCGCTTAACAGCGCGAAAACAACAAAAAATTTCTTCATTTTTTCCTCCTTAAAAAGTTAAAAAATCGTCCCTATATTTAAAAAGAAATATGATGAATCCCTATAGTTTCCGGAATTTCCTCCGAACCCTAAATTTATTGAGAATCTGCTTCGGAATATCATTTCAAAACCGAGTTCCCACGCAAACGCCTTTTCAATATCGCCCTCATCGTCGTAAAAAACAGCAATGAGATTGAATCCCGGTGAAAACCAGAATCCGACATAGCGCAGAATGTATGTGTCTATTTTGAAGTCGTAGCCGAAATTCGCCAGAATCGGAATTTCCATAACAGTCAAGTCGCCTTCACTTTTGATCGGAGGATAAAACCGCAGATCAAATCCGAAACCGATGAAAAGATTGCCGGCACCGACTCCGTCAGGTTTTCTCAAAACATTGAAATCAAAATCAAATCCGGTTGAAAGACCGAATTTGTCGTAATAGTCGAAGTTCGCAAGTATGCCGAAATTGTACCTGCCGGTAAATGTTTTTTCCATGAGTTCATCTGCCGAAGAATAAAAATTCTGCTGCCGGACTGCGGCTTTTTCACGTGATTCAGCTTCTTTTTCCTCTTTTGCTTTAAGTTTCTGCAGAGTCGTCCGTGCCTTGAATTCGCATTCTCCGTCCGGAAATTCAGCGAGATATGCTTTCCATGCTGAGGCGGAGTTCTTTTTTTCTGCTTTTTTGCATGCCGACCGGTCAAGTTCCCTTTTTGCTTCGCCGGAACATTCTCCGTAAGGATATTTTTCGAGATAAACACGCCACGCAAAGTCATTAGACTCGCTTCTTGCATATTCACAGGCAACAGAGTCCTTATTTGAAACAGGTTTCTGCGGTTTTTCTTCATGAACTGAGACCTCATCTTTCGTACTGATTTCGACACCTGCGATTTTTTCAACGATTTTGTCGATAGCCAGTTTCAACTCTTCTTCGGAACCGTCACAATCTTCTTTTGCACCGATTATCGTAGCCTCTTTTTCAAGGTCGATAAGCTCCGATGAAACGGTGTATGAGCCGGCAAAATATGAGAGTGTTGTTTTCACGATCATATCGGCAGAAAGCGCCTGCCCGAGCTGGATCTGGCAGTTCTTGTCAGTACACGATCTGTATGTCGGGTCGGTGTTGAATTTTTTTCGTATATTACGGATCATCTCTTTCTGACGGTCTTTTGAAATGATGATATAGCGGTTCGTGCTGGCAAAGACTATAAGGATATATTCTGTCGCACTTTCAAGGATATCTTCAGAAATTCTTCCGCTTAAATCTTCAAAATCCATGACCGCAAGCTTGATTTTATCGTCGTCACCGGCAAAGAGCTGCTCAGAGAGCAGAAACAGCGCAAAAATTGCAAAAATTTTCTTCATTGCAACTCCTGTTTTAATGCCGCCGCCGACCTTAGGGAACTTAGGGAATTTAAAGTGCTCAGGGTGTTTAGGGAAGCGGCGGAATAAACCGCATAAATTACCGATTTTATTGAAAAATTACTTGACGAAAAGCGATTTTTGAGTAGTATTAAACTGGAAGCGGTTTGTTTGTTTGTTTGTTTGTTTACCGAACATCATCCTTCTATAAAAACAACCAGGTTTTTAAACAAAAAACGCGGTATTTTAGAAGAAAATCTTAAAAAAACAAATTTCTGGAACAGGAAAAATTTTGTGAAATACAAGTTCTAAACCAGCCTTTCTTTTTGAGCCAGCAGTTTTTCCATAATCGGATAAATCAAAGTTGTATCCTCGAATTTATTTATGGCACAAACTTTTTTCCCGGCATCTTTGGACGAAGCTCCGCAATGGAACACTTTTTCATCACTTGTTTTGTAGTCGATGATGATGAATCTGTCGTGACATTCCGGATTTGGTTTTACTGAAAGACGAGGATATTGGGAGTTAAAATCCTGAACCTCTGATTCCGTTAAAAATCCTTTTTTGCCGTTTCCGTTCTGCGTAAACAGAATCACTTCGACACCTGGTTTCCTATGTTTCAAAAGATCCAGCGTTTTGATATTTACATAATCATCAATCACATAAATGCTTTTGTTAGCCGTGTGGTAAATATCCGTATATGCGACATCAGCTTCAAATTTCTGCCCTCTGTAAACAACGAAATTCTTAAATTCAGTATTGTTAGCAAAATTCTCGTTGATTTTATCTATGTTTTCGCAGATTTTTTTGATTTCAGCATCACTTTTTTGCTGTTTTTCGGCAATAGTCAGCACGGAATTTTCAAGCAACCGCATTTCGTTGCGTGTGACAAACTGCCTATTTTCCAGCACATAATGCTTTAATTCCCTGAATGCCCGCATTATAAAAATGCTTTGCTGATCTGCCAGTTCACCGCGCAAGACCGTTGCAAGCATATAAATTCCCTGCTCGGTGAAAGCATAAGGCAGTTTGCGGACACCTCCATCCTGACCTGAAAACATTAGTGCTTTTGGTGAAGTCGCAAATTGCGACTTCACGAGATCAAGTTCTGCTCTTGTCAGTTGAAACATAAAATCTTCAGGAAATCTGGTAATATTTCGCTTGACTTGTTCGTTGAGACGCTTTACTTCATACCCATAAATTTCAGCCAAATCGAAGTCGAGCATCACTGGAACTTCTCTTATGATGTAAATTCTTGAACAAAGATCATATTTTTCTTGAGATATCAATGTATTTTTCAAGTTGATCCTCAAATATTTGGAACACAAAAACGAAATATATTTTACATAAATAAAATTTTAAATCAAAAAAGAATTGTCTTAATTTCGTTTCTATATTTTATAAATTAAATTAACTTTAAGAGATTTAACAAAATTACATTTCTGCTTTTCTACCAGCTTATTTTGCACTTTTTCTCTCAACTGTGATTTTTACCCCTTGAAACCGCGAAAAGTTGTTTATAACAGATGCCGGATTTTAAATGGAGGTTTGCTATGGATTACAATGTTAACGAGAATGAAACGAACAAAGATTCGTGGAAAAACTACGGAAGAAACATTGTCGATCTTGCAAAGGCGGGGAAACTCGACCCTGTGATCGGGCGTGACGGCGAAATCAGAAGGATCATCAGGATCCTTTCGAGAAGAACCAAAAACAACCCGGTCATCATCGGTCAGCCCGGTGTCGGCAAGACGGCGATCGTTGAAGGTCTGGCACGGAGGATCGTCCGCGGCGACGTGCCTGTAAGCCTTCAGAACAAGGAGATTTTCGAGCTCGATATGGGCGCGCTTATCTCAGGAGCTAAATACCGCGGCGAATTCGAGGAAAGGCTCAAAGAAGTTCTGAAAGCGGTCAAGGAGTCGGAAGGGAAGGTCATTCTTTTCATCGATGAGCTGCACACCATCGTCGGAGCGGGCAAGGCCGACGGCAGCATGGATGCGGCGAACATGCTCAAACCTATGCTTGCACGAGGCGAGCTCCACTGCATCGGTGCAACTACGCTCGATGAATACAGGAAGTACATCGAGAAGGATGCCGCGCTTGAAAGAAGGTTCCAGCCCCTTATAGTCCAGCCGCCGGATGAAGACGAAACGATCTCAATTCTGCGTGGTCTGCGTGAACGTTTTGAGATCCACCACGGCATCACGATTTCTGAAGGTGCCATCGTTTCGGCTGTAAAACTCTCGAACAGATACATCTCCGACCGTTTCCAGCCCGATAAATCTATTGATTTGATCGATGAAGCGTGCGCAATGCTCAGGACCGACAACGACAGCATGCCGGCAGAACTCGACGACCTGAGAAGGAAAAAACTCCAGCTTCAGATCGAATTCGAAGGTTTCCGCAGAAAAGATTCGGGCGCAACCAAGGAAGAGATCCGAGCGATCGAGGAAAAACTCAAAGAAACGACCGAGGCTTACGACAAACAGTATAAGGTATGGCAGAAGGAAAAGGCTTCGATAGAAGAAGTCAAAAAGCTCAAAAAAGAGATCGATGAAGTCAAAACGATGATCGAAAGAGCTCAGAGCGAAGGCGATTTCAACAAAGTCGGAGAACTTCAGTACGGCAGACTGAGAACGCTTGAGGCCAAACTGAAAGAGGCTCAGGAGATAACCAAGAACGAAAACGTCATGGTAACAGAAGTCCTCACCGAAAAGCAGATCGCCGAAGTCGTCAGCAAGTGGACAGGCATTCCTGTTTCAAGCATGACGCAGACTGAAAAAGAGAGGATACTCAACCTTTCGAACAGGCTGAAAGAAGATATTATCGGCCAGAACGAAGCGATCGAGAGCATCACTCAGGCTATTCTGAGGTCGCGTGCAGGTCTCACCAACCCGAACAGGCCGCTCGGATCGTTCATTTTCGTAGGCCCCACAGGCGTCGGCAAAACCGAACTTGCCAAAAAACTGGCGGAGCAGCTCTTTGATACGGCGGATAACATGGTAAGAATCGATATGAGCGAATACATGGAAAAGTTCTCCGTTTCGCGTCTTATCGGTGCGCCTCCAGGATACGTCGGATACGATGAAGGCGGCCAGCTTACCGAAGCGGTCAGAAGAAAACCCTACTCCATCGTTCTGCTCGACGAAATCGAAAAGGCGCATGAAGACGTCTTCAACATTCTGCTTCAGATACTTGAAGACGGCCGTCTTACCGACAACCAGGGACGAACCGTGTCGTTTAAAAACACGATAATAATAATGACTTCGAACCTCGGAAGCGACCTCATCGAAGCGAAGGACGGAAAACTGACCGAAGCCGAGCACGAAGCGATAATGCAGACGATAAAAGGGCGTTTCAAACCAGAATTCATCAACCGAATTGATGATATAATCGTCTTCAACCCGCTTTCGGGCGACAACCTGAAGGAGATAACCGCTCTTCTTCTCAGGAACATCAACAAGATCCTTGAGGATAAGGAGCTTCACCTCGACCTTGATGACAAAGCAATGCAGAAAGTCATTGACGAATCCTTCAACACCGAATACGGCGCAAGACCTGTCAGACGTTACCTTGAAAAGAATGTCGAAACGCTTCTTGCTACCGAGATCTTAAAAGGCAATCTGCCGCCGAAGACCAAAGCCGTCATCACCGTCGAGAACGGGAAATTCAAGTTGGTCAAGAAATAATCGCCGCCGCCAGATCTCGTCGATATTTCGAAATTTCGATATTCCGATATATCGACATGGCGGCAACAATATTTCGAAGGCGGCGTAACGACGAAACGTGACGACGACACGACGTTACGCCGTCACGACATTATTTAATTAATTCAGCGATTTTTTTGTCAAAATCAGGGACTCTGCGAAGTGCGGCATAAGCATTTGCAAGGGCAAAACCTTCCATGTTTCCGGTGTCGAAAACGCGTGTTTTGGAGTCAATGACGTAACCCAAGATCTGCTCTTCGGCAAGGAGCGAAACCATTGCGTCGGTAAGCTGGATCTCCCCGCCTCTGCCGGGTTTGACGGTTCTCAGAATTTTGGCAATCCTCGGCGTGAAAATGTATCTTCCCAAAACGGCAAGATTGGATTCAGTCTCGCCCACAGATGGTTTTTCGATAAGTTTTTTAATATCGATGACTCCGTTTTCAAGAGTTGCCCCCTCAGCAATACCGTACATTCCGCGCGATTCTGCCGGAACTTCCATGAGGGCGATGACCGAGCAGCCGTATTTTTCGCTGATGCGGCTCATTTCCTGCATAACAGTGCTTTCACCCTCAGAAAAAATAAGCATGTCGGGAAGCATTACGGCAAACGATTCTGCTTTCGGAACTACGAAAGTTCCCTTCATAACGGCGTGCCCCAAACCTTGCGGAGATTTCTGGCGGACAGAAATGACTTCGATCATGTCGTCAAGCGTTTCAACCTTCTCGCGGACATCTTCCTTGAGGTTTTTGGCCGAAAATTTAGGATTTATCCTGTCAAAATGGTCAAGTATCGCCTCTTTTCCGCTGCCGGAAACAAAAACGACGTTGGTTGCACCGGCTTCTATCGACTCTTCTACGATATACTGGATCACAGGTTTGTCGAGAACCGGAAAAAGTTCCTTCGGAATGCACTTTGACGCCGGCAGGAAACGGGTCGCGAGCCCTGCCGCAGGAATGATCGAATACTTCATAATCTACTCCCTTATGTTTCTCAAAAACTCGGCCGCATCCTCGGGCAGAGTCGGATTGACGAAAATGCCGTTCTCAAGACTGTCGGCAGTTATCACAAAAATACGCGGAATTATCTCAAGATGCCAGTGATACGCCCTGCTTTCGGCTTCGGAATCGGCTCCGCTGTTTACCGGAAGATAGTGGAAAACCATATTGTATGCCGGCGAATTGAGCCCGAGTCTCAACTTTGTCATTACCGGTTTAAGAATTTTTGCAAAATCGCCTATTGCAGAAGCAGGATTGTCACTCAGGATCCTGCCGTGTTTTTTCGGAAGGACCATGATTTCAAAGGGAAAGCGGCTTGCATACGGACAAATTGCCACGAAATTGTCGTGTTCGCAGACTATCCTTTTTCTGTCGGAAAGCTCTTGGTCGACGATGTCGCACAGAAGACAGCGCTCTTTCATGCGGTAATATTCAAGACAGTTGTCGAGTTTTGTGCGGACGAAGGGCGGAATGAAGGGATAAGCCTTGATTTCGGAATAGTTGTGATTGATCGTTCCTCCGGCTGCGGCTCCTCTGCTTTTCGTGACCGAAATATAGCGGAAACGGGTGTCTTTTCTGAGGTCTGCGATACGGTCGAATATGATTTTTACGGCATCGGCTATCTCTTCGACTGAAAGCTGATCCATGCTGACACCGCTTTTCGGTGTTTCAACGACGACTTCGTGCGCTCCCTGACGGGACATTGAATCGTAAAGCCCTTTTCCGCGGCTGTTTTTGTCGTTTTCGACTCTAAGTATCGGATTTTTTGCCGGAAAGACGCGCGAAGACCAGCCTCCGACAGAATAAACCGGATCGGAACTCCGCATAATATCAGGTCCTGTCGCCGATTCGAAGCCTGGAACAAAAGGATCGACATCGAATACGGTCTCGTTTTCAGAACTTCCCGAAATCACTGTTTTCACCTTTTCGGGAGCAAAAATCACCCAGATCTTATTGAGAGGGTCCCTTCTCAAAATCCCTTCAGTCATCGTTTTCTCCTATCAACAACAAAAGTTGTTCTTCTATATCACAAAATCCGAACGGCGGCAACAATGACGGGATTCCGGCAAGATCCGAATGCTCCGGCGGCAAAAATGAAAATTCTTGCCTTTTAATTCCTTATTATTATTTTGTAGCGTTTTTTGTTATTAACTTCTTTAAAGAGGTAAGAATGAACATTCAGGGTCTTATGCAGCAGGCTCAGAAAATGCAGAAGAGAATGGCGGCTCTGGAAGCAGAGTTCAAAACCGAAACTTTCACTACGGAAGCTGGCGGAGGAGCTGTCAAAGTCACGATGTCGGGCGATATGAAGATCACGAATCTCGAATTTTCGAAAGAGCTTATTTCGGGTGAGGATTCGGAGATGCTCACCGACCTTTTCATCGCTGCTGTAAACCAGAGCATCGAAACGGTGAGAAAAGAGAAAGAAAACAGGCTTGCAAAGATTGTCGGCAATAAAATCAACGGTTTTCCTGGACTTTTCTAAGAGCTAAACATGGATTTTCAGGAGAGGACACTCACTTCGCCGGCGGCCCAGTCGATGAGAAAACTCGTCGAAGAGTTCAAAAAACTGCCGGGGATTTCGCTTAAAGCGGCGCAGAAACTCTCCTATTCCGTCCTTTGCGAACCGAAGTTCAAGGAAATTCTGAAAAACATAATCGATATTTCGGAAAATGTGGAAATCTGCGAAAAGTGCGGAACTTTCAAGCCCGCTGGGGAAAATTGCGCCAATTGCGCCGACGATTCCGATGTTATCTGCGTCGTGGCGACTTACGGCGACATGTCGGCGATCGAGCGCAACGGCTGCTTCAAGGGCTCTTTCCACATTCTGGGCGGTCTTATCGAGCCGCTCGAACACATTCTTCCCGAAAACTTGAGGATCGCGGAACTCAAGGAGCGTGTTCTCGCAAATCCCGGGAAGGAGATCCTGCTCGCCCTCCCCTTCTCGATCGAAGGCGATGCGACTACGCTCTACATCAAGGATTCGCTTGAAAACTGTGACGTTAAACTTTCCCGCATAGCGAGAGGGCTTCCGGCCGGTGCGGCACCCGATGTTCTCGACAGGAGAACGGTTCTCGAGGCTTTCAACGGGAAGACTTATATCAACTAACTTTTCTATACGGAGGATTTTATGGCAAAAAAAGTTATGAAATGCGTTGATGGAAACACGGCGGTCGCTTATGCAAGTTTCCCGATGACGGAAGTTGCTGCGATCTATCCCATCACTCCGAGTTCGCCGATGGCTGAAGTTACCGACGAATGGAGCGCAAACGGCAAAAAGAACATTTTCGGAAACGACCTTATCGTAGCTGAGCTTCAGTCCGAAGGCGGCGCGAGCGGTGCAGTTCACGGATCCCTCAGCGGCGGTGCTCTCACCACGACTTACACCGCTTCCCAGGGTCTTCTTCTTATGATCCCGAACCTTTACAAAGTAGCCGGCGAGCTTCTTCCGGGCGTTTTCCACGTCACCGCAAGAGCTATCGCAAGCCACGCGCTTTCGATTTTCGGCGACCACACCGACGTTATGGCATGCCGTCAGACAGGCGTCTGCATGATCTCCAGCACATCGGTCCAGGAAGCTTACGACCTTGCGCTTGCTACCCACATTTCGGCTCTGCGCGCAAGACTTCCCTTCATCCACTTCTTCGACGGCTTCAGAACGAGCCACGAGATCTCAAAGATCGAGATACTTGACGACGAAGATATCAAAACGATCGTTCCTTACGATGCTATCGCTGACTTCAAAGAAAGAGCTCTCCGCCCCGAAAGACCTGTTCTCAAGGGCTCGGCTCAGAACCCCGACATCTTCTTCCAGGCAAGAGAAGCCTGCAACACATACTACGATCAGGCTCCGATGATCGTTCAGGAAGCTTTTGACGCAGTTTCTAAGCTTACGGGCAGAAGCTACCACCTTTTCGACTACTACGGCGATCCGGAAGCTGAGAGAGTCATCATCGCTATGGGCAGCGCATGCGACACGATCGAAGAGACGATCGACTACCTGCTCAAACAGGGAGAGAAAGTCGGCCTTGTAAAAGTTCGTCTTTTCAGACCGTTCAGCGCGGAACACCTTATGAGAGCGATCCCCGCATCTGTTAAAGCTATCGCCGTTCTCGACAGAACAAAAGAGCCGGGCAGCGAAGGCGAACCGCTTTTCAAAGATGTTTCGACCGTTCTCTACAACAGAAACGAATCGATCAAAGTCGTCGGCGGAATCTACGGCCTTTCCTCGAAGGAATTCACTCCCGGCATGGTCAAGGCTGTTTTCGACAACCTCAAATCGAGAGAGCCGAAGAACCACTTCACAGTCGGTATCGAAGACGATGTCACCTACAGATCGCTCAAATACGGGATCCTCGACACAGTTCCGAAGGGAACCGTTCAGTGCATGCTTTACGGTCTCGGTTCTGACGGTACGGTCGGCGCTTCCAAGAACGCGATCAAAATCATCGGTGACGAAACCGAGCAGTACGCACAGGGCTACTTCTCATACGACTCGAAAAAATCTGGCGGTCTCACAGTCAGCCACCTGAGATTCGGCCACGAGAAGATCAAATCCCCGTATCTCATCACGACTGCCGACTACATCGCTTGTCACAACCAGGCTTATGTAAATATGTATGACCTCAGCAAGAACCTTAAAGACGGCGGTATCTTCGTTCTCAACACCAACTGGAACGAAAAAGAGACCGAAGAAAACCTTCCGGCAGCCCTCAAGAAAGACATCGCAAAGAAGAACGGCAGAGTTTTCATCATCGACGCAGTCAAGATCGCTGAAGGTCTCGGACTCGGAAAGAGAATCAACATGATAATGCTCACCGCTTTCTTCAAACTTTCCGAAGTTATTCCTTTCGATCAGGCAGTTGCAAGCCTTAAAAACGCTAACCAGAAATCCTACGGCAAAAAAGGTCAGAACATCGTTGACATGAACAACGCTGCTGTTGACGCTGCCGGCACGGAAATCAAGGAACTCAAATACGATAAAGAAGCTTGGCTCAACTCCAAGGAAGTCGCTATCGACATCCACAAAGTTCACGAAGCATACTCGAGTGACCTTGAGCAGTATATGGTCGAAGAGATCATCAACCCGATCGCACGTCAGAACGGCGACGACCTTCCTGTCAGCAGATTCGCAAACGACGTTCACGGCGAACTTCCGGGCCCGGACGGCTCATTCCCGACCGGAACCACGAAATTCGAAAAACGCGGCGTCGCGATCAAACTTCCGAAATGGATCCCCGAAAACTGCATCCAGTGCAACAAATGCTCCTTCGTCTGCCCGCACGCTGCGATCAGACCTGCCCTTTTGACAGAAGAAGAAGCTGCTGAAGCTCCTGAAACCTTCAAAACGATCAAGGCTATCGGCAAAGGTCTCGAAGGTCTCAAGTTCAGAATGCAGGTTTACCCGATGGACTGCCTCGGCTGCGGAAACTGCGCTGATGTCTGCATCGCGAAGAACAAAGCACTCGAAATGGTTCACTTCGGCGAGATCGTTGACGAAGAAGCTGCAAACAACGACTTCTCGATCAACGTTCCGGTAAAGGACGACCTCCTTCCGAAGAACACGGTCAAAGGCAGCCAGCTCCAGCAGCCGCTCTTTGAGTTCAGCGGTGCATGCGAAGGCTGCGGCGAAACTCCGTATGTCAAACTCATCACTCAGCTTTTCGGCGACAGAATGATAGTTTCCAACGCAACGGGCTGCTCCTCGATCTACGGCGGAACCGCTCCGACGATTCCTTACTGCAAGAACAAAAACGGCATGGGTCCGGCATGGGCGAACAGCCTTTTCGAAGACAACGCTGAGCACGGCTTCGGTATCGCTCTCGCAGTAAAACAGAAGAGAAACACTCTCGAAGCTCTTATGAAGAAAGCTATCGAAAAACCGGCATGCGAATGCGGCGACGAGCTTTGCGCAGAAGCTAAGAAACTCTTCCAGGAGTGGATCGACAACAAGGAAGATGCAGAAAAGACAAAAGAGCTCTACCCGAAGATCATGAACGTTCTCGCAAACGGCGATCCGTGCTGCGAAACGCTCGACAGGATCTACGACCTCAGCGACTACATCGTCAAGAAGTCGATCTGGATCCTCGGCGGTGACGGATGGGCTTACGATATCGGTTACGGCGGTCTTGACCACGTTCTCGCAAGCGGCGAAAACGTCAACATCCTCGTTCTCGATACAGAAGTCTACTCCAACACGGGCGGCCAGGCTTCCAAGGCATCACAATTCGGCCAGACGGCTAAGTTCGCTACCAGCGGAAAGAAAGTAAGGAAGAAAGATCTCGGAATGATTTCCATGACTTACGGTTACATCTACGTTGCAAGCGTTGCAATGGGCGCAAACCACGACCAGCTCGTCAAAGCTATGACCGAAGCTGAGAAATACAACGGACCTTCACTCATCATCGCTTACGCTCCGTGCATCAACCACGGTATCGACATGTCGCACAGCCAGAACGAAGAGAAACTCGCGGTCGAAGCAGGTTACTGGCCTCTTTACAGATTCAATCCGGAACTCAGAAAGGAAGGAAAGAATCCGTTCCAGCTTGACAGCAAAGAGCCGACACGCGATCCGCAGGAACTCCTTGACAGAGAAGTACGCTTCAAATCGCTCACCAAACTCTTCCCGAACGAAGCTGCGAAACTTCACGCTATGCTCAAGGCTGACCTCAAAGATCGTTACGAGAGACTCAAAAAGCTCAACGACAACGATATACTTTAATCGTTTATCGCATGACTTTACGCGGGGGCTTCGGCCCCCGTTTTTTTTGTCGGAGCTTAGGTCTGCTCACGTGCATTATCTTGCATTTTTCTTAAAATTTCTTAAAATATTGCGTTTTTTTGTGAGTAAGGAGATTGCAATGAAAGAAGAGCCAAACGAACTGGATTCAATGTGCGGAATTTCCGATGAAGAGCTGACCAAACGCTTCAAGGAAGCAGTAAGAATCGACAACGAAATCAAGCGCATAAAAGGCAATCCTATCGCCGGTTACGATGCGGAAAAGAAAGCCGCTTATCTTGAATACGCCGACGGTCACAGAGAATACATTCATGCAAAATCAGAAGAAGCCTGAAATCATCGTTTTCGCAGGACCGAACGGTAGCGGAAAATCAACGATCACACGTTTTGCAAAAGTCATTGAGCCTTATATCAATGCCGACAATATCAAAAGTGTCAATCACTGTTCAGACTTGGAAGCCGCGAAACTTGCCGAAAAGATGCGTGAAGATGCCTTGGCAGCAAAACAGAGCTTCACTTTCGAGACAGTGCTTTCAACCGAGAGAAACTTGAATCTGCTCAAAAGAGCGAAGGAAAAAGGATATTTTATCCGCTGCGTTTATGTGCTTACTTGTGACTGTGATATCAATATTGCCCGCGTAAAATCACGTGAAGCAAACGGCGGACACGGAGTTCCTGAAGAAAAAATCGTTTCACGCTATAAAAAAGCTCTCGATCTTATTCCAGAAATCGTAAAAGTATGTGATATCGTTCATATTTACGACAATTCCGAGATCCCATTCAGAATCTTCAAAAAGCGGAAAACAGAATACTTTTTCTGGGAAAATGAATATTGGTCTGAGAATAAAATCAAAGAATTGGTAAAGCTCTAACTTATCACATCGCGGTTGCTGAGCCTGCCGGAGCTTAGGTCTGCTCGCCTGCAAAAACTTGCCTTTCTCTCACCTTTTCTTATTATATGCCGCGTTTGATTTTTTGAGAGGATATACTTTGTTAATAGAAAATATAAATTTTGTGAATCAAGAATCAAGAATCAAGAATCCGCTTTTAATTATATCTAACCTTGTATTAAAGTCAAGTTTTTTTAATAATTTTCCGTGCCGCTCCCTAAACACCCCAAGCACCTTAAGATTCCGTAAATTTCCTAGTTTTCGCGGCGACGCGTACCACAAACCGGAGGTTTAAAATGAAGAAAATCTGGATTTTTCTTGTATTGCTCTGCACGGTTGCTCCGCTTTTTGCCGACAAACCCGTGCTTGCCGTCATGGATTTTGTTGACGATACCGAAGGACAGCTTTCGGAAAGATTCCTCAAAGGCGGCTCAAAACTGATTCGTGCCCGTATCACAAGAAAAGCGAAAAAATATTTCACAGTACGAACAGATGAGGACAACGAAAAAGCTCTCGCTGAAATGAGAAAAACATCTCACAGAATTGACCGCAGCAAAGAGTTTCAGATTGAACTTGGAAAACAGGTTTCTGCAAACAAAATCATTAGAGCGACAGTAACACACATGAATGGAGAATTCCAGATAACGGCTTTTATTACCGATATCACCAGAGAGACTGACGATGATTCGGCTGATGCAATATTTGACGGAACACTGGAGAGTCTTCAGAACGCTGTTGACAAATTGATCGGACAGCTTCTTGACTCGGCAGAAGAAGAACTCGAAGCCGTTGCATACCGCGAAGCTTTGAACAAAGACAGTATCCGCGCATGGGATCAATACATCCTTGTTTACGGTGACATAAACCAGAGACACAGCAACAAAGCTGAAGAAAGAATAAAATATCTGAAAGAACATGAAGAAATACAAAAAGTAAAACGCAAAGAAGAAGAGGCTGAAGCTGAAACGAAAACGAAAAAAGAAAGAATGCTCAAAGGCATGAAAAAAGATGCCCGAGATCTGAAAATCAGCGGAATATCTCTTATAGTAGGCGGATCCGTCATTTTAATCGCAGGAGTCACAGCTTTCGCCATCAGCTCTGACAACGAGAATGACCAATACCACAAAATGACAAAAGCTTCCGCTATTAGCGAAGCAATCAGTAACGGTGAGGACAAAGCTTCCTATATACACAGAGCCGACAAGCACCGCGACAAATCAAAAACATACAGAAATATGGCTATCACCAGCGGTGTTGTTGGGGCTGCAATTGTGGGAACCGGTGCTGTCCTGACAGTATTTTGGCTCAAGAAAAGAGATAAAAATGCAAAAATGAACCTGAACAGAGCTTCTGTAATACCGACAGAAAACGGTTTTTATGCTTCACTTGGTTTTAATTTTTAGGAGAATAATCATGAAAAACTTTGCTATTTCAACTATGTCACTTTTTGTAATCTCGTTGATTCTCGTTTCTTGCGGCGGTACTGACGACAGCGAAAACATCGCCAATGCTTTTGCCAAGGAAGAGTGTGAAAGAGAGGAAAACACTTTTTGGAACGGTTCAGAATGTTTCAATCCATGCAAGTACAATCCATGCGGCAGCCACGGGATCTGCAAAGCCACAGGTGCCGAAACTTATGAGTGTATCTGTGAAGATAATTATTTCTCAAATGGTTCACGATGCCAGAATCCTTGTGATCCTAATCCATGCGGTCATGGGTCTTGCAAATCGACAAGTGCGGAAAATTACAAGTGCATTTGTGACGACAATTATTTTTCTAACGACACAAAATGCATAAATCCGTGTGAGGACAATCCATGCGGTAGTTACAGCACATGCAAATCAACAGGGGTGGAAACATACAACTGCATATGTGAAGACAATTATTTTTCCAATGGGACAGAATGCGTAAATCCATGTGACAACAATCCGTGCGATAGCAAAAGTGATTGCATTCCAAAAGGAGTAGACACCTATGAATGCGAATGCGAGAACGGACTTTTCTGGAACGGAAAAGACTGCGATTCTACTCCGCCATGTGACGAAAGAAATCAGACACCGTGTTGGGATACTACAACTTTTTACATGTGGTCATCTCGTTCTCCTCAAAACTTGACATGGAATTCGGCAAATAGTTATTGCAACAATTTGACAGAAGGTGGCTATTCGGATTGGAAGTTACCTACTCTGGCATACATCGAGAGCTTTTATAACACTACTAACCTCAATATTGATAAAAAATCTGTTTGGTGGAGCAGCGATAAAGAATGTAAGAGTGTTGAAAAACACTTTGCTCTATTTTTTAACAGCTCATGGAGAGTGTGTAATAGTTATTCAGACTGCTCGGGCTGTGTATATAATTATGATGACAGCACTAACAGCGTCCGTTGTGTAAGATGGTAAAAAACAGATGAAGTAAACATTTTTCAGGAGGTTCAAAATGATGTCGATTTGCACGACAATTTGCATGACAATCATCAAATTTTTTGCAACAATTTTGGCGACAATTTTGGCGAAAAAAGGAGTGAATATAGCATTTGGTAAGATAGCGAATTTTATTAAGAATTTCATCAACAATGATTTTGACGCCACCCTTAAAGATGCAAAATTCAAAGAGTTTAAACAAGAGGTTTTGGAAAATTATTACGGTAAAGACTCCTTTACCGAAGTAAAAGGCAAAACTTTTCCCACTTTTTGTTTTAAAAGCGCGAAAAAAGAATATGCGGGAAACGACATCAGAAAATATGACTGCCTGTCCAACCCGAATGAACTGAATGCCAAATTCGATAAAAGAGAGCATCAAAACTACCGCCAACGCTATTATTTACTGTATAGCCAGATAATGAAGCAAAAAGTCGTTGCCGGAAACCGCCCTGGGTTCATGCTGGATCGCTTGGAATGCGATGAAAACGGAAATGTTGTATCTTTTCAAACACATGTGGGAACTTATGCTGAAAACATCTATACCAGTCATGTGCTGGAATATGAACTGTATCGGGCATATAAAAAATTCGGAAAAGATTTTAATTGGAAGAAAATCAGAAAATTCATGAAAACAAGAAATGAGATACATAGAAGCATTATGCCCTACAGAGAATTGAAGACTCCTGAAGAAACAAAAGAATTCCTGAAATCAGGTGCAGGCAGACATTCATTGCTGAGTGTGCAGATGCTGGTATTGATGAAAGAAAATGTAAAAAACGAAAACGGAGAAATAATAAAAAAGAGATACAAAATATTACTGATACAGCGTTCAGAAACCGTGGCAATAGCACCGGGATATTACCAATTTGTTCCCTCCGGCGGTTTTGAAGTTTTTTGCGACTGCCCGCAAGGATATTCTGCAGAGGGTATAAGAGACAATTTATCTGCCGGATGCGCTGTTTTCAGGGAATACATGGAAGAAATCTTAGGAGAAAAAGAATTTGAAGGTGAAGGACGAGGTCATGTAAATGAGATTTTGATGAACAATCCGCGCATTGCAGAGATAAACAAAATGCTTGCGGATGGAACGGCACAATTTGAATTTTTAGGAAGCGTAGTTGATTTGACTGTTTTAAGACATGAACTGTCCTTTGCTTTGGTAATAGACGATCCTGCATATGTGAAAAAAATGTTTCCAGGAAATACCGAGGCAGCAGGCTATCAATTCGTAAATGATGTATATTTGGACAATTTTGAGAAAAAAGAAAATATTTGGAACAATCTGCACTGGTCAAGTGCCGCAATGTGGAAACTGTTCACAGAATCGGATTTATACAAAAAGCTTAAACCGAATTCTGATCGAAACGAAAGTTCTCAAAAATGATTTTCCCAATAATTTTCCCGCCAGACCACCGTTCTTGACCACGTTCTCGCAAGCGGCGAAAACGTCAACATCCTCGTTCTCGACACCGAAGTTTACTCTAACACCGGCGGTCAGGCTTCCAAGGCTTCCCAGTTCGGCCAGACGGCTAAGTTCGCTACCAGCGGAAAGAAAGTAAGAAAGAAAGATCTCGGAATGATTTCCATGACTTACGGTTACATCTACGTTGCAAGCGTTGCAATGGGTGCAAACCACGACCAGCTCGTCAAAGCTATGACCGAAGCTGAGAAATACAACGGACCGTCACTCATCATCGCTTACGCTCCGTGCATCAACCACGGTATCGACATGTCGCACAGCCAGAACGAAGAGAAACTTGCGGTCGAAGCCGGCTACTGGCCACTTTACAGATTCAACCCCGACCTCAGAAAGGAAGGAAAGAATCCGTTCCAGCTTGACAGCAAAGAGCCGACCCGCGATCCGCAGGAACTCCTTGACAGAGAAGTCCGCTTCAAATCGCTCACCAAACTCTTCCCGAATGAAGCAGCTAAACTTCACGCTATGCTCAAGGCTGACCTCAAAGACCGTTACGAGAGACTCAAAAAGCTCAACGACAACGATATTCTTTAATTAAACCTAACCTCTCAGCCTTACGGCAGCTCCCCTACTTCAGGGGAGCCTAAGAGAGGGATTTTTGGTTTAAACGGGGGCTCAGGCCCCCGTTTTTTTTATTTCTCCTTCTAAGTTAGAATCAAGTTGCCAGTGGCAAGTTGATCCGGTGGCGCAAAGCGACGAAGGCGTGTGTCATCGGTTGCTGAGCCTGTCGAAGCAAGCTTTGTAGTTGTAAGTTCGGTTAAAAGAAATTAGTTTTCCTTGTCTTTGAAGCGGACTTCTCCGCCGTGGAAATCTTTCCAGAAATTTACGAATTCAAAATAATAAATCTGCATAGCAGAAAAAATACGGGACAAATCTTTTTCGGAAACACGACCTTTATTGTGAGCCAACTGGAATGAACCGCTGGAAAGCACCCAGATTTTCGTGTCGTTTTCCGTTGGATTTCCTTGTGTTATGTGAAAATGAATCGGCTCGTTTTTCTCATTTGACCAGAAATAGATCTTGAATCCTGCTGCACGAAGAAACTCAGGCATTATGCACTCTCCAAAGAATCAAGAGAACGGAATGTCGTTATTGCAGGATAAATTTTTTTGAGATATTCCTTAAAAAAAGCATCTCTTTCGGAATCAAAGTTGGAGTGAATCACCGTTCCGTCATTTCTCAGCAACACAGCCCTTGCAGTGCTGCATTCCTCAAAACAGACATCGTTTTCTGTATAAGTAATCAATATTCCGTCTTTTTCACAAAATTCTTTTCGCATCATGCTAAAAATCTCCTCCGTCTCAAAAAACCTGCGGATTATAGCACAAAAACGCTTGAAAACAAGTGGCAAAACCGATCTCGGTTGCTGAGCCTGTCGAAGCACCGTTCACCTTTGAATTGATTCTATTCTCCCGCTAAGTTAGCGGGAGTGGCGCGAAGCGACGAGGGCGTGTGCTGTTTTAAAATTTCTTGCCTTTCTCTCACCTTTCCTTATTATATGTCGCGTTTGATTTTTTGAGAGGATGAGCCTTGTTAATAGAAAACACAAATTTTGTGAATCAGGAATCAGGAATCAGGAATCAGGAATCAGGAATCAGGAATCAGGAATCAGGAATCAGGAATCAGGAATCAGGAATCAGGAATCAGGAATCAGGAATCCGCTTTTAATTGTATCTAATTTAGAATTTAAGTCAAGTTTTCTGCTCAAGTTTTTGCAACTTTTTTCAATAAATCTAGGAACTTTTTTACTTTTTGGAGATCAACAATGAAAGAATGTATCAAATGCCGACAGGAACTGGCAGACGATGCCGTTTTCTGTTCTGTTTGCGGAACCAAACAGGAGGGAAATCCGCTTCCATCAAATTACGAAACAAAGCAAGAAAGCAACGATTCCCAGCCAGTGCAGAAAAATTTCTCTGACAATTCGGGAAATGACAGAAACTTCAAGGCTTCATCAAAAATGACATTTTTTGAAGCTGTAAAAACATGCTTCTTAAACTATGCCAATTTCAACGGTCGCGCAAGACGACGCGAATACTGGTATTTCTGCTGGTTTAGCGGGATTATAGCCATTATAATTTTGCTTATAGGCGGATTCCAACACAAGATATTGTTCAGATTATACCAACTTGCCATAGCAACCCCCAGCGCAGCTGTATGCTGGCGCAGATTCCACGACATCGGGAAATCAGGCAAATATGCATTTATCGGTCTGATTCCGATAGTCGGTTGGATAATGTGTATTGTCTGGATGGCGCAGGACAGCCAGCCGGGAACAAACCAATACGGACAAAATCCGAAAGGCATAAATTAGACTTGATGCTATAAAAAAATGCAAAGCAGAAGGATCGGATGAATTTTAACAATTTTTACTAATTTTTTTCATTGGAGGAAAAGATGAAAAAGTTTTTCTTGGTTTCAGCAGTTTTTATGATTTGTGCACTCTTCGCCGGTTGCAGCAGCAACAGTGAAACTACAATGGGCTTGCAGTGGTCCAAATTATCTCCCAACAGTATGTTCTGGACTCAGGCACTAATGTACTGCAAAACTTTAGATGAAGACGGTCACAATGACTGGAGACTGCCGAATATTGACGAATTGAGAACGCTTATCAAAAATTGTCCGAAAACAGAAAAAGGCGGTTCCTGCAAAGTTTCACGTGAATGTTCATCTCGAAAATGTGTAGAACCCCTCAACTCATGTAATTGTGACATGAAATCCGACGGTTATTACAGCAAATTAGGCGATGGCAGCATCGGTTTGTGGTCGTTGACACCCACTTCAGATCTTCAAGGTTATCTTTGGACAGCAGGTTTTCACAACGGAAATATTTACTACACCAAAGATACTTTTGAATACTATGTCCGCTGCGTAAGGTAAAACAAATAAAAAGGAGAATACAATGAAAAAGATCATCTTTTTAACAGTTTTTGTACTTTGGGCGCTTGTTGGTTGTAATAATTTGCAGTGGTCTGAGGTATCTTATCCCAGAATGACATGGGATGAAGCAAAACAGTACTGCGAAGATCTGGATGAAGACGATCACAATGACTGGAGATTACCAAATATTGATGAGTTGAGAACACTTATTAAAGCTCCGGAAGCCATTAGCGGTGGAAAATGCCAAATCTCTGAAAAAGCAGGAAAACTTGCAGATGAAGACTACACTCGAGATTGCTCAAATAGTATTTGCAAATTGGGCGGAGATAGCATTACAGCAGGCTTTCCAGGCATATTATGGTCATCCTCTGTTCAATCAGATAATCCCGATAAGGCATGGACTGTGGATTTCGTCGATGGAAGGGTAAGTCACACCTACACTGATAGTAAGCAGTCTGTTAGTTGCGTAAGGTAATAAACTTTTACGAAGGGATAATACAAGCAACAGATGGTTAATTTTGTTTAGCGGCGGAGGAATATATAGTTCCGGAGACTTTATAACTAACATTCACTACGTCCGCTGTGTGAGACAATTTAACTTAATTGGAGGTTTAAAATGCAGAACAACAAGTTTACCACTTCTCTGGAAGACTTTCTAAAATCAGATGAAGAATGTGCTGAAATCTCGAAAGAAAACGAAAAATTAGCACGTCAAAGAGAATTGACAGATTTGGCTCATATGTGCAATTTGGAAACAGCAGAAGAACTCATCGAGAATTTTTTCACACTGTATCAAGACTACATCAAATTCGCGAGACAAATCGGCAATCTTCGAATGATTTCGAAGCAAATTTATTCTAAAAAAACTTTTGAAGAAGCAAAAGAATTTGCCGAGAAATCAAATTTGGGAGAGTTTACAGCTTGGCGACTGCCAACATATGAAGAATCCGAATTAATATGCAAATTACACGAGGTGTTTAGCGAGCCATTTCCCTGCAATTTAAATAGTTGGTGCACATCTGAAGAGGGTTCGGAAAACTATTTTGACAACAACTCTCCATGCAACAATGAATGCAAGGAGAGATCATTTATTCTTGTGCGTTAGCAGCAAAATTAGGAGGTAAAAATGAAAAAAATTATTTTTTTAACAGTTTTCGTACTTTTTGCTCTTGTCAGTTGCAACAATTTACAGTGGTCAGAAATAGCACCAAACGAAATGACATGGAATGAAGCAAAACAGTACTGTGAAAACCTAGACGAAGGCGGTCACAATGACTGGAGACTGCCAAATATTGACGAGTTGCGAACACTTATAAAAGCACCGGAAACCATTAGCGGCGGAAAATGCCAGATCTCTGAAAAAGCAGGAAAACTTGCAGGTGAAGACTTCACTGAAGATTGCAATTATCTAACTAGCAAGTTGGGCGATATTGGCGAGTTATGGTCCTCCTCTGTTCGATCAGGTAATTCCGATCGCGCTTGGGGTGTGAGTTTCAGGAGTGGGTGTGTGGGCGGCAGCCATAAGAGTAGCACAAATTCTGTTCGTTGTGTGAGGTAGCCGAAATAAAGCAAGCGGCGAGAATGTAAACATCCTCGTTCTCGACACCGAAGTTTACTCCAACACCGGCGGTCAGGCTTCCAAGGCATCCCAGTTCGGCCAGACGGCGAAATTCGCGACAAGCGGAAAGAAAGTAAGGAAGAAAGATCTCGGAATGATTTCCATGACTTACGGCTACATCTACGTTGCAAGCGTCGCAATGGGCGCAAACCACGACCAGCTTGTAAAGGCTATGACCGAAGCTGAGAAATACAACGGACCGTCACTCATCATCGCTTACGCTCCGTGCATCAACCACGGAATCGACATGGCTCACAGCCAGAACGAAGAGAAACTCGCAGTCGAAGCAGGCTACTGGCCTCTTTACAGATTCAACCCGGAACTCAGAAAGGAAGGAAAGAATCCGTTCCAGCTTGACAGCAAAGAGCCGACCCGCGATCCGCAGGAACTCCTTGACAGAGAAGTACGCTTCAAATCGCTCACCAAACTCTTCCCGAACGAAGCTGCGAAACTTCACGCTATGCTCAAGGCTGACCTCAAAGACCGTTACGAGAGACTCAAAAAGCTCAACGACAACGATATACTTTAATCGTTTATCGCATGAGTTTACGCGGGGGCTTCGGCCCCCGTTTTTTTTGCATCATAATTCTGAGTGAAACGAAGAATCTAAACAAGAATAGGAAATATTTTTAACATCACAGCAAAACAATAATTGGTTTTATGCATGCAATTAAAAATATTTCTTTAGAATAAAACTAAATATTTGATATAACTTTTACTTGAAAATATAATTTTATCTACTACAATGTTTAAAGAATGATTTTTTGAAATATGAAAAAAGAGGATGACCCATGGAAAAGAAACAAATTGCAAAACTGAAAATCTCTTTTGACGAACTCGCGCAGCACACTGAAGAAGGAATAGAATTCTGGTATGCCAGAGATTTGATGCCCTATTTAGGATACGAACAGTGGCGTAATTTTGAGAATGCGATAAAAAACGCAATAATTTCGTGCGGAACAATGAAAATAGAAGCTGCTTATCATTTTGCTGAGGTCAGCAAAATGATCGAAATCGGGAAAGGCGGCCGCAGGGAAGTCAAGGATTATATGCTAACCCGCTATGCCTGCTATCTTGTTGCCCAAAACGGTGATCCGAGAAAAGAAGAAATCGCTTTTGCACAAAGCTATTTTGCTCTTCAGACAAGAAAACAGGAATTGATTGAGGAAAGAATCGCTTATATCGAACGGACAAACGCAAGAAACAGACTGAAAGAATCCGAAAAAAGATTGTCTCAAAACATATATGAGCGCGGTGTGGACGATGCAGGATTCAGCAGAATCCGTTCAAAAGGCGATACTGCTTTGTTCGGCGGAAACACAACCAGAGACATGAAAGAAAAACTTGGCATAAAAGAAAACCGTCCTTTGGCTGATTTTCTGCCGACCTTAACGATTGCAGCAAAAAATCTTGCAACGGAAATGACAAACTACAATGTGGAAAAAAACGACCTGCTCGGCGAAGCACCTATCACGGATGAACATGTCCAGAACAATAAAACCGTGAGAAAAATGCTAAACGAACGCGGAATCAAACCCGAAGAACTGCCACCAGCTGAAGACATAAAAAAACTTGAACGAAAGGTAAAATCCCAAGAAAAGAAAATGGCTCTGGAAAACTTCTCGCAGAAAGCGTCAAGAGAGACATGTGACTTGTAACTTGCAGACTTGACCATATCCACAGACCGCAGGTTCTTTGTGTTCAGATACTAAACACATCTATTTTCTATCTTTCCCCACTATTTTTTTATGGAATTTACTACTTCTCCCCGCTGTTTTTTATGTAAATATACTATTTATCCCCGGAATTTTCCCCTCTCCAGTGTGGCGAGAGACTTAAAATCGGCTCACCTGCATCAAGGCGTAGTCAACTATAGTTAAAAGAAAAAGTCTTTTTATTTTTCAGCATCGAAAAGACACACCTTAAAAACTTATTGAAAACAGCAATTACGGCCTTTTTCCCATTCATGTTTTCTCGTATTTTTTTGTCGTAATATTCCTTA
>JAGCUA010000055.1 GCA_017963125.1 bacterium
GGGAAGCATCACTCCTCACACGAAATTCATGGGCGAGTGCTACGTACTTACGAAGGATGAAGGCGGACGTCATACCCCGTTCTTCACAGGCTACAGACCGCAGTTCTTCTTCAGAACGACAGACGTAACCGGAACACTTGAACTTCCGGAAGGAGTAAAGATGGTAATGCCGGGCGACAACGTAACGATCAACGTAAACCTTATAGTTCCGATCGCGATGGACGAAGGTCTCCGCTTCGCAATCAGAGAAGGCGGCAGAACGGTCGGTGCAGGCGTCGTTTCCAAGATAATTGAATAGTTTGGAGTAAAAAATGGGTTCTAAGAAAAAAGTCGGTGCAAGAGTTAAAATCGCTCTTTGTTGTTCTGAGTGTAAGAGAAAAAATTACACGACCATGAAGAACAAAAAGAACACCGCTGATAAAATGGAAATCAAGAAATACTGTCCGTATGACAGAAAACACACTGTTCATAAGGAAGTAAAGGTTTAGTTGGCTGCGAGGCAGGTCAGTAGTTCAATTGGTAGAGCATCGGTCTCCAAAACCGGGGGTTGCGGGTTCGATTCCTGCCTGGCCTGCCATTTTTGATTGAGGGTTTTATGAAAAACGGAAAGATAGTCCTTGGGCTTTATACGGTTTTTTTCCTTGTTCTGATGTATTTCATGACGCAGGCTTCCGATGCTTTGCTCGGAATCAGGGCGATTGATATCGCCGATGTCAAACTGCTGTCAGTGCTGCCGGTAAAAAATCTTGTCGGCTTCCTTCTTGCAGCGGGAATCACTTTTTACTTCTGGAAAGGGAAAAAAGGTTTTTACCTTGATGAACTCAACAAGGCGATAGATGAACTTAAAAAAGTCGTAACTCCGACGAAAGAAGAGACGAAAGTCACGACGATTTCGGTTTTTGTATTTGTCGGAATCATGCTGGTTGTCTTTGTCGTTTTCGATCTTATCTGGTCGAATCTTTCCAGATTGATTTATTAAGGCGGTCATCCAATGAAATGGTATGCAATTCACACTCAGTCAGGTGAAGAAGGCAAGCTTAAAACTGCTATCGAACGGCTGATTGAAGAAAAAGGAATGCAGAGTTCTTTCGGCGAGATTATCGTTCCCGAAGTCGAAATAGAAGAGAAGAAGGACGGTAAGGTAAAAGTCGTCAAAAAGAATCTTTATCCCGGATATGTTTTTATCCAGATGGAATTCTCGGAAGATGCGCTTCTTCTCGTCAAAGAGGTCCCTTTTTCAAGAAAACCGCTTTTCATAGGAGAAAAGAAAAGATTCCAGACCCCGAAACAAAAGCAAAATTTTGCTATGCCTATGATTATTACGGAAGCCGAGATCCAGAAAATCAAGAGGATGCTTGAAGAGGGCGAGGTTTCCGGATCTTCCTCTACGATGTACGAGAAAGGCGAAATGATCCTTATCAAAGATGGTCCTTTCGCTGGTTTTAAGGCAGTTATTGACGACGTAAAGGAAGGAAAAGAAAAGTTAGAAGTTTTGGTTAATATTTTTGGGCGTTCTACACCCGTCGAGCTTAACTTCTCGCAGGTTGAGAAGGTTGAGGATTAACATTTTAAGAGGAGTAAAACAATGGCTAAGAAAGTGATCGCAAACGTAAAGTTGCAGATTCCTGCAGCCGCAGCGAATCCGGCTCCTCCCGTTGGTCCTGCACTCGGACAGCACGGCGTAAACATTATGGAGTTCTGTAAAGCTTTCAACGCAAGAACACAGGAACAGAAAGGCTATGTAATTCCTGTTGTTATTACGATTTACAGCGACAGATCATTCACATTTGTTACAAAAACTCCGCCTGCTTCCCAGTTGCTTATGAAAGCATTAGACAAGAGTAAAGGATCCGGGGAGCCCAACAAAAAGAAAATCGGTTCTTTGAAGATGGATCAGATCGCAGAGATCGCAAAGATGAAACTTGTCGACCTCAATACGACCGATCTTGAAGCTGCAAAACAAATTATCATCGGAACTGCCCGCAGCATGGGCATCACCGTAGAGTAAGGAGGGAAAAATGGCAGCTTGTGGAAAAAGACTTGCAGATGCAGCTAAAAATTTTGACAGAAACGTTAAGTACACCGTTCAGGAAGCTGTAACGATTCTTCAGAAAAGCGCATCCAAAAAATTTGATGAAACGGTTGAACTTGCAGTTAACCTCGGTATCAACGCAAAGAAATCGGATCAGATGGTTAGAGGTGCTACCGTATTCCCTCACGGTGTCGGCAAAGTCGTAAAAGTTTGCGCAATCGTCCCCGCTGACATGGTTGAGCAGGCTAAGAACGCCGGCGCAGATTTCTGCGGCAGTGAAGAGCTTATCGACAAAATCATGCAGGAAGAATGGACTGATTTCGACAAACTGGTCACGATTCCGGCAATGATGGGTAAAATCGGTAAACTTGGTAAGGTTCTCGGAAGAAAAGGTTTGATGCCGAACCCGAAACTTGGAACTGTCAACAACGACATTACCGCGGCAATCAAACTTGTAAAGGCCGGTCGTGTTGAGTTTAAAGTCAACAAAGCCGGTGTCCTTTGCTGCATGGTCGGAAAACTCAGCTTCGGTCCCGATAAGATCTATGACAACGTCGTAGAATTTATCAAAGACCTTCAGAAGCTTAAACCGGCAACGGCAAAAGGCGCATTCATCAAGAAGATCACGATTTCCTGCACGATGGGACCGGGACTCAAACTTGATGAATCAGCTCTCGCTAATGAGGCTAAGTAGTTTTTTAATAATCGTTTCTGGTCGTAGAAGTCGGGTGCCCAAGGGCTTAATTTCCTGTCTGAGACCTGTCATTGTTCTTCGATGACCAGAAGTAAATTGATGGAGTTGCTTAATGGAAAAAAGCAAAAAACAACAGATCATCGAGGAGATCAAAGATGCACTTTCCAAAGCTTCGTCATGTGTCGTAATTGATTTCAACGGCGTAAACATGGAGACCTTTACTCCTTTCCGTAAAGAGTGTGCGAAAGAGCAGGTAAGACTGCTTGTCGTAAAGAACACTCTTGCGAAACACGCAGTAGAAGGAACTCCGTATGAAGGCATCATTCCTTTCCTTTCGGGAATGACGGCACTCGTACTTACAATGGGAGATCAGGTCAGCGGTGCAAAAGTCGTCAAAAAAATCGCAAAGAAAGACGAGCGTATCGTTGTAAAAGCCGGCGCACTGGATGGGAAAATCCTTTCGGCGAAAGAAGTGGAAGTCCTCGCAGACCTTCCGAGCAAAGAAGAGCTTCAGGCGAAGCTGCTTGCAACAATGCTTGCTGTTCCTCAGAATTTCGTGCGGCTGCTTAACGCTGTTCCGCAGACATTCGTCCGCTTGCTTGCTGCATACAAAGACAAACTTGAACAGGCTTAGTTATTATTAATTTTTTGTTTTATGGAGAAAACAATGACAAAAGAAGAAGTAAAAGAATTCATCAAAGGAATGACCGTTCTCGAACTTTCGGAACTTATTAAAGAACTCGAAGAAGAACTCGGCGTAAGCGCAGCAGCTCCTGTAGCAGTAGCAGCTGGTCCGGCAGCAGCGGCAGCAGCTCCGGCAGAAGAAAAAACGGAGTTCGATGTTGTTCTTAAATCGGAAGGCGCTAACAAACTTAACGTCATCAAAGAAGTAAGAACGATCACCGGCCTCGGCCTCAAAGAAGCTAAAGAGCTTGTTGAAGGTCATGGCGTTGTAAAAGAAGGCGTTTCAAAAGCAGATGCAGAAGCTATCAAAGAGAAACTTGTAGCTGCAGGCGCTGAAATAGAAATTAAGTAAGTTGCTGAAAACATTCTGCATTTTTGCAGAGCTCAGTTGCTTTTTTAGTAAGGTAAGGCAGTTGTGTGCTGTCTTACCTGCTTTTTTATTTTTAGCTTACTCGAAATTATTCGGAGTGCCGGAAGATATCAGATACCAGACAGAGAGGTAATGATGGGAATCTTAGGACAACAGAACTACAGAACGAGAAAATGGTTCGGAAAAGTAGCGAAAAACGTTACTGACATTCCTGATCTTCTCGAAGTGCAGAAGGCTTCTTTCCAGGATTTGCTCCAGAAAGATGTTGCTCCTGCGGACAGAAAAAAAATCGGCTTGCACAACGCGTTTCTGTCGATTTTTCCGATAACAAGTTTCAACAACGCCGTTGAGCTTTCGTATTTGGGTTACTCTGTCGGAGAACCTCAATACGATGTCGATGAATGCAAGCTCAGAGGCACGACTTACGAGCTTCCTTTGAAAATCAAGGCGGCTCTGGCTTCCTACGATATCGATGAAAACGGGAACAGAAGCAAACTTAACTCCATTACGGAACAGGAGATCCATTTCGGTTCGATTCCCTGCATGACGGATTGGGGAACGTTTATCATCAACGGAACGGAGAGGGTTATCGTAAATCAGCTCCACCGTTCTCCCGGAACTTTTTTTGACTGCGATAAAAACAAGACGACAAGCGGAAACGAAGTCTATGCTGCAAGGCTTATTCCTTACCACGGCTCGTGGCTTGATTTCGAGTTCGATTCCAAAAGACTGCTCTACGTAAAAATAGACAGAAAAAAGAAATTTCTGGCGACTATTTTCCTGAAAGCGTGGGGTTATACGACTCAGGATATAGTTTCTGCCTTTTATATACCCGAAAAAATCTCGGTTCATGACGGCGCTCTTGCAAAAGTCGTCTCCCGAGATGACGAAAATCTTTCAAAACAGAAGGTTCCTGTTGACGTTATAGGACCTGAAGACAAGGAACTTGCGAAAGAAGGTAAAAAATTTTCTACCGGTATCATGAAGAAATTGGAGGCTGCCGGCATCAACGAGATCGCTCTTCCGGCTGAATATATTCTCGGAAAGCGTCTTTATGCGCCTGTTGCTGATCCGAAAACGGGCGAAGTCTTTGCAAATGTAAACGACGAGATAAATGCAACCCTTCTCGACAATATAATTAAGAAAGGAGTTCAGGAATTTTCGATAATCTACTTCGAAAACATGAACTATTCGCCCTATCTTTCCAATACTCTGAAAGCCGATAAAACCAATTCTCAGGAAGATGCTCTGTTTGAGATCTACAAAATGATGGTTCCGTCGAATCCCGTAAGATCTGATGTCGCACGCGGATATTTCAATGCGCTTTTCCTTAATCCGGAAAACTACGACCTCAGTGAAGTCGGCCGTCTGAGAATGAACTACAAGTTTAAAGAGGATGTGCCTCTTTCTAACAGACAGCTTAGAAAGGAAGATGTCCTGAATTCGGTCGTCTGCCTTCTCGAACTCACTGACGGAAGAGGCAGGATCGACGATATCGACCACCTCGGAAACAGAAGAGTCCGTCTTGTAGGCGAACTTCTCGAAGACGTTTTCAAGACCGGTCTTCTCAAGATGTCGCACAGCATTAAGGAAAAAATTGCCGGCGGATCTACCGAGAACAACCAGTCTCCGTATGAAGTTATAAGTTACAAACAGGTTTCCGCTGTTCTGAAAGAATTCTTTACCGGAGGTCAGCTCAGCCAGTTCATGGATCACACGAACGTTCTTTCCGAAATGACCCACAAAAGAAGACTTTCAGCGCTCGGTCCCGGCGGTTTGACGCGTGATCATGCAGGTTATGATGTCCGAGACGTTCACAGAACGCACTATGGCAGAATCTGTCCTGTTGAAACACCCGAAGGTCCGAACGTAGGTCTTATCGTTTCTCTTACGACTTTTGCGAGAATCGATCAGTTCGGATATATCGAAACTCCGTACAGAGTCGTCAAAAACTGCAAAGTCACGGATGAAGTTGTTTATCTTGATGCAATAAAAGAGGAAAATGAGGTTATCGTTCCTTCTTCGGTAAAACTTGACGAGAAAGGAATGATCGTTGACGAAATCGTCAATGCAAGAGTTATCGGCGAAGTTGCCAGAGTTCCAAGAGAACAAGTTACTTTGGTAGACCTCGTTCCTGTCCAGCTCGTCTCCGTTTCAGCAGCTCTTATCCCGTTCCTTGAGCACGATGATGCAAACAGAGCTTTGATGGGTTCCAACATGCAGCGTCAGGCTGTTCCGCTGATCAAAACGGATGCTCCGCTCGTAGGTACCGGCATGGAAAAGTATGTCGCGAGAGACTCTGGTTATACTCTTTTCGCGCAGCGTGACGGCACGGTCGTAAAAGTCGATTCGAGCAGGATCGTTGTCAAGATCGAAGAAGACAACAATGTCGATGTCGATATTTACAACCTTATCAAGTTCAAACGTTCCAACCAGAATACTGCAATAAACCAGCGTCCTGTCGTTTCGGTAGGTGACTTTGTCAGAAAAGGCGATGTCATTGCCGACGGTCCCGCTATCAACCGCGGCGAACTTGCGCTCGGCAAGAACGTTCTTATCGCTTTCATGCCGTGGAACGGCTACAACTACGAGGACTCGGTCCTTATCAACCGCAGACTTCTCAAAGACGACTACTACACGTCAGTACACATCGAGGAATTTGTCTGCGAAGCGAGAGACACCAAGCGCGGCCCGGAAGAAATCACGGCCGATATTCCTAACGCATCCGACGAGATTTTGAGAAAGCTCGACGAGAGCGGTATCATCAGGATCGGTCAGAAGATAAAACCCGGCGACATTCTTGTCGGCAAGGTCACGCCGAAAGGCGAGACGGTACTCACTCCCGAAGAAAAGCTCCTCAGAGCAATATTCGGCGAGAAAGCGGGTGACGTAAAAGACAATTCGCTTTACGTCCATCCCGGTACGGAAGGTGTCGTAATCGATACGAGGATCTTCTCGAGAAAGGGTGTCAAGAAAGACAACCGCATAAAAGAGCAGATGCAGGAGCAGATGGATTCCGTCAAGAGAAACCGCGACGATGAAGTCCGCATTATCGAAAAGCATACTTACGAACTTATCAGAAAGATGTTCGTAGGCAAAAAGACCGATGCTGATCTCAAAAATGAAAAGGATGCTGTTATAGTCAAGAAAGGAACTGAACTTACTGCTGAGATCCTTGAAACTATTCCGGAAGGCGTTATCGGCGCAATCAGCGTAAAAGACAGAGAAGTCCTCAAGACTGCAAAAGAGCTTCTTCTCAATATGGGCAGAAAGGTCGATACTGTCAGAAAGATCTACGACAACAAAATGAAGCAGATCTCGCGTGACGACGATCTTACTCCCGGCGTTGTAAAATCGGTTAAGGTTTTCGTTGCTGTAAAGAGAAAACTTTCGGTAGGCGACAAAATGTCGGGCCGTCACGGAAATAAAGGTGTCGTTTCGATGCTTCTTCCGGAAGAGGATGTTCCCTACATGGAAGACGGCAGAACGGTCGACATCGTTCTTAACCCGCTCGGCGTTCCCAGCCGTATGAACATCGGACAGATTTTCGAAGTTCATCTCGGTCTCGGTGCAAGAAAGCTCGGAGAGCAGATCAACCGCTATCTCGAGGAGAACTACGGTGTAGACAAGCTCAGAGCAAAACTCAAAGAGATCCTTGATCCGAGTCCCGAAGTTTCAAAACTTATAGATGAAGCTTCTGAAGACGATGTCCGCAGTTTCATTAAATCAATGAAAGGCGGAATCTACACGGCTACACCCGTTTTCGACGGTGCGCAGGAATCGGAGATCAGACAGATCCTCAAGAACACTGGAGAAAGGGAAAACGGCAAAATGATACTTTTCGACGGCAGAACGGGCGAACCTTTCGAATCCGATGTAACTGTCGGCGTCATGTACTTCCTCAAACTCCACCACCTTGTTGACGAGAAAGTCCATGCAAGAAGCACTGGTCCTTACTCGCTCGTTACTCAGCAGCCTCTCGGCGGTAAAGCGCAGTTCGGCGGCCAGAGACTCGGTGAAATGGAGGTCTGGGCACTCGGTGCATACGGCGCAGCTTACTGTTTGCAGGAATTCCTTACCGTAAAATCTGACGATGTCGAAGGAAGAAAGAAACTTTACGAAGCTATCGTCCGCGGCAAGACCAAATACGAAATGGGAATTCCGGCATCGTTCTCCGTTCTCGTAAAAGAGATGCAGAGCCTCTGCCTTAACGTAAATTTGATTGAAGACAACAACAGATAGGAGGATACCTTGAAAGACATTTACAAAGTTTTCGATAAGTCGAAAAGCAGTTTTGATTTTAAGGCTATCGAGGTATCTCTCGCTTCGCCTGAAAAAATCCTCGAATGGTCTTACGGCGAGGTCAAAAAGCCGGAAACGCTCAATCACAGGACCTACAAGCCTGAAAAGGACGGCCTTTTCTGCGCAAAAATTTTCGGTCCGATAAACGATTACGAGTGTCTCTGCGGCAAATACAGAAGGATGAAATACAAAGGCATCGTCTGCGAAAAATGCGGTGTCGAAGTTATCGAATCCAAGGTCAGAAGAGAGAGAATGGGTCATATCACGCTGGCGACTCCCGTTGCCCACATCTGGTATGTCAAAACCTCTCCTTTCTATATCAACACCCTTTTGGGAATGAGCAACACGAACTTGAGCAGCGTTATTTACTGCGAAGGATATGTCGTTCTCAGATCCGAAATAAAAGGCATCGTCAAAGGACAGTATCTTGAAGAGGAACAGTATAACGAACTCCTCGAAAAATACGGTCCGGACCAGATCGAAGCTGAAACGGGTGCGGCTCCGCTGAGAAAACTCCTCGAAGAGATGGATCTCGTTGCCATGAAGAAGGAGGTCGAAGAAGAACTTGCAAACTGCGGTGATAAGAACCAGCAGGCAAAACTGCAGAAAAGAATCAATGTTTTCAATAAGTTCATCCGTTCGGGCGAAAGACCTGAAAACATGATCCTCACTGTTCTCCCCGTTCTTCCTCCTGATCTGAGGCCGCTCGTTCCGCTTGAAGGCGGCAGCAGATTCGCTACAAGTGACCTCAACGACCTTTACAGAAGAGTTCTCAACAGAAACATCCGTTTAAAAAGGCTTATGGATCTCGGTGCTCCGGATGTCATTCTCAAAAACGAAACGAGAATGCTTCAGGAAGCGGTAGACGCACTTTTCGACAACACGAAAGTACACAGACCGGTCCAGGGTGCAAACGGCAGAGCGCTGAAATCTCTCAGCGAAATGCTTAAAGGTAAAGGCGGTCGTTTCCGTCAGAACCTTCTCGGAAAACGTGTCGACTACTCAGGTCGTTCGGTTATTACGGTCGGTCCGGAACTCAAACTGCACGAATGCGGTCTTCCGAAAGTCATGGCTCTCGAACTTTTCAAGCCGTTTATCTACAACAAACTTTCCGAAAGAAACCTTGTCAGCACGGTCAAAGCCGCGAAAAACATGGTCGAAGCGGGCGAAGACGTTGTATGGGAAATCCTTGAAGAGGTCGTAAAAGAGCATCCGGTCCTTCTCAACCGTGCTCCTACGCTTCACAGACTCGGTATCCAGGCTTTTGAACCGGTCCTCATCGATTCGAAGGCTATCAGACTTCATCCGCTCGTTTGTGTTGCGTTCAACGCAGACTTCGACGGCGACCAGATGGCAGTCCATCTTCCGCTCAGCATCGAAGCACAGCTTGAAAGCCGCGTTTTGATGATGTCGACGAACAACATACTTTCTCCGGCATCAGGTTCTCCGATAATTTCTCCGGCACAGGATATGGTTCTCGGTCTTTACTACCTGACTACCGCGAAACCTTATTCGAAGGGTGAAGGAAAGGTTTTCTATTCCGATACCGAAGCTTTGATGGCGCGCGATTCGGGTGTTATCGACTGGCAGTCTATAATCAAAGTCCGCGTTGACGGAAAGATCCGTGTTACAACTGCCGGACGTCTGCTTATCTGGGCTGTAACACCGAAAGAACTCGGTTTTGATACGATCAACCGCCAGCTCAAAAAAGGTGACTGGACATCGATTCTGGACAAGAGTTTCAGAGTCGCGGGCGGAAAGGCGACGGTCGTTTTTGCCGACAAGATCAAAAACCTCGGTTACCAGTATTCAACAAAAGCTGCATATTCGATTTCGGTAGACGACATCAAGGTCCCGGCTGAAAAGGCCGAAATCATTGCCGAAACCGAAAAAGCTGTCCGTGAAGTCGAAAACCTGTATGCACAAGGTGAAAGTACGAAATCTGAAAGATACAACAAGCTCGTCGACCTGTGGACTGCCGCGAACGAGAAAATTACTAACAAGATGATGGCAGGTCTCAAGGAAAAGAAGATCGAGCATCCTCTTTGGGGCGAGATCATCATGCCTTCGGAAAACTCGATATATGTCATGGCAGACTCTAAAGCGAGAGGTTCGACAGACCAGATCAAACAGCTCGGCGGTATGCGTGGTCTTATGTCGAAACCGAACGGCGACATCATTGAAACCCCCATTCTTGCAAACTTCAAGGAAGGGCTTGACGCTCTTGACTACTTCACCTCGACCCACGGTGCAAGAAAAGGTTCCGCAGATACCGCTCTTAAGACTGCAAACTCCGGTTACCTCACAAGAAGACTTGTCGATGTCGCTCAGGATGTAGTCGTAGTTGAAGAAGACTGCGGAACGAACAGCGGTATCGATGTCGAGGCTATGCTCAACGAATCGGGTGAAATCATCGCACCGCTCAAAGAGAGGATCCTCGGCAGAGTCGCTCTCGACGATATTGAAGATCCCGATACCGGTGAAATCATTCTTGAAGCCAACACGATGATAGACGAAGCAGCGGCAGACAAGATAGTCGATCTCGGTATCGACAGCGTCAGGATCAGATCGGTACTTACATGCAGAAGTCCTTTCGGTGTCTGCGCTAAGTGCTACGGCAGAGACTTGGCACGCGGTCACCTTGTAAATGTCGGCGAAGCTGTCGGATTCATTGCGGCACAGTCGATCGGTGAGCCTGGAACTCAGCTTACGATGAGAACTTTCCACGTCGGCGGTGTTGCTTCAGGTAAAAGCGAAAAGTCAAGCCACGAGTCGAAGAGAGGCGGCACAGTCGCATACAGAGACATCAAACTCCTTAAGAAAGGAGACGGAACTTTCGTTGTCATGAACAGAAACGGTAAAATCGTAATTCAGGACGACAAAGGCCGAGACAGAGAAAAATATCCTGTAACTTACGGAACCAACCTTAAAGTTGCCGACGGCGAACATGTCGAGCAGGGAACAATTCTTGCCGACTGGGATCCGTACAACGATCCGATTATCGCCGAGACTGACGGTGTAATCGCATACGAAGACCTTGAAAACGGTATCACGATGAGGGAAGAGCAGGATCAGAAAACAGGTTTCGTAAAAACGGTCGTCATTCCGACGCGTGACGCGAAGATGTCTCCTCAGCTCCTTATCACCGAAGAGGGCAAAAAAGGAAGAAAGACTGCGAAGAAGCTCGAAAGAGGTGAAGCTGTTTACCATCTTCCGGTAAACGCACATATCGAAGTTCAGAACGGTGCGCTCGTAGCTCCCGGTGACGTTCTTGCAAAAGTTCCCAGAGCGGCCAGAAAGACGAAGGATATCACGGGCGGTCTTCCGAGGGTCAGCGATCTGTTCGAAGCGAGAAAAACCAAAAATCCGGCAAAAGTAGCGGAAATTTCAGGTATCGTTTCGATCACGAGCGAAGGAAAGAGCGCGAAGAGCAGCAAACGTGTCATCACCGTTACTCCTGTTGACGGCGGTGAAGCTATGGAACCGATCCAGATCCCGAAAGAAAAGCACATCAACGTCCACGACGGCGATACGGTCGAAGCTGGTGAAGCTCTTATCGAAGGAACCATCGATCCGCACGACATCCTCCGTATCAGCGGTGAAGTTGCTGTTGCGAAGTTCCTTGTTCAGGAAGTTCAGAGAGTTTACAAACTTCAGGGCGTTCCGATCAACGACAAGCACATTGAGATCATCGTAAAACAGATGCTCAAGAAGAGAAAAGTCATTGATCCGGGTGACACGTCGCTTATGAAGGACGAACTTGTCGAGAAGGAAAAACTCGAAAGGATCAACCGCATCGCGGAAGAGAAAGGACTCAAACCGGCAACATGGGACGTTCTTCTTCTCGGTATCACGAAAGCTGCCCTCAACACCGAAAGTTTCTTCTCGGCAGCCAGCTTCCAGGAGACGACGAAAGTCCTCACGAATGCAAGTGTCGAAAGGAAAAAAGATATTCTCCGCGGTATCAAAGAGAACATCATTATCGGTAAGATGATCCCTGCCGGAACAGGGTTCCCAAAATACAACGAAGCAAATTACGAAATCAAGATTCCTGGCATGGAAAACGCCGAGTCTGTATCTGAAGATGACGATGTCACGACGAAAACTGCAAGAACTTCTTTCAGAACGAGCAGAAGAATGGATATGGAAGGAGCTTTTGATTTCAGTAATATCTCCAACGGCATGGAAGGTGAAGATGAAGGTTTCAGCGAAACCGACGATATTCCGGCTGATGCCAAGGACGAAGAATAAAAATTTTGCTCCTTATTGTTGTTGCGACCCCTCTTCGGAGGGGTTTTTTTTATTCTGCATCAGGATTTTAGTCGCGATTTAAACGGGAGCCGCCGGAAAAACGTCAAGTGATTACAGGACGTTATTCACTTTTTTCAAAAAAATCGGCGTCCGGGTCAGAAAAATCTGGACTTCATGGAACTAAATAAGAAGGTTTTTTGATAACTGCAAGCGCACTATATATTGATTTTTCAAAAAATTATAATATGGTCACCGCGATTGGAAAACGCCGGCGTTACAGCGGCGTCAAATTTGCTGTTTGCGTGAAACGGATATGACATGATCGGTTTCGGTTTTATATATTTAAGAGAGAAAAAATAAACGCCATGCATATTGTGATGATTGCAAATGATACCAACTTCGCGTGGAATTTACGCAGGGAGGTGCTCGAACAGTTCGTAAGCATGGGGCATTCTGTGGTTTTGGTCGCTCATATTCTGGAGTTTAAGGATAATTTTGAAAAAATCGGCGTAAAAGTGATCGATGTAAATAACGACAGACACGGAAAAAACCCGTTTTTTGATATCAAACTGTTTCTGAAATATAAAACGATCCTTAAAAGCGAAAAACCGGACATCGTATTTACTAACAATATAAAGCCCAATGTTTATGCGGGTTTGGCATGCAGGATGCTTAATATCAAATATGTCGTAAATGTCACGGGATTGGGAACTCCGGTGGAAAATCCCGGAAAACTGCAGAAACTTACGGTTTTTCTGTATAAATTAGGCATCGCAAAGGTTTCCACGATTTTTTTTCAGAACAAAGAAAATCGAGAGTTTTTTGTTTCGCATGAAATGATCCCCGATAATGCGAAAGTCGTTCTTCTTCCGGGATCAGGAGTGAATGTGGAATCCCATCCGCTCCTGCCGTGGCCGGAAGGTCCTGTGCATTTTTTGTTCGCTGCCCGTATTTTTAAAGAAAAAGGGATCGATTATTTTTTGTCGGCGGCAGAAAAATTTGCTTCTGAAAACATAATATTCGATGTCTGCGGTCCTTGTGACGACCCGAAGTATCAGGAAATACTTAAAAATAACAAATTCGTGGTTTATCACGGTCTTCAGATGGATCTGCTTCCTTTTTATTCCAAGTGCAGCTGTCTCGTAAATCCTTCTTACTACCCTGAAGGGATGAACAACGTTATTCTGGAGGCTGCTGCGTGCGGACGTCCGGTGATCACATCTGACAGAGCCGGATGCAGGGAAGTCGCGGAAGACGGCGTAACGGGTTTCGTCGTTCCTATAAAGGACGGTCAGGCTGTTATTGATGCCGTCGGAAAATTTCTTGCAATGACTGCGGACGAACATAAAAAAATGGGCTTGGCCGGAAGAGCAAAAATCGAAAAAGAGTTTGACAGGCAGTTTGTCGTAAAATACTATTTGGAAGAGATCGCTTGATCCGGAGATTTTCACTTGTCTGGTTTTGACTATAAAAAGCTGCTGAAAAATAAAGAACTTAGACTCAAAATACTTGATTCCCTTAAATTCATTCCTGATCGTATCATGGTAAAAGCTCAATTCAGACTCACCATGCATAAAAGTTTGGATCTGAAGAATCCGGAAACATTTAACGAAAAGCTGAACTGGCTTAAATTGTATGATCACAATCCTGATCATATAAAACTGGTCGACAAATACAGTGTCAGGGAATATGTCTCCAAGGAAATCAAAGAACTCAATCTGATTCCGCTGCTCGGTAAATGGGACAGATATGAAGATATTCCGTTTGATTCTTTACCGGACAAATTCGTTTTGAAATGCAATCACGATAGCGGAAGCATAAAGATAATCGAAGATAAAAATCAGATAAACCATGACGAATTGAAAGAATTTTTTTCGCTGAGGCTTAAGAACGATCCTTACAGTTACGGCAGGGAATGGCCTTACAAATTCGTCAAACCGTGCATAATTGCTGAACAATATATGTCTGATAGTGACGGAACTCCGCCGGTAGACTATAAATTTTTCTGTTTTAACGGAAATGTTGACAGTGTAATGCTCTGCACCGGACGCGGAACTTCAGGAAAACGTTTTTATTTTTTTGACAGAGACTGGAAGCTGAAAAAGTATAACCGGTCAGCTCAGGATCTGCCCGATGATTTCACAATAGAGAAACCCGAGGGGATCGACCGGCTTTTTGATCTGGCTTCAGAACTTTCAAAAGGGGAGGCTTTCGTGAGGATAGATTTCTATTTGATCGAAAAAAAGCCTTACTTCGGGGAGTTTACGTTCTATCCTGCGGGAGGATTTGACAACAATATTCTTCCATGGGCTGACAAGTATCTGGGAACATTGATAAATTTAGATCTGATTAAACGCTGATGTCTTCATACGGTGCGGCATATCATCAAAAAATGATACTGTGGACTTTCAAGTTTTCCTGACAAATGGCAGTATATTTTTCAGTACTTCTGATCCTTTCTTTTCTTTTTATTTTTTCATCTGCTGAAAATTGTCAGCCTGTCGTCAGACGGTTGACGTATGTTTGTGCAGCCATAATGCTGACGGCCGTGTCAGGTTTCAGATATATGGTCGGAACGGACTACATGCAGTATATGTCTAATTATTACCGGTATTTGACTAATTTTTCTGTTTTTTCGCAGCCCGCTCTTTCGATTGTGGCAAAGACTTCCTCCTTTATATACGATGATTATGCCACATGGTTTTTTCTGATGGCAGTGATAACGGTCGTTCCCGTCATCGTGATGATCGTAAAGCGGGATAAAAATGTCGAACTCGCCATAATTCTTTATCTTTTGATCGGATGCTGGCATTTTTCTTTCAATATTGTGAAACAGTCTGCGGCGGCTACAGTGCTCTTCTGCGGTTATAATTTTTTGAAAGAACGTCAGTTCCGGCAATGGTGCCTGATCTGCCTTCTCGCCGCTACTTTCCATGTTTCCGCCATACTTATGCTGCCCGTCTACTTTCTGGCAGATAATAAAATAGACAAGAGACGGATAATAATTCTCATATTAGCCGCTTTTATAATCCGTTTTTCCTATGATAAAATGTTCTATATGATAGCTTTTTTAAAAAGAGGAGAAGGGCTTGTTGACGAATATTCGGCTACGGCCAACCAGTCGGTTAATATTTTCCGTGTTATCGTCAACTGTATGCCTGTCATCGTTTATTTTGTTTTCCGCAGAGTATACGAGGAGGTCAAAAGCAGCGATTTCTACTGTCTGCTTAATCTGTCGCTTCTGAACGCAGTTCTGAATATTGCGTCTATGGGCAGCATATACCTGAACCGCATCTGCTGTTATACAAATATATTCAATGTCTTTTTTATTCCGCTGCTGTTTCCTTCTCTGAAGCCGGAATATAAAAAAATGAAGCCTATGCTGATGACAGCATATATGATAGTGATGTTTCTTTATTTTGTTTTCTGGGCCTATGATTTGTACAAAGGATCGGATACGGTTAATTATTATTGGATTTTCGAAAGGTGATCTATGAACGGAAACGAAGTTGTTCTGACGGCATACTGCATGGCTTACAATCACGAAAAATATATCGGGAAAACTTTGGAAGGATTTGTTTCTCAGCGGACTTCATACAAATATAAAGTCATTGTTCATGATGATGCCTCGACAGACGGAACTGCCGGAATTATAAAGAGTTATGCCGAAAAATATCCCGACATAATAGTTCCCGTTCTGCAGAAAGAAAATCAATATTCAAAACATAAAGATCTGTTCGATATTTTTATAAAACCCATGCTGGAAGGTAAATATGTCGCCGTTTGCGAAGGTGACGATTACTGGTGTGATCCTGAAAAACTTCAGAAGCAGATAGATTTTATGGAGAGTCATCCCGATTTCAGCGCATGTGTCCACAATACTGAAAAAATAAGGGAAGACGGCTCTTCGACGGGCATTTTTTATAATAATGATAAAAGTGACAGAGAGATCCCGGCCGGAGAAATAATAAAGCGGGGCTCATGTTTTATACATCTCAATTCGATCGTATGCCGCCGGGAATTCCGTGAAAATAAGCCGGAAGAGTTTTTTATTCCGAAGGCGGGAGACTATACTCTCCTGATATATCTGGCTACGGTCGGAAAAATATGGTATATGGCTGACGTTATGTCCAAATACAGGATGTTCTCTCCGGGGTCATGGTCCGAAAAAATGAAACTCGACAAATCTTTCAGAATGGAACATGCAAGGAGCACAATAACTGCTCTGGAGAAGATGAATGAATATACGAAAGGCCGCTACAGCGATTCTTTCGAACAGGTCATAAAATATTCAAAGGCGAGAAACCTCTATTATGAAAAAGGATTTCTGGGGGTTTTGCTGCATCCTGTTTACTGGGATGTTTTTGTCAGAAAATTAGTTGAAAAAATAGCCGGTCGATAGACGGTAACGGAAATCATGAGCAGCGAACTCCGGAACAAAGCATTCTCCAACATGATCTGGCGTTTTATGGAACGCATCGGAGCGCAGGCGGTAGCATTTGTTATTGAAATAATCCTTGCGCGTCTGATAGCTCCGGAAGCATTCGGTATCGTTGCTCTGGTCGCGGTTTTCACATCTCTTCTTCAGGTTTTTGTCGACAGCGGTCTTGGAAATGCGCTTATTCAGAAAAAGAATGCGGACGATCTCGATTTTTCGACTGTTTTTTATTTCAACATGGCGATGTGCCTTCTCCTTTACGGACTGATGTTCGTCGCGGCTCCTTTTATTGCCGGTTTTTACAATATGCCCGATCTGACTCCGGTGATCCGGGTGCTCAGTCTGATGCTGATAGTTTCCGGTGTCAGAAATATCCAGCAGGCTTACGTTTCACGCAATCTGCTCTTCAAAAGATTTTTTTATGCGACTTTGGGAGGCACGATAGGAGCGGCAATCCTTGGTATTGCTATGGCATATAAAGGTTTCGGCGTATGGGCTATCGTCGCTCAGCAGCTTTTCAGGGCGGCCGGCGCTGCTGTCATCTTGTGGCTCACGGTAAAGTGGCGTCCGAAACTCATGTTTTCTCTGGAAAGACTGAAAGGACTTTTTTCCTATGGCTGGAAACTGCTCGTTTCGTCTTTAATAGATACGGGGTACAATAATCTCAGAAATCTGATTATCGGAAAGCTTTATACTTCTGAAGATCTGGCTTTTTACGATAGGGCGAGCTACTTCCCCCGTTTTATTGTAAGCAACATAAACACTTCGATCGACAGTGTCCTTTTGCCCACGATGTCTGCTGAGCAGGATGACAGACAACGAGTCCGTGCGATGACGAGACGTGCAATAAAATCAAGCACTTATCTTATGATGCCCTGCATGGTCGGTCTTGCTGTGTGTGCGGAACCGGTGGTGCGTCTTATCCTTACGGAAAAATGGCTTCCGTGTGTTCCGTTTTTAAGAATATTCTGCGTAACTTACGCATTTTACCCGATTCATACGGCGAATCTCAACGCGATGAAAGCCCTGGGAAGGAGCGATCTTTTTTTAAAACTTGAAATAATTAAGAAAATTATCGGTCTTACGGCAGTTGTTTCAACGATGTGGATAAGCGTGATGGCCATGGCATACAGTACTCTTGCTATTTCCGTGACAAGTCAGATAATAAATTCGTGGCCGAACAAAAAATTGCTGAAATACAGTTATTTGGAGCAGCTGGCCGACATGATGCCCCAGATCCTGCTTTCACTCGGAATGGGAGCGGTTGTCTACTGCGTCAGTTTTGCGGGTTTGAAGGACATTCTGACGCTTTTGATACAGGTCCCTCTCGGCGTAGTTTTATATATTGCCGGTTCAAAGTTGTTTAAGATTGACAGTTTTGAATATTTGTTGAGTATGATCCTGGGCTTTTTGAAAGGAAGAAGAAAAGCATGATTATTTGTGAAAATTGCCGGATGTTTCCCGGTTTGTTCACGGAAACAGACAGCTGATAGACTTTCGGAGTTGTGCGATGGTTATAAAAACAATAGGATTTCCGATCAGTCCAAAGGAAAACGAGAACAGGCGTGCGATAGTTCCTGCGGATATTCAAACTCTTTCTCATCCCGAAAATGTTTTCATCGAAAAAGGATTCGGAAATGTTCTCGGCATTCCGGATGACGAATATGCCGCTGCCGGCTGCAAAATATGTTCGCATGAAGAAACTATACGGCAGGATATAGTCTGCGATCCTAAAATCGGAGATGCGGATTATCTGGAGAGGATGCATGAAGGACAGACTATTTTCGGTTGGGTCCATGCCACCCAGAACCGCGATATAACCGATAAAATCGTCAACAACAAACTTACTGCCTATGCCTGGGAAAAAATGTTCGAGATGGGGCGGCATGTTTTCTGGTTCAATAACGAACTTGCCGGGGAAGCTGCTGTAATAAACGGTTTCCAGTGTTATGGTCAGCTGCCTTACGGGCTTGAGGTCGCTGTTATCGGTAACGGTAACACTGCCAGAGGCGCATGCAGGGTCCTCAATATGCTCGGAGCTCATGTGATGCAGTACAACCGCCGTCAGGAGGAACTGCTCAGGCAGGAGATCGGCAATTACGATGTAATAGTCAACTGCATTCTTTGGGATATCACGAGAAAAGACCATGTGATCTATCGCGAAGATCTGAAAAAAATGAAGAAGAATGCAATGATAATCGATGTGAGCTGCGACAGGAACGGAGGTGTCGAGACAAGCGTTCCGACTTCGATAGAAAATCCCACATACATTGTTGACGGCATTATGCATTATGCTGTTGACCACACCCCGTCGTTTTTTTACAAAACTTTTTCGTACAACAATTCAAAGGTTATAGCACCTTATCTGGAGCAGCTTGCCACAGGAAAAACCGGGCGGGTTCTTAAAGGTTGTCTGATTATTCAGAACGGCATGATCGTTGACCGCGAGATCACGGAACATCAGAACAGATGAAAACGGCGGTTTTTTGAAGGAGAGCACCATGACGATAAATGTTACCCGTTCCTCGATGCCCGATTTTGAGGAATACTGTGCCGAAATAAAAGAGCTTTGGGAGAGCTGCTGGCTAACGAATTCGGGGGCGAAGCACCAGAAATTCCAGGCGGAGCTTGAAAAGATGCTGGGAGTGCCGCACGTCGCGCTTTTTACAAACGGACATCTTGCGCTTGAAAACATAATCGCGGCTTTTGAGTTCCCGGAAGGGGCTGAAGTCATTACGACTCCTTTCACGTTCGCTTCGACGACTCATGCGATCGTGCGGAACGGCTTGACTCCTGTTTTCTGTGATGTTGATCCTGAAAACTACACGATGGATGCTGATAAGATCGAGGCTCTGATAACCGATAAAACAGTTGCGATCGTGCCGGTCCATGTTTACGGGAATATGTGCGATGTAGAAAAAATCGCCGATATCGCGAAAAAACACGGTCTTAAAGTGATCTACGATGCGGCGCATGCTTTCGCGGTGAAATACAAAGGTGTTTCGTCTGCCTGTTTCGGAGACGCTTCGATGTTCAGCTTTCATGCGACAAAGGTCTTCAACACGATCGAAGGCGGCGCGGTCTGTTTTTCGGACGATCTGCTTGTTGACAAACTCAACAGCATGAAAAATTTCGGCATAACAAGCCCGGAAAGTGTCGGATTTGTGGGCGGAAACGCGAAAATGAGCGAATTTCAGGCGGCTATGGGACTTTGCAATCTGCGCCATCTTGAAGGAGAGATCGCTAAACGGAAAGCCGTAGTCGAGCGTTATTTCAGCCACCTTGACGGAGTGAAAGGGATAAAACTCTGCAAACCGGACAAATTTATCACGCCGAATTACGCATATTTTCCCGTTGTTTTTGACGGTTTCGCGGCTTCAAGAGACGAAATTTTCGCAAAACTTGCCGAAAACGGAATAATCGCGAGAAAATATTTCTATCCGCTCACAAACACATTCGACTGCTACAAAAATCTTCCGGGTTCTGGCGCGGAAAAAACGCCGGTCGCCGCATATTTCGCCGACAGAGTGCTGACTCTGCCGCTTTATGCCGGCCTGACCAAAGAAGATGTTGACAGGATCTGCGGAATAGTTTTGGAAAGGAGATAAAAATGAAAGGAATCATTCTTGCCGGAGGCAAAGGAACAAGGCTTTATCCGATGACAAAGGCTGTTTCGAAGCAGCTTCTGCCGATCTACGACAAGCCGCTTATTTATTATCCTCTTTCGATCCTTATGCTTGCCGGGATCCGCGAAGTGCTGATAATTTCGACACCTGAGGATACTCCGCTTTACGAAAGGCTGCTTGGAACAGGCGAAAAACTCGGAATGAAGTTTGCCTACAAAGTGCAGGATACTCCGCGCGGACTTGCCGATGCCTTTATTCTTGGCGAAGATTTCATCGGGGACGACAGCGTATGCCTTATCCTCGGCGACAATGTCTTTTACGGCCAGGATATGACAAGAATGCTCAGAAAAGCGATGGAAAACAAGGTAGGAGCGACGATCTTCGGCTATCCGGTGAAGGATGCGCGCTCTTTCGGTGTGGTCGAATTCGACAAAAACCACAAAGTCGTATCTATTGAGGAAAAACCGGCGCATCCGAAGAGCAACTACGCCGTTCCGGGGCTTTATTTCTACGATAACCGCGTTGTTGAAATCGCGAAAAACGTTAAACCTTCGGCTCGCGGAGAGATTGAAATCACCGCAGTAAACAACGCATATCTTGAAATGGGTGAACTCAATGTCACCCTGCTCGGGCGCGGTATGGCGTGGTTAGATACCGGAACGCCCGCAAACATGCTGAAAGCGGCGGAATTTGTCGAAGCGGTGCAGGACAGGCAGGGATTTTACGTTTCCTGCATCGAAGAGATCGCATGGAGGCGCGGATTCATAACGACCGAGCAGCTTAAAGAAATAGGAAATGAACTCAAAATGACCGATTACGGCCAGTATCTGCTTTCAATCGCGGGGGAAAAATAATGAATATCATAGTTACAGGCGGCGCGGGATTTATCGGCTCTAACTTCATTTTCCACATGCTTGAGGCGCATCCCGATTACAGGATCATCTGCCTCGACAAACTGACTTACGCGGGAAATCTCAGCACTTTGAAAAGTATAATGGATAAACCGAATTTCCGCTTTGTGAAGCTCGATATCTGCGATAGATCTGGGGTCTACAAACTTTTTGAAGAGGAAAAACCGGATATCATCGTCAATTTCGCCGCGGAAAGCCATGTTGACAGAAGTATCGAAGATCCTTCAATATTTTTGCAGACAAACATCATCGGAACAAGCGTTCTCATGGATGCCTGCCGGAAATACGGAATAAAAAGATATCATCAGGTTTCGACAGACGAAGTTTACGGCGATCTTCCGCTTGACAGGCCTGATCTTTTCTTCACCGAGGAAACTCCGATCCACACGAGCAGCCCGTATTCAAGTTCAAAAGCTGGCGCAGACCTTCTGGTCATGGCGTATCACCGCACTTTCGGGCTTCCGGCGACGATCTCACGCTGCTCGAACAACTACGGTCCTTACCATTTCCCCGAAAAACTGATTCCTCTGATGATCGCTAACTGCCTGAACGACAAGCCGCTTCCGGTTTACGGCGAAGGGCTCAACGTCAGAGACTGGCTCTATGTCGAAGACCACTGCAAAGCGATCGATCTCGTTATCCACAAAGGAAGAGTCGGCGAGATCTACAACATCGGCGGCCACAACGAAATGCGTAATATCGATATCGTAAAACTCATCTGCAAAGAACTCGGCAAGCCCGAAAGCCTGATAACACACGTCAAAGACAGGCTGGGTCACGATATGCGCTACGCGATCGACCCGACGAAGATCCACAACGAACTCGGCTGGCTGCCTGAAACCAAATTTGCGGACGGGATCAAAAAAACGATAAAATGGTATCTTGACAACCGCGGATGGTGGGAAGAAATCATCAGCGGCGAATATCAGAACTACTACAAGAAAATGTATGGAACATTATGAGCGAACTTGCTGAGCCGATAAAGGCTAATCTCACGATTTCGGTTATGTTCAGAGACGAGGCTCTGCTTGAGGAAACGAGAGCGATCCTCGAAAAAAAATACGGCGAAATCGATGCAGTTTCAGAGGTTTATGATTTTTCGTCAATATCACCGTACTACGATCCTGAAATGGGCAGCGGCATAAAAAAAATCGTTTTCAGCTTCAAAGAGCCGGTTCCTCGCGATCTTCTCAAGGATGTCAAACTTTTCTGCGTACAGCTTGAAAAGGAGCGCTCTGACAATGGCAACAGGTTGGTAAATCTTGATCCCGGCTTGGTTACGCTTGAAAACTTTATTCTGGCGACAGGCAAGAATTACAGCCACAGAATATACTTGGGAAGCGGTGTTTTCGCTGAAGTGACGCTGATTTTCGGCAAAAAGAACGCCATCAGGGAGCTGCCGTGGAGTTACAGGGATTATCTTTATGAACCTGCGCGTTCGTTTCTGCTTGAAGTCCGAGAACTGTATCGTGCAAAAAGGGCAGAGCTTTTGAAAAATACGGAGAATTGATTTGAACCTCATAGTCTTTCCGATGAAACACGAAAACCCTTTTCCAATCAAGGTCCCGACGGGTTCAGTCGTCAGAATGAACGACAATCTGATGCTTTTATGTTCCGGAATGGGAAGTGCAGGAGTTCATAATTTGGCTGAAACGCTTGCGGGGCATCCGGAAATAAAGACTGTCTGTGAATTCGGCACGGCGGCCTCTGTTTCAAAAGGCGTTGTCGGGAGCATCTACGAATGTTCGACTTTCTGCGATTGCGACGGCGGAACGGTTTCGTCAGAGCAGGGTTTCGCTGATCTGCCTGCCGCTGCAGTTACCGGAGATGACAGGCTTTACACGGGCGAAGGGTACAGTTGGGCCGGTCATCTTGAAATGCCGCTTCTCTACACGATGGAGACTCTGCGTTTCCGCGAAACGGCTGTCGGGTTCAACAAGCGTTTTTTCTCGATCCGTCTTGTGTCGGATAACGGTGAAGGCGACATCAGGAAGCAGGTGGCGCAGGAGCTCTGCAAAGCAAAAAAACGGATCCACGGGATCTTTTCTGTTTTTGAAAAACAATCTGTCTGAGGCGGCCAATGTCCGAAAATTGCAATTTCAGAATTTATAAAAGCAACAAATTGGAAAATTTTCTGCCGGAAGTCTGTAAAATCATCAGAAGGCTTGCCGAAGATGCCCCGCTGGAAAAAAAGAGCATCGTCGTGCAAAGTGACGGAATGGCACGCTGGCTAACGCTGAAAGCCGCAAAGGAAGCAGGTGCTTTTGCAAATTTTGAATTTGTTTCGCCTGACGGATTTTTAAGAAATTTTGCTGAAAAATATTTTGAAATAACTCCCGATTCTGTCTACAGCAAAAAAAATGCGGAGTGGGCGCTCTATTCTCAGCTGAGAAATGCCGAAGACGGCCCTGCGGGGAAATATATAGGCGGAAACGAAGCGCGCGCATTCAGGTTCAGCCGTACTCTCGCCGATCTTTTAGAGCAGTATTTCGTCTACCGTCCTGACATGATGCGGTGCTGGCAGGAAACCGGAGTGAAGACAAGCGATCCGGACGAGGCATGGCAGTTCGGGATATTCAGGGAACTGGCGCAGAAAACGACTACTAAAGGTTTTGCCCAGCTTTTCATGAAAAAATGCGGAACGGCGCCTGCCGGCAAGAGTTATCCCAAAGAACTGATCCTGTTCGGTATCTCGATCATGAACAGTTATCAGCTCGAGATGTTCCGCTCACTTTCGGATCTTTTTCCTGTTCATATTTTTGCTGTTTCTCCTAGCCACGAGTATTTTTCGGTATCTAAGAACAAAGGTGCTTTTGACGATGCCGGTGATGACAGGGAGCTTTCTGCGGAAAATCTGCCCGACACTTTTTTCGGGAGGTTCTGTGCGGCAGGGCTCGATTTTGTCGATTTTACTGCCGGAGACAGTGCTGAAGGTCTGTTTGAAGAACCTGAAGGAAAAACGCTTCTTCATTCGATACAGCATGATATTCTGAACGACCTTGAATCGCCTGAAAAGACTGAAAACGACGATTCCGTTCAAATCATATCCTGCCGCGATAAAATGCGCGAAATCGAGGTGCTCAAAGACAAACTGCTTGGACTTTTCAAGGAAAATGACGGCCTCAAGCCTGAAGATATTGCCGTCATGGCGCCGAAAATCAACGATTATGTTCCTTATATCACGGCGGTTTTCGGCGGAACTGATCCTAAGGATATGACGTTTGTCCCGTGGGTCATATCGGACAGAACTTTTGCAAGCGAAAGCAAAATCGCAGCGACTTTTCTGGAAATACTGAAGACCGGCAGATCCGATTTCGAGAAGTCGAAAGTCTTTTCAATTTTCAGTTCACCTTATGTCTGCACAAAATTCAATGTTGATGAACAGAGTGTCAACAGCATCGAGAAACTTGTCGGCGAAAGCGGTGTCAGATGGGGTCTCGATGCAGAATCGAGAGGCGAAGACTTCGGCGGCTCGGGGCAGAACACCTGGGATTTCGGTCTTTCGAGAATAATGATGAGTTTCGTCATGCCGTTTTCGGAAAACGGGAAGGGGTTCGATGACATTCTTCCGATGGCGTCTGCTTCCAAAGAAGATTTGGACAATGTTTCGGGCTTTATTACGTTTGCAAAAGAGCTTTTCAGATGTTCAAAGCAGCTCTTTTCTTTCAGGAGACCTCCGGATGAATTTAAAAATCTGCTCGAAGGCATGCTTGACTTCTTTTTTGTTTACGACAGGAACGACAAAGCTGCCTGCGAAGAGATCAGGTATATAAGAAAAGTGATCGACGACTTTGCGGAAACGGCAGGGAAATTCACGGAAGATCTCTCTTTTGATGCGGTTCTGCAGTATCTCGAAGACGAACTCGGAAGAGAGAGGAGCGGTCGCGGTTTTCTGTCGTCAAAAGTGAATTTCTGCTCGCTGAAGCCTTTGAGGGCGCTTCCGTTCAAGGTGATTTATCTTATCGGCATGGGAGACGGCGACTTCCCTCGGACCGAAAACAGGTATGCATTCGATCTGACGCAGAAAAAGTCGATGAAAGAGCCTGCTGCTCCTTCGCCGCGCTCTGTCAGGGACAACGATAAATATTTGTTCGTCGAGGCAGTGATTTCGGCGAGGGACAAACTGTTTATAAGCTACGAAGCCAGAGATTTGTCGGAAGATTCCAAAAAACGCCGCTGTGCCGCTATGCCGGTTCAGATTTTAGAAAAATATATCGAGAAAAAGACCGGTGTGAAAGCTGAGTATTTGGAAACGAAATATCCGGTCCAGCCTTTTTCTGAGGAATACTTTAAAGACGGAAAGTTCAAGACTTTTTCAAAGAGGGATTTTGATATCGCAGAGGTAATGTTTCACGTGGAACAAAATAGGCGGGACCTGCAACCGGCGCGGGTTTCAGAGCAACAAAACGAATCTTGCGGAAACGGTGGTGAGGCGGAAGTAGTCGAACTCGAAAAACTGATCTCATTTTTCAAAGAACCTGCCAAATACTATTTCACGAAAACGCTCAGAATAGCTATTCCCGACGATAAGGATATGCAGGAGGACGAAGAGCTTTTCGGATACGCCAACGCTGATCCTCTGCTTAAATACAATATCCGCAAGACCTACATCGATATGGCGAAGAGTATGCCCGAAGAGTTCGGAAAAGGTCCCGATGAGTTTAACAAACTCTTTGTCGGCCGCATAAAAGGCGAAGGAGGGATCCCGCTGGGGAGTTTCGGTGAAGAGGAGCTGAAAGGGTTTGCCGAAGATTCAAATTTGTACTCCGTTGCAGCCAATTCGGTGTATAAGAATTTCATATTCCGTGATATTTCGCTGGACTTCGAAGATCTTTCGCTGAAACTGCAGGGCAGAATAAAAAATATAAAAGAGCCGGGCAGCATGATCCTGGTTTATCCGGGAGGGAACAAGGCAAAATACCGGGTCGAAGCAATGATCCGTCATCTTGCGGCGAATGCGGCGGGTCTCAAAGTCAACACATCCGTTTTTTTCATAGACAAAACTTTCATGCTGGAGGCATCGGATCAGCATAAAGCGAAAGAGTATCTTTCATGGTTTATGACGCTATGGAAATCCGGAAAAAGCAGAGTTCCGTTTTTTGATCCCGATCTCATAGTAAAAGTTGCTTCCGGCAAAAAGAAGATCAGCGATATCCCGAATGAGGCGCTTTCTTTTTTCGAAAAAATCTGGCTTGAAAGAAACAGTGAATATTCCTACAAACCCCCGTGGCTTGTTTTTGCGGCCGAGCAGTTCGTCCGTCAGAAAGATCGTTTTGTGAAAGAGTTCCCTGCCGAAAAAGTGGCGGAAGTAGGAGCGCTTTTAAAAAAATTTTATTCATCGAGAAAGGTAAAAGCAGATGAGTGATAAAACCGTTGAATTTCTTGTGGAAAGCGGAGATATCGAGCCGGAAAGACAGAAAACGGTCACCGATGAAATGTCGGGCAGATATGAAATCATGGAAGAACTCGCCCGCGGCGGATCAGGGCGGATCCTTGTCGTTTTCGACAGGCATGTCGGACGAAAAATCGCTATGAAGGAACTTCTTTCCGACATCTCGAAAGCTCCTTCCCAGGATGATGATCCTCAGGTTACAGCGATCAGAAACCGTTTCCTGCGCGAGGCGAGGGTCACGGGCAGACTCGAGCATCCTTCGATCGTGCCTGTTTACGAAATAGGCCAGCATCCTGACGGTTCGTTTTACTACACGATGCGCTTAGTCAAGGGAACGACGCTTCTCAGCGCGATAAAAAAATGCCGCAGTGTTTTCGACAGGCTCGAGCTCCTTCCCCATTTCTACCATGTCTGCAACGCCGTTGCATACGCCCACAGCAAAGGTGTCATCAACCGCGATCTGAAACCTTCCAATGTAATGATAGGGGAGTTCGGCGAGACGGTTGTCCTCGACTGGGGACTTGCAAAAATAAAGGGGTCTGACGAGACAGTTTTCGTGCGTCACGATGACGAAGGGGTAGGCAAGACGGTTGTCGGACAGGCGATAGGGACACCTTCGTATATGCCGCCGGAGCAGGCAGAGGGCAATATCGGCGAAATCGACGAGATTTCCGATATTTATTCACTCGGAGCGATACTCTATCAGATTTTGACCGGAAAAACGCCGTTCAGCGGCAGGACCACTGATGAAATAATCCGGAAAGTTCTTAACGAGAATGTCGAAAGTGCCGTGCAGAAAGACAGAGATATTCCGCCGGAACTTGCTGCGATCGCCGAAAAAGCCCTTTCCAAAAGCAAAGATGAGCGTTACGCCTCTGTCGGAGAAATGATCGACGATCTTTCGGCCTATATGTCGGGCAGAAAAGTAGGAGTCTACCACTATTCCGTTTTCGAAAGTCTGAAATTCGTCGCGGTGCGCCACAAGGCAGCTTTTATTTCAACGCTTATCATTTTTACTGTTACTTTTCTTGCAGCCCTTCAGATCATATTTCTTCTGAACAAGACGACTGTTGCAAGAAATGAGGCTGAGCGCGGTAAAATAACGGCTAACTACCGTACTGCGCAGGCTTTCAGCGAAAAATCGAACAAGCTCGACACCGAAAAAAGTTATATCGCATCAAGGATCTATGCGGCTGCGGCAATGTATTACAATCCGCTGAATAAAAAAAGTCCCGAATACAGTCCGGGATTTTCTGCCCATTCAGGAGATTCCGAAGAGATGCTTTCAAGTGCCGCTTCGAAGTTCTATATTAAGAATTTTCACCGCGGTGCGACTTTCGAACGTGATATCCCGGTAGGCTGCAAAGTCACTTCGGCCGCGATATCACACAGTGAAAACGTCATCGCAACGGGCTGTGACAACGGAACGGTGACGCTTTTTACTTTCCCTGCACTTTCCGAAATATATAAATTCGATCTTGGAAGCAGGGTCTCGGGATTCGTTTTCTCTGATGACGACAAAAAGTTGTCCGTCTCTCTTTCGGAAGAAAAGAATTTTGTTATCGATATTCAGGCTAAAACCGCTGAAACCTCTGTCGAAAGGAGGTTCGAAGGCAATTCTTCCAAATTCGAGGGAGTGTTTTCGAAATGGTATCAAAAAGAAAATGATAAAATTTCTGCTTTTGCTCTTTCGCCTGACAGAAAAACTCTTCTTGCGGGAACTGAAAGCGGCAGGATAGCTGTTTTTTCCATGGAAAGCAGAAATCTTGTGAACATTCTTACATTCAGAAATTCGGCTCTTTCCGATATACATTTCCAAAAAGACTCGACGCACTTTGCGACCGCTTCAAAAGAAGGCAAGATAGTGGTTTGGGATGCAGTGACACTCTCTCCGCTTTTCGTGATAGACGGTCACGATTCGGCAGTCAGTGCAGCGTTTTTCGTGGGAGATGACCGCCTTGTTTCTGCCGGGGAAGACGGACTTCTGCGTATTTGGACAAGATACGGCAGACAAGTGACCGAACTCTTTGACGTTGCTTCGGAAGATATTCGGAAAGCCGTATTCCTTAAAGGTTTGAATGCAGTTTTTGCCTTGAGCGGCAACAAAATTTCAATTGTATCAAAAAATGAAGGGGTCTTGTTCGAGCACGAAGAGATTTCCATGGTAACTGACGGCGCGGTTTCTTCTGACGGCAGGTATGTTGCTATCGCGGAAAAGGGGGCTCTGCTCAGGTTCTACGACAGGGAAAGCGCCGGAGAGAAGGATATCGAACTTAAAGAAGAGATCCGTTCGGTCGATATTTCGCCCGACAGTGACCATGCGGCGGTCTGCAGTGACAGCGAAATAATGCTTGTTTCTTTCCAAAGAGACGAAGTCAAAAGCAGCAGATGCGTGCGCGACAGCGCTGTCCGGCCCGTTTTCTCTCCGGGAGGCAAAAAACTTGCGGCTCTCTGCGGGGGCACGATAACTATTTTTTCGGTTCCCGATTTTTCAGTTTTCAGTGAAGTCAAGATCGAAGGCAGAGAAGCCGTTTCCCTTGAATTTATGCCGGATTCGACACTTCTTGCAGGTTTTGACAAAGGGATCCTCAGCCATATCGACACGTATGACAACTCGATCATGGATTTCAGCGGCAGATTTGATATCTCGGACAAGATCGCCGTCTCTTCCGACGGAACTTTCGCAGCAACTCTCTCGGCACATAACGGTGTCAGGATCTGGAATGTGCGCGAACACAGGCTGTTTCTCACTATTTCGACTGAGAAAGAGCCTGGATGTCTTGTTTTTGTTCACGGTAAAAACTCTCTCGGCATCTGCACAGGCGGAAAAATCAGGTTCTATCCGCTCGAAGCGCCGGATCTTGAACTTTCTCCGGCGAAACTTCTGCGCAAAATGGAGCGCGAGGCCGGTATGGAGCTTAAAGACTTCTATCTCGAAACTCTTACGAGCGAAGATATCCTGAAAAATGACGGCGGAAATTAGAGGCGATCAGTTTAAAAGCAATAATTGCGGAAAAAATCGATTTTGCTATAATAATTGGATTTTGTTTTTTCGGAGGCGAATATGAAAAAAGTTTTTGTGATTTTTTCGGCTTTGTTTTTTTCGGTGTTTTTTACTTCGTGCATACAGAACAGCGATGAACAATACGAAGTCGATGATTTTCAGGTCGATAATGACTCATATTACAAGGATTATGAAGACGATGATCTGGTTTCCGACGACGATGCCGAGACGACGGTATGGGATGTCAACTTTTCGTTTCTCGGTACGATAAACGACGGAAGTGCCGAGACAGTCAATTACGGTTCGGGACTTCTGACCTATCTCAACCTTCTGAACGAAACGGTAACGATAAATTCCTCTTCATGGGCAATCAAGAAATCGCTGACTCTCAGTTCCGGTCATCAGGTTCCCATAATCCAGATCTTTTTTGCCGACAATTCGTCGAACACCGATGAAGACGGCTACGTCACATACTTCGTTCTGCAGCTTGAAGGTTCGTCTGTTTCTTCAAAAAGCGAAACCTACTATCTCAACAACGACAAAATTTACAGGGCGAAAGTCAAACTTAACAGTGAAACGGACAAAATCGAGGAGATCTGCTACATTCAGGAACCCGATTCCACGAAGGGCAAAGTCAATATCTACACAAGCAACATCCGCATCGGCGAAGAACTCAAGGTCGACGGTTATGCGGATATGCTCGATATGGAGGTCAAAGAGTGCAAAGCAATGAACTGAGAAAAGTTGATGATGCCGTTTCTCAGGTAGCCAGAGGACTGACGCGCGAGTTTTTCAGGAAACTGCCGAAGACCGATCTTCATGTCCACCTTGACGGTTCGCTGAGACTTGAAACTGTCTGGGAACTTGCTCTTAAAGACGGTATTGACCTCGGTGTCAGTTCACTTGAAGAACTCAGAGATCTTATTGCCCCGGGAAAAATGCACGCATCTCTGAACGATTACCTCAAAGGTTTTGAAATAACGCTCAAAGTTCTGCAGACAAGGGAGAACCTTTTCCGGGCGGCTTATGAGCTTGCCGAAGACTGTGCAAAAGAAAATGTCGAATACTTCGAAGTCCGCTATTCTCCGATACTTCACACGCAGAAAGGGCTTTCTCTGCCGGTCATTCTGGAGGCGGTCATTGACGGTCTCAAGGCTGGGCAGCGCGATTTCGGCGTTATGAGCGGCATAATCGTCTGCGGTATGCGCAACATTTCGCCTGAAGTCAGCCTCAGAATGGCTGAACTTGCCGTTGCATTCAAACACCGCGGCGTTGTAGGTTTCGATCTGGCAGGGGCAGAAAACAACTATCCTGCAAGAGACCATCTCGGTGCTTTTTCGCTGATACTTTCGAACAATGTCAACGTCACGATCCATGCAGGCGAGGCTTACGGTCCCGACAGCATACACCAGGCGCTTCACTACTGCGGCGCGCACAGAATAGGTCACGGTGTCAGGCTCCGCGAGGACGGAGATCTGCTCAACTATGTCAACGATCACAGGATCCCGCTTGAGCTCTGTCCTTCGAGCAATGTTCAGACCGGAGCCGTCAAAAACATCAGGGAACATCCGCTCAAGTTTTATCTTGATCTCAGTCTCAGAGTCACGCTGAATACTGACAACAGGCTCATAACGAACACGACGATGACAGATGAATACTGGCAGGCATACCAGACTTTCAATCTTTCTCCGCAGAACATACTTGACCTCATCATAAACGGTGTAAAAAGTTCGTTTATGCCGTATGAAGTCAAAAAGTCCTATCTTCGCGAAGTAAAACGCAAGGCTATCAAGCTGTTCCTGCGTGAAGCGAATATAAATCTCAACATCAAACCCGTTACAGGGAAATGAATCCGTTTGATGAAAAAACGCTTGTCCGCCGCGCAGTTGCAGGCGATGCCGGGGCTTTCAACGAGCTTTTGAAGGAAACCGGCGGCAAACTTTTTTCATTTGCTCTTTCGATATGCGCCGGAAACCGCGGCACTGCTGAAGAAATCTATCAGGAAGCGCTTGTCAAAGCATTCATAAATATCGGGAAATTTGAGGGAAAATCCTCTTTTTCAACTTGGATCTGGACGATAATCAAAAACAGTTACGTCGATTTCATGACCGAAAGCAAAAAAAATGTAAGTCTTGAAGATGTCGAGGGTTTCGAGCCGTCATCCGATGTGCAGGCGGAACTCGAACTTATAAAAGAAGACCGCGCAAAAATGCTGAGGAAACTGATTTCGGAACTTCCTCTTCCGTATTGCGAAGTTATTACGCTGATCGACTTGCAGGAAATGGAACATTCAGAAGCCGCAGAGCTTTTGGGGATCGATAAAAACCTTCTCAAAGTACGCCTTTTCAGAGCAAGAAAGGCTCTTGAAAGGCTGATTTTTGCAAATATCGGATTTTTTAAGTGATTTCACAATTCGCCTTGCAATAAATCTTTATTCCAATAAAATACCTTGTTTGTTTTTTTGGGAGCCATGGAGGGAAATCATGAAAAAATGCATGTTGTTTGCTGTCGTATTCTTTTGTTTTACTTCCCTTTCCGCCGACTGGGGAGAAGAGCTCTGCGAGGATCAGACTTGTTCCGGTCACGGTGAATGTCAGGATGACGGTGAAAACGAATGGTGTGCCTGCGATGAAGGCTATATTGCAAGCGGATTGGAGTGCATTTTAGGCTGCAACGGCGTTACCTGCAGCGGTCACGGTGTCTGCTCGGTCGTCAGCGGTGCCGAGGTCTGCACATGTGAAGCCGGATTCTCCGCAACTGGCCTCAACTGCATTCTTAATGAAGCTTCGACGGTCGATACTCTTGCAATTCTCAATGAAACGGAGTGCTACAATACGGGAAACTGTCACTACAGGCTGATTTTTGCGACAAATGCCTACAGTTTTACGCCGGCAATTTCTTCTCTTTACGACATAATCGTGAATGTTCTTGACTCGGAAAACGTGTGGCACAATTACCGTAAAACCGTGGCACAGTGCGTAACGGAAGGTGTATGCGACAATGTTGATGCGCAATATATTGATTTCTGGTTTCAGCACAGTGTGAACGGCAACCAGTATGTTACGGTCGAGCTTTTAGGTAACGGCGATGATGCAAGCGATGACATGTATCACGATGTTCTAATCAACTACTGCTACGGCGTAAACTGCGGGACCGGCGGAAGCTGCGACGGCACTTTGGGATATCCCGTGTGCACATGCGAATACGGCTATGTTCTGCGCGGCGGCGTTTGCGAAGAAGGCTGGTTCGAGGACGAGAATCTGGCAGCAGCGGTTATCGAACTGCTTCAATACAAGGGATACGCTGTTGAAACGGAAGCCGATATTGATCCTGAAATGCTTTCTGATATTGAATCCTTGTCGTTGAAAGGCAAAAATATTTCTTCTTTAGTCGGGATCGGACTTTTTTCTTCTCTGGCTGCTCTTGATGTTTCGGGTAATAATATTTCCGACTTGTCGCCTTTAGCCGACTGCTCTGATCTTAAAGTTCTCAATATTTCAGGCAATCCGGCTGCTGATCTGACTCCTCTGAGTGCTCTTCCGCTTTTCAGCATAGATATTTCGTATTCCGGAGTTTATAACCTGAATCCGCTTGTTCCGGTCACTTCATTGGGAGAAATCATTTTTGCCGGCAGCGGTGCCGGTCTGCACGGCATTGTCAGACCTGAGAACACATCTGTTCCGCAATGGCTTGCCGGAGAGAATCTTACGGGCTGTAACGAACTTTCGCTGTACGATATGAGCGGAAGCAGAGTCGGTAAAATAGAGATAAATACCGGATGTTCCGTTCACGGTTCATGTGTTTTGGGGCA
>JAGCUA010000056.1 GCA_017963125.1 bacterium
GATGAACAGCAACCACTCTCCGATTTAAAACCGCAACCAGGGAAACAAGCAATTCTTGATTCAATCGATTGCGAGTACCACTTCTGGGCACATTCACTTTGGCCCAGTTTTGAAGGCGATAAACGAAGCAACTTTAAGCGATTCAACTACGACCTAGGAAATCCAAGGGATATCGACAAGCAATGTCGCACAAACACCTTATCCGCCAAAGATTCTCTAAAAAAATTCGCGGTTCCTAAACTGGAATGGAATTACGCATCCATCGACGCATCCCTGTACGAAAGAGACTCGGCAGAGAAATTCCTAAAGCATTTTTACAATAAAGTATTTACCGGCTATTGGATGGCAGACCTCGTCTGCGTTTGCCCACATTTTGAAGCCGCACATCAGTCGCGCACCTTCAAGGCAAAGCTTGTCGGAAAATGCAAACCAGATTTCAAAAAAGAAAAGCGAATCATTCCCGAAAGCTACGAATTGCAAATAAAATTTGATGACGATGAGGATAACAAAATTATCCCGAAACTTGAAAATCCAAACTGGATTCCTTGTTACAGGGATGACTGGAAAGGGGGTTGTGAAATCAGGAACTATGCTAGTAAAAATACGATTCCCGTTCACGGACAAACTTCAGGAATCGACGAAAGTTTGGAATGCTATCACGTTGACGGAAAATTTTATCTGAATTTCGCCACCAATCTACCCAAAATATCCTACGGAACAAGCCTCGATTACCAGCCCTGCTATACAGACAGCACTCGCTGCAAATACGGTGATTATTCTGCCCCACAACTCAAGACCCCATTTTATTCATGCGAAAAATTCAACCTCACGGAAGGCGGCTGCGAAACCGTTTCACACGGCCTTGACATCATTGTTGCCGAAGACTTAAAATTTCACGGCTGGAACCGCGAAGGATACTTTTACTTCTTTAGGCAAAAGACAGAAAACGAATTGGACGATTTTTTAGGAAACATTTTCTATAATCGCAAGCCATTCAAAGAAGATTACAGCGACATATTGCCCGAAGGTATTTCAGACAAAGACATTTCCCGCATGGGCGACGAAGCAGCCAGCAAGACCCCTGGAATGTTTTTCTATGACGGACTCACGAAAGTAGGTTACGAAAAGTTCGAAAAGCCCATGTTCAAAAACCTCAAAGAAGCCTTGCAGCACTGCAAGGAGCACCGATTCTAGAAAGCCCGCTAATTAATAAACTCAAAATGGCCATCTTTGCCATACTCAAGATCGCAAAAGGCCGTATCGCCACGAACTTCAGTGAAAAGCGGGAGAAGCTTTCCGTATTCATCATACAAATGTTCTTTCTTAACACCAACGATATACCACTGAATCCTATTTCCTTTATCGTCAACAACATCAAACGAAGTTTCTTCAAAGTATGGAGGCATCACCGTTCGATTTAGCGTATGTTTTTCATCCATCTGATACTTTTCATCAATCGAATAAACCCCATTCGAAAATACAATAGAATCTATTTTAAGACCTTTTCCTTTTTTCTCGAATAACAATTCTTGCCGTCGCCGATCGCGCCAAAATTTATATACTTCAACTTCAATCGTGTCATTACCGCGAACATGCTTTTCTTTGCCTAAATATATAGGTTTGTTTCCTTCTTCACCACTATCAACATAGGCTCCATTATCTTTACAATCCTCACCCCAGGCAAGGGAAAAAGCAAACAAGGAAAGAAATAAATATTTCATCTTTGAAAACATGTCGCCCCTTTTCAATTTCTTTTCTTCTTTGAGGATTTCTTTTTTCGAGAGGCTCCCTTTTTCTCGGTTTGTTTCTCGTTTAATTCATCTACATAAATAATATGAAAAGCGCATCCATGGTCTTGGTAACCTATATTTATAAAAGCAGTATCGCCTCGGACTTCTCGATAAAAAGGTTTCAATGTTCCATCAGCTTCATACAAATCCTCTTTTTTTTCTCCAATACTAAGCATAACCTTAATTTCTGATTTTTCAAAAAAAGTATATCGAACAACCCCAGTCCTGAGTTTTTCCGTTATGGAACTAGAGTCCCCTTCTCCTATGTACGTGTTTACGTAAGTGGTTCCATCAGAATACACCATAGAATCTACGTTAACGAAACCGTCTTCACTTTCCTTTAAAAAATGCTTAACCTCATTACTGTCCAAATCAAAATCGAGTTCGTTCTTTCTTACGTTAAGCACATACGCTTTTCCATGAACAATCTTTATCTCTTTTTCTCCATCCCTCCAATTACTAGGTTCTTTTTGCCCCACTTCGATGCAGTCGCCCGCTATAGCGTAATTCAAAAAAAGAACAAGAATTATGAAGAACAAATATTTCAACTTTGAAAACATACAGCACACCTTTCCCGATAAAAGCAATATACACTATTATTTTTTCCAAAGAATAATTTAAAGAAACGCAAATTCGCTATAAGATTTACAGAAGCTACTGAAATCGGTTATATTTATGTATTATGCGGAGCATGCTAAAACTTTTATTTTTATCCGCCTTTATCTCCAACACATTTGAAAAAGAAATTCCTTGTTTCTATAAAAACAGAATGCTCTGATTTTTCACTTCCATTCTAACAAGTAGCAAACGTTTTACAAACTCAAAAATAAATGAAGATTGACAGCACGTTATGGCGATGGTTGGTCTTATTCAAATTTGAGGCAAATACGACAATTTTTTCAAGTGTATAGCAATTTGAAACGCGACCCACTCCATATCACACCTAAATTCGTAATTCGCGAGATAAAGCCCTTAAGATTGCACCGTTCTACACAAAATGTAAAACACATCTTTCTGCCAATTTTTTAGCATCAGCATCGATTTTTCCCGTATAATCGATAATATTTAAGCACTTTAAACCCATCGCAAAAGAAAATAATGTGCCTTTTCTCGGCGTTCCAGGGCGACAAACGGTCCGACGTCATCCCTGCAAAGGCTGAGATCTGCTTTCGCAAAGGCGACATTTACATATTTTGTAATTTCACTCGCGTTTTTTCAAAATCTGTAATTTTCATAACGCGAAATAAAAGCGCCGATGATTTTCATTTTTTCGTTTTCACGCAAAATTCGCGGTTTTACAGGCAAATTTCCGAATTGGCACACTTTTCGCTTATAAGGCTGCGAAAAAAACTTAAGGAGATTGCCATGAGCAACGAATACAGATTAAAAGCTATCAAAGAAATCGCTAGCGAAGCAGCTGGCGCAAACCTTCCTGCAGCACCTGCAAACATCGACTTTTACGGCGAGGACGTATTTAACGCAGACGCCATGCGCGCCTACCTCCCGAAAGAAATTTGCAAAAAGTTGTTCGCAACGATTGACGACGGCGCACCGCTCGATCCGAGCATCGCTGGCGAAGTCGCTCACGCTATGAAAAAGTGGGCTATCGACCGCGGCGCAACTCACTTTACTCACTGGTTCCAGCCGCTCACCGGCTCTACCGCCGAAAAGCACGACTCCTTCCTCGAACCCGAAAATGGCAAAGCCATTCTCGCTTTCAGCGGCAAGAACTTGATTGTCGGCGAACCGGACGCATCTTCCTTCCCGAGCGGCGGCCTTCGCTCTACGTTTGAAGCCCGCGGCTATACAGCTTGGGACCCGACCTCTCCGGCATTCATCAAGCGTCACGGCAACGGTGCAACACTCTGCATCCCGACCGCTTTCTGTAGCTACACTGGTGAAGCACTCGACAAGAAGACTCCGCTTCTCCGTTCCATCCAGGCTTTGCAGAAATCTGCCGACCGCCTCATGGGTCTCTTCGGCGTCGCTCCGCAGAAGGTGAA
>JAGCUA010000057.1 GCA_017963125.1 bacterium
TCAATTTATAAGATCTTCGTTTTTCAGAAACTCCTCGAGACTCAGCATCATATAGCCTTTGTCATTCTGATAATAACGCCCGGTCCCGTACATTGATATCACGACTTTGGCGAAATTGTCATTTATATTGTCAAGCGAGCGTTCTTCCTGCTGCCTTTTTTCTTCATCGTCAAGAATATATGCCGACTGAATGTAAAAGCGTTTGAAGCCTTTGTTCGCCACGAAATCGACCTCGTAATTCACCGTAGTACCGTTTCCGTTTTTATTTTTTACACTTTTTGCAACGACTCCGACATCGACACTGAAACCGCGGTAACGCAGTTCATTGTAAATAAGATTTTCCATAAGGTGATTTTTTTCCGACTGCCGGAATCCAAGAGCGGCATTACGGATGCCGAGGTCACCGAAGTAATATTTCAAAGGGGTGGAAATATATTTTTTTCCTTTTATGTCGTATCTCTGTGCCCGCTCAACAAGAAATGAATCGACAAGGGAATTTATGTAGGAAACTACCGTATCGTGAGTTATCTTTATCCCTTTGACCGACAAGAAGGTGTCCGAAAGTTTTTTGGGATTGGTCAGTCCGCCTATACCGGAGGCAAGCATTTCTGTAAGTTCTCTGAATTCCTCATCGTTTCTTATTTTCACGTGCTCAATGATATCGCGCAGATAGATTGTTTGATAAAGCATAGTTAGATACTGGATCTTCCGCTCCTCCTCTGGAATGACCGCACATCCCGGCATTCCGCCGAAAATAAGATAGTTGTCAAGCAGTTCCTGCCTTTCACCGGGTACCCCTTCCGAATATTCCGCAAAAGTCAGAGGACGGAGACGCACTTCATCGCCGCGCCCGCGAAATTCCGTGACGATATCGCTTGAAAGAAAACGGGAATTGCTTCCGGTAACGTAAGTATCGGCATTACTTATGTGCAGAAGCCCGTTAAGCAGACCGGCAAAATCCGGAACGAACTGGATCTCGTCAAGAAGAATATAGTATTTTTCAGAATCTTTAATTCTGCCGACAATAAAGTTGTATAATTTCAAAGCATCCCGAAGTTCCGAGTATTTAATATCGTCAAGAGCGATTTTTATTATGTGATCCTCCGCTACACCGCTTTCGAGAAGATGCTCTGCAAAAAGTTTGAAAAGCAGATATGTTTTGCCGCAGCGTCTGAGACCTGAAACGACTTTTATCATTCCGTTGTGTTTTCGCTCAATAAGCTGATTAAGATTTTTCGTCCTCTTGAAATCCATTTTCCCTCCTATTCGAAATTCTGGCGACCTTGCGCAAAAATTTCACCTAACATTAGCAAAAAAAACTCTCTTTGCAAGTTTCTATTCGAAATTTTAGCGACTTTACGCAAAAAAAATCTGTTATTTTTGCAAAAGATTAAATTCCTTTCATCACCGCCGATCATGACGTTTTTTATTGAATTTATTTTCAAAATTCGTAAAATATATCGTTTTTATTTTTTTCACCGGGGAGGTTCCAATGAAAAAACCCCTTCTTTTACTTATTGCTCTGATATTTTTAACTGTTTCATGCAGCAGCTCGAAAAAAGCGGAAAATGATACCGACAACGACATTCTGCCGGATGAGGATGCGGCTGATGCCGACGGGATTGACGAAGATTCGGATTTGGATGAAGAAGCAACCGATGATGAAGATAACAATGACGAGCTGAATGATACGGATGAAGACGAAACCGAGGATATAGATCCGTGCGAACCGAATCCGTGTGAAGGGATAAAAAATTCAACCGGCGAATGCACAAAAGCTAATAATTCTTTTATCTGCAGCTGCGAGGAAGGCCACTACTGGCACGGCAGCAGAAAAGGATGCCTGAATGATAGACCGGCTTATGCGAATGTCTGCACAGGTCAGACAAAGTGTTACGACAACGGGAAAGAGATCTTGTGCCCTGCAGAAAACGAAGAATTTTTCGGTCAGGATGCGCAGTATGCAAGACTCGGATACTGTGTTCCGCAGAGTTTTTCTATCGATAATTCAGTTGAAGACGAACCTGTAGTCATTGACAACAACTTAGGACTGATGTGGCAGAGAAACAAAATTCCTCCTGTGGAAGAACTTTACATTGAAGATGTTAAGCAACACTGCAGCGATCTTGTTTACGGCGGTTATGACGACTGGAGGCTTCCGACAATGGAAGATTTTTTAAGCATTGCCGATTACGGAAAATATCCGGCACTCGACACCAAATACTTTCCCGACTCAGGGAAATTCTGGACAGCCACAATTGAGAATGACTCCTTTATATGGGTGGAGTATCCTACTTATCAAAGACTTAGCATAATATTCGATTTCAATAGACCTGCGATTTCTGATGTAATTACATACGAGGCTGACTATTACGACAACTCACATAAGACATATTCTTATTCATTCAAAATCCGCTGTGTTAGGGGAAATTACATCACATGGGGCAATACTTATGATTTGATCTTCACAAGAACAAAGACCGCACACACTTGGCGGGAAGCACTTCAATACTGTTCAGAACTTGATTACGCCGGTATTTCCGACTGGAGAGTACCCAACGTCAAAGAACTCATTATGAATTCTCTGGACGGTTTTCATTCATCAACGACAAAAATCTCTGATCCTGCTTTTGACCATAAATACGAAAAAAATGAAATACTCGAAAATACTTTATGCGTGGCAAACGATCCGTGCGGCAAAGGCAAGTTCTGGAACGGCGAAAAGTGCGTGAAAAACCCATGCGCCGACAATCCGTGCGGATCGGAAGATGCTCTCAACAAAATATGCAAGCCAATAGATGAAGAAAAATATTTCTGTGGATGCAGTAAATGCATGTATGAGGAACACAGTAACGGAAAGTGCTTCGAAGATATGGTTGGAGGCATCGACTGTTACTGTGATTCAGGATATTTCTGGGATGAGTATAGTGATAAATGCTTAAGCGACTGAATTTTCCGCAAGGAATGAATGGAGATAATACATAAAAAAACTCCTCATTTCCCTGATTTTAGCGATGTTTTTTATCTGACTATTCTTCAAACAGCCTGATGATTTCCTGAGCTGCCTTGCGGCCTGATGATATTGCTTCGACGATGGTGGAACCGCCCGTTTTGCAGTCACCTGCGTATACAAGTTTCGCGCTGTCGTCGTTTTTGGTGTCAGAGCGGCTTCCGACGGCACGGATGATGAGGTCGAAATAAGGAAGTGCGATCGAGGAGTTTTCGACGGGTATCCATTTTTCGCCGTCGAAAAAGTTTCTTCTCACTGTGAGGCAGAGTTTGTTCCCGATTTTTTCTATTTTTTCGGGGCTTGTCATGCCGCAGAGATCGATTTTGTGGTTGACGAGATCAAGGTATTCCGCTTTCGATATGCGCATGTCCGAAATGCGGCGTCTGACGAACATTTCGACCGATGCCGCGCCGTTTCTCATTGCCGTTGCCGCGCAGTCCGCCGCGACGTTTCCGCCTCCGATTACCGCA
>JAGCUA010000058.1 GCA_017963125.1 bacterium
AGTAAAAGTTTAATTATTAAAGAAAATAATATAAATACTGAAATTAAAAATTATTTAAAAAATAAAAAAAACCCAGATGATATAGTGGCACAGTATATTAATGATTTAAAAGAATTTGAAAATGGAAATACAGATAAAGAACCTCAATTACCAGATGTAGAAAAGGAAAAAATTAAAGCAGAATTATTAGATAAAAAATTGAAAAATTTTTGGAAAAAAAACGATAAAATATTGGCGGACAAAAAAAATGGAGATGAATATGAAGATATAAATCAAAAAAAAGTAAGAGAAGAAGATAAAAAAAAGAAAACTAAGAAAACGTTAGTATTATCAGAAGAAATTTTATCCAAAATCCAAAAAGAAAAACAATTGAAAAATAAATTAAAATATGGAGAAAAAATAAGAAATATAAATTTATTAACGACACCAGATGAGAATAAATCAGCAAATAATAAAAAAGATAAAAATAATAATAATAATTTTAATAAAAAGAGTGCAGCAAATATAGAAATCAAAGAGAAAATTAATAATATTCAATTACCGAAAATTAACCTATTTAATCAAAAAGAGAAAAAAGCTTTAATGAGAATTCTTCCTGAAAAAGAATTGCTAAAATTTGAAAAAAGATTTGAATCCGTAGAAAAAGGAAAAAATAATTTAATCAGGCAAATGGCAGTCGAAAAAAGGCAGCTGACACAGGAGAAAGAGATCGCTCAAAAAAAGGGCACCTTTTGTGAGAAAAGTTTAGAAGAAAAGAAAAAAGAAAATAAAAATTTAGAAACAAAGATAAAAGTGCAAGAAAAAGAGTTAAATGAATTAAAAAATAAATTAGATAAATTAAAGAAAGATTTAGAAAAAAAAAAGAAACAAGTCAAAAAAAAAGATGAACAAAATAAAAAATTATTAATAAATTTGCAGAAAGTACAAAATGGTATTGATATAGATATTGAAGAACTAGAAGAGGAGGAAGTGGAAGAAATAAATAATCAAAAAGAAGTAAAAGGAAAAAAAGATGAACAAAAAGGTAGGAAAAAATCAAAAGAAAAAGAAAAAAAAGAAGAAAAACAAGATTTGAAAAAAAGTAAAGATTCTAATAATGTTGAAAATGATGGGGAAAATATTGGTATAGAAGGGGGAGAAGATGAAGGATATGGAGAAGGAGAAGAAGGTGGATATGGAGAAGCGGAAGGTGAAGAAGGTGCTGAAGAAGGGGAAGGATATGGAGAAGCACAAGGTGAAGAAGGTGCTGAAGAAGGAGAAGGCTATGGAGAAGCACAAGGTGAAGAGGGAGAAGGCTATGCACAAGGTGAAGAAGGTGCTGAAGAAGGAGAAGGATATGGAGAAGCTGAAGGGGAAGGCGAGGGAGAAGGCTATGCACAAGGTGAAGAAGGTGCTGAAGAAGGTTATGGGGAAGCCGAAGGAGAGGAAGGTGAGGGAGAAGGTTATCAAGAAGCTGAAGGTGCTGAGGAAGAATATGGAGAAGCCGAAGGAGAGGAAGGTGAAGAAGGAGGAGGGGACCGTTGTAGAAAACCGTCGTGCCGATATAGTGGTGCGCCAGGTCTGCCATGTCCGTCAGGCATTTCCAAATGGACTGGTCGACGTGCTTGTCACGGGCGATGACCAGGTGGCGCGGGAAAATCGGGTAGGGATTGACCAGGATGTCGTATTTGCGGCCCTTGCGGCCCTCGAAAAGCAGGCTGCGCTGCTCCGCCGGCCGGGCATCGGGACAGAGGAAACACTGGCGTGCCTGGATGGCAGCCTTGTCCACATTGGCGGCGGAGGAACGGATGCGGCCGGGGTTGTGCTGGATGCGGATGGTCAGTCCGCCGACTTCCAGGGTGCGGGTCTGGGCCTGCTTGAGGGAGCGGAAGTTGGCAGCGGCCAGCGGCCAGACGGAGAGCTGGTCACGGACGAATTTATCAAGGATTTCCGTTTCTCTCATGGGGCAAGCATCCGCCGGCGCGCGGCGAGTTCAAGGGTTCGGAGACTGTCTTTGTACAGATTGTTGGCATTGACTTTGGCAATGCTCAGGGCCGCATCGGAATTGCCTTCCCAACGGCGGCAGCAGTACAACGGCTCGTAGATTCGGCTGATCCGGTATTCCCGGCTGATGCGCAGGCCTACGGCATAGTCCTCGCCGTAGCTGACATTCGGGAAGCCGAAGGTCCGCAACAGAGGGACATAGAAGGCGCGGGGCGCACCGAGACCGTTGATGCGCAGGGCGTTGTTCCGGCCGTTGTCATCGGTCCATTCACGGTGGTCGATGACGCCGGGCGGGATCGGATTCAAGGCAAAGTCGGTCATCAGGTACGAGCCGATGACCATCGCAGCGCCTTCTTCGCGGAACTTGTCCACGATCTTCTGCAAGGTGTCCGTACCGCTGTACACATCGTCGCTGTCCAGTTGGACGGCATACAAGCCGCAGTTCGCATCCTGGACCGCCAGGTTCCAGCAGCCGCCGATACCCAGGTCCGTCCGTTCCGGAACCAGATGGACCAGACGGGAATCGCCGATGGCCTCGAGCAATTCCGCCGTTCCGTCCGTAGAATGATTATCCACTACGATGACATTGAACGGGAAGTCGGTCTGCTGGGCCAGGGCGCTGCGCACGGCGTCGCCAACGGTCCGCACGCGGTTGAGAACCGGAATGACAACCGAGGCGGTTACCGGGAAGGTCCCGTCGCACGCCGGAACCGGCTTGGGCGAAGCGGCCAGCAAGGCACCGGTCCTTCTGAGGTAATCCGTGCAGATCTGCTCCATTTCAATCTGGACATCGCGGTTGCGCGGATTGACATAATCGAACTGCTTTTCTCCGGACTTGCGCAGGTCAGCTTCTCCCTCCGTGTAGAGGAATTCTTTGATATGAAAGATGTTACCCAGTCTGAGACGAAGGTCATAGAGGGCACCGTACTGCAGATTGTCCGGCAGGTCGGCCGCTTTCAGGGCCGCGGTACGCACCAGCCAAAGGGCGCCGAAATCGAAATCATCCCGCAGGGCGCCCGCCTGACAGTCGATCAGCGGATGCGCCTGCACCGAGCCGTCCGGAAGACGGTCGTAATGGTCGGCGTAAATCAAGTCTGCGCCTGTATCGGCAGCGACCTCGGCCCACCGATCGATCGCCAGGTAGCCAAGGTCGTAATCTACATTTTTCGTATTGATGAGCAGGTAGTCTCCTGCC
>JAGCUA010000059.1 GCA_017963125.1 bacterium
GTTGACTGTGCAGCTGCAAAAGAAAAAGGTATCGTCGTTATGAACACTCCCGGCGTAAACGCAAACGCTGTTGCTGAGCTTGCAATCGGTATGGCTATCTACACTGCAAGGACCTGCTTCACTCCGACCACAGGAACCGAGCTTAAAGGCAAAAAACTCGGCCTTCAGGCTTACGGAAACGTCGGCAGAAACGTTGCAAGGATCGCGAAAGGACTCGGCATGGAAGTTTATGCTTTCGACCCGTTCCTCACCAAAGAGAAAATCGAGTCCGAAGGCGTAAAATACATCGCAACGAAAGAAGAGCTTTACAAGACCTGCAACTACGTTTCTCTTCACATCCCGGCTAACGACGAAACAAAGAAGTCGATCACGAAAGAGTTCATGATGGATATGCCGAAACCGGCGACCCTCATCAACACCGCAAGAAAAGAGATCATCAACGAAGAAGACCTCGCTGCTGTTCTTGAAGCAAGACCCGATTTCAAATACGTTGCAGACGTCGCTCCGGACAACGCTGAAGAGCTCAAAGCAAAATTCGAAGGCAGAGTTTTCTTCACCCCGAAGAAAATGGGCGCTCAGACAAGCGAAGCAAACGACAACGCTGCTGAAGCTGCTGCAAACGAAATCGTCAACTTCTTCGAGAAAGGCGACGTCCGTTTCCAGGTCAACAAATAATCGTCACGTCGTAACGACGTCTCGACGTAACGTTGTAAAATTGAACGCGGGCGGTTTTCGCCCGCGTTTTTTTGCCCTGAACCGGAGTTTTAATGAGTTTTGAAAGAAAAAATCTTCTTCTTTACGCGGTCGGCGGTGCAAACGGAACTGAAAAAAACAAATTTTTCGCCGATCTCGAATCGGCTTTGAAAGGCGGTATCACCTGCTTCCAGCTTAGGGAAAAGCACCTTCCTTTTGACGAATTTCTTGCCGAAGCGAAGGAAGTGAAAAAACTCTGCGCTAAGTATTCCGTGCCGCTTATCATAAACGACAATATCGAGATCGCCCTTTCAAGCGGTGCCGACGGAGTCCATGTCGGGCAGGATGACATGAATATCGTTGAAGCGAGAAAAATAGCGGGTAAAAAGCTTGTTATCGGAGTTTCCGCGCACAATGTCGAAGAAGCTCTCCTTGCCGAAAAAAACGGTGCTGACTATCTCGGAAGCGGTGCAGTTTTCGGAAGTCAGACCAAATCAAATGTCCACACTCTGCCGCTTGAAACGCTCAAAAACATCTGCTCAAGCGTGAAAATCCCGGTTGTCGCGATCGGCGGCATAAACAAAGACAACATTTCGCGTCTTTCTGGAAGCGGAATCTCAGGAGTCGCCCTTGTGAGCGCAGTTTTCGGCGTAACCGATATCGAAAACGAGTGCATAATGCTGAAAAAATTAGCGGAAAAGGTTGTGAAGGGATAATCAAATAAATTTTGTGAATTGATAGTCGAGAAAATTTTTTCTAATTTTCATTTTTTTTATCTTGACATCAGGATTAAAGTGCGTAAAATATTCGGTGCAAGTAACTTAGTGTGCTTGCTTTGCGTTGATCCAAAGTTCTGGGCTGGCATCCAGTTCTTTGGGGAGCTCTCGACGGGTTCGGCATTCAGCCACAAGCCAGCAACTAAAATGTCATTAAATGCTTGCTTTTCGCAAGCATTTTTTTTTGGAGTCAAAAGGTGGATATTTTATATAAAGCAGCATCTCTTTTTAAAGAACTGCTTGATACAGAGTATGTTTTTGTTCTCGGTAAAAAGAATGTCAAAGCAACAATCCATCTGATTTTTCAAGAGAAACATTTTCCTCACCTTGCAGGGTTGCAACATCTTCCTGACCTTGTATTCCTGAAGCAGGATAACAGAATAATCTTTAATGAAATCATAAATCAAAGCATAAAAATAGAAGATATTCAAAAGTCACTGTTTTATAAAAACATCGAACGGAGACTTGCTGCATTACCGTCTTTGCAAGCTTTGCTGGACAGTAATAAGACTGTTTTCAAATACAATAAGCAGAACAACAACTTTTCTCTGATAGATGCAGATTATCTGCTTGAAAACACCTCCGAGAAACAGACGGTTTATATTTTTCTTGCTGAAAATCAGGATAATAATTTTTTCTGCCGTTCATTCTTCCCGAAAGAAAAAAGGGATTATTCGGCAGGACAAGAAAGATGGACCCTACTTTTCAAAAAGAAAATCAATAAATCCGCAAATACGGAAGAAATTTTGTTCCGGCATAAAAATTTCAAAGGATAAATTTTGCGTTATTTGCAAGTTATCGTTGGTGTTTTTGTGATTTTTGAAAAAATGACCACGATAAACCGGGTTTAACGGCTAAAAATTTCCCGCAGATTTTTTTGAGTGCAGGATGCTAAAAAAGTTGTGAAAGGATATGGGGTGCAAAAACTTGCTATCACTCTAAAAGCACCTAAAATGCCAGAGTTTTTTCGGGGTTTGCAATGTTTAAAATGATGTCCGGACAAACAAACAAACCTCTTCTAATTTAATACTATCTGAAAATAGTCTTTTTGCAAGAAATTTCTTAATAAAATTCGATAATTATACTGATTTTCACAATAATATTTTATCAAGTTTTTAAGGAGGAAAAAATGAAGAAATTTTTCGTTATTTTCGCGCTTTTCTGTGCGTTTTTTATGGTTTCGTGTGGCGGTGATTCCGCCAAAAAAGAGAATGAACAGGGTGGTAAAACTCCAGTCGGGAACATCTGCGAGCTGAACGGCGAATGCTACCCGAACAATACCTGCAACAAAGGTCTTGTCTGCGACACGGAGAACAATCTCTGTGTTGAAGAACCGGAAAATCAGAGTGATGATTCTGACAATAATCCGTCAGAACAAGTCAATGACGATACAGTTTCAGACAACGACAATTCAGGGACACCGTCTGAACAGAATGATGACAATCCCGATTCAACGGATGATTCCGATTCAGTTGATCCGTGCAAGCCGAATCCATGCGAAAATCTTGAACATTCAACTGGAATCTGCACTGCTGACGGTGAAAAATATGTCTGCGGATGTGACTCGAACTATGAATGGAACGGCGTTTCATGCGGCGCTGGAACAAAAAAAGCGCAGTGCGAACCGAAGCCGGCAGGAACAGTCTGGAACGATGTAAACGGTGACGGAACTTTCACTCAGACCTGGAATGGCGAAGCGTGGGTTCCTGAAAGCTACCCTTCAAGTTTCAGCAAAACTTCGGGTGTCTGCACTTTCAAGTGCGCAAGCGGTTCAGCATGGAACGGCTCTTCGTGCGACAGTGCTCCGACAACTGTTTCAGAGTGCACCGGACTTCCCGAAAACGCAATCTGGAACACGACTGCCGCAATAGTCCAGACTTACGACGGCGTAAGCTGGGAACCTCCGGCGACAGGCACTTACAACCTTACTCCGAGTCAGGACGAGTGCCATTTTATCTGCAAGCCGAACTACGACTGGACCGGCTCTCAGTGCGTTGCCGGAACGCAGATGGTCGAATGTACCGGACTTCCGGCAAACGCTGTCTGGAACACAGTTTCAACAGTTTCGCAGACTTGGAACGGCACTGCGTGGACACCGACTTCAACCGGCATTTACAACACGACTTCCAGCACAAGCGAGTGCCGTTTCAAATGCAATACCAACTACACCTGGAACAATTCAACCTGTAAGGCTGACTCGAAAGTTTCAAACTGCACAGGGCTTATTGCAAATGCGCAGTGGAACACGGTTTCAACCATTTCTCAGACATGGAACGGCTCAAGCTGGCAACCATCGACAAGCGGAACTTACAACACGACGGCAAGCACGACTGAATGCAGATACAAATGCAACAGCAGTTATTTTTATCACAGTTCTCAGTGCGTAAATCCGTGTTCTTCCAACAACTGTGAAGGAATGACGGGCTGCTCGACCGGCACATGCAATGCGACGGATTGGAACACTTATTCCTGCGAATGCGACAGAGGTTATGTCTGGAATTCGTCAACTTTAAAATGTGATGCTCTTCCGACATGCAGCACAGCTCAGGTAACACCGTGCAAATCGGGTTCTTTAATCTGGTCGGCAGGTTCCACAAACCACATGACATGGGCAAATGCCGTAACATACTGCAATAATTTGACTGAAGGCGGTTTCTCTGACTGGAGACTGCCGAATATCAGCGAACTCAGAACCTTGATTAAAAACTGCTCGGGGACGATTTCAAGCGGAACATGCCCTGTCAACGATCCAGGATGCCTCTCACGTTCGTGCTATGACTCGAACAAATGCGACTGCGCTCAGGATATGAGCGGCAAATACAGCGTCTTCGGCGATGCAGATTACTTCTGGTCCTCCTCTGTCCCTTCCGATCATACAAGTAGCGCATGGTACGTTAGTTTCGGTGACGGTGCAGTGTTCTACGGCTATAAGACGGATACATACTCAGTTCGTTGTGTTCGGTAGAGGTAGGCTTCGTGGCCACATTTTGCGAGCGTAGCGAAGCCTTTTCGCCCGCCTTTTTGAAGGAGGCGGGCGCTGGTTCTTTGAAAAACGAGATTTTGGTTTAGACCGCGAAATGATGTGATTGGAATGTCCCGCCTTCAGGCGGGTCGAAAATTTTTGATATTTTTTCCTCTCGCATTTTTGAAAAAATTGAGTATAATACAATGTTTTTGACCTCATCTCTACCCCCTCTCACAGTGGAGAGGGGAACAAAAGGGGTGAGGTTTTTCAGGAGATTCGTATGGAAATCGACATGCTGAAAAGATTGTGTTCAGAAGCTGAGATAAAGTGGACAAAACACGGACTGGAGCGGATGCAGGAAAGAAACATTTCAAGAGCTGATGTCAAAAACTGCATAATGAACGGCGAAATTATCGAGGAATATCCGAATGATTTTCCAATACCAAGTGCTTTGGTGTTCGGATACAGCCTGAATGGTCGTGTTTTGCATATTGTCTGTGGAACTGACGGACAGTTTTTGTATGTCGTGACCGCATATTTTCCTGATACGGAAAAATTTGAAAGCGATTTGAAGACGCGGAGGGTAAAATAAATGTGTATGTATTGCAGAAATTCTGAATTGAAAGCGGCAACAACGACGCATGTCGTAAGTTTCGGCAACTGCGTGATTATCATCAAGAATGTTCCGTGCGAAGAATGTACCCAGTGCGGTGAAAAATATTATTCTGATGAGACTGCGGAACGCTTGGAACAGCTCGTAAATGCTGCAAAAAAGATCATGCAGGAAATTTCAGTCATCGATTATCGCAAGGTCGCGTAACCATTTTAATACACTACATTAAACGCTATCAAGCGGCGTCATCCGGCGTTGTTTGATTCATACTGACGAAGTGCGGAAATCAATCACCCTTTTGGTGAAACGGCAGAGTCCTGAAGGTATTGCACCTTCAGGAGCGTTCCATAGTTTGCGGCTAGATCAGGGAGCCTGTGAAGCATATCCGGCAAACAGCCTGGAATGCGGTGGGTGCTCACCCGCACTGGGGCATTTCATCCGGCTGTTTCCGCAGAAATCCGTACCTTATCGGATCGGATTTTCTGATAATAATTCTCTGAACTTATCCTCCTCTGTCCAATCCGATAATACAAATAACGCATGGAATGTTAATTTCGGAAACGGTAAAGTGAACAACAACAATAAGAGTAATACAAACTCGGTTCGTTGTGTCAGGCAGGAGGCTTCGTGGACACAAAAACAGACCTCACCTCTCAATTCCCTCTCCACAGTGGAGACGGGAAGGACGGCAGGATATTCTGCCGTCAATGGATGAGATTTCCCATTCGTCACTCTCTGCGGGTTCGGGCAACGGATCCGCAGAGGAATTTCAACTACAAAAACTTACAACAGGAGGTAAAAATGAAGAAAATTTTTGTTGTTTTCGCGCTTTTAAGCGCGGTTTTCATGGTTTCATGCGGAGGAAGTTCCTCAAACGATGATGTTAAAGGGAGGGAATCTGTTGCAGACAAGGGCAAACTCGGCGAAGAATGCTACCCGAACGAAACCTGCGACGAAGGGCTTAAATGTGACACTGAAAACAATATCTGCGTTGAAGAAAATACAAATCATAGTGACGATTCAGACACTCCGTCTGAACCGAATGACGATGACAGGCCTGACTCGTCAAATCCGGCTGACGACAACGATACTGAATCGTCAGACGATGCTGACACAACGCCTGTGACGATGGCGGAGGGCATCCATCTCGGCATCATCGGCTTCAACGAACTGCTTTTCCAGCAGAACAAGTATGCAAAACCGATCGGTCTTCTGAACAAGGAAACTGTGGAGAGCTACACCGATTTTATCGACAGCCTTGATTCACCCGACGACGGAACGGTACTTTATTTCGCAGACTACACCGCACTTGAAATGATGCACAACTATCCGGTTCCGGCAGATTTACAGCTTAAAAAAGTGGCTCTTGTCACCTTTACCGACGGTCTCGACAATATTTCGACTTCGCCCGCCGTTCCTGAATACAACCCTGGAAACTACGATGACAAAAAAGCCTACCGCGATGCACTGCACGAAATGATTGTCAACGATCCGAATCCGATAAACGGTATGCCGATTGATGCCTACACAATCGGTCTGAAAGGAAAGGATGTCAAGGACGATACCGAGTTCGAGGACACGCTGAACAAGCTGGCAAGCAGCGAAAGCAATGTCTTTCATGTCGAAAACATGAGTGAGGCTATGGAATCTTTCGACATCATCGCGAGAAGTTTGTATTCCATTTCAAAAACTGTAAACCTTGATGTCAAAGTGCCAGGCGGCGAGGACAACGGGCAGCTTTTCCGCTTCACATTCGACATCTACTGCGACCGCAATTCTGATTACTGCGACAAGGATGCCGCTGATTCGGAACTTTACATCGATGCGACATACAACAAATCGGAATTAACCCTTGAGAAAATCAGCTACGAAGGTTTCAGCAAGGGCAAAAGCAAAATCTCTGCCGGAGATTCCGAAGGTGCATACTATCATTTCGTGTTTGAAGACATTAAATACGATGACGGCAAAACTCCGCTCTCCGACAGCGACTACCAGATGATAAATCTGTGGAAAATGACAGGAAACGGCATCTGGAACCACGAATCGGAGTTCAAGCCGGGAACTTCGAGCGAACTTATCGAAGTGAGAAGTAGCGCACTTATTATGCTCGTTCTCGACTGCACGACATCTTTGGGCAAGGATTTCGCCAATATGAAGCAGACCGCCCGCGATTTCGTGACGACGCTTGTGAACGGCGGAACAGACACGCGTGTCGCCGAGTGCACAGGGCTTCCAGCAAATGCAGAGTGGAACACAGCCGACAAAATCACCCAGACCTGGGACGATTACAACGGCTGGCATCCTACGGCTGTCGGAAGCTACAGCGAAACATCAAGCACGAACGAATGCTACTATAAATGTGTTTCAGGCTACACTTGGAACGGTTCATACTGTGCAGGCAACTGATTGCAAAGCTGCGCGATTTTCGGAGCAACCGATATCGAAACCGAGTGCAGAATGCTGAAAAAGCTGGCGGAACACTCTTTCATTTGACAAACTCTTTTTTAACGCTACATTCCCGTTGTTTCTGGTTTTTTGACTGTTTCGTCTTTTGCAGGGGAGCGTGCTGAGGCAGGCTGAGAGGAAGTTAGGCTTTGACCCTTTGACCTGATGCGGGTAATGCCGCCGTAGGGAGTCTTTTTGGAATCTTTTTGTCAGCCAAACGGCTTTTATGCAGAAAACAAACAAGTGAGTTGCGGCGCACCGGGGGCACCACTCTGCGTCGCGTAATAAAAATAGTGCTGAAAAAAAAGGAGGAATTATGAAAACAGCATTATCGATCGCTGGCAGTGACTGCAGCGGAGGCGCCGGGATTCAGGCCGATCTCAAAACGATGACCATGAACGGGGTTTACGCAATGAGCGCGATAACGGCTCTCACGGCGCAGAACACCACCGGCGTGACGGGGATCTCGGAAGTTTCGCCCGATTTTCTCAAACAACAGATCGATGCAGTGTTTACGGACATTTTTCCAGATGCCGTAAAAATCGGAATGGTTTCATCCACAGGCCTCATCAAAGTGATTGCCGAAAGGCTTCGCTTCCACGGTGCGAAAAACATCGTAGTCGACCCTGTAATGGTTGCGACAAGCGGTTCCGCGCTTCTTAAAAACGATGCGGTCGAAGCTCTTGAAACCGAGTTACTCAGCATTGCGACAGTCGCTACACCCAACATTCCGGAAGCAGAAATCCTTTCTGGAATGTCTGTCAGAAACGAAGCTGACATGATCAAGGCGGCACACGCGATCCACGAAAAATTCGGCTGCGCGGTCCTTCTCAAGGGCGGTCACAGCGTAAACGACGCGAACGATCTTCTTGTTTCCGAAAAAGGGGAAAAGTGGTTCATGGGCAAAAGGATCGACAACCCCAATACCCACGGAACGGGCTGCACGCTTTCTTCCGCGATCGCGGCTAATCTGGCGAAAGGTTTTGACCTTGAGACTTCGATCCAGAGGGCTAAGGATTACATTTCGGGCGCGCTTGCGGCTATGCTCGATTTAGGCAAAGGACGAGGACCTATGCAGCACAATTTCAATCTCTCGGGCGAATTTTCGAAGGAGGCGTAAATGGAAGAAAAAAGAACCTCTCTTCTTGAAAACAGCTTTATATGGTTCGGCGCGGCGGTATCGATCGCAGAAATTCTCACCGGTACTTACTTTGCACCGCTTGGTTTCAAAAACGGATTTCTGGCGATAATTTTAGGCCACATCATAGGCTGCGCGATGCTTTTCCTTGCAGGCGTTGTCGGCGGAAAAGTTAGACTCAGCGCTATGGATTCTGTAAAAATGAGTTTCGGCGAAAAGGGCGGAATTTTATTCGCCGTTCTCAATATAATGCAGCTTTTAGGCTGGACAGGAATAATGATCTATGACGGCGCCCTTTCGGCAAACGGCCTCGTTTCGGCAGGGAACTGGGTCTGGGCGCTTGTGATCGGCGTTCTCATTGTGCTCTGGGTAATGTTCGGGATCGTCAATGTCACCAAAATCAACAGCGTCGCAGTCACGGCGCTTCTTGTCCTAACAGTGATTTTAAGCGTTAAGATCTTTACAGGCGAAGGTGCAGCACTGTCAGGTGAAGATGCGATGAGTTTCGGCGCGGCTGTAGAACTTTCGGCGGCAATGCCCCTTTCGTGGCTTCCCCTCATCAGCGACTATACGAGCAAAGCTGAAAAACCGGTCAAGGCATCTGCTGTTAGCGCAGTTATCTACGGTTTGGTCAGCTGCTGGATGTACACGATAGGCATGGGAGCCGCGATTTTCACAGGTGAAAGTGACCTTGCTCAGATAATGATCAAAGCTGGACTCGGTGCAGGACTTGTCATCATAATCTTTTCGACAGTCACGACCACATTCCTTGACGCATATTCGGCAGGAATTTCGGCAGAATCTGTTTCAACGAGGCTAAAATCCAAGGCAGTCGCAGTCGCGGCGGCGGTTCTCGGAACGATCGGCGCGATCCTTTTCAATATGGATGACATAACCGATTTCCTCTATCTCATCGGCTCCGTTTTCGCCCCGATGACAGCGGTTTTGATCGCAGATTTCTTCATTCTGAAACGCCGCGCGATCGAAAAACCGTTCGTCTGGACAAATCTCGTTGTCTGGGTCATCGGTTTTGTGCTTTACCGCTATCTCATGACAGTCGATTTCATTCTCGGAAACACCCTTCCCGATATGCTCATAACGATGGTTATCTGCGTTGCGGCGAATAAGGTTATGACAAAAATGACACCATGTCAGAATAAATAATCGACATAGTCAAACCTGCGTCATATTGAACGAATGTGAAATATCTCATAGATTCTTCGCATCGCTCAGAATGACTTTAATTCCTTTCGCCGTTCTCAAAATAGTTTCCGTGAAGTGGTTCCCGGGATTCAGTTCAAAAATTGTCGAAATGTTCTGCGTTTTATAGATTTCATCGAGTTTTTCGGTGTTTTTCCGCACCGGAGCAAGGTTTTTGTCGCGTGTTTTTGCTTCGGCTTCTCCCAGCGAAAGGTAGATCAAATCAGGGGTCTTCACGAAATTGTTTGTTTCGGCAAATTCGGTAAATCCGGGGAACCAGAGTGAGCCGGAAACGCTTGCAATCCGGCTGAAAATGTCGGTTCTGTATGCGGCATAAAGGGCGAAAAGTCCGGCAAGCGAATAGCCTGCGATAGCGGTAAATCCAGGCTTAAGCCCAAGTTTTGCGCGGATTTCAGGTATAATTTCATTTGTCAGTTTTTTGATATATCCCTCTGCACCGCCGAAACCGTATTTGTTGTTTCCTATAGTCGGAGTCGGCCACGGTGAAAGATCGTGGTTCCAATTAAGATTTCCGATAGCGGCGAGGGCGAAATTATCACATCCAATTTCAGTACACTTCTCGAAAATTTCCTTTCCTTCGCCCTGAAATGTGTGGAGAATCACTAACGGAATCTTGTTGCCAGAGTTAGTTTTTGTAAAAATTTCAACTGTTTTTCCTGAAATAGTGAGCGGCATTTCAACTCCGGTTTGAATCGGTTTTTTGTGACCAGCCAAGTACGCGCTTTTTCATTCCCTCGACATCGAGAATCCCGAGCGCGAAGCCTTTTCTCACAAGGTCAACCGGAATAAATTCGTCATATTTTTCAAAAACGGGATTTTCTTTCGGATAGACGAGTTCCATCGGGTCGATTCCTTTTGCAGCCTCTTCGGAAACGACTTTATAGAAAGTTTCGGGATCAGCTTTCATCGTAAACTGCATGAAATAAGGCCGCGACGGAGCAAGACCTTTCAAACCGAGTTTTGAAGCGCAGCGTATTTTCAAAAAGCGCTCAAGCGCAATGAATGCGTAAGTTCCGAGCCACGGGAAAAGTGCCCACATATTTCCTCCGAGATGGACGAGCGGGTTTTGTGACATTCCAGATTTTCTGAAAGTTTTCCTTGCATCACTAAGTCTGCAGCGGGCGTGGCGCATGAGGTAAGGATAAACTTTGTCCTCAGTGAGAACTCCTTTCATTCGTTCCAAAATGTGAGTGTGGATATCACCCGCGACATCGCCGAAATATGCGGGAATATTCCCTTTTACAAGCGTACAGTAAACGATCCTCTTTTTGTGATCGACTTCATCGACCGCCCAGACTCTGCCTGCGATTGCGATTTTTTCACCGGCTGGCGGCGGTTTCACGATCGTGCCAAGCTCTTCGGAGCCTGTTTTCACCGAATATTCGATATTTTCCTGGAATACGGCGTAAAATTTGTAGTTGTTGACTATTCTTTCTCCGGCAATACCGACGATAAGACCTCCGTTTTCGGTGCGGCTGATGTGCCCGATATTGATCAGATGTCTGAGAAGGATCTTGAAATCATCCTGCGTTATCCTTCTGAAACAGTTGAGCGGAAGCACTCTGGATGCAAGTTCGGCAGGCGTCATCTCTCCGCACGAGGCGAGCGTGCTCATTGTCTGGTGATAAAGCAGACTGAAGGGAAGCCTGTCTGTTTTCGGAGGCTCGACAAAACGTTCTTCGATGTAAAGCTGGACTAACGCGATCCCCTGAACAAGATACCACGGAATGAGTTCCGGCATCATCGCCCTCGATTCAGGGTGGTCTTCACGCATGACAAAGTGCATCTCTGACGGGTCGCCGCGTCTTCCGGTCCTTCCGAGCCTTTGCAGAAAACCTGAAACGGTAAAAGGGGAATCGATATGGAAAGCGCGCTCAAGTCTGCCGATGTCGATACCGAGTTCCAACGTGGCTGTCGCGCACACCGATTTAAGCGAAGAGTCGTCTTTCATCTCTTCTTCCGCACTCTCCCGGTATGATGCCGAAAGGTTGCCGTGATGGATCAGAAAACGGTCGGGTTCGCGCTTTATTTCGCAGTACTGCCGCAGATTCTGGCAGACCGATTCACACTCTTCTCTTGAATTTGTGAAAACAAGACACTTTTTGCCGCGAGTATGTTCGAAAATATAGGCAAGTCCCGGATCAGCCGCTTTGGGAGCGGTATCGGTCGGTTCTTCCTCGGGAGTTTCCTCCGGAATCACATCATCTGAATTAGCCTGCGGATCTGTGTTGTAAAAATGCTCCATTGAGAGCCGCCACACCTCTTTTCCTCCGTCAAAACGCGGGATCATAGTTTCACGAGTGCTTCCTGCCGAAAGAAATTTTCCCGCTGCTTCGGGATCCCCGATCGTAGCCGAAAGGCCGATCCTTCTCGGGTCGCACCCGGCAATGCGGCAAAGACGCTCGATAAGGCAGAAAGTCTGCATTCCTCTGTCACCGCGCAAAAGAGAGTGGATCTCATCTATCACGATGAAACGCAGATCGCCGAAAAGCGAAGGGATCTCCATGTGCTTGTTTATCATCAGCGATTCGAGCGATTCAGGCGTTATCTGAAGTATCCCCGCCGGTTTTTTGATTAGTTTTCGTTTCTGCGTCTGCGGAACGTCGCCGTGCCAGCGGTAAACGGGAATGCCGACCTCTTCGCAAAGTTCGTTCAGTCTTCCGAACTGGTCGTTGATAAGTGCCTTGAGCGGTGCGATGTATAAAACTCCGACACTTGCGGAAGGTTTTTCATCAAGCAGAGTGAGTATCGGAAAAAATGCCGCTTCGGTCTTTCCTGATGCAGTCGAAGCAGCAAGCAGAACATTGCTGTCGCTCCCGAAAATAGCTTCTCCCGCCGCATTCTGCACGGCACGGAGCATTTTCCAGCCGCTGCGATAGATATAATCCTGAATAAACGGTGCGTATCTTGCAAAAACGTTCATGGCCCAAACTAAAAGTTTTTATTTTCCTTAATAAAATCAGCTAAATTATCGTGAATGATGCCGTTCCGCTTTTGAAGAAGCGTGTCCATTGTCAGAAGATATCGCGGATAAGCGTCGCCTTTGATGCTTTCCAGGCTCCGGTATTCACGATCCTCGGTTTCGCGGCTTTCCAGTATCGTATATGCGACCTGAACGTAAGAATAATTCATTTCGTTGTCTCTCAAAATGAAGTCGCATTCAAATTTTCCTATTTTGCCGACACTTACCGAGTAATCCTTGCTGCAAGCATAGGTGTATACGATATTTTCCAGCGCCGGCCCGTAATTTATCCTGTTGTCAGTATTCAATGCATAATAAAACGAAAGGTCGGAAAGATAGTATTTCTTCTCACCGGCAAGCGATTTTCTCGATTTTATGTCAAATCTTGCGCACGGCATGATTATCTTCGCACTTTCAAGTGCTTCGATATAGCGGTTTACCGTTTCCCTTTTTATGTTTACGCCGTTTTTCACCATATCTTCGACAATATTTTTGATGCTTGTCGTTGCTCCGAAATTATTGATGACATATTTCATAATCGTCTCAAAAACAGAGCGGTTTTTTATTTTCACCCTTCTTTTTATATCTTTTTCATAGATTTCATTTATGAGATTCTGGACGTATCTCCGCTTGTCATTCATCGAGTTCAGCTTCAGAACATAAGGAAATCCGCCCTCGTAAATGTAGTTTCTTATTTCTGCTGAATTGTCGGTCGAGACCTGTTTTCCGAAGAATTTTTTGATATTCAGATACTCATCGAACGAAAGCGGCAGAATATTGAACTCAATGTATCGCCCGGTCAGCTTTGTCACAAGTTCGCCCGAAAGCAGATAAGAATTCGAACCGGTTATGAATATCGAAAAATTGCCTTCTTCGCGCCATGCGTTAATTACTTTTTCAAAACCTTCGACATTCTGGATTTCATCAATAAAAAGATAGTTTTTTCCATTTGCAGCCTTATTTTTTTCAATAATTTCATCAAGCTGTTCGGCTGTTTCAATTTTGTCGAAAGGTTTTCTGTCAAGATTGAAATAAATGATGTTCTCTTTGCTTACGCCTTGATCAAGCAATTCCTGAATGACAAGATTCATAATTGAGGATTTTCCGCACCGTCTGACACCGGTCAAAACCTTGATTATTTCGCATTCGTGATAAAATCCGCGGATTTTTTCCAGATATTTTTCTCTCGGATATAAATCGTTTCTGATTTCGAATTCCATTACAACCTCCAAAAAGCTTGGAAAGCATATCATTTATCGGGGTGTTTTTCAAGTTATCAGGGTATCTTTTTACTTTTTTGCATTTTTTACCCCCATAACTGCTGATTTTAGATCGTGAACTCTGCGAAAATCTTCCTCGGTCTGGTCGGAAACGGCTTCCGATTTTGTGTAGGTGAAATTTCTATTCGGAATATTTGATATTAGATAAACAGCACTGAGCAGCCGTCTGATTTGCTTTCTTCTTTTTCAGCAGGAACTGAGGAATCGCCGTCAGCAGTGTCTTCCGGGGCTGCACCGTCGGTAGGAACTTCTGTATTTGCCGCGTCAGCATCTTTGTCACTGCCATCTTCAGCGGTATCGTCAAGATGAATGTAAAGCTCGCAGGTTTGGCAGCAGTCTTCGTCTGTGCAGCTGTCAAGACATTCCCACTTGGTTCGCCATTCTTTTATGTCATCATCTTCACCCCACTGACAACAACCAGAAATTGCAGAGCTAATGTGGTTGCCGTATGCAAGAAGATCAAGAATATCTTCATTTTCCATATCTTCAATACCTTCAATATATTCATTAGACCAGCGTCCGTAGCAGGTTTCGACAGGTTTTATGTAATTGACACATTCATTGAAAATATCCGTATCCTTGCAGACATCTCTTAACGTTGCAGGTTCTGTTCCGCACAATTCTACAATTTTGTTCCTGCATGATTCTTCACTGAATTCCGCAGTTCCGGTGTATGCTCCTTCCACTGCGCCGTTTGCTGAATATACCCCCCAGCAGCTGCAAAGATATTCGCCGTTATGGTCGATACTGCATCTTCCTGCGTCGTTTTCACAGGAGAAGGTATCTGTTTTGCAATACACATCGGCGTCAGTGTTCCGAGAGCATTCCAACTCTGTCGGCATAGCCGCTGAATTTGAATGATTGTTGATCTTGTCATAACTGCCACCGTCACAGGTGCAGTATTCATGAAATAGTGTCCCGTCAAATTCATAGACGCAGGTCCCTTCTTCTGATTCACACGTCATAGTTTCAGCAAAAAGTGTTGCTGCTGCAAGCAACATTGCGACCGAAATCAAAACTTTTTTCATTTTTTCTCTCCATAAAAATAAGCAATAAAAAACAAAAAACTTTAAGCAATAAGCATTCCGTTTTTTTTTAATAATTTCAAATTGTTGCGTTCATATCGTGAACTCCGCGAAATCCTCGCCGGCTTCGTCCGAGACCGCCTCTGATTTCGTGTACGTGAAATCATCCGACTGCAGCAGTTCCGCCATATTCATTTTCGGGTTCTGATACATGAGATCGAGCAGTTCGATGAAATCCCTTATCACTTCGCGCGGCGTGATGTTCTGGTCTGCCCCGATCCTGCCGTATTCGAGTTTGATGAAAGCGGTGAGGTCGTCAAGAGCGATCTTCCGCTGATATCCGTAAAGACCGGCGTGCATATCGGCCAGCTTTTCGCAGAGAACGAGCATCTCTTCGGCCGTGAGAGGCTCAAGCCTTATCACCGGAGCAAGCAGATCGCGCGCACCTTCCTTCGAGAATTTTCCTTCGGCAAGGCGTGAACGGAGCGCTTCATAGCTGTAGACTCCGCGTCTTCTGTCATCGACCGCCTGCGGTGTCGCACCCATGATGATGCCGAGATAACGCGCCTTCCCCTGAAGAGTGTCGTTATACATCGTTAGCATTTTTTCGTA
>JAGCUA010000060.1 GCA_017963125.1 bacterium
ATGTTTGTATCGACGAGTTTACCATTCATCGGAATCCACCTTTCGACCGTCAGAAACAGCCTGTTCTATTAAATCGGAATCGGATTCGCTTATTTTTCCGACAAATTTTTTGAGATCCCGTTTCGGATGCACGAATTCATCAAGAAAAGTTATTATAACCCGCTGATTTGTTTTTACGGCAACATCACCTTCGGTTACATAATTTTCACCGTCAAAATATCCTTTTACTGACAGCATTTCCGCACCTCCCTGCAAAAAACAACTTATTATACTCAATTTTTTGGGAAAAGCGAGACTTTGATTTTCCAGTTGAAGTAAAGTAGTCGTTAAGGTGTAAAGGCCGTCTTTTTCGACTATGACTGGTTCGGAAAAAGTTATTTTTACAATTATTCTGCAAGGATTTTTGCTTTTTGCTGAGCAAATTCTTCTTCTGTAAGGATTCCTTTTTCTTTAAGTGCAGCAAGTTTTTCAAGTTTTGCAATAGTATCATCTTGATTGGATGCTTTCGCTTCAGAAGTCTCTGTGTTTTTCAATTCTTTTATTGCGAGATTGACTGCATCCACAAAATGTTTGACTGTTGGTTTAGGACAATTCTCAATTATCATTTTTGCACCACCATGCCAAATTTCAATCGAACCGAAAAAAAGTCCTATTTTGTAAGAAACAGAGTTTATTTTGTCTAATGCCATTTCTGATTGCTTTACTCCGAAAAACATACCATAGTCCAATAAAATGATACGTTTTTGAGTACATACAATGAGCCATGTAGTTCCGCTCATAAAACCAGAGGTAAGGTATTTTATTTGCTCCTCATCTTCAAGAATTTCAGGTAAATGTTTGACCTCTTTTGAAGTATTTGTGGCTTTTGTCATCTCCAATAAATCGACAGTTCCATCAAGGTTTTTGATCTCTTCCTGAATGCTTTCCAAAGTTCTCATTGTAGTCTCCTTAAAATTAAAAAAATAAACAGAACAAAAGTGCTCGTTGAAATTTTCTGTATTTAGTTTTATAAAGCAAAATTTTTTTAATTTTTGAGCTGAAAAAGTTCGTAATATACTAATATTGCTGTTTTTTTGAATTTTGAAATGAATGCTTTATGTTTCATTGAAGCGGAAGTCGCAAAAGGCGGCCCGAAGGCCGCCCTTTGAAGTTAATGTTGCCACTTGAGCACAGGTTTTCTTGCTGCCAGGGTTTCGTCCGGGCGGCTGATAGCAGTGTTCAGCGGAGCGTTGAGGATGTTTTCGGGATTGGTTTTTGCGGTTTCGGCGATGTCGATCATGGCTTCGATGAACTCGTCGAGAGTCTCTTTGCTTTCGCTTTCGGTCGGCTCGATCATAAGTGCGCCGTGAACGATGAGCGGGAAGTAGACTGTCGGCGGATGGTAGCCGCGGTCGATGAGAGCTTTTGCGATATCCATCGTCGTGATGTGGTTCGGCATTTCGGAATCGTCAAAAACGACTTCGTGGAGCGTGTCTGATTTGTATTTGAGGTGATAGTAGTCACGAAGGCACGCTTTGATGTAGTTCGCGTTGAGAACTGCGTTTTTCGCGGTCTCGCCGAGGTGTTCCTTGCCGTATTCAAGGATATAGATGAACGCTTTGAGCGTTACGCCCATGTTTCCGTAGAATGAGCGGACTCTTCCCATCGAGTTGTCGGAGTCGTTGAAGGTGTAAAGGCCGTCTTTTTCGACTACGAACGGGTTCGGAAGGAATTCGACAAGTTTCTGGCATACGCCTACAGGACCTGCACCGGGGCCGCCGCCGCCGTGAGGCGTGGAGAAGGTTTTGTGAAGGTTGTAGTGAAGGACGTCGATACCCATGTCACCTGGTCTTGCGACACCGAGAAGTGCGTTCATGTTCGCACCGTCGCCGTAAACAAGGCCGCCTGCGTCGTGGACCATTTTCGTGATTTCAAGAATGTCGCTTTCGAAAACGCCGAGCGTGTTCGGGTTGGTGAGCATGATGCCGGCAACTTCGTCTGTGAGGAGCGATCTGAGCGTGTCAAGGTTTACTTTTCCGTGTTCGTCGCTCTGAAGGACGACAACTTCAAATCCGTTGAGTGCGCAGCTTGCGGGGTTGGTGCCGTGCGCGCTGTCGGGGATGATTATTTTTTTGCGTTTTTTGTCGCCCATCTTGTCGAAGTAGCTTCTGATTATGCCGATACCGGTGTATTCGCCGTGTGCGCCTGCTGCCGGATTGAGCGTGCATGCTGCAAAGCCGCCGATCTCAGCGAGCATTCTCTGCATTTCGAACATGATCTTGAGAGTTCCCTGCGCGTAAGGAGCCGGAGTTTCGGGGTGAAGCTCGGTGAACTGCGGGTTTCTGACAAGTTTTTCGTTGATCTTCGGGTTATACTTCATCGTGCAGCTGCCGAGCGGATAGAAACCGTGGTCAAGGCTGTAGTTGTAAGTCGAAAGTCTCGTGTAGTGGCGGACGACATCGACTTCGCTGAGTTCCGGAAGGTCAAGATCGTCTCTGCGGAGCTCTGCCGGAAGTATGTTTTCAGCGCCTTTGAGGTCTTCTTCGGGAAGCGAATATCCGCGTCTTCCTTCGCGGCTTCTTTCAAAAATGACCGATTCTTTAAGTTTGAGGTCTTTCATTCCGGGGTAACTCATTTTGCACCTCCTGTAACTTCTTTGAGTGCCGCAACGAACTTGTCAAGCTCTTCGTAGCTGTGGATCTCTGTCGTGTTGACGATGACCGCGTTTTCAAGTTCGGGGTAGTATTTTTTCGCGTGGATTCCGCCTAGGATCCCTTTCTCAGCGAGTGCTTTGAGTGCGCAGCAAGCGCAGCCGGGGGTGAGGATCGTGAATTCGTTGTAGTTGCTTCCTTTGAAAGCGACTTTGCACGGAGTTTCCTTCTCGATTTTGTTCTTGAGGTAGTCTGCGCGTTTGAGGTTCATGAGCGCGACTTCCTTCATGCCCTGTTTGCCCATCGTAGCGAGGTAAATAGAAGCCGCCGTCGCCATAAGTCCCTGGTTGGAGCAGATGTTCGAGGTCGCTTTTTCGCGTTTGATGTGCTGTTCGCGGGCCGAAAGTGTGAGAACGAAGCAGCGGTTGCCGTTCTTGTCGACTGTCTGGCCGATAAGTCTGCCGGGCATCTTTCTCATGTATTTTTCCTTGCAGGTGAAAAGACCTACGCCGGGGCCGCCGAAGTTTACCGGGATTCCGAGTGCCTGACCGTCACCGACAGCGATGTCAGCGTCGATGTCGCCGGGAGTCGCAAGGATTCCGAGAGCCGTTGTTTCGGTGATAACCGGAATGAGCAATGCGCCCTTTTCATGCGTGACTTCGGAGATCTTGCGGATGTTTTCGATCATGCCGAAGTAGTTCGGATACTGGAAAACTACGCAGATCGTGTCTTCGTCGATTTTTGCAAGTTCCTTTTCCGCAACGCAGCCAGTAGCGGCATCCATTTCAAGAAGGTCGATCGAATCTACAACGAAGCCGGTGTAGGTCCTGATCGTCTGGATGTACTGCGGGTTGACTGTTGAAGCAATGAGGACTTTGTGTCTTTTCGTCTGGATTTTGTGCGACATAAGGACTGCTTCAGCCGCAGCGGTCGCGCCGTCATACATCGAAGCGTTCGCGACATCCATTTTGAAAAGGTTAGCGATCATCGTCTGGAACTCGAATATAGCCTGAAGCGTTCCCTGGCTGACTTCGGGCTGGTACGGAGTGTAGGAAGTGTAGAACTCGCTTCTCGAGATCATCTGGTCAACGAGAGCGGGGCAGTGGTGTTTGTAGCAGCCGCCGCCGAGGAAGGAAAGCATGTTTGCGCCGGTATTTTCCTTGCCGAGTTCGTCCATGATTTTTTCAAGTTCGGGTTCGCTTTTAGCAGAGGGGATGTTCAGCTCTTTTTTGAGGAGAACGTTCTGCGGAAGCGGGGAGAAGAGGTCGGAAACCGACTTTACGCCGATTTTGTCGAGCATCTCTTTCCTTTCTTTATCCGTTATCGGAAGGTATCTCATTTTTTACCTCTCAAGTTTTTAATAAAAAAAGGGGAACGAAAACGCTCCCCCGAATCAAAAATCCTCTGAAACACTTAGTCTTCCTGAGTTGCAAGGAATTCTTCGTATTCTTCAGCTGTCATAAGCGAGCTGAAATCCTCGTCGTTCTCAGCTTCTACTTCATAAAGCCAGCCGTCTCCGTAGCAGTCGCTGCTTACAGTTTCGGGGCTGTCTTCAAGCATATCGTTTACTGCGATAACGGTTCCGGTGATCTGGTTGCAGATGTCTTCGGAGCTTTTTACAGTCTCGATCGTGCAGTCAACGCCGTCTTTGTCGATAACGGTTTCGGTTTCCGGAAGTTCAACGTAGGTGATGTCGCCGGCATGCTGTGCAGCGAAATCGGTGATACCAAGGCGGTATCTTTTGTTGCCGAGATCCATAACCCATTCGTGTGTTCTCGAATACCTGAGTTCGGAAGGAACATTGTAATTTGACATGATTTTCTCCTGAAAAAAAGTTATTAAAAAGTTATAACATTGAAGCCATTTTCTTTCTTGAAGTGCCCTTTACAAGCGGATTTGCCTTGACAAAAGCCTTGAAAGTTTTGCCTTTTTCGTTAAGAAGCTCGATCTCTTCATCGATCGCAAGTTCCTTGTTGACTCTGATGAAGCCGGCCGGAACCATTCCGAGCGAAACTGCCATGATCTCCGAAGTGAGAACGCCGATCTCTTCGCCTTTGTAGATAACTTTTGAGTGGTCGCCCGGTTTTCTTTTGCCTTCGACTGTGATCGCGTAAGCGAAGATCGTTCCTTTGGCAGCCATAAGCGGCTCTTTGCCGATGAAATCGTGTTCGTAGCTGATTGCGAATTCCCACGGAGTTCCTGCAGCAACTACGTCCGGACGTACTTCGTGACCCGAAAGAGGAAGGCCTGCTTCAAGTCTGAGCGTGTCTCTTGCGCCGAGTCCTGCCGGCATGATCCCGTATTTTTCGCCTCTTGCAAGAAGAAGATCCCAAAGTTTTACGGTCTCTTTAATGTCGCAGTAGATCTCAAAACCGATCTCGCCCGTGTAGCCTGTTCTGCTGAGGAGGACTTTGATTCCGTCAAGGTTTACATTGTCAACGAAGCGGAAGAATTTAAGTCCTTCGATCGCTTCTCTTCCTGCGATCTCTGCTATAAGTTTAGGCGCGTTCGGGCCCTGAAGGTCGAGTTTGCAGGTATTTGCGCTGATGTTTTCAAGCTGCATATCCGGAAGAGCGTTCTTTTTCAGCCATTCGAAGTCGCTGTCCTGCGTTCCTGCGTTGACGACGAGCATCCATTTTTCTTCGTTGAAGCGGTAAACGATACAGTCATCGATTACGCAGCCTTTCTCGTTGAGCATGAAGTTGTACTGTGCCTGACCGTCCTCGATCGCTCTTACATCGTTGGTGAGCATTTTCTGCCAGAAAGCGAAGGAATCCTTTCCGGTGATGATGTATTCACCCATGTGGCAGATGTCGAAAAGGCCGCAGTTTTCACGCGTCGCCTTATGCTCGGCAGTCTGACCGGTTTTATACCACAGCGGCATATCCCATCCGCCGAATTCAGCCATTGTAGCGCCCATTGCTACGTGTCTTTCAAATAACGGAGTCTTGTTCATAGTTCCCTCTCTTAAATTTATAAGAAAACAAAAAATCAGTTGTTTATAGTAGAAAAAATATTCAATGCAAGGAAAACAAACGAAAATCGGAAGTTTTATTGGCAGAGCATTTTTGCAGGAATTTTATCCTACCACATTCACGAGTTTGCCGGGGATGTAGACGACTTTTTTGATCTCACCCGATTTGAGGAATTTGGAGTAGTCTTTCGCCCTGACTGCTGCTTCAACTTCGGCTGCGGTGACGTTTGCGGGGAAGTTCATTTTGTCGCGGAGTTTGCCGTTTACCTGGACTACGACGAGGATCTCGTCTTTGACGAGCGCTTTTTCATCGAGTTTGGGGAACGGTGTTTCGGCGATTTCCTTCATGCCGCAGATCTCGGCGAGTTCTTCGGTGATGTGCGGTGCAAACGGGTTGAGAAGGAGTATTATCGAGCGGAGTGCCTGAGCGAGAACTGCTTTTTCGGTGTCTGTTTCAGGCTTAAGTTTGTATGCCGCGTTGACAAGTTCCATGATCGCGCTGATCGCGGTATTGAAGTGGAATCTTTCGATTTCGTCTCCGACTTTTTTGATGGTTTCATGGGTTTTAGCCCAGAGTTCCTTGCCGGCACCTTCAACATTTTCTGGGTCAGCGAAATTTCTGATGATATCTTCGTTCGCTGTGACGATGTTCCAGATCCTTGTGAGGAATCTGCTGCAGCCTTCGACGCCTTCTTCAGACCATTCGAGGTCTTTCTCGGGCGGAGCCGCGAAGAGGACGAAAAGTCTTGCAGTGTCTGCGCCGTATTTGTCGATGAGGACGAGCGGATCGACGACGTTTTTCTTTGATTTGCTCATTTTTTCGACTCTGCCGACGTTTACGGGAGAATCGTCGGAGATCGTGTAGTATTTCCCGTCTTTCTTGTAAACTTCGTCAGGGTATAAATAGCCGGAATCGTTGGAGTAAGATTCCATGCAGACCATGCCCTGCGTAAGGAGGTTCTTAACCGGCTCACGGAATCCGATATAGCCCAAATCTGCTAACACTTTCGTGAAGAAACGTGTGTAGAGCAGGTGCATTACGGCGTGTTCTACTCCGCCGATGTACTGGTCAACCGGCATCGCGTGGTCGACTTCCTTGCGTGAGAAGGGAACGTTAGAGCTCTTCGGATCGCAGTATCTCATGTGATACCACGAACTTTCGACGAAAGTATCCATAGTGTCTGTCTCTCTTGTCGCCTTGCCGCCGCAGATCGGGCAAGTCGTCTCGTAAAATTCGGGCATATCCTTGAGCGGACTTGTAACGCCTGTAAATTCGACGTTTTCGGGAAGTCTGACAGGAAGATTCTCGATTTTTTCGGGAACCGTGCCGCATTTCGGGCAGTTTATCATCGGGATCGGTGTTCCCCAGTATCTCTGACGGCTGATGCCCCAGTCGCGAAGCCTGTAGTTGACGCCGATTCTTCCTTTTCCCTCTTTGATGACATAATCGCTGATCTTCTTTTTGGCATCAGTCGATTTTGTGCCGTCGAAAATGCCGCTGTTGACGAGGACGCCGGGCTCGGTGTAAGCCTCTGCAAGCGGTTCTTCAAGAGCTTTGTCTTCAGGCTGGATAACGATTTTTACTGGAAGTCCGTACTTCTTTGCAAAGTCGAAATCGCGCTGGTCGTGAGCCGGAACCGCCATGACGATTCCAGTTCCGTAGCCCGCAAGGACGAAGTTCGCGAAATAAAGCGGAACTTTCTCGCCGGTGAGCGGGTGGATCAGATATTTGCCCGTGAAGAAGCCTTTCTTTTCGTAGTTTTCATCGCGTGTCTCAAGGTGCAGACGTTTGACTTCATCGATAAATGCCTGCATCTCGGCGCGGTTGGGAGCATCCTCAAGAAATTTCGCCGTGAACTCGTGCTCGACCGCCATACTGACGAAAGTTACACCCATGAGCGTGTCGGGACGTGTCGTAAAGACAGTCGCCGTTTCGTCGCTGTCGGCGAATTTGAAGTCGATATATGTTCCTTCGCTTCTTCCGATCCAGTTGCGCTGCATCTCTTTTACGTTGTCGGGCCAGCCTTTGAGCTCGTCCAGGCAGTCGAGAAGTTCCTGCGCATAGTCGGTGATTTTGAAATACCACTGTTCGATTTTGCGTTTTTCGACCGGACAGCCGTGACGCCAGCAGATGCCGTTTTCGACCTGCTCGTTGGCAAGGACGGTGTTGCATTTCGGGCACCAGTTGACCTCACTGTTCTTTTTGTAGACAAGGCCGCGGTTGAACATTTCGATGAAGAATTTCTGTTCCCAGCGGTAATATTCCGGCCTGCATGTCGCGGTTTCACGGCTCCAGTCGTAGCTGAAGCCGAGCTGATGGAAACGTTCGCGCATGTTATCGATGTTAGCGTAAGTCCACTTTGCCGGCGGGATCTTGTTTTCGATCGCGGCGTTCTCAGCGGGAAGTCCGAACGAGTCCCAGCCTATCGGATGAAGGACGTTGAACCCTTTTCTGAAGTAGTATCTCGCGACGACATCGCCTATCGAATAGTTCCTGACGTGTCCCATGTGAAGTCTGCCCGACGGGTAGGGGAACATCTCGAGCATATAGTATTTCGGACGCGGATCAGCCGCACCTTTGTATTCAAAAATCCCTGATTCTCTCCACTTTTTCTGCCATTTCGGCTCTATTTTCTTGTGTTCGTAAAGCATGATTCCTCCGATCATCTTGCGTTAAAAGGAACTGAAAATTTATAGTTTCTCATCAAAAATTGTCTTAAAACTTTCTGCTTCGACTCTTTGAGCTTTTCCGTTATGTCTGTGATTATTTCGACTTCACGCGAGCCCATCGGGCGCTTTTTGTCGAGGTTCTTCTGCAGATATGCGATGATTTTGTTTTCCTGACCTTCGTTGACCATGATCTCGGCGCTGAGAAGGATCAGGTAGTTGTGCATGATAAGCTCTCCTGGAGAGAGAAATTTCTCGTTTTCGAGAATATACTGCAAACCGTTTTTCGCCTTGGTGAGATCGCCCTGGTAGTAGGTGATCTCCGAAGCGAAAGCGAGTGCCGGAAGGTAGAATCTGTTACACTCGATCATAGCGTCTATCGTGGCGAATGTGCGCTGTTTGTCGCCCTGACTGCGGTAAACTTCGGCTTTGAGATAGAGCAGTGCAGGCTCGCAGCGCTGCATTGTTCCCATCATTTTGTCGGTTTCCTTCGAAACTATTTCAAGTTCTCCTGCTTCTTTCATTTTGATCTGCTCTCTGAGGAAGATCCAGAGCGGGTCGTTGTTTTTGCCGAGCTCAAGATAGGAATCGGCCTTGTCAAAAAGCATATATCTGTTGTAAATTTCGTTGAGTTTCGCCCGTGCTTCCTTCGTGTTCAGCTTTTCAAGCGTTTTTACAGCCTGATAAACCGCGCCGAATTTCAGAAACTCGTCGATGACCGCCATTTTGTTTTCGTCTTTTTCAAGCGAATAGATCTTTTCAAGCAGTTTTATGACTTCGGGAATGTCGTTTTTGTGCGAAAGAACGTCGAAAAATGCGTAAAGCATCTCTAAATTTTCGGGATTTTTGTCAACAAGTCCTTTGAGCTGGTTGAGGTAAAGATCCTCGTTCGTAAGGCGGTATTTCATGCTCAGGATCTTCGCCGTGACATTGTCGTTTTTCTCCTTTTCGTTTATCTGCTCGTAAGCCGCGACCGCCTCTTCGAAGTAGCCGTTTTTCTCGCTGCAGAGGGCTCCGGCCGCAAAAATATTGCTGTCAACGCTCTCGGGAAAGAACTGCTGGAGTTCGTGATATGCGAAGTAGCAGTTGCTGTAATCGCTGTTGGCAAGACTCGCCTCGAGAACGAGTTTTATATCTTCGCCGTCGCGTGCAGAATCCTTCTTTTCTTTCATGTAAAGCGCCATGCGGTAGGCTTCGTTCGGATTTTTCTTAATGAAATCACGTGCGATATCGCGACAGAAAGTGCGCCCGGGGCAGACTGAATAGAAGCCGTCTGCGACAATTTTTTCATCTTTCAAAGCCTCTCCGAGAAGGATCTTTGCTTCGCCGAAGAAGTATCTTTCCTGACTCAGATTTTTCCAGTTGTCGAGGATCGCGATATAGCGAGAGGCGTTTTCCAGCTCTTTTTCCGCTAGCATAGCCGCTTTGGAAGTTATCATCACCGTTAATTTCTGCGAAAGTTCGTAGTGCGGAAATGATCCGAGAATTCTGTTGTTGAGCTCTTCCGCAGCCTGAAATTTATCCTGCCTGAAAAGCATGAGGGCGGTGTAAAAACTTTCTCTGAGGTTCGATTTTTCGATTTTTTCGGGGATATCGAGTTCGAGGACCGCTATTTTCTGCCTGGTTGCCGGATATTCAAAATCGAGTTTGTGAAAATATTCGGTATCGACCGGCGGAACGCGGTTTTCTATCGAATCAACAAGCTGAGTCAGTTCTTTTCCTTTATCCGAAACGAGAGTCGAATAGATCTGGAACTGCGGGATATCGCTGTCTTCGAAGTCGGAAGTTATGTGGAAATCGAGTATTCCGAGAGCGTAAGTCCAGAGGATCGACTTTTTGATGTTGTCGCCCATTCCTTCGCGGATATCGGCGAGTTTGAGTTCTCGCACCGCAGCCGAATAGTCTGCAAATGAGAGCGAAGTGAAGCTTGCAAGCGGATCTTCGAGCATTTCTTCATATTTTTTCGCCGGATTTTCCTTCAAAGCGAAGTAAAGGACCGCGATGATTATTGCAACAGCTGCTACGACTATGAAAAAATTCCTGAGTTTCAGCCTGTTGTAGTGCTCGTTCGTCTCAAGTGCCGGCTTTACGATAACGATGTCGCGGACCTTTTTTTCCTGGAGCTCGTCGGCAGTTTTCACATCGTTGTCTTCGGCATATTTTTCAAGTTCCTTTTTTGCTGCAAAGTGGTTGGGATTGGCAGCGATAACGGCGCGGAGCTCTTTGACACCCTCTTTCTTTTTGCCGAGGTTTATGAGCGCAAGTCCGCGGTAGAAGTGGACTTCAGGGGTTTCTGAGCCGCTTCTTATCTCGGTTACTTTGATGATCGTCTGCCATTCCGATTCGCGCTTGCACTCTTCGAGATATTCAATCAAATTCGGAAGATTCGGGTTTGAATTATACTGATCTTCCAGCGTCTGAAGTTTTCTGCTCATAAAACCTCCTGCAAACAAGGCGCGGTTTTTATACAAATAATTGCCGAAAAATCAAGGATTTGAGCGGCTCAGAAAGGTGAATTTTGAAATCAGAGCAGTGATACTACCGCGAGATAGTGCAGGATCGCTCCGAAAAGGACGAAAAAGTGCCAGATACCGTGAAAATATTTGCGTTTCGAGAGGTAGAAATAGCTTCCCGCAGTGTAGACGAGGCCGCCGGAAATCAGGTAGATCATCGTGGTGTAAAGCCCTTTCGTCCACATCGAGTAGAGCATGAATACGGAAAGCCAGCCCATGAGGACATATAAACCTGTCGAAAGGCGCTTGAATTTGAGCGTGAGGCAGGAAAAAACGATTCCGGTGAGTGCTAAATACCAGATCATTACGAGAAAAATGATCGAATAGGGGATATCGAGCACGAGCATCAGCATTGGTGTGTAAGTCCCTGCAATCAGAAGGTAAATCGCGCTGTGGTCGATGCGCCTGAAGACTTTTTTCGCGGTTTCATTGGTCATAGCGTGGTAGCAGGTCGATGACTGGAACGAGATGAAAAGCATTGCGCTGTAGATCGCAGTTGTAGCGCTCTGCATGGAAGTGCTTGATTTGTAAGCCAGCATTACCATTGCATAAATTGCGAAAAGCGCGCCGAACGCATGACTGAAAGCATTAAGAAATTCTTCACCCTGAGTGTATTTTTTTTCTTCGGATTCCATGGCAGCCTCCTGAAAATTCAGTAACGGCTAAGAATTACAGCCAAAAAAAGATATGTCAAGATGATGAGGTGAAATTAAAAAATGGGATCGGATTAAAGTTCGATTTCTATTTCTACTTCGATAACGCACTGGTCAGCCGAGAAGCAGTGGCATACCGCTTCGACAAGTTCTGCAAGAGTTCCTTCGAAGCCGAGAACCTGTGCAAGTGTTGCGCAGAAACTCTGGGTTACGACTTTTTTGCAGTCGTCTTCATACCACAGATAACCTTCGTTGCAGCCGCATGTGAATGAATCGCCTTCAGGAGTGCATACGCCGTCCGAATTTTCAAGGCTGAGACACTGGTTCGGGTTGCACGGTTCAACTACGGTAGGCTCGGTCGGATCGGTCGTCGGCTCAGTTGTAGGATCAGTCGTCGGCTCAGTTGTAGGATCAGTCGTCGGCTCAGTTGTAGGATCAGTCGTCGGCTCAGTCGTCGGCTCAGTTGTCGGCTCAGTTGTCGGCTCAGTCGTAGGATCGGTTGTCGGCTCAGTTGTCGGCTCAGTCGTCGGCTCAGTCGTAGGATCGGTCGGATCTGTGTCGTTGACGTCGGTATCGTTGACATCTGTGTCGTTTACATCGGTGTCGTTTACGTCAGTGTCATTTACGTCGGTGTCATTTACATCAGTATCGTTGACATCTGTGTCGTTTACGTCAGTGTCGTTGACATCTGTGTCGTTGACGTCGGTGTCATTTACGTCAGTGTCGTTTACGTCAGTGTTAGCTGTGTCAGCAGGATCGGTTGCTTCGGTATCCGCTGCTTCAGTGTCATTTACATCTGTGTCCAGAAGATCTTCAAGTTTGGTGTTTCCGTCGCAGGCAACAGTGAGGAACATTGCTACAAAAACTACAAAAATCAGGCATACTCTTTTCATCTTTTTCTCCATCAAAACGTTAAAATATAAAGCCATTTTTGTTCAAAAATTTTTGCCAACTTTAAAAAAACCGCAGTATTATAGGCGAAAAAAATAAAAAATCAAGAGCTTTTTTGCTTTTTTTGAAAAATATCCGTGTATTAGCAAAAAAAACGGGAGCCGCAGCCCCCGTTTTTAAAATCAGAAGTGTTTTAAAAACTAATCTTCTTTCGAGTAGTCGTAGTATTCGTTGCCGAGATGCGTGATAAGCTCTTCGCCCATCATGTATCTGAGAGTGTTTTTGAGTTTGGTGTGCTGGATGAAAACATCGTGCTCCGGATAGAGGCCTTCAGCAACCATCGGGGATTTGAAGTAGAAGCTCATCCATTCCTGGATTCCGTACATTCCAGCTCTTCTTGCAAGGTCGATGAAGAGAAGTGTGTCAAGAACGACCGGAGCTGCAAGGATGGAGTCGCGGCAGAGGAAGTTTACTTTGATCTGCATCGGCATGTTGAGCCATCCGAAAATATCGATGTTGTCCCATGCTTCCTTGTCGTCTCCTCTCGGCGGATAGTAGTTGATGCGGACTTTGTGGTAGTAGTTGCCGTAAAGTTCCGGATAGTTTTTAGCGTCAAGAATGGTGTCGAGAACGGAAAGTTTCGAAACCTCTTTGCTTTTGAAGTTAGCCGGATCGTCAAGAACTTCGCCGTCGCGGTTTCCGAGGATGTTGGTCGAGAACCAGCCGTTGAGGCCGAGCATTCTGAGTTTGAGTCCGGGTCCGATTATCGTCTTCATCAGGGTCTGACCGGTCTTCCAGTCTTTTCCTGCGATAGGCATCTTCATCTTGTTTGCGAGTTCCTGGATCGCTCTGTTGTCAACTGTGCAGTTCGGCGAACCGTTGATGTAGGGAAGGCCCATGCTGAGTGCTGCATAAGCGTAAACCTGGCTCGGAGCAACTTCAGGATGGAAACCGTCTTCCATAGCCTTTTCGAAATCAGCAAGCGTGTTGTGGATTTCGCACGGTTTGTGGTAAGCTTCGGTAGATGCGTTCCAAACCATGACAGCTCTTGAGCAGCCTTTTTCCTTCATCGTGTTTTTGATGTCGTCCATAAGCTGATGAGCGAGATCCATGTAGTTTTTGCCGGTTTTTACGTTCGGGCCATCAAGTTTCTTGACCCATTCGTGGTTGAAAACAGCCTTCATCGGTTTGATCGCGAGCATTTCGTCTTTGACCGGTTCAAGGTCTTCCGAGCGTACTACTGCTGCGTGTTTAGCCGATTCGTACATATTGTCTGTGAAAATATCCCAGCCTGCGAATTCAAGGTCGTTGATGTCTGCAAGCGGAACGAATTCCTTAATGAGCGGAGAGCGGTTTTCCGTTCTTTTGCCAAGTCTGATGTGTCCCATCTGGGTGAGAGAGCCGATCGGTTTGTGAAGTCCTTTTCTGATGTTGAAGATACCGGTGAGAACTGTGGATGTGATTGCACCCATACCAACAAAGAAAACCAACATTTTGCCGTCAGCAGGTTTAATTTCACGTGCTGTCATTTTAATTCCTCCAAAAAAATATAAGGTCAATAATCAACTTAAAAAAACAAAAGGCGCGGAGATTAAGCAAAAGGCGTGCCATCATCGAAAAAAACGGCTTAAATCGGGAAAAAGGCAAAAAATTTTAAGTTTTCGGAATCAAAAAAATAAAATGTAAAGGATTTTTACAAAAAGTTACGCGTTCTTGTATTTTTTGTTGATGTAGAACTGCTGCGCGATACCGAGAAGCGTGTTGACGAACCAGTAAAGTGTCATTCCGCTCGGAAGCATGAGCGAAATCCAGGTGAAAACTATCGGCATGGTGTACATCATGATTTTCGCCTGCTTGTTGTCGCCGGTCTGCGGTGTGAACTTTGTCTGGAGAAGCATCATGACACCGAGTGAGATCGGGATGATGTAGTAGGGGTCTTTTTCGGAAAGGTCGGTGAGCCAGAACGGCAGGAAGGGCGCGTTAAAGAGCTCGACTGCATTCTGGATCATGTAGTAAAGCGCGATGTAAACCGGCATCTGGATGAACATCGGAAGGCAGCCGCCGAGCGGATTGATGTTCTCTTTCTGGTAGAGAAGCATCGTCTCTTTGTTGAGCGTCTCCTTGTCATCCTTGTATTTTTCCTGAAGTTCTTTCAGTTTGGGCTGAAGCGCCTTCATTTTGTTCATCGACTTGTAACTTGCATTCGAAAGCGGCCACAGAAGGAGTTTTACGACGATCGTGAGAAGGATTATCGCAAGACCGTAGTTCCCGAGGAAGCCGTAGAAGAAGTTGAGCGCGAGAAGAAGCGGCTCTGCGAGGAACGAAGTCCAGCCGAAAGTGATGGTTTTTTCAAGGCCGAGTTCTTTCTGTTTCAGCAGTTCGCGCTCTTTCGTGCCGTAATATACCGAAAACTCTTTCGTTACGCTTTCACCCGGATTTACGATGATTTTTTCTGCCGTTGCGGTGAAGCGCGAAAGATTTTTCTTGGAATCGATCTCAGCCGCAGCGTGAAGCCTGTTTGCCGGCGAGATCACTGCAAAAATAAAGTATCCGTAGTTCACTCCTATCCAGTTTACCGAATCTCCTGCTTCGAAAAAGTCCTTGATGTCGCCGCTGTCTTCGAGTTCGTCGAACTTTCCGTCGGAATTCTGGGCGACGATTTTGAATTTTTTGTTGTAGGACGAAAGAATGTCGGAGTTTTCGAACTGCGAATCGAAAGAAACCGCCGGAGTCCATTCGACTGCGTTTTCGCCGTTGTTGACTATCGTTTTTGCAACCGTGATATTGAAATTGTCCTTCAAAGTTATTGTTTTCTGCTCGGTAACACCCTGATTTTCATAGACAAAAGTAACGGAACCGGCACTCTGCGAAGCGAGTTCGTAAGCGGGTTCTTCTCCGAAAACCGAGCTCATCGCCGGAAAGTACGCCCCCTGAGCCAAACCGACCGAAAGATCGACTTCCTTTGACTTGTATCTCTCTTCGGTGATGAGCGATTTAGTGACTTTTCCGCCCGAAGTCGAGAAGGTGAGCTCCAGCGCTTCGTTTGCAATACTTCCAGTTTTTTCAGGGTTGGTTTTGTCTGCCGAAAGCTGTGCTGTTGTAATACCCGCGTTTGCAGCCGGTTTTTCGGTGACGATTATGTTTTTAGGTGCACCGTCAGCCGTTTTTTCAGCCTGTTCCGCCTGTTCATGCTGCTGTTTTTTCACAGCGTCCGGGTCAGGTTTCGGGGCGAAAAATTCGCTCCATATAAACATTACTGCAACGGAAAGGATCATTGCGATTATGAAATTTTTGTTCATTTTTTACTCCTATTTCAAAGGGTCGTAACCGCAGTTTTTATTGAACGGATTGCAGCGCAGAATACGCCAAGTGCCTAAAATCACTCCTTTTACCGCACCGTATTTTTCAATCGCCTGAATCATGTAGGTCGAACATGTCGGGTAAAATCTGCACTGCCCGCCGAAGTAGGGCGAGAGGAATTTTTTATAAAGGTTGACGAGAAATATCAGAAACTTTGCCATTGAGTTTCTCCGCAAAATAGAGGAAATCTCGTTTGATATCCTCGAAAGTGAACTCGCTTTTTCTCGGAATTATCACTAAATCGAGCGGTTTTGCGAACGCGGCGCGGTTGAGCCTGAAAACCTCGCGAATCCACCTTTTCGTTCTGTTTCTCGTGACGGAATCACCGACTTTTTTCGTGACGATAAGACCGAGTCTCATTCTGTCAGATTCCATGAAGTTGAAGACAAGCAGTTTGGTCTTAAAAACATTTCCGGAAGTTTTTAACCGGAAATAATCATGACCTTTTCTGATTTTATCCTGTTTGGAAAAAGAAAAAACCAAAAGATTTTCGCCGACTACTTTTCAAATATAGCAACTGAAAGAAGCTTTCTGCCTTTTTTTCTGCGTGCTTTGATGACGTTTCTGCCGTCAGCAGTTCTCATTCTTTTTCTGAAGCCGTGAGTTCTTTTTCTCGAAATTTTGCTCGGCTGATATGTTCTTTTCATAACAAATCTCCATAAATAAATGACCCAAACCAAAAAACCGCGATAGCATACTCAGAATTTCCGAAAAGTCAAATTTTAAACGGGAAATTCAGTCGAAACGCTGTTGGCTGAGTGGTTGTTGTGAATTTTAATGGCTACACCTTGTCCAGAAACACTCTTCTTCAATATCGTCAGACTCAGGTTTAACTGTTGCCGAGAGAGTTACTTTTTTTACAGTTTCAGTGCCGTCTTCAGCTTTTTCTGACCATGAAAAAAACGCTTTGTTTTTATCGCCGAGGTTGAAATCGGATATGAACGACACCGTTCCGTCGTCTCCTTTTATAAAATTATCTTTGTCATTGTCGGCTCCGACATAGACTTTTCTTTCATGTCCGATCACATCGCTTTGGCTTCGGGTAAAATAGGTGGCTGAAAAATAAATATCAGCACAGGGTGCAATGCATTCCGATTCAGGATCTATACTGTAAACTTCGCAACCTTCTAAGCCCAGAATGTATAGAGAGGATAGAATAAAATCGGGACATTCTACTTTTTTATCCGTATCAGGATCTTTGCATTCATCACCGAAAAAGATATTTAAACCTTTTATTTCACTGATACGTTTTCTTGCTTGTTCTTCATCATTCTGCCACGAACATCCCGGATAAAGGGCATTGGCCATCTCCGTAACGCAGGAATCGTATAGTTCCTGCAAGGAAAGATCTTTTGTCGTCAGCGAATTTGTGCCGATTGACTTTGACGTCGTGCATCCGCTTTCTCCGCCTTTTTCACCGCCGCCGGAATCCCCACTGCCGCCGCCTGCTTCTTCGCCGCCGGAATCCCCACTGCCGCCGCCTGCTTCTTCGCCGCCGGAATCCCCACTGCCGCCGCAGGAAACCAGAACAACCAAACTTAAACACATCAAAAAGACAAAAAACTTCTTCATTTTGACCTCCTAAACAGCAAAAAATCGAATGATTTTAATGAAAACGAGATTTTGTGCAAGAAAGGATTTCTTATCCCAAGATGATTTCCAGCATTTCTCGCGGGGTCACAACAAAACACTGTGCAGGAAAATGTTTGATATTACCCGTCACAAGATAAGTTTCGTCAGATTTTCTATGCTCCATCGTGATTTCATAAAAAATTTTGTCTTTAGGATCGGTAAAAACCACATCAAGCGTTTCAGCTTCAATCGAAATACCGACTTCTTCGATGTTGCCGACAAAATCATCAATGATAGTTTTTGTAAGATTGAACTTTGGTCTGTTCAAAACTGCACGGTATTCGCGGATAATTGCATCATTGAAGACTGGAACAACCACTCCTTCAAAAACAAGAGTCAGAATATTTCCGGGGAGAGACTGCCATTTCAGCATTGCCGAAACAATGACATTGGTGTCTATCACGGCATAGTAACGCGGTTTATTTTCTTGCTTCGGTAATTTCATTGTTGATTTCATCGAGAGTCATCCCGCTGGTTCCGTTCTGCTCGGCGATTCTGCTTGCAGCTTTCATCGCGGCAAGACCGCGGCTCTCTTCCGTTTTTTCGAGTTTCATCGAAAAAGGGATCCCGTTTTCACGCACCAGACGAGTGACGCACATTCTTAAATAAGTGGAAAGATCAATCCCCAACTGCTCGCAAACAAGAAGTGCCTGCGCTTTGGTTGAATCTTCCATTCTGAACTGAACAAACGATGTTGACATTGCTACCTCCATAAAAACCGTCTGTTCATTATATCACAACAACAATCAAAAGCAATCAAAAACATCATATTGATTGCAAACAAAGGCTTATAATTACAAATATTACCTTTTGTAAGCAACACAAACCTCGGTGCTATTAAAGAACTATATGACGAAAACACAAATTTATAATTAATATTTTAAAATATTTTTCAATAAAAATTTTGGTTAATAGGCAAGAAACTATTTGTGCCACTACACGGCGGAGATTGTCACCTTACGCAGCGGACATGGAGATCCAAGTATAAAATAAAGTCGTTATATTTTTTAAGTATATATATGATTTCGGCAGTTCTGAAATTTAAAACCCAGACAAAATCATCATAATTTGATGAAGATGGAGCTTCCATCATTACCGACGAAGACCACAATGCGCCGGGATCGCCGAATTTACTGTATTTGCCGCTGTCGTCCTGACTGCAGCCGTTATCAGTGTTGCATCCGGAATAGAGACAATTCGGATCGTCTATCTTACATGCTCCGCCTAAAGCAGTTGTGTCACAATTTTGGACAAGCGTCCTAAGTTCGTTGATTGTTGGCAGATGCCAGTCATCGAAACCGCCTTCACTCAAATCGTTGCAGTATGAAACAGCAGCTGCCCAATCCATTTTGTCCGATTCTTTTTTTGCCGCTGACCAGATCAATCCGCTTGAGGCATCAACACACGGAGTTTCGCTTGACGGACTGCATTTCGGGAAAGACAGATCTACAGTTCTGCATTCAGCGCCTGTGTATTTGTAGCCGTTATCACATTTAAATCTGCATTCTGTCGTGCTTGCCGTTGTGCTGTAAAGGCTTATCAAGCTAGGTTGCCAGCTATAGTATGAAAAATTCCATGTCTGCTGTATTTTTGAAACCGTATTGTAAACTGCGTTTTGTGGAATCCGGCCGCACTCAGCCTCTCTTTCTGTCCTTTCTATCCTAACACAGCGGACTTTATAAATGTTATTCGGCAATCTGTCATAGTAGCGGCCTCTGCTAAAGGAAATTGTGTAGGCGCTAGACGGCACTCCCAACTCTGGACGCCTGGCCATATAAGTAGAACTCCAGAGTTCGTCAGTCTCACCGAATTTACTGTAGAATCCATCGTAATTGGCTTCGCAGCCGTTATAAAAATCGTCACAGTTCCGAACAAGAGTGTAAAGGACTGACGAATTTGGAAGAAACCAGTCAGAATATCCACCTTCATCAAGTGTCTCACAGTATGTCTCAGCCGTCCCCCAATCCATTGATTTTTCCGATTTTGCAGACCACACAAGATCGGTTTCTGCATCAATACACGGAGTTCCGCTTTCAGGGCTGCATTCAGGCAGTTCGGCACATTTTTCACCATCCCATAAGTAAGCGGTTTCGCATTTACAGCGGTAATTTGTTGCATCTTCAGGTTCACATTTCATGTGAATATCATCGCCGCAAGGGTTTGGTTCACATGGATCCGGCAACACTTCATCGTCATCATGTATGTTGTCATCATTATTGTTGTTTTGCCAGTTATCGGTATCGTTTTGCTCAATATCGGCAGTTTCCGCCGTTTCATCGGCATAGTTCTGTTCGTTATCAGCGGTTTCCGCTGTTTCATCGGCATCATTTTGTTTCGGAGTTGTTTGATTTTCGTTCTTTCCACCGCAGGCCGGAACCGAAAAAATCAAAATCAGTGCTAAAAGCAGAAAGAGTTTTTTCATTTCGCGGTCTCCTTTTACGGTTTTTTGACGCATTTGGTCCCGTTCCACTCATGGTCGTCTTCAAGACATCTTGTGCAGCGGACATTTTTCGGAGTGCCGTCAGCACAGACGGTTTCGATTGCCCCGCTAATGAAGTTTACCGCCCAGAAGCATGATGATTCAGAATTGTATGTCGATTTTGACAAAAACTGCTGGTAGTCACCTATTATGCTGTATTTGCCGCTGTTGTCAGGGCTGCAGCCTTTGCAGTTTTCATCATAACAGCTTTCTTCAATGCACTCATCACTGACTTCGCATGTTCCCCCTGTTTCTGTGTCCGGACAGTTCCGGATCAGTGTCCGAAGCTGATCGATCGAAGGAGTTTCCCAGTTGGAGAAATGCCCTTCGGAGAAGTTGCCGCATTGTTTCAGCATTCCGTAGTCAGATATTTTTGTCGACCAGAGAAGGCCTGTTGAGGAATCCTTGCACGGAACAGAATCTCCGGGACTGCATTCGTTAAGTTCAACGCACTCTACTCCGTTCCAACGGAATCCGTCTTTGCAGACACAGGTATATTTTTCCCACGATTTGGGGATGCATTCTTTTAAAGTCTCCGGATTTCCGCACGGATTGGATTCGTACTTGTTCGGGAGACACGGGTTGACGCACTCGTTGCAGTACAGCCAGTCGTCGCAACATGAGACCCAGAAATAATTTTCCTCGCATTCACAGACATAAGATCTGTCTTTTTTTTCACAAACGCCTGTCGAATGTTCCTTATCATCGCACGGATTGGGATCGCACAGATCAATGCATTTCAATTCCTCATCTTCCCAGACGAATCCATATTCGCATTCGCACTCGTATTCATCGTAGCCCGACGCTGTGCAGACGCCTGTAGAACCGGAGATGCTGCAAGGGTCACCTTCACACGGATCTACGCATTTTTTTTCGGCTTTGCGCGGATCCCAGAAATAATTTTCCTCGCATTCGCAGATATAATATTGGCCACCCCAGCCGTCTTCTTCGCAGACTCCTGTTGAATGTTCCTTAACTTCACAAGGATTAGGTTCGCAGCCTTTTTTGTCATTTTTCTGGCAGCCTGAAACCGAAAAAATCAAAATCAGTGCAAAAAGCAGAAAGAATTTTTTCATTTCACGACCTCCACAGCGAAAACTTGAATAATTTTAAACAAAATGCTGTTTTGTGCAAGATTTTTTGAGGAGCTTTTTTTGCTAAAATTTCTCAAAACTCTCGTTTTCTTGCAAGGTTTTTCTAAATTCATATAAATTAGCATGTTTTTTCGGGAGGCGGAAATGAGAGTTGCGGCAGGAAAGACAGTTGATTCGAGGGCTTTTGACAAAAGCGCGATGGAGGCGGGGATACCGTCGCTCATTCTGATGGAAAACGCTGCTTTTTCCGTTTTTGAAGAGGTGAAAAAGGTCGTATCATCGCGGAAATTCGACAAAATCGTCGTGTTTTCGGGTAATGGCGGCAACGGCGGCGACGGTTTCGCGCTGCTTCGTCTTTTGTCCGACAGAATGCCTGAGATGCCGCTTTTTTTAGTCGAAACCGCTGAATTCAAGGAAGAGAACAAGGTTCCTGAGAATTCTGCGTGGATGAATAGGTGTATGCTTCCTCAAAAAGTGCAACTTATTGATTTTAAAGATATTTCAGGCGATGTTCTCTTTGTCGACGCAATGCTCGGAACAGGCCTCAGAAGCGAAATTTCTGGCAAAATCAAAGATGCGGTAGAGTTCATAAATTCGTATCTTCCGACAAAAAAATTTGTCGTTTCGATCGATGTTCCGACAGGTCTCGATTGCGATACCGGCGCTGTTTTGGGTGATGCTGTCAAAGCAGATCTCACTGTCACGATGGGGAACTACAAAACGGGTCTTTTTGCCGGAAGCGGTTCGGACAGAGCCGGAAAAATCGTTCTCGGTCATATTTCTGCAACTCAGACCGAAAAACCGGAAACCAGCTATTTTGTTGAAGAAAATCCGCAGGTTGTAAATGTAAAAGTTCCTCTGGATAGCTTCAAAAACAGAAACGGTCACCTGCTTGTCATTGGCGGCGATGTCGAAAAATTAGGCGCTTCGATAATTTCTGCAAAGTCTTTCATGGCGTGCGGCGGCGGGCTCGTGACGGCTGCTTTCAAGAAAGAATTCCTTCCTTCGATCGCAGGGAGGATGCCGGGGCTAATGCTCATAGAAAACGAAAAGATCGCGGAAGAACTTCACAAGTTTTCTGCCGTAGTAATCGGCCCCGGACTTTCGGAAATCCCTTTTGATTTCACGGTTTTCAAGGATTTTGAAGGAATTTTCGTAGTTGACGCAGGAATGTTCGACATCATGCCGGAAAACAAAAAAGTCGTTGAGATCTTAAAAGATAAAAAAGTCGTTTTCACGCCGCATCAGGGCGAGATCAGGCGTTTCCTTAAGGCAGGAAAGGACGAGCCGTGGATAAGCCTTGTCGAAAGGTTCCCGCTTGAAAAAAATCACGTTCTTGTCGCAAAAAGCCACGCCACTTTTGTGAGAAATACCGGAAAAACGGTGATTGTTCCGGCAGGAGCCAGGGCTCTCGCTTTCGGCGGAAGCGGAGATGCCCTTACCGGAATAATTGCCAGAGAAACCACTATGCACGGCCTTTTCGAAGGTGCTGTTAATGCCGTGATCAGGCACAGAGCGGCTGGAATCGAGCTTGAAAAACGCTGCTCGGCAACAATGCACGACATTGAAAAACTTGTTGAAATGATAGGATTAACGGGGAAATAAATGGATTTTGCAAAAGAGACATTTTTTGTGAAAAACGAGGCCGAAACCGTAGCTGTTGCCGAAAAACTGGCTTCAACGCTTAATGGCGGTGAACTCATTGTTTTCGACGGAGACCTCGGAGCTGGAAAGACTTTTTTTACTGGAGCTTTGTGTGAGGCGCTTGGAGTCGATAGAAAAAAAGTTTCGAGCCCAACTTTTGTTATAATGAAAAAATATTCCGGTAAATTCGATGTCTATCACTGGGATTTTTACAGAATCTCATCGGTTGACGAGCTTTATATTGCCGATTTTCCGGAGTATCTGAAGGCTGAAAATTCGGTTACGATAGTTGAATGGGCCGATATGTTCAAAGAGTGCTGGGAAGCTCACCGGCCGAGAATTGAAATAAAGATAAGATTTGGTATTGGAGAAAACGAACGTGAAATCAGCATCGGAAGAATCGACTGAAAAACTGATTCAGGAGCTTCATGCGCCGCACAAAAAGCCCGAAATGGCGAAACCGAAAAATCCGGAATTTGTGCGCCAGCCGGATTTTGAAGAAGGAAAGGAGCCTGAAGAAGTCCAGAAAACTAAAAAAGATCAGGCTATCGAATTTGTTAAGAAAACTTCTGTTGAAATGAAGGGCGGCGTCTCGATTCTTCAGGCTTTCAAAGCGATAGTCGGAAGCGGAAAACTGTTTTTTGCCTCGATCGGCGTGATTCTGGCGATGCTCGTCATTTCGATTTTGCTTTACCATCAGGTTTCATCTTTCGTGACGGTGAAAACGCTCGATTTTTTTGAAATAGCGCCGGCTACCGACGAACTCTTTTCTCAAATTTACCACGCGCTGAAGGTCTGCGGCGCATGGCTTTTCAAAATAGTGGTGAATGTTCTGCTTTTCTACCTTGCGTTTGTTGTTTCATACGCCATTGTTTCTCCGCTCTACTCATTTATTTCGATTATTGCAGAAGATGTTTACTTCGGAAAGCCGAAAGACGATGCCGGCCTTTCGCTTGAAGGTGCAGTTGAAGACATAAAGCAGGCTTTGAAGATAACTGCGGCCGTTTTTGCTCTCGGAATTATTGCGTTTTTTATCGGTTTTATCCCGGTTTTAGGGCAGATGACCGCTTTTGTTCTCTGCTTTTTCATGAATGCTCTTCTGATTTTTGATTTTGTCACTTCGAGAAGGCGCTGGAACTTTATGCAAAAGGCCAAATGGCTTGTTATGCATCCGGCAGTCAGCGTCAAAACGGCGTTTTTCCCTTCTGTTGTTTCATTCATTCCTGTTGTCAATACCATACTTACAGCGTTTCTGTTTCCTGTTTTCGTCGTTCATGCAACGATGAATTTTGCCTGCGCCGAAAGGGGAGACCAACCTGAAAAAGATGGAGAATCAGTTGAAAGCTGAAACTTTTATAGGACTCCGGTACCTCTGGAATTCGAGAAGAACGCGCTTCCTGAGCGTCATAACTCTTATCTGTATTCTCGGTATCGCTATCGGCGTTGCGGCCCTTATTGCGGTCCAGTCGATAATGGACGGTCTTCAGAACAAGATGCGGGCTACGGTCCTGGGTGCTAAGACTCATGCGCTTGTGACGACTGAAAGCGGAAAACTTGAAGATTATGTACCGAAAATGGCTAAACTTGCGGCAAATCCTGAGATCGCCGGTGTCACACCCGTTATTTCAAGAGATGTCATAATTTCGGTGAGCGACGAACTCAACGGACTCGTGATAAACGGCGTAGATCCTGCAACTGTCGGCAACGCGATGCTTTTTCCGCAGCAGATCCAGAAAGGTTCGATGAACTGTATCGTCGATCCGGACAAATGCCCGGAGATCATTGAAAAACGCAGGTCCCTTCAGGAGTTCAGCGGTAAAAAAGGGGAGATAAAGCCCGAAAATCTGCCGGGGATAGCAATCGGAGTGGAACTTGCGAAATATTACGGAATAGATCTCGGCGACAAGGTGAAGATCATCTCTCCAACAGGCGAAATGGGTATTGCCGGACCGAAAACGCAGATAAAGACTTTCATGGTCGCGGCGGTGTTTTTCAGTTCGCTTTACGAATACGATTTCAACTACGCCTACATAACGCTTGAGAATGCGCAGAATTTCTTTTCGATGGGCGCAAGCATCGATCATCTCGGAATAAAACTAAAAGATATGAATCGGATCAACGAAGCAGAAAATGCGGTCAAGTCCTATCTGGGAGAAGGTGTAGTCGTCAAAAACTGGAGAGATATGAACAAACCTCTTTTTTCTGCTCTCGAAATGGAGAAGATAGTCTGGTTTCTGATAATCGGATTTATTGCTCTCGTCGCGTCATTCAACATCGTTTCGGCGCTAATCATGCTCGTCATGGGCAAAAAAGAGGAGATCGCGATCCTGCGTGCTGCAGGATACTCGGCAAAATCGGTAATGAAAATATTCATGCTCGACGGAATAATAATCGGCTTTTTCGGCACTTTCTTAGGCGCTGTCGCCGGAACAGTGATCTGCATCATCCTTAATGATATGCCGGTGAAAGTGGCGCAGGACGTCTACTACATCGAAAAGATCCCGGTCGATATGTCTCCGTCAACTTTTATCGCAGCAATAGCAGGTTCTCTGATCCTGACCGTCATCGCGGCTGTTTATCCAGGCAGAAAAGCGGCAAAACTCAGTCCGGCCGAAGCCCTGAGACAGGATTGATTTTATTTTACATTTTTCCGGCATAGACCTGCATCGCCTTCGCTTTGAAAAGCTCGGCGGACTGCGGATCGAAATTTTCTATTATTTCTTTCGGAAGGCGCTGTTTCTGATCCTCGAACTGCTCGATAGATTTTTCAAGCAGAGAGATGATGTCGTCGTGCATGATGAAAGACGGCGCAGTCTCTTCAAGATAGAACATTATTTCAAACAGACGGCATATTTCAATTTCGGTCTGAATATCGACCATATAGCGGGAAACTGACATGAAGGTGGGACGCAGAGCCTTTGAAAGATTGATGTCTTCGTAAAGGCCTTTGTTGTTGCCTTCCTTGATATGCTTTATTACCGATGAAGCCAGATCCGATGCGGTTACGAGATCCCTGAGAGTGATTCCGGGCCCCGGATCTTTATGCGGCTCCAGAAATATCGAAATTATTGTGTTCAGGCATTCGCTGACGCTTGTTTCGGTCTTCAGTATGCTGTTGAGCAGATCCTGGATTTTGCTTTTGATGTGGGTGCGGGTCAGGTTTTCATGCAGTTCGTAAACTAAGTTTTCCGCCGTATCATCCGCTTTGTCAGAGGCGTCATCCGTGGTGATAAACGTTGAAAGTCTGGAGATTATCTGATTCCGGAATTTTTGTCTGTCTGAGTCGAGAGCTTTGGAAAAAACTGTCTGTACCCAGATGAGATAATCGATTATATCGACTAACTGCTCTGAGAAACGGCCAGAGAGAAAACGCGCCTGCAGAATGTTGTAATTTTTTCTTTCTATCATTCCTGCGGCACACGATTTTTCACCGAGCGGATAAAGGACGATCATTGATTCCAGCGCATGAAGGAAAAGTGAGAACGGCATAAAATAAGTGAGGTTCTTTGAGTTTATATTCCATGCGTGCGAAAAGATGTTTTCAAAAGTTTTCAGGTCTTTTCTCAGGTAAAAAAACTCGTTTTCCGGAAGGACTTTCCATAATTTTGTTACCATCGTGACCTTTTCCCGCATGAGCGGAATGACAGTTTTGATAAAAAATCCTTTCTTTTCCTCGGTGATAGCGGTCAAAGCATATTTTGCGAGACCGATGATGTAGTCAAGTTCCACCCAGAAAGCCGCATCTACGATGAACGGTGTAGGTGCTGAAGCGCAGACAGCCGAAGCTTCGGACTTCTGGCGGTGGATGTAATCAAGCAGCCCTGTTCTGTCAAAAGATGCAAAATCTTCAATTTTTTTAAGTTCTTCGTAATATTTTCTCAAAAAAGGTCTCCCTGTATTTCGTTTGCCTTGATTCCGAACTTGTCCAAAGTCTTTTTCGTGACCATTCTTCCTTTCGCGGTACGCGCGATAAAACCCGATTTGATGAGGTAAGGTTCGTAAACATCCTCAAGAGTGCGCCTTTCCTCGCTGACACTTGCCGCGATCGCTTCTATTCCGACAGGGCCTCCGCGGAAAGACTCGATTATTGTCATAAGGATGGTCCTGTCCATCTGGTCAAGGCCGTCCTCGTCGATCTCCATCTGGTTGAGAGCGAATTTTGCGATGGCGGTGTCGATGTTTCCGTTCCCTTTGACAAGAGCGAAATCACGGACACGCTTCAGAATTCTGTTCGCTATTCGCGGAGTTCCGCGCGAACGTCTCGCTATTTCGAGGGCTCCGGCATCGTCGATTGTGATGCCGAGAACTTTTGCCGAACGCTTGACTATGGTTTCAAGATCCTCGACATTGTAGTAATCCATCCTGAAAACTATCTGAAATCTGTCTCTGAGCGGGCTTGAAAGCAGTCCGGTTTTTGTTGTCGCGCCGATAAGCGTGAAAGGAGAAAGCGGAAGAGGCATACTTTTCGCGTTTTCGCCCTGCCCGAGCATGATGTCGAAGCGGAAATCCTCCATAGCCGGGTAAAGACTCTCTTCAACAGCCGGATTCAGGCGGTGGATCTCGTCAATAAAAAGGACATCGCCTTCCTGAAGAGGGGTGAGCAGACCGGCCAGATCTCCTTTCTTTTCGATGACAGGACCTGACGTAGAAAACATATTGACACCCATTTCATTGGCGATTATCTGGCTGAGAGTGGTTTTGCCGAGTCCGGGAGGGCCGGCAAGAAGGATGTGGTCAAGTTGCCTTCCGTTTTTTTTAGCGGCTTCAATATAGATCTTAATATTGTCTACGACCGCTTTCTGTCCGATGTAGCCGCTCAGGTTTTTCGGTCTGAGTCCGCCTTCGAGCGACGAATCTTCGGGAAGTTCCTGCGAATTGAGCAATCTCTCTTCATTCATAGTGTTTCACCGTAAATCAGAGGTTTCTGATAACTTTGAGAGCCTCTCTGATGATTTCTTCCGCTCTCTTTGATTCCTTATCCTCTATTTTTGCCATTGCATGCCTGATCTGAAGCGGATTGAAGCCCAGAGCGGCAAGAGCGTCGGCAGCTTCGCGGATCTGCTTGTCGTTTGAAAGGACCTTGGCCGTTTCCGAAGAACCTGCGGCGATCGCAGAAAATTTGTCGGTCTTGTCTTTCAGATCGATGATGATCTTTTCAGCGGTCTTCGCGCCTACACCGCTTATTTTCTTGAAGAACTGCGCGTTGCCCGAAATTATCGCTGAGACGATATCTTCGATCGGAGCCGCGGCAAGTATCGAAATCGCCGTTTTCGGCCCGATTTTGTTCACTTCGCAGAGCATGTTGAAAAGGTGTTTCTCTTCAAGACGCTCGAATCCGTAAAGGTCTATCGCGTCCTCGCGGACAAAAGTCTCTACAAAAAGCGAGACCGTTTCTCCTTCCGGATATTTCACCGTAAGAGTCGGAGTTACGCCGACAACATATCCGACACCGCCTTCAGTCAGTATCGTGAGTTCGCGGTCTTCGTTCGCGACAACTGTTCCTTTAATGTAACCTATCATTTTTACACCGTAAATGCGTGGGTTATTGCAATAGCAAGCGCGTCGGCGGCGTCTTCGTAAGGAACTTCCTTCAGTTTCAGAAGAATCTGTATCATCCTCTGAACTTGGGATTTTTCCGCCCTGCCGTTGCCTGTGACCGACTGCTTGACCCTTGTCGGAGTGTATTCGAAAAGGGGAAGTCCGTGAATCGCTGCTGCACTCATAACCGCGCCTCTGACATGTCCGAGTTTAAGCGCGCTCTGTGCGTTTTTCGCGATGAAAACATCCTCAAGAGCTACGGCGTTCGGCTTGAATTCGTCCATGACATCGCAGACACCGCGGAAAATATAGCCGATCCTGTCTTTAAAATCGAGCCCTTTATCCGGCATTATCAAACCGTTTTCAATGTGAGAAAAAGAACGCCCGGCAGCACTTATCAGGCCGAAGCCCGTTTTGATACTGCCGGGGTCGATTCCAAGAATGATGTAGCCTTGTTTATCCAAGATAGACTATTCTTCCTCTGGCAACTGGCTGAAATCTATGTCGTAGTTCGCATAGACATCCTGAACGTCGTCGCTGTCGTCGAAAGCTTCCATGAGTTTGAGGACCTGCTCAGCGACTTTGCCTTCGACTTTTACGAAATTCTGCGGGATACGCGCGATCTTCGCTTCTTCGAACTGGTATCCTTTTTCGGTAAGAACACCGGAAACAGCGTAAACATCGCCCATTTCGGTTCTGATTTCCCAAACTTCATCGTTGTCGATAACGTCTTCTGCGCCTGCTTCAAGAGCGTCTTCCATGAGTTTTTCCTCGTCAACACCCTCTTTCGGGATGATGATCTGGCCTTTCTGGCTGAACATCCAGTTTACGCAGCCGTTGTTACCCATATTGCCGCCGGCTTTCGTGAAGATCCTTCTGATTTCGGAAACGGTTCTGTTTTTGTTGTCGGTAAGGCAGTCGACCATGATTGCGACTCCGCCCGGACCGTATCCCTCGTATGTTGCTTCTTCGTAGCTTGAACCTTCAAGTTCGCCTGTTCCTTTTTTGATTGCACGTGTAATATTGTCGAGAGGCATATTTGCCGCTTTTGCCGACTGGATGGCGGTTTTAAGACGCGGGTTGCCGTCCGGGTCTCCGCCGCCGCCTTTTGCAGCTATCGTGATTTCTTTGATGAGTTTCGTGAAAATTTTGCCTCTTTTTGCATCTGCAGCACCTTTTTTGTGCTTAATCGTGCTCCACTTATTGTGGCCTGACATAGAAAACCTCCTGAGAGTTGTTAAAAAAAGCCGCTGTCATCTACCATAAAATGAATAAATCTGCAAGTTTTTAGAGAATTTTTGTGGCACGAATTTTTTCAAGCCGCTTCTTTGCCCACTCTTTTTTGCGGTCATCGGCTAAATAGGTCAGGAGTTCTTCGGCAGTGTTGAAAATCGTTCCTTCGAGCCGTTTGATGCTGTCGAAGTGGCAGCCGTCTTCTTCCGGCGGATATTCTCGGCAGAGGTCCGGACGCGCTTCATAAATATCGCATTTGCAGGATTCGTTGAGGTTTTCGCATTTCCCCATGACGAGGATCGACCACGTATGCCCGTTTTTCAGAATTTTTATGTTCGGGTTGAAAAGCCACCATATTATTTCATCGAACCGGTCTTCGGAACGCGGTTCCTTTTCGATGTCGATCGTGACGTAGCGGCAGCACATCCCGTTGCAGAAACGGCAGTCGTCGCCGTTGAAGTAAATTTCCTGCTTTTTAGCCATAACTATCTGAATTTAATGGTGATAAGCGCGAGGGCCGCCATGATGGCGCTCACTATCCAGAACCTTGTTACGATCTTTGCCTCGGCCATTCCCTGATGCTGGTAGTGGTGGTGCAGCGGCGCACGGTAAAGGATACGCCGGTGCATTTTGAAGCCGATATTTTCCTGAACGAAAGTGGAAGTTATTTCAATCACGAAGATCGCTCCGGCAATGATGTAGACGACTTCCTGTCTGATCAAAACTGCTGCCGTTCCCATCGTTCCGCCTAAAAAAAGGCTTCCCATGTCGCCCATGAAAACTTCGGCCGGATGGGAATTGAACCACAAAAATCCGATTCCCGCACCGACTATCGCGCCGCAGAAAACAGCGATCTCACCGCTTCCCGGAATGTATGCGTAAAGCAAATGCTGCGCCTGGATCCTGTTGCCGACGATGTATGCGAAAACGCCGATGACAATGAAGACGAAGACCGAAGGAACTATCGTGAGACCGTCCATGCCGTCTGCAAAATTGACCGCATTTGCCGAGTAGACGATGATAAAAACTATCCACAGAAATGTGAGAATTGTCGAACTGAACAGAAATCCTTTTAAAAACGGGAACTGGAACGAGTTTGCGACCTCTTCCGGAAGAGGGGAAATGCCGGGATGCAGAACAAAAACCGCGAGCAGAACGCCGAAAAGTATCTGCATCGTGTATTTTGCAAAGCGCGAAAGACCTTCATCGGCATCCTTTCCTTTGATTTTCTTGTAGTCGTCGATCGCACCGAAAACGGCGAACCATGCTGCGCTTGTAAGCAGCGCCCAGATGAACGGATTTGCAAGGTCGCACCAGAGCAGCGCGCTTCCGATCCCAGTGATGAATATCAGAATTCCGCCAAGCATCGGGGTCCCCGTTTTTTTCTGCGAATTTATTTCACCGTAACTTCTTTCGAAAGAGCGGAATCCGTGCCTGTAAAGTGCATTGATAAGCGGTCTGCCGATGATCAGCGAGAGGAAAAACGCAGTCACGAAAGCGATCATGGCTCTCGAAGAAAGGTATTTGAAAACTGCGAATCCGCCGCCGGCACCGAAAACCGATTTGAAGATCGCGTATATCATGATTTTTTCTCCTGTGAAATAAGTTCCATGACTGAATTATACTCTTTTTTGAGCTCGTATTCAGTCGTGTATCCGTTACTTGTGATGAGGATCTTATCAATTTCCGATGCAGCCGTGCTTTTGTCGAGGGCACCTCTTTTGATGAGGATCTCAAAGGCTTGCAGAATAGCCATCCTCACTTTCCATACGGCATCGAAGTAAAGTTTTGAGAAATTTTTGAACAGCATTTCGGTATCGGTCGAAATCTGGGCCGCCGCAAGAACGGCATCGGCTCTGACTTCAAAGCAGTGATCCGACATGTTTTTGAAGAGCATTTCCATGAATTTTTTGCGTTCTTTGTCGCTTATCCCGAAGTGGTTTGCAAACGCCGGAATGCACTGTTCAGCTGAAAAACGGGTCTCATAGTACGAATTTTCGAGCCCAGAAAGTATCGCGTTGAAAAGGTCTTCGCGTCTGTCGGTTTCACAAAGAAGTGCGAGCTGTTTCAAAGCCACAAAAGCGTCCCTGCTCAGGAACGGCGCACTGTTTTTGTCGGCGGCATACCGGATTATGAGCGGAATTACTTCGGAATAACCCAAAATCCCAGCAGAACGGCACGCACGGGCTTTGATGACCGGATTGTGGGACGAAAAAAGCATGTCGATTTTGTTTTTTATGAGCTTTACTTCGTCCGGTTCGAGCGGTTTTTTCGCGCCCGATTTTGTTTTCTGCAGAAACTTTTCGAGTGAGGTCGAATTGAGCCCCAGAACGCGGTCGTTCACGAATTCGGTTCCTTTTATTTCATCCGGTTTTTCGCCGAGGTGACAGAGGTGGAGCAGATTTTTGACGATGATCTCAGCCGGATTGCCGGGGAAAATGTTTTTCGCTGCTTCCGACATTTCGGCAAGTTTCTGCGGATCATTTTTTAATTTTGAGACTGTTTCGCAGAATTCTCCGTCGTCGGCAAACGCGATGTCTATCCCGTTCAGAGGATCTGTCCTCTCGTAGATCACGGCAGCCGCTCCGGCCCGTTCGATAAAGCGTGCGTTGCCTATCTGGTGGTCGTTTCCGATGTTGCTTATCGGGATTATGACCGAAGGCTTGCCCTGACGGCATACTTCGACGATCGAACCTGCTCCAGCCCTGATGACGAGAAGGTCTGATGCAGCGTAGTAAAGCCCCATGTTGTCAATGAAATCACGGAGGATATATCTCTTTCCTGCGTCCCCGAGATCCTGCTTTTTGAGGATTTCGGAAACGTCGTTGAAACCGTGATATTCGTAGGTTTGTCCGAAAGGTCTTCCTGCACCGTGGATTATGTAGGCGCCCGGATCTTCAAGAAGTTTTTTTGCCGAATTCGCTAGAACGCGGTTTATGGTGCGGGAACCCTGAGATCCGCCGAAAGCAAAGATCACGAATGCATCGTCAGGGATCCCGAGCTCCTTCCTTGCCTCATGCCTGTCCTGCATCGAGATCGAACTTCTTACGGGATAACCGGAGAAAAATCCTTTGTTTTTCGGCAGATGTCTGATCGTTTCGGAGAATGATACAGCAACTTTGTCGGCAGCCTTTGCCGCAGCTTTGTTCATTTTGCCGAGATCGGTGTTCGATTCGTGGATCATTATCTTCGTCTTGAAAAGTCCGAATGTCGCCTTGCGCAGGATCCATGCGGCGAAGACGGTAGGTGCGCTGACGAAACCTCCGGTCGCGAAAACTGCTGCCGGCCTGATTTTAAGCAGCAGCAGAGCCGCTTTTGAAAGTCCCAGAAACATAGTCGTTGCGAATTTCAGCAGCTGTACGGGCGATTTTCCCTGCGGAAGAGGCACGCTTTTCACGAATTTAAGCGGGATCCCGGCTTTCGGAACCATGTGTGCTTCGGCTTTGTTTTTGACGCCGATGTAGGTGATTTCTGCTTCGGGAAGAGTCTTTTTGAGTTCGGATGCAACTGCAAGAGCGGGGCTGACATGACCGCCGCTGCCGCCGCCCGTGAAGATGAATTTTATCTTTTTTTCTTTCATAGAACCTCTTTTTATACAAAAAAACAGTGCTTTTTAACAAAAATATTAAATATTACAAGTAAAAAAACGTTGCTCCGTTACGGCGCCACGTTGTTCTTCTCGTTACGTCGTCACGTCGTTGCGTCGTCACGTTGTTAACAAGAATCCTTGTTTTTCCATGGTTTTTCTTTAAAATATCAGACTTTTTGTTTTTTCGGAGGTTGAAATGAGCAAAGTTGCTGTCTGTATCCCGACTTACAACGAAAAAGAGAATATCACGGCTATAATCAAGGCTGTCCATGCTGAACTTCCCGAAGCCGATGTTTTCATCGTTGACGACAATTCTCCTGACGGAACGGCTGATATCGTCAGAGACATGATGAAGGAAAACGCTTTCGTGCTTTTGAAGGTCCGTCAGAACAAGGAGGGGCTCGGCGCAGCGTATCTTGACGGCTTCAGGACCCTTATCGAAAAAGGTTATGAAAAAATAATCCAGATGGATGCCGACTTTTCGCACAAGCCCGAATATCTTCCCGAAATGGTGAAAAAATCGGATGAAGGCTACACGGTCGTTGTCGGTTCACGCTACGTCAAAGGCGGAGGAACTGCAAACTGGGGCTTAGGCCGCCGCATCATTTCAAGGGGCGGCAGCTTTTATGCAAGCACGATTTTAGGTCTCGGAGTCAACGACGTAACTGCGGGATTCAAGTGCTGGGACGCAAAATTTCTCGAAAAAGTGATCTCGACTCCGCTCGTCCTTTCGGGCTTCGGTTTTCAGATAGAAATGGCTTTCAGAACGAAGATCTGCGGCGGAAAAGTGTTTGAACTGCCGATAGTTTTCCCTGACAGGACCGAAGGGGTCAGCAAAATGAGCGGAAAAATATTCAAAGAGGCGCTTTTCGGCGTCTGGAAACTGAGATTTATGGGCAGAAAGATAATGGAGCAGTAATGGACGCATACGAAATCATAAAACTCATCAGCGAATCGAAGAAAAAAACACCTGTCCGCGCACTTTTCAAAGGCGATATCGAAAAATGTGACTTCTCTTGTTTTGCGGAAGTCTATAAAGGTGCCGATTTCGTCGAAGTTTACGATGAATACGAAAAGATCATGCCGTTTGTCGAAAAACATCCCGAAGTAAAAATGACCCGTTTCGAAAACGACCGCAGAAACTCGGCGATACCTCTTGCCGACCTCACCAAAATCAATGCGAGGATCGAGCCGGGCGCAGTCATCCGCGAAATGACCGAGATCGGCGACAAATGCGTCATAATGATGGGAGCCGTCATCAATATCGGTGCCGTTATCGGCGAAGGAACGATGATCGACATGAATTCCGTCATCGGCGGACGTGCGATAGTCGGCAGAAACTGCCATATCGGAGCAGGAACAGTCCTTGCGGGAGTAATAGAGCCTCCGAGCGCGACACCGGTAGTCATCGGCGACGGAGTCATGATCGGAGCCAACGCCGTTATTCTCGAAGGAGTACACGTCGGTGATAATTCCGTGATCGCGGCAGGATCGGTCGTAACCAAAGACGTGCCGCCGTGCTGCGTAGTTGCAGGAGTTCCTGCAAAAGTCGTCAAACAGGTCGATGACGTGACAAAGTCAAAAACCGAACTCGTCGAAGCGCTGCGCAATCTTTAATTAACTCTCCCGCACCGTTTGGTAGGAGAGCCGTAACCTGATACGGCTCATTAGGACGTGCGTTTGTGTCATATCGAGCGTTAGCGAAACATCTCCGTCATCTTGAACGAATGTGAAAGATCTATTGTCATATTGAGCGTTAGCGAAATATCTCAAAGATTCTTCGCCCTGCTCAGAATGACGGTTATTCTTCTTCCGGTTCCCTGAAAACTATCGGCTGCTGTATAGAATCGAAGTAGTCGTCTGTCGAAAGATGGCCGGTCTCGTTCATGATGTTGAGGATCCTGTAGAGGCTTTTGTACCAGTTTTCGGTCACGTTTTTCGAGAGGAACATGTAGTGGTATTTCGCTGGGCCCGGAATTACGGAGGCGAGGTAGGCAGATTCTATCGGAGTGAGCTGATACGGCTGTTTTCCGAAATAGTAGTAAGACGCCTGCGAAATGCCGAAGATGCCAGGAGCCCATTCTATGATGTTGAAGTAGATCTCAAGAAGACGCTCTTTCGAAAGAGTCGCGTCGAGTTCTATTGCAAGAAGGACTTCTCGGAATTTGCGCAGAAGTGTTTTGTCGCGGTTTAAAAACAGGTTCTTTGCCAGCTGCTGCGTTATCGTTGAGCCGCCGCGCAGTTTGTGCTTTTTGATGTTGTCTTTTACAGCCGCGTCGAGTTCCTGGAAATCGACTCCTTTGTGGACGAAAAATCCTGCATCTTCAGAAACGACGACCGCCCAGATCAGGTGATCGGGAATAAGCGATATCGGCGTAAAATCGAAGTTGCGCTCCCCGACGAATATTTTTCTTGTGCTGCCGTCCTCGTTTGTCCAGATGTATTCGAAAGGCAGTTTAAGGTAGTCCATGCGCTCCGAAAGCTGTTTCGGATCAATAAGATTGCCTTCGATCGAAAAAACGGGCGGTTCGTCGCCTTCCTGCGAATATTCTGCCAGAAGTTCGAGTGTCCCTCCGAAAAGGTAGCCTTCGAACGCTTCGTCGTGTATCAGAGTTTCAAGTTTGTTGAGATTTGCCGATTCAGTCTTTATCGAAAAATTCTTCGATGTTTTGCTGTAACTTCCAGAAAATACCGCATTGATGCCGCCGAGAGAAAGTTCTGCCTCTTTTGTTTCGGCAGATTTTTCGTCTTTGTCGAAAGCTACGTCACCTTTGAAGCGGAAAAGCGGCAGTGTGAAGGGCAGGGAATCGATCAGCGGATGGAAAAAAGTCAGGTCGTGGATCGTCATGTCGTTTTTCAGGAGAAATTTTCCTTTTTCTTCCGAAATTTCAGAAAAAGAGCTGATTTTTCCGGCTGAAACGTCAAAAGAGGTTTTGTTTTTTATGATTTCGTGAAAATCATTCAAATCAATTCCGTCAAGCCGCACCGAAGCGCTTTTATCTTTAAGCGAAAAGCGGATCTCTGCGGTTCCGCCGTTTGCTTCGCCGAGCTCTTTGAAAAGCGCCTTGCCGCCTGAGCGCGACACGGTTAAGTCGGTTTTAAAACTCTGTGTTACGCTGCCGAAAATAAAGTCGGCGTCGGTTGAAAAATCTATCGAAAAATCGGTATTCCGGCGGTTTTCATTTTTTTCTTTTTGGGGGTCCTTTTCTTTGCCTGATAAAAATGGCGCTTTTAATGCCTTGTCCGCATGAACAGTAGATTTCGCGCAGGTTATCTTCAGCTTTTTTTCATCTGAAAAAAGCATTTTCCGGAGATTTCCCAGAGAACATTCTTCCAGTACAGCGAGTTCGTTCCCGCTATGCGTAAAAACCACTTTTTGAATGAATATCCGCGGCGGGAAAAGCGATATGTCAAGTCCCGAAATTTCGGTATCTACACCGTATTTCGCCTTTATCATGGCGGTTGCCTTCGAGGCGGCACCGTCGATTTTCCCGGCCGATACTTTTTCAATGGCAAAAATCACGATCACCGCCGAAACGAGCAGAAAAAGAATGGCGGCCAGAATTTTTTTCAGTTTTTTGCTCATAGATCGAGGAATTTCGAGATGTCTTCTTTGATAAGTTCGAGAGAATTTTTCCAGAAGTTTATGTCGTTCAGGTCAACATCAACTATTTTTGCGACGTCGGTCACGCTGCGTTTGCCTGTTTCCGAAAGGAGAAATTCATATTTTTCGGTAAAACTGCTGCCTGTTTCGGTGTATTTCGCGTAAAGTCCTTTTGCAAAGAGAAGTCCGAAAGCGTAGGGGAAGTTGTAGAAGTTCCAATCAGGGTTGTAGTAGTGAGGTTTGATGAGCCAGAGATAGGGATGAAGGACTTTTTCGTCAAGCCCGTCGCCGTAGGATGCGATCTGTGCCTTTGTCATCTCTTCGCAAAGCTGTTCAGGTGAAAGGGGAGCAGTTTCGCGCGCTTTAAAAAGTGCCGTTTCGAAAAGATACCGGCTGTAGATATCGACTATTACCTGACCTGCTGATGATATATCGGCCTCAAGAATGGCGAGAGAAGTCTCTTTGTCAGCTTCTTTGAGTGCAGCTTTGTTGATTATCGTTTCGCAGAAAATGGAAGCCGTTTCTGCCAGCGGAGAGGGGTAACTGGTATTTAAGATCACATTGTTCGAAAGGCAGTGTCCGTGGAACGCGTGACCAAGTTCGTGAGCTATAGTCGTAACATCGTTGTAGGAACCGCCGAAATTTGCGAGGATCCTGCTTTGCGAGATGGCAAACAGGTTTTCGCAGAAGGCGCCGCCCACTTTGCCTTCCCTGATCTCAGCGTCTATCCAGTTGTTTTCGAAGGCGTTGCGGGCAAAATCACCGAGTTTCCTGCTGAAAGTCGAGAATTTTTCGACGATGAAGTCAGCCGCATTTTCGTATGTGAAATCAGACTGTGCTTTTGTGGTCACGGGGGCGAAAATGTCGTAGAACGGAAGGCTTCCGCTGAGCCCCAGCATCTTCGCTTTCTTTTTGTAGTACGCCCTGAAACAGGGGAGATACTCCTTTATCGCGGCAAACATCGTGTCGATGATGCTTTTTTCCATTCTGTTTTTCGTGAGGACCATCTCAAGCGGTGAAGCGTAGCCGCGCATTCTCGCTAAAGTTATGGACTCGCCTTTTATTGCGTTTATGCAGGCCGCCGCAGCCTTTTCGACTTTTCTGTATGCTCTCATTTCAGCATCGTAAGCCTTTTTTCTCGTTTCGGCGTTTTCAGAATATGCAAGCGTGCGGATCTGGGAGATCGGCTTTATTTCGCTTCTTCCGTTTGCAGTCGAGATCTCGCCTGTGAGAGAACCGATAAGGACATTGTGAAGGTTCATCCATGCCGAAGAACCGGTAAGTTTCATGTCTGATATGATCTGTTCCGTCTGATCATCGAGAATGTGACGTCCTTTCGTGATGAGCTCTTCAAAGTGGAAAATGCAGTCTTCGAGACTTGTTCCGCGCAGAGTTTCCGGATCGAATCCGCTTGCCGCAAGCCACTTTATGAATCTGACATCGGCAAGGGAAGTCCTGTTCTGCCTGACCATGATCAGTTCGATGTATGAATTTGCCTTGGCATTGTTTGTGTCCGCACAGAAGGAAAGGTTTGCAAAACAGATAAGTTTTTCGGTAAGAGCCGTTATTTCAGACCTTAATGCGACATATTTCTTCAGTAGTTCAGGAATATTCCCGCCTGCAGGAAGACTTTCTGCAAAATTTTCGTATTCTTCGTTTTTTGAATCGAGTTTTCTGCAGTCACCGATGAATTCCGGCGCATCAAAACTTGTGTAAAGAGCATCAAGGTTCCAACGCATATTCATATTTCCGTCTCCCAATGAAAAATGAAAGCAAAAAAGCGGAAGATTATACAGAGAGAGCAGAATAAGGCAATTTTCATTTTGCAAAAAAAATCGTCTGTGCTATAAAGCAGAGACTTTTTGGGGGCAGAATGATCATTCCTTTTTCTGAATTAAAATTTTATATTTCGGCTTTTGAAGGAAGATATTTTTCTTCTTTTGTCAACGATCTGGCGCGCGACCGCAGTTTCGACCGCGGGCTTGCTGTCGCAGAAGCAGGAAACGTAACGGCTTACGTGCTGATTTCGGACGGGCGAGCGGTCCTTTCGAAAGTGCTTGCTTTTTCCGATGACGGGCAGCTTGCGACTGATGTCCCGATAGGTGAGGTCACTGCAGGAAAATCTGTCGATCTCTATCTCTTCAGTTTGGAAGAGAGCACTGTTTTCAAGTGGCTGACCGATTTCTTCACTTATCCTATAGCTCTTTATGCTCCGAGCCGTTTCGTTGACGTGATGAAACTCGTTTCATCGTTTTCGGAAAACAAGGATGACGCGCTTCTCTGCTTCAAACACGGAGCGGTGATGAATGTCGTCTCGTTTGAAAAAGGCGATTTCAGAGGATTTACCTATTTCGATCCGGCCGGAAAGCGCTATGTCTTTGAGAAAAACGCAGTGAAATTCGGTTCCTATTTAAGTTCTCTCGATGTTTCCAAACCGGCAGTCATCTGCAAAAAAGTTTCGGAAAAAGTTTTGGCTTCCTCTTTTTTCAGCAGCGGTCTCGATTTTCTTGAAAACGATCCCGTTCAGACTGAAGCTGATCTTTATTTCGGCTGCTTCGGGCTTGTTTTCGATGCTTTTGCAAAGGTAATGCCGGCCGAAAAGGTGAAAGATCTTTCCGAAAAACTTTTTTCATACCTTCGCGGCAGGTATCCGCAGCTTTATTCCAAACTTGCGTTTTCGGCAGAGAGCGGGAGCGTAAACTGGGAAAGTATGCTGGACGAAAGAAATTCTGTCGCCGTCGAATACCGTTTCGGCGAGTATCACAGGTATCTTGACGAAATCCTTTCGCTTCTGCTGAAAACTGCTGCTTCTCTTCTTCAGTCTCAGAAAAAACACGCTCTTGCTCTGGACATCGGTGAAAAAATCCGAAGATTCGAGGATGAAAACGGTGATTTTTCAGGAATGTTTGACAGATTGGATAAATTGTTGAAAATTCTCCGGTAACGTTTTTTAGAGGTTGGAATGGCGGTGCTGAAACTCATAGTCGAAAACGACAGAAACGAACTGAATATTTTTGAGTTCAACGGTAACCTTATCACTGTCGGGCGAAGTCCGAAAAACGATCTGGTCCTTGATGAAAGGAACGTGTCGAGATACCACTTCCAGCTCGAAATCGTTGACGGAAGAATAATAATCTGCGACCGCGGGAGTTACAACCACACTTTTGTCGATGAGCGGGAGTTGGTCGGCGAAAAACTTGAAATCTTTGTCGGGAACGTCATCACTGTCGGTGACTACAACATTTATCTCGAACAGGATGACGAGACGCTTCTCAGGACTGTCCAGCCGGCAGTCGAATCGGACGGCAGAAAAATTGCCGCAGACAATCTTCTTCTTGCGAAAAACGGATACCTCGGCGGAAAGATTTTCCCGCTTGCTGGCCGTGAAACCGTTATCGGAACCCATGCGAGCGCCGATGTCTATCTTTCGGCAGACGATATTCCTCCGATCCACTCGAAAATCGTTTTCGACGGCAATATCTATCTTCTGGTGAAAGGTGACTACAAAGCCGATTATCCGCTTATAGTCAACGATACCGAAGTTCAATCCGTCGATATGAGGAACGGAGACGAAATCAGAGTCGGCGATTTCATCTTTGAATTTGTCGAAAAAGGCGAGGAGTACGATCCGCAGCCTTACCAGCTCGAAGCCGAAAAATCGAGAAAAGAGAAGCTGAGAAAGGATATAAAAGGGAAGAAAATAAGAAGCATCAACGACGAAGAGCAGGATGAAAAGACTGAAATCACCCGCGTAAACAAATCCGGAACTGGCAAAAAGGTGGTTGTTATCCTGATAGCTCTTGCCGTTGCAGCAGCCGCAGCAGGCGCGGTATTCTTTTTTGTTCTTTAATGCCTTGAAACGCGGTTTTCACAAATGAAATCATCGACTTTATTCATTTTTTTTATCATTTTGATTTTGACTTCCTGTTCACCGGACAATGCTTCTCTGCTGAAAAAAGCAGGTTATGAAGCCGACGGCACCGGACTTCTGGAAACGGTCCGGAACGACGATGAAAAAGCTTTCGATATTTTTCTGAAAATGCCGGAACTCCTCAATTTTGCCGACAGATCTGGAAGAAACGCTGTCATGCTTGCCTCGGCTAAAAAAGATCCTGCAATGCTGAAAAAGCTGGTCTCTGCCGGAGCAAATCTCAAAATCATGGACAATTCTGAAAAAACGCCGCTTCATTATGCCGCCGCAGGGAACTCCACTGGATGTGCCGAGTTCCTGCTTGAAAACGGAGCTGACGCAAATCTTACGGATAACTTCGGGCGCGATGCGGCAAACACTCTCACTTCTTTTGCCAAAGAAGAAAATGTCGAATTATTTAAAATGCTTATAGGAAAATCTACCGATCTTGAAAGGCGCGACAAAGACAAAAAGACACTTTTTATAATTGCAGCCGAAAAAGGTTACGCAAACTATATAAAACTCCTGATTTCTCTCGGTGTTTCGCCGCTTTCGAAGGATTTCAGCGGAAAAACGGCGCTCGATTATGCTGCCGAATCACTTGAAGCCGGGCGTCTGGACAGCGGAACTTTTGAGGAGATCGGAACATACACTATGAAAATAAAGGAAAAACTGTAATACGAGGTGAACTGAATGGTAAAGCTTATCGCGGCATTTTCGCCTAAAGGCGGAGCCGGAACTTCGATGATAATCGCGAATCTTTCGATTTATCTTGCGCAGAAGGGAAAGAAGGTCCTTCTGATCGATGCTGCTCCGAACGGCGGAGCGCTCCACTCGTATCTCAACCTTCCCTCCATAGCTGTTTCCGATGAAGTTGCAGAGCATTTTTCCGTGCTGCCGCTGATTTCAACAGATTATCAGAACCTTAGTTTTTTCAGCAATTTACAGCATCAGGGCTCGAAGATCAGCGAACTGCTTATGCGCTGGCAGGGCGAAATGGAGCAGGTACAGTTTGATTTCGTCTTCATCGATATGGGGTCAGTCATAGATTCCGATCTGATGGATGTCATTGCGATCGCCGACTATTCGCTCATGTTCATTTCACCCGATTTCATTTCACTTGAGAAGAGCAACTATTTTTTCAGGGAGCTTTTCAACTACAGGCTGCGCAACGTCGAACTCAAATACGATATCCAGCTTGAAACCCAGAACATAAGGCGTGCGAAAAAGGATTATCTTTTTACTTTCAGAAACCTCCTCGTCATGCTTTCGCAGGCGATCCCGAAAGTTGCAGCTCAGATCGCAAATGTTGTAAGTGACCTGAAGATCGGCATAGTCTACAACGGGCTGCGCAATTCGGCCGACAAGGAACTTACCCAGCTCTACCGGCTGCTGATAAGCAACAGTTTCGGCATAGGAACAGATCTGATTGCCGAAATAGCCTATTCCGATCTTGTTCCTGCTTCGATTGCCGCAATGAAACCGGTCGTTACGCTTGAAGCCAATGCAGAGTTCATAGAGGCTTTGGATAAATTCTCAAGCACTCTTTCGGGCAAACTTTTTCAGCAGAATTCTGTTCAGAAAAAGCTGAAGATCACTCCGTTCAACTACTATGAATGGTTCGGTCTTGACCGCGGCTGCTCGACTTTCGACATCAAAAACCAGTATGAACAGCTTAAAAAACTCTATGTAGGCGAAAATCCTATACTGCGCGACATCTACGGCGACAGCGACCTTTTTATTCTGAACACTCTTCTCGATATGATGTTCAGCGAGCTCAACGATCCGGAGATAAGGCGCGAATACGATATGGATATAAAGAGCCACACAGTATCGCTTGAAACCTCGTTTCCCGATATTTTCATAATCGGAGAGGTCATCAAAAAGTATAACCGCGTTAAGAAAAGGGAAGTCCTTGTCAAAAAGGACGTTTTCGGGCGCAGTGCGGAAAAGAGGGTCGTTGCATCTTCAGACGGAGATTTCGTGGATGCAAATGAAATATTCAATAAATACAGGGAACTGCCGGTGACAGGCGATCTTCTGAGAAAGATCCGCGAAGAGGTCGGGATCTCATTCGAACTTATAATTTCCCGCACAAAAATATCGAACATGGTTCTCGATGCGATAGAAAAGGACAAATACGGTCTGCTTCCGGCCGATCTTTACGTCAAAAATTTTGTCCAGCAGTACTGCAAGACGCTCAAAATGAACTCTGAAAATACCGAAATAATCGCTTCCGGCTACCTCAGATCCAAAAATACTCCCGCCGAGACGGCTGCTGCTGAACCTGCTGCCGAAGCGGAAAGTGCTCAGCAGGAGAAAGCATGAACTCAGATATTTTCAGGCCTTTCTTCGATTTCTTGGGATTTCCTTATCCCGGCGCATATATGACGGTCCTTTTCTTTTCGTTTTTTATGACGTTGCCGATCATGATTTTTTCTTCGAAAGTGTTCAGTCTGAGCCTGAAGAAAATGATCGGGATGCCGCTTGTCATAGTTCCGTCGGCTCTTGTTGTTTCAAAGATCTTCCACATTCTTTTTGAAGGAAGGTTCATGCTTTATATCAACGGCTTGAAGGAAAACGGGATCTCCTATCTTTTCACTGTGATGCTCAATCCGTTCGTTGCAGGGCACGTTTTTTACGGCGGGCTTTTAGGCGGTTTCATTGCCGGAGCGCTTTTTACCTTGATCGCTTATCCGCACGATGAAAAATCTTTTCTTAAAACTGCCGATGCAGCATCGATCTGCGTCATAAACGGGCTCTGGCTCACCCGTATCGGCTGCTTCCTCGAAGGCTGCTGCTTCGGAAGACCCTCTCAGCTTTTCGGTGTCCGTTTCCCGCAGGGTTCGAGGACGATGTTCCTGCTTCACCATATCGATCCGGAACACACGAGTCTTTTTACCGACACGCAGCCGCTCATTCCGACCCAGCTTATCCACTCGTTCAGCAATTTCGTGATATTTGTCGTTCTTTTGAAGCTCGCTTTGTCGAAAAATCAGAAAAATCCCGGCTATATTTCGGCGGTTTTCCTCCTTTCATACTCAGTTACGCGCTTTCTTATCGAATTTCTGCGCTATGACATCCGCGGAAGTTTTCTCATGTTTTCCACAAGCCAGTGGATCTCGGTTTTTCTTTTTGTCGGCGGTTTTATGCTGTTGAAAAAGACTAAAGGTGCTGAGAATCTGAAAAAATAGCTATTTTACGCAGATAACTTTGTAGGCAACGGTTTTTCCGGTACTTAACTTAACTGATCCGGTGGACATATCTGCGATCCATGCATATGACGGATATCCGATGTAGGTCGTCGAGCTCCATAGATAAGGTGAAGTCAGACCAGGGAACAGGGATGCCGGATTGGTGCGGGTGTAGTCGATTATCGAGGCAAGTTCGTTGATGTTGGGAAGTCTCCAACCGGTTTCGCCGGCATATTCAAGCGTTTCGCAGTGTTCTAATGCCGCTTTCCAAATCAATACATTTTCCCCGATAGTTTGTGTCCATTTCAGGTTGTGGGTGTCGTCGTAAACTATCACTTCGTTATTTTCGGTGGCAGTTTTGTAGACCGGTTTTTCAAGTTCATCCCCGCGGACGCAGCGGACATAGAATGTAGAAGATGCCTTTGTGTCGTCCTGTTCTATCGTTTCTCCCGTCTGGAAATCCACCGCCCAGCTTTTTCCGCTCGAAGCGGCAGATGAAGCGGAGGTCCAGAATGTTGTCGAGCTTGAAGAAGGAAGCGGAAAGTAGTCCTCATCGGTTATGCCTATGGCCGGAAGAGATCCGAAGTTTTTGATCGTAGCATATTCTTCAGGAGTCGGCAGTCTCCAGTCGTCGTAACCTGCATAGTTCAGTGTGCTGCAGTAATTTAAAGCTTCCTGTTTCGTGCATACGATCACGTTCGTTCCGTCACCGTGATTCGGACAGCCTGTTTCGGGAAGTTTTCTCTGCCACATCAGATGAGTTATATTGTCTGTTACGGTATCGCTCGTGGTGGAGAATGTCTTTGACACACAGTATTCGCTGTTTGCATACTGCGCGTCCTGACCGAAGAAATTATAGTCGCTATCTGTTCCTGAAGGAGAAGCCGGGCAGGTTATTTCCTTTTTGTTGTTGAAACATTTGTCCTGACCGGTGCAGATCGATGCAGGTTCCTCTTTTTCGGGGATCTGGTAGTCTTCATCTTCAGGTTCTCCTGAATCGGCGTCGTCATCGTCGTCGTTGACAGGTTCGTCGTCATCCTGATCCGTGTCCTGATCTTCATCATCCTGAGGCTGAGGATCGTTGTCTTCGGTCGGGTCGTGATCCGTTTCATGCGATTCGTCAGGGATTTCGCTGTCTTTGTCTCCGGTATCAGTGTCGGTGTCGTCGGTATCGCTGTCTGTATCAGTATCGGTATCAGTGTCTGTGTCTGTGTCTGTGTCGTCGTCGGTTACAGTATCCGGTTCGTCTGTGGTTGGATCTCCGGTGTCGTCATCACTCACACCGTCGATATCCCAGTCGTCGTATTCGTCGTATTTGTCGTTTTTGTCTTCGCAGCTTATGCAGAAAACAAGTGCCGCAAAGATGAGCGAGAAAAACAAAACTTTTTTTAATTTCATAGCTTTCTCCCTATTCAATACAGATAACAATATTACTGCTGTCTTTTGAGTTGCGGATGACGCTTCCGGTCAAGAAATCTACGGCATAAGCCTCGGAAGGAGCCGTGTTGACAGTCGTCGAAGTCCATGCCGTGCCCGCGAATCCCCGGATCAGCGAGCCGCCGTTTGTCCTGTCGATGAGCCACATCAGCTCGTTGACAGTCGGAAGCCTCATCTTGTCAAGACCGTTCAAATTGTCAAAACTTGAGCATGTTTCAATCGCGTTTTTCCAGGTGTCGCCGACAGTGAGATCATCAAAACGCCAGAAGTTGAAAATTATTGAACCGGCTGATTCCGTATTCTCGGGAACCATGATTACCGTGTTCGGTGAGTCAAATATGAACATCGAGTCAGCTGTCTTTTCCCGACACTGTAATGCCGAGCAGTTTGATTCTTCGCTTACCGAACGGACGCATTTGATTTTCGCGTCGTCTATAGACGGAGTGGTTAATGTTCCGTCAGCAGTCGAGAATACGAATCCTTCGTCAGTCCAGTATGATCCGCTCGTGTTCGTGAAACCCGAATACATGTGCGTAGCTGAAGCGTAATCTGTAATCGTTGACAACTCGGCCGCAGTAGGTTGTCTCCAGTCGTCGTAGCCGCCCAAAGTAAGGAATTTACAGTAAAAATTCGCTTCATAGGCTGTGCACGAGGATGTCGCTGCACATTCCTGATATCCATATCCTTCTAATCCAGTTTCTACTCCATAAATTGAGGGCGTCGCCGTTTCCCACATGAGTCCTGTAGCATTGTCTTTGATTATTTCGCCGTTTGCAATAGCCTCATAGTCATGCGGCGTGTAGTTAAAGTTCGGCTCCTGACCGTAGAAATCTCCGCTTGTCGGACAAGTAATTTCTGCTGAGTTGCTGTAACATTTTGTCTGGCCTGTTTCAAAGAAGGGGCTCTTGTACGCATCGTTGTATTCGCATGTCGTGAGGATAGGAACACAGTCTGACGTACAGCTGTTTATGATTTTTGTTTCGTCGGTAAACCCAAACTGCAGCAGCTCAGAGCATTGGATTTCAGCAATCATTGTTTCTTCTGTGCTGCTGGGATCGCAGAATTCGTCCTTACCCAGTTCGCCGTCGCCGCATGAAGATGTGCCGTTGCATGTAAGGTTGCAGTGACCGTGGAGTCCGTTGTTTTCACCTTCGTCGCACGCTTCGTTATCCTGTTTGTCTCCGTCGCCGCATTCACCTGTTATCCTCTGGCAGTCAGCTGAGCAGTAGTCGTTATCAGCTGTGTTGCCGTCGTCACAAGCTTCTCCGTATTCCAATTCTCCGTTGCCGCAGACGGCCGTGCTGCCTGTGCATATCTGGTTGCAGTGACCGGATTGTCCGTTGAAGTCATATCCTTCATCGCAATCTTCGTTTACTCCTACTGCAACTACGCAGCAGTTTTCAGTTGTATTTTCATCACAGAGAGGCAGTGATCCGCAATCTTCCTTCTGTATTTTCCCGTCTCCGCAGAAACCTGAGCAATCATTGTAACAGCGTCTAGGATTGCCGTTTTCATCGCCTTTATCGCACGCTTCATTCATTCCAGTAACTATTTCACAGCAGTTTTCAGTAATTTCTTCATCGCATTGAAGCAGGTATGTACACTCTTCACGCTGAGTTCTGCCGTCTCCGCAGTAAGGAGTAGGACCGTTGCATGTCGAATTGCAGTGCCTCGGAGTTCCGTTGAGGTCTTCGTCATCGCAGGTTTCTCCGTGAACATAGTCAACAACACCGTCACCGCATTTCCATGTTATGGTTTCAGTGCAGGTGTCGTCGCACTTGCCGAAGTTGCCGTTTTCATCGCCGTCATCGCAGTTTTCGTTTGTTCCTTCAACGACTTCGCAGCAGTCTTCTGTGATGGTATCGCTACAAAGTTTGTTGTTTTCCGGATCAAGAGCGACATAAGCGTCACATTCTTCAGAGGTTCCTTTCTGGATCTTCTTGTCGCCGCAGTATGCCGTCTTTCCTGGTTCTGCAGTGCATGAAGTTGTGCAGACTGTGCAGCTTGTTTCGCCGTAAGGGCAGTTCGGATTAGTGTTTTGTGAACCATTGTCACACTCTTCGTCTCCGCCTTCAAGAACTCTGCATTTCGGATCTCCGCCGCAGTCTTCGTTCTGGCGTATTCCGTCACCGCAGTAGCCTGTTTTCAGGGTCCTGCAGTCGCTGCTGCAGTGGTTGTAAGTTCCGTTGACTCCGTCGCCGTCGTCGCAGTTTTCGCCGTAATTAGACTGTTTTATGCCGTCGCCGCACTTCATGACGAACGTACAGTCGCTGCTGCAGTGTCCGTAAGTTCCGTTGACTCCGTTGCCTTCGTCACAGGTTTCGTTTGCTCCCGTAACGACTTCGCAGCAGTTTTCTGTGATGGTGTCGCTGCAAAGTTTGTTGTTGGGATCAAGAGCGACATAAGCGTCACATTCTGCAACTGATCCTTTCTGTATCTTCTTATCGCCGCAGCCCGGCATGTATCCGTCACAGTTATCGTTGCAGTGTCCGTAAGTTCCGTTTCCGTTGATTCCGTCGCCGTCATCGCATATTTCTGGTCCTTTTATCACATTGTCGCCGCAGTATCCGTAACTCTCCGAACAGTTATCCGAGCAGTAAGCACCCGTTCCCTCACCTTCGCCGACACTCGGATCAGCCTTATCGCATGCTTCGTTCGGCTGGATCTTTCCGTCGCCGCAGTAGCCTGTTACGCTCTGGCAGTCGTCCGCGCAGTACGGGTCAAGAGTTTTTTCGCATACTTCTATTCCGTTCTGCCATTCTCCGTCGCCGCAGTATCCGAAACTCTGCGTGCAGTCGAAAGAGCAGTAAGCGCCCGTTCCCTCACCTTCGCCGACACTCGGATCAGCCTTGTCGCAAGTTTCGTTCGGCTGGATCTTTCCGTCGCCGCATTCGCCGAGAAGCGTCTGACAGTTGGATGAACAGTAATCGCCGATTCCCTGACCTTCACCGACACTCGGATCAGCCTTGTCGCAAGTTTCGTTCGGCTGGACCGTTCCGTCTCCGCAGAAGCCTGTTGTGCTCTTGCAGTCGTCCGCGCAGTATGGGTCAAGAGTTTTTTCGCATGCTTCGTGTTCCTGGTCTAATTTGCCGTCTCCGCAGCGTGAGGTCACACCTTCGCGTATCTGACAGCTTGAGTTGCATACCGTGCAGCTCGTTTCGCCGTATTCACACTGCGTTTTTCCGTTTTTGTCTCTGCCTTCATCGCATTCTTCAGCTGCATCGGACATTTCGGTGCAGTTGGAAATTCCTTCACATGAGCTGTTCTGGATCTTATTGTCGCCGCAGTACCCGCTGTCTTGAGCAGAGCAGTCGGCATTGCAGTTCGGCGGATAGTTAAGTTTGTATTTGCCGTTTTTATCTTTGTCGTCATCGCAGTTTTCGGGGCCTTTCTTTATGCCGTCACCGCAGTATCCGAAACTCTCAGTGCAGTCGAAAGAGCAGTAAGCGCCGGTTCCTTCACCTTCGCCGACACCCGGATCTGCCTTGTCGCACGCTTCGTTCGGCTGGATCTTTCCGTCGCCGCATTCACCTGTTATGCTCTGGCAGTCGTCAGCGCAGTAGGGGTCAAGAGCCTTGTCGCATTCTTCGTTGTCTGGATCCACCCTGCTGTCACCGCAGAAAGAAATGTTTCCGTCGATTTCCGTGCAGTTTGCCGAGCAGACTTTGCAGCTTGTCTCGTCGTAAGCGCAGTCGGTTATCGTTCCATTGACTCCTTTGCCTTCGTCACAGTCTTCCGGGCCGTTTACCACATTGTCGCCGCAGTGTTCGCCTATTCCGGAACAGTCTGATTTACAGTGTCCGTATGTTCCGTTGAGATCTTCGTCATCGCACTCTTCGCCGTTTTCTCTGTCTACCGTTTCGTCGCCGCAGAAATGAGGCGTTCCGTCGATTTCTTTACATTCCGTCGAGCAGACTTTGCAGCTTTTCAGTCCGTAAGCGCAGTCGGTATTCGGATTCGGACCACCGTCACATTCTTCGTCGCCGTTCGGTATACTGTCGCCGCAGTAGCCCGCTATGCTCTTGCAGTCCTCTGAGCAGTAGGGGTCAAGAGCCTTGTCGCACGCTTCGTTATTTTGTTTGAAGCCGTCGCCGCAGGAGCCTGTTACTCTCTGGCAGTCAGCCGAGCAGTAGTCTCCGTTTTCGGTGTTTCCGTCATCGCAGACCTCGTAGTCGGATTGGCGCTCGCCGTCACCGCAGTATCTGAGCTTTCCAGGGGCCTTCGTGCAGTTTTCCGTGCAGACTTCGCAGCCGATGACTGTTCCGTAAGCACAGCCAGTATTCGGATTTGTCCCTTCGTCACATTCTTCGGGGCCGTTTACTATATTGTCGCCGCATTCACCTACGATCTGTTTGCAGTCGTCTGAGCAGTAGGGGTCAAGAGCCTTGTCGCATATTTCAAACCATTGAAGGATACTGTCTCCGCACGAGCCGTTGGAAGTCTGGCAGTCAGCCGAGCAGTAGTCTCCGTTTTCGTTGTTTCCGTCATCACATTTTTCGTAAGCAGGCTGCACTATACCGTCACCGCAGTAGATCGTGCCGGTGCAGGTCGTGTTGCAATGGCCGTAAGTTCCGTTTCCGTTTTCTCCTGTACCGTCATCGCATTCCTCGTTTTCCTGCTGTATGCCGTCGCCGCATTTGCCGGTGATTTCCGTGCAGTCGAACGAGCAGTAGTGAGGTCCGATGCCCTGACCGCCGCCTTCTCCCGGGTTGGCGTTGTCGCATGCTTCATTACTCTGTTTTATGCCGTCTCCGCAGCTTCCGACTATTTCTGAGCAGTCGCTTGCGCAGTAAGCACCGATTCCTTCACGGCTTCCGATGTTCTTGTCGGCATTGTCGCACGCTTCGATGGTGACCTGTATTTTGCCGTCTCCGCACCATCCTGTGATTTCAGAGCAGTCCGCCGAGCAGTAGTCGCCGTTCACTCTGTTTCCGTCGTCGCAGGTTTCTACGCTGTCGGTGATACCGTCACCGCATCTTGCGAATCTGCAGTTGGTACGGCAGGTCGAGCCGTAAGTTCCCGGTTCGTCGCTGTTGGCAAAGCCGTCATCACACTCTTCGCCCATTTCGGTCACGCCGTTTCCGCATTCCGGAGTGTACGGTTCCGTATCGCTGTCTTCGTCGGGTTGAGTGTCTGTATCTTCGGGTTCGTCATTGTCGTCCGTATCGGTGTCTGAGTCCGAATCAGAATCTGAATCGTCATTGTCGTCGGAATCGTTTTCATGTCCCGAGTCTGCATCGTCGTCGGGAACGGTTTCGCCGTCTTTGTCCGGATCAGTGTCGGAATCAGTGTCATAGTCGTCTTTTTCCGCAGGCTCGCTGCACACTTTGTCTATGCAGAAAAGACCTGTTTTGCAGTCGATGTTCTTTTCGCACGGATCGCCGATATTTCCTTTCTCTTCGTCAGTTGTAGGATCGTCATCCGGATAATCGTAGATGCTGCCTTTTTTGCCGTTGCATGCCGCGATTGCGAAAATGAAAGCCGCATAAAGAAAAATTCTCAGAAACTTCATCGGAAACTCCTATAAAAAACCAAATAATTTTTAAAAAACCGATGTATTTTAACCAAAAAAGGGAAAAAGTCCACTTTTTTGGTTGGCGATTGGGTTCGACGCCGCCTGATTTTGTCGTGATGACGTTATTATCGTTCAGAACGATTCGCGCCGTCGGAATAACGTTATAACGGTATCACGGTATACGATCCTGATTCCCGGCGCGTCGAACCTGATCGCCAAGAACGATAAAATAACTAAAACTTGCCAAAAAAAATCGAGTTTTTAAAATGGCGCCATGTTTGGGCGTTTGTTGTTTATATCAATTTTATTTTTCTTTTCCTTCGGGATTTCCGGCGAACCGGTTTTGTTGTCGGGTTTCCCGCATTTTGCGTCGCGTTCGTGGTCTTCATCCGCTCTGCCGCACAACAACGTTACCGCTTTTTACCGCGATGAAAACGGGCTGCTCTGGGTCGGAACGGTCGAAGGGCTGGCGAGGATCGATTCAAAAACGTCAGAGTTCTTTTCGACTAACACAAATTCTGCAATTTTAAGCAATAAAATCAATGACTTATCGGGATGTTCCGGTAAAGTTTTCGTGGCTTCGGCTGCCGGGATTTCAGAGATTTCTGACTCATGCGGAAAGGTGGAAAAACTTTTCGCGTGGCGCGGCGTTTTCGATATCGAAGCGGTTGGCGGCTGCACTCTTTTTGCAACGGACGGGAAAGAGATTCTTGAGATAAAAGATAGTGAAATCAATAAGTTGAGCAAAAAAAGCGGTTTCCCTGAAAGTGCTGTTTCGTCACTTTTTTCAGACGGTCCGGTGCTTTATGCCGGTTTTGAAAAAGGTGAGGTGAGGAGTTTCGGCGAAAACGGTTTTTCTGAGGATCTCTGCTCAGGCAATTCTGCTTCCGTAACAGCAGGAAAAGTTGCCGAAGGGAGGGTCTTCGCCGGGACTGCAAAAGGCGAACTCTTTGAAATCAAAGGAGAAAAATGTGTCAAAATCGCCGAGTCAGGTGTGCGCGAGGCTGTTTCATCGATTGATTTTCAGGAAGGGACACTCGTTTTTACATCAGGCGGATCGCTCTTTTTTGTCGAACAAGGCATTTCAAGGCCGTGCGGAGAGCAGTGTTCGGCAGCTGGAGCAGTCTCGAAAGTCGTGCTTGACGGCAGTTTTGTCTGGCTTTCGGGCAGCCGCGGTCTTGTGTTGTTTTATCCAGGAAAATTCATAACTTTGGGGCGCGAATCGGGGCTTCTGAACGAAAAAGTCTACGCTCTTCTCGAAGACGGCTCGGGGAGAGTCTGGGCCGGAACGCGGGGCGGCGGCCTCTTTGTCTATGAAAACGGAAAATTCAGGTATGTGAAAGACAGAAAAGGGGATATCGGGCGTTTCGTCGGCGGACTTTTCGAGAATGAAGACGGAAAAATACTTGTCGGAACCACGGATGGAGTAGTCAGCTTTCTTCCTGAAAAACCTAATGTTTTCAACAAGATGCCTGAAGATAAAGGAACGGCGGCTGGTGCTGTCAGCGCACTTTTCCGCGACGGTAAATCCCGTCTGTGGGCCGGCGGAAGCGGCGGATCGGTCTATCTTTACACTAAAAAAGGGTGGCATCTTATCAGAAAATTCGGAGACGATTCCGATTTCGTCTCATCTATTGCCGAAGATCGTGCCGGAAATCTCTGGTTCGCAGCTTCGAAAGGTCTCTGGCGGCTTGACGAAAATGATGAATTTCACGAAATAAATCATGAACTTGCGGCCGATGTTCCCGTTTCGCTTTTTGTCGGCGGCGACGGAACTCTTTTTGTCGGAACGATGAACGGCGGGCTTCTGCTGATCGACAGAAATCTGAAAATATCGCGGATCGATTCGCGCAAGGGGCTGTGCAGTGATACGATTTTCGGAATGATTTCCGATGACAACGGAAACATCTGGTTTTCGAGCACGAAAGGGATCTTCTCTCTGCCTGAAAATCTTCTTCTTGAGGCTTCACGCAGCGAAAACGGCTCTGTCGAATGCGCAGTCTTCGGGGCTGCCGACGGGATCCGCCGCCCTGAATCGACCGGCGGTGTCCAGCCTTCCGTGCTGAAGAGGAAAAACGGAGATCTGTGGTTCCCGACGCTCGAAGGAGTCGCCGTTCTCGAAAAAAACGGGCGCAAAGCTGTCATGTTTGATTCGGTAGCACCGGAAAAAAGTCCTGCGCCTGCTGCTGAAAGTGAAGAAAAATCAAATAGTTATGCGGTTTGGATGATCCTTGCGGCTCTCGGAATGATTGCGGTTATATTTTGGCGGCTAAGACCTCCCCACCAGCCACACCTCAGACAGCCTGACCCCTCAGCCTCCGGCAGCTCCCCTGCTTCAGGGGCGCCTGAAATCGGTGCAGATTCCAAGTCTGAGTCTCAGCCTTTGGCAGCTCCCCTACCTCAGGGGAGCCTTGAAAGAGGTTCGGATTCTGAATCTGAGTCTGACTCAGAATCTTCTGATGTTTTTGATCCGGAAAAGGATGAAGTCGGGGAGAAGCCTAAATATGAAGGCTATCAGCTTGACGACGAGATCGCAGCGGCATACGCGAAAGAGGCAAGAGATTTGATGGAAAAGGAAAAACTTTACAGAAATCCGTACCTTACGATGCCTGAAGTGGCAAAGAAACTGAAACTTTCGGCTAATACGCTGTCTCAGGTCCTTAACGGTTACTGCGGCCAGACTTTCTACAATTTCGTAAACACCTACAGAGTCGAAGAGGTCATTTCGATGATGCAGGATCCGAAAAACGACGATAAAAGCATACTGAAACTTTCGATCGAGGCGGGCTTCAATACGAAATCCACCTTCAACAACATTTTCAAGAAAACAACCGGTATGACTCCGGCCGAGTTCAGGAAAAAAATCGGAAATCAAGAAAAAAAGTAAAAAAACGATAAAAAAAGCCCCTGAAAACAAGAAAAAAATAAAAAATCAACAAATACTTGATTTTATTTAGCGAATATGGTATTTCTCTACACAGACGGACGTTTTTGGGCAAACTCCGGCGTTCTTTTCTACACAGGCGGACGAAATTTAATTGTATTTATAATAAAAAACTCGAGTTGATTTTTGACGGAGGCTGAAGTGAGAAAGACAAAAGGTTTTTCATTGATCGAACTGATGATCGCGATGGGGATTCTGACGATAATCGCGACTGTCGCCGTTCCCAAAGTCCAGATGTGGAATGCGAGGAACAGGGGACTTCAGGCGGTGCTTGAGATTATTTCCGATTTCTCGAAGGCGAGATCGGTCGCCGGATACACTGTCGTAGGTGACGATACGAACGGAGTCATCAAAATTCCGGTGAAAATCAACGATGAGACCGGCGAACCGGAAGGCGGTGAGATGAATGTATATCTCGGGATCAGGCTCCAGACGGCCATCGTCTTCGGATTGAACGAGTATTCAGTTTACCAGAAAAAGGATATGGCGAACACGGCCAGCAGCTGGCAGAATTCGGAACTGCTCAAGAAAAATCTGCTTCCGAACACGATTTCGATAGAAAGGATGAACGGCGACTCCGAATCCGAAGGTTTTACGAGAAGGCTCGTTTTTAATTCCAACGGTCTCGTAAAAACGAAAGAGGATGCTTTCCCGAGTCTTACTGCGGTGAAGTGCGGCAGCTTGGACAATCCTCTCAAGCAGCTTGTCATGAGTCTTGTCCTCCGCTCCAGGATCGACAGCTCCGGCGGCAGTTCCATCTGGTACAGGATCGATATCGATAAATCGGGTGAATATTTTATCTGCTCGGCTTTCGCCGATTCTTACAGTGATTCGATTTTTACGAATTCTGCGGCTAATCCGCTGAACATATAGGAGGAAAAGATGAAGAAAATCAAGGCTTTCACTCTTATAGAAGTTATGATTTCGATTTTCATTTTCACAACGGCGATGCTCGGGTACATGGCTTTCCACGCCCATTCGATGGAGGTCATTTTCGACAATGAATCGGCTCAGTTCGCTCATGCCCTGGCGTTCAATCTTGTGGACGAGATCAACTCTATGTCCTATGATTCGTTCGGATATATGGTCGGTGACCAGACTTCGACACCGAAGAAGAATGCGCTTGTCGGAACCGCTTCGCAGGCTGATACGATCATGGCGGATTCAAAACTTTTCGGTTCGAGTTTCCTGAGCAGTCCCTTTAATATCCTCGGCGCACAGGATTCGACCGGCTCATACAGGTTCTACAGAGTTGTCCGTGCCGACAGTTACGCCAACAAAACGCAGTCTTACGTACAGCCGGGAACATTTCTCTCGACACTTTACCAGGTCGATGTTTCGGTCTACTGGCCTAAAAAGGGCAATCCCACTGTGAATTGTTTTGCCAACTATTCCGAAGCTCAGTGCAACTATATTTCCATACCGCTGGTAAGATCAAATCATAAATATTGACGGAGTCCGGAATGAAGATTGAAAAAACAAAGGCTTTTACCATTATTGAACTTATGGTGAGCATTTTTATCACCATCACGGTTATCGCCTCTTTCTACAAGCTCTACGAAGCGTCGTTGAAAACAGAGCGTACCGCGTCGATCAGGGTCTCCGTCAATCTTCTCGGGGAACAGATCCTTGATACTATCGCCGATTCGATGAGACTTATCGGTCTTAACGGCGAGGTAGGCGATCTCCAGACTACGGACCCCGCTTTCGGCATCCTGCGCGGTACTCCTGCGGGCGGAACGGGCAAATCCCACGTTTCGTTCACTTATATTTCACCTTACGGTTCTCCGATCACCAAACTTCAGGAAGCTGCGGACGGAACCTTCCCGGTATGCACTTTCAAGATCTTCAACAGTGCCGCTTTCCACAAAAATATAACTAAACTTTATATCCATAACCAGCAGGGCGTCTATGTTACCAAAAAAATAGGCGCTCCATCTCCCAGCGGAAACAACATCATCGTGACATCCGAGAATTTCTTCAATCCTACTGAGGACGGTGACAAATGGAACTGGATGAATGCCGATGAGGACAAAAACTGCGCTAAGCGTTTCCCGGCTGGAACTCTGGTTTCGGGAGAGGATTTCTTCTATTCTCTGACATACACCTATCCGAACACCCTTACACTTACTTATAAAGTTCTGGATGCCTCCGGAAATCCGACAGGCGCCGAGAATCCGGTGATAGATTTCGAATACGACAGCGACAAGGATAGCGAGACTTTCCAGATTCCTTTCTTTGTCCTTGAATTTCTTAAGGAATCTATTGACGGCGACGCTGAGTCGAGAACATGGGTCACGACGTTTTCGACCGATGACAGAAACGATATAATAGCTGTCAGATTCGGGTTCGTTGTCCTTTCCAGAAAAGACAGGGTCACGGTAAAAGACTCGAGCGTGACAACGGATATGCCGAAGAACAAATACTGCGTTTTCAACGACAACACGAACAACTGCTATGAGCTTACGAATCCCAACTATACGGCCTCGGTTTTCCATCGCGTTGTATATCTCGCGAATTTCAGGCTGCTGAAAGACCAGGTTAAAAAGTGAGGTGGCAAATGATTGAAAAAGATTCTGCAAAAAGAAGAGGAGTCGCTCTTTTTATTACTGTTTTAATGACGATGAGCCTTTCGGTCATCGCTTTGGCGACAGTCGCGAGACTTTCCGAAACGGCTCACACTACCGGAAAGGATCTTCAGGACAGAAAGCTTCTCGCTTATGCCTACTCGGCCGTAAACATCGTGAACGGCGAGCTCAGAAACCTCGTCGATTCGACTTTCGAGTGTGAAGATGCTTACTCTATTTCCGGCGGTATGGGCGGCAGCACGACCACGAACGACGGAACTTTCAGATACTATCCGCGCGATATTTCGGTAACTTCGGGCGAAAAGCCGATCTTCGCTTATCGTGCGGTCGCAAGAAGACTCACTACCGATGCCGGCGCCAGAATGTACGGTATCAACGGTCTGAACAACTCCACGGTAAGCTTCTCGCGTGACAAAAACGCATGCTACGACGTCACGGTCGATGTCCGCGAAGTCATCGAGATCGGCAGCGCGAACATCACGAAAGATTCCGCTTCCGATATTCCCGGATACGAAAGTTCCGGTTATTCACTTGGCAAAATGAAGACGATAGGTTTGATAAGCTGCTTCTCACGAGACGGCGAAAACAGGCTGTAAAGAGGTGTGAAATGAGAAAAAATGCAAGACAAAACAAACGTTTCCTTAGACCGGCAGCGGTGATTTCCGCAGTCCTCTTCTTTGTTTTCGGGCTTCATGCGGCTCCAAGTTCAAGCCAGAGTCTTCTGGACGACGTCACGGCGATGATAACCAACGCCAAGAAGCTGCCTCACACTATTTTCATTCTCGATACCTCTGAAAGCATGAACACTTTCGCATACAGCGACTATCTCGACACCTGCGCCGACGGAAAATCGAACGTCGAAAAGGCGATAATCCTCTGCGACAACGCATACAAGCAGTGCCGTAACGTCGAGGCCAACGCAAGCTGTGCTGTCGACCTCGGATGTGCCGACGTTCAGGCGAGATGCTATCAGATGAGACAGAAACAGACAGATCTTGTCCGTTTCTGCAATAAAATAGAGAATATGTTCGCGGAACCCGACAGAAGGGATACTTCCCACACTGCTGCCGATGCGAAATATATCGGTCCGTGGAACCCGAAAGAGACTTACGATGCCGATCTCTGCTTCTACGACTGGAGCCAGGATACGGACGGCGACGTTCTCGGCGGATCTACTTCCAGCCACTGGACAAATCCTTCGGGCGGACTTTCGGCTACGGTCGACGAGACTGACTACTACAACAGCGACCGCAGGGACTGGGACTGCATAACGGACGGCAAGGACAGAATGTATGACGGAAAGGACAAGAACGGCAAGGACAAGTTCTATTCGACATCATACTCCCAGTTTACGAAAGACTATGAATGCGATTCCGACGGCAAGAACTGCACCGGCGGTCTCAGCGGATACTGGCTCAACTGGAAATACGCGACATCGCTTGACGCTGTAAAGATCATCCTTGCGAACGTCCACAGTTTCTCTTATCCTCCGAGGTCGAGAGGAAAGAACTTATGCTACGGATCGGTATTTTATCCTAAAAATAGTCAGGATGCTTCGATATGCTATGTCGATTTCGATACCAGCATCTGTGATCCTTCGAATAACAGCTGCGATGCGGCTGAACGTCTGGAACAGCTTGAAGCGCTGAAAGCCGTTGTCACTTCGACATGGGTTTCAGAACACATGCTCGAAGACGAATGCACAGACCAGAGTGATCCGAATTGTTATAAGGAATTTGAAGCCACGACCTGTAAAAACTACTCTTTGGAAAACGGTTTCTCCATTTTCCCGGAAGGGGAGAGCGGACACCATATATCAGGTGCGTCATGTGAGAGATGCCTCTATTGGAACAAGACTACAAAAGAGTTCGACGATGTCCTCTGCTCATTTTTCGACGGTCAGGATATCGAATCGACGACAGGCAGTCTCACTACTCTGACTGCTTCTTTCGGTCAGAAGACATGCTGCAAAACCTTCCAGTGCACCAACCCGAAATGCAGGGACGACGATACGCACTGTAAAGACGATGAAAGTTACAACTGCGCTCTCGGTTATTACAGTGAGTACGACCAGGACGAGAATCACTGCTGCGGTACGATCAACTGTGCAGAAAACGGAGAAGCTCAGATCTCCGCTGATGACTGCGATATGTGCCAGAGCGGTCTTCCGCAGGGCGACGACACGGTTTCTGTAAGCGGCAGCGAGATCCAGATCATCGATGCTCCGGGCAGTGTCTCGGGATGCAGCGGACTCAGCTACCAGAGCGAGATCCCTGTCCAGATCAAAATAAAAACTCTTACTGGAGTAGATCCTGAAACATATCCGCAGCCTATTGAAAGTCTGAAGATTTCGGTCTACTACACATGCAACGGCTGCACCGGCGATGACTGTCTCAAACCTCTCGGGACCTATACCTGCACTCCTGAAACATGCGCCGAAGGTGCTACGGTCGTTTCATCGAGCCTTTCCGACTGCGAGAGTACCGGCTATTCGCTTCAGGCTTACCTCGAAGCGACCAGAACAGGCTGCAAATTCGCTGCTTCGGATGTGTCCGTAGAGCTCGGATACACGATCGACTCCTACAAGTGCGGATCTGAAACCAGTTACGATGTCCTCGATCCGACCAAGCCTTACTATGAGATTTACAGAATGGAGACTTCGGCTTCGGCACAGAACCCGATAGTAAACGAATACGAGTGCAAAACGGCGTTCTATCACAGACAGGTGGTAACCGTTGACGGAAGGACCTGTCCGAGTGCTTCCCAGGCGCCTGCGCTGATAAATGCGCAGAACGGCAACAACGGCAAAGTTGAATACTGTGATCCTGATACAGGAGAAAGAGAGACGGTAGCCGTTGACCAGTGGGGTATCGCGACGAAAGTAGCCTGCTCGTGGCAGTGCAGAGACGCGATCGTGTATGAAGATCCGTGGAAATGTGCTTCTTTCTTCTATATGATGAACGAAACCAAATACAACGGCTTGAACGATAACAGGATAACCCAGCACTGCGGTGCGGCAAAGGAGGATCCTGACAAACCGTGTTCAGGCACCGGATGCAAATACAGCAGCAACTGGTCAGAGATCGAACAGTGCTGTGTCGAGATCGCGAGACAGAAAAACCTGTTCACGCACCTCGAAAATCCGGAAAAAGTCAAACTTTCCCACAACGAAAATACGGAATGCTGGGTCAGCGGATACCAGTTCGGAACCGCTTCGAACGGAACCACGACCACGACATCAGGTTATATGGCAGAACTTGTTACAGGCCACATCAAAGAGGCTGAAGGCGGCTCCTACAAGCTCACTCCGTACATTCTGGATGACGGTACTCTTTATTCGCCTTACGACGGATGGTACGAGAACGAATGCTTCTATGTAAAAGGCAAGAGTTTGGTCAATAATACATTTATAAGTGCTTTCAAAACTTCGTCCGTTGCGGAAAGAAAGCCTGCCTGCATCTACGACCTCATGTATTCATGGGAAGGCGAGGACTGCAACAGCTGCGGAACGGGATGCTGTGCAATAGACCTCGGTCAGCAGGACAACGGCTGCGACTATCCGCAGTTCTGGATGAAAGTTCCGATGAGCGACGGCGGCCAGTATATTTACGGAGCTAAGGATTTCTCGGCTGATGAAGACCGTGACGAGTTCCGTGCCGAAGTCAAGAAACTGAAGGCTATCGGCGGTTCGACGATCGGTGAGACGCTCTACGACGCATGGCGTTACCTCGGCGGAATGTATGCGATGTACGACCCGAACTTCATCAATACCGGAAGCAACGAGCCTTACAAATCGCCTTTCGAGAACCAGGATGCTTCCTGCTTCACGAACGAAGCGGTCGTCATTTCCGGCGGTCAGCCGCAGTTCGACCACAATGATTCTATCAGCAACAATGAGAAAGTCGCGGGAACTTCCGTAAGTTGCGCGAATGCGAATGCTCCGTGCGTCACGAAAGTCGGTGAAAACCTTACTGAAGAGACGCCCTACTACGAAAAAGAGTGGTATCAGACTTCGATCCTGAAGGTCGCAAACTTCGTAAAGAAAAACTCTTTCTGGGGAAAGGAAGAGTGCAGGACAAGCGACGAACTCTGCAAAAACATCGTCGGTTTCGAAGATGTTGCCGGCGGCTGTCACGGAGGTAACTGCAAGGATCCGGAGCTCGATTATTCGTCTACAAATATCAACAAGCCTGTTATAAACCATGTTCATTCTGTTGCGATAGGCGAGTGGGCTCTCAGCGAATATTACAGTGTTTTCAACGACAACTCCGATTTCCTTGACAATTCGCTTCTTCAGCAGGTCGCATCGCAGACAGGCGGCTATTACTACGGTCTTACGACCGAAACTCCGAGCAGCACAGGAACCGGTAACGGCGGAACGTTCAGCACTCTGACGAGCCTTTTCGGAGACCTGATGACCAAGCCGCAGCCTACGGACGTCGTTTCGGGCCGTCCGCACTGGACTTCGTCTCTCGTTCAGCCCTACGATGTCGAGGAGAAATTCAGAGGTCCGGAAACTTATTCGGCAGGTGCTGTTCCGATCGACGGTGTTGTAAGCAGATTCTGGTTCGGAAACCTTAAAAAATATATGCTCGACGACGACAGTCAGGGCTGCTCGATAACCAACGACGACAGTTCCGACGCAGCCTGCGGCGCATGGACAAGGCAGAAGTTCGAGTCAGAGAAAGACTGCTTCGGCAAGAATGACGCAGGAAGCGGTTTCTCCGCGACAAGCAGCGTTTCGGCCGATTCGCTCGACCAGTTCAAGACCCTTATGATGGGCGGCGCGGCGTTCAAACTGGCTCAGAAACTCGGAAGCGAGGGCAGCGGTTCGTGGCCTTATTTCCAGAGTTCTCCGAGAAATATTTACTACGATGCCAACGGCTCAATGTCTAAACTTACCTCTAAAGTTACAGTCGATTCGGCACTGTACGACGCTTTTGTCGCTGCAAGCCCGACCCAGGCATTTACGACTGAAGAGACTGACAGCGATACCGCAGGATCAAAGAACATCAATAAGATCCTTGACTACATGGCTGGTTACGACGCTTTCAAGAACACTACTGATGCAAGAAAGAAAGTCAGATACTCTGCCGGCACGGGCGAGGAATCGATCGAAGTCGACGATCCGATCAACATAGATTTCAACCAGAAGACGAAGATCTCGATCCGTCCGCTTCTTCTCGGTGCGATAATCCACTCGAAACCTGTTGCGGTCTACTACGAGAGCTCTTCGATGACGAGGATCTATGCCGGAGCCAACGACGGAATGCTCCACGCTTTCGATGCGACCGGCGAAGAGATCTACGCATATATCCCGAGTCCTGCACTGAAGTCGATCATCAATTTCGGAACGGAGCAGAGCGGCATCTTCTTCAACGCGACAGTTGACGGTCCGATCACTCTTTTCCATATCGACCAGAGCCACGACGGTATCATCAACGAAGGCGAGAAGGCTTATCTCATTTTCGGTTACAGACGAGGCGGAAAAGGTTACACCGTCATCGATATTTCTGATCCTGACCAGCCGAAGTTCGTTCAGAACATCAATACGGCCGGCGGTTACAGCTTCGGTAAGGCTGTGATCTTCAGAAAGTGCGAAGGAACATGCAGTTACGCTAACGAACTTGACTACTATCTTGCAGTTCCCGGCGGATACGATACATGCCACGATCCGGCGAAAATCACTTCCGATGCGCAGAAGCCTTCGTGTCTCAGTTCCGAACTCAAAGGCAACATGTTCTCGATTTTCAAATTCAACGGCACTAAATTTGAGGAGACCGCAAAATTCAGCAAGGCTTCGGGCACCAACAGGATCGAAGACAGCGACAAGTCATGGCTCGTAACGTCTTTTGCTTCGGTTCCGTTCGTAGTCAACACGAGCGGCAAGGCGGCCGTAAACACCGAATACGTCTACTTCTCCGACCTTTCGGGAACAGTTTTCAGAGTTGATGTCACCGACAGCGATTCTTCGAAGTGGAAAGCGAAAGTCGTCTTCTCGCAGAGGGAATCTTTCACGCCGAACTGGTCTGAGTTCTCGAGAAGCTACGTTGCGACGAACTTCTTCCCGCCGCTTGAAAGATACAACCCCGGCAACGATCCGGATCTTATCCCGATCACCCTCGTAACGGGCGACGCTGCAAACCCGAAGTACATCGAGCAGAGCAAGTTCCTTGTTTTCTATGACAAGAAGGAACTTTCCGAGTCCGACACGATTTCGTATAAAGCGAACGACTTCCTGCAGAATACCGACGGTTCGAGCGGCAATTCCAACCAGTTCATCACCAACAAGAGAGGCTGGAACGTCTCCTTTGCATATCCGCCGAACATTTCTTACGAGGATATGACCGATGCGCAGAAGGAAGAGTACTCGAAAGCGGGTGAAAAGGGTATAACCGAGCCGATGATAACCTACGATATTTACGGCGGAAAATCAGGAACCGCAAAGAACAGTTACTCTGTTGCGTGGAACACCTACATTCCGAAGAGGGCGACGCAGTGCAAGAACTTCGGAACGAGCAGCAACTACGAGAGAATGCTTCTTGACGGTTCTCAGGGACTCATCATGACGACAGGTCTTTCGGGCGCTAACGGCACGAGAGGCGAGTGGGATCCGGCGAAATGCAGCTTCGAGCACAGTGACATCAGTATCGCTACGAGTGTCGGAATAGTCGCTTCGAAAGACGGTTACGACCTTACTTTCGGTGCCGGTGCCGATATTTTCAGAAAGCCTGAGCTGACGGTAAAGACGAACTCGACGCATATTATCAAATGGTATGAACTCTACTAGGAGGATAAAATGAGAAAACTGCTTGCATTGATTTTTATCGTTTCTTTAACTTTCCCGTTTTTCGCGGAGGAAAGGATCGCGGGTGCGGGGAATTCCTATTCGGAGTTTCCGTTTATAATTTTTGTCGGCCAGATCGTGGAAGTGACTCCGTTTTCGGTAACTTTTGAAAACACGCTCTACGAAACCAAAGCCACTGACGAGAGGATAAAGAATCTTTTCGCGGCTTTGAACAGGGAAAACGACTTCAGGTCTCACGGAATGGCCAACGCTCTCCGTGCGGCAAGCGTAAAGGACGGAAAAATGCGTATCACATTCTATCTCGACAACATTCTTCTGATCTTCGACGACAACGTTACGACCTACATGAGATACATCCCGCTTTACTACCTTTTCCGCAACAATATGGAGGATTTCAAACTTCCTGAAAAAACGATGGAATCTTTGAGAAAACAGTCGATGGACTACTACCTCACGATCCCGATGGTTCAGGATCTTATGAAAAATACATGGCTTGCCGGCGTTTTTCAGGTAAATCCCGACAACGACAAACTCATATACAAAAGTGCGAGATTCTTCGACAACATCGACGAGCTTAACGGCAGCGAATGGGCGCAGGAATACAGGATCCCCGATATCATCAGGGCAGGACTTGCAGTTTCGATGACGAAAGCGATCTATATCGGACACGAATCGCGGACGAATTCGCTGAAGGATGTCAACCTGAACAACATGAAATTTAAGGAAAAGAGTAAAAAACAGGACAAAAAACAGTTCGACAACAGAGGCGGTATGCCTGTCGGTCAGGAGAAATAGCATGAAAACAAGAGGTTTTACGCTGATCGAACTTGCGATCGTCGTTGCGATCATCGGTATTCTTGCTGCGGTCGCCGTTCCGATATTCTCTTCATTTTCGGATGACGCGAAGATCGACGAGCTGCATGCAAATATGCTGGTCGCGGCTACGGCGCAGGAAAAGTATTTCGTTTCAAAAGGAAAATACGCCACGACTCCGGCCGAACTCACTCCTTACGGGTTCCCGGCAAACACGGACGATATGCGTCTGAAGACGGGGGTCGTAGTGAAAAACGGTGTCGGAATGTCCTACTGGATCAACGGCTTGCGCAAAATAAAGGGTGAGACCCACTGCTGGCTTTTCGTTTCGTCGCTGATGGGAACGCAGGAAAGGACGAGTTTCAAGGAGCTGAAATCGTCAGAACAGCCGTATACGGGGGTTTCGTGTTCATGGTGACGGAGTTATTGATTTTTTTACAGAAAAAAATATAATTTCAAGTTTTGAGCGGAGGATTTTATGAAAAGCAAAGGCTTCACTTTGATAGAACTTATGATAGTTGTAGCAATTATAGGTGTTTTGTCCGCTGTGGCGATCCCGCTTTACACAAGTTACACCAACCGTGCGAAGAGGGTCGAGGCTGAAGAACAGCTCATGACTGTTGCCACGAGCGAAGAGGATTACTTCAACAACTATCGCAAATATGTCAAAGAAGACGGAAGTACGAACGTTCTGTCCAAATACTACGGTGCCGAGCTCGGCGGATCAGGCACGAACAAGAATTATGTGATAGAAGTCACGACTACGAACAGCGACAGCCAGTATGAAGCCAAGGCTTATGTGTGCTTCAAACACAGAGGTTCCGAGTGCAATTCAGGAACTTACGATGTTCTCTGCACGATTTCGAGCTCGAACCGCAACTCGGTATGCAAAGATAAAAACTAATTGGCGGGAGGATGATATGAAGGCAAAAATGTTTATTTTTCTTTTAGTGCTTGCGGCACTTTTCGGCTTCGCATCATGCGGAGAGGAGACTTCCGGCGGCGTTCAGATGCAGCCCAAAGGAAATGTTCAGCAGCGTATGTCGATCCAGACGAACGACATAGAACTGAGACCTCTGAAGAAAAAAGTCCAGCTCCCGAGACCCAATACTCATACATGGTCGCAGATCTCGACCGGTCAGAATCAGTGCTTCGACAACGCAGTCGGTGTTGATTGCAGAGATCTTCCGTGGAAGTTCCGCAATCAGGACGGTATAATGCAGAACGGAACCCGCTCTGTTGTTCCGCATCCGAGTCTGAGCGGCGTTGTCCGCGACGAAGTCACCGGACTTCTCTGGATGAAGCAGATAAGAGAGAGCGTTTCATGGTATGAAGCGAAACTTTACTGCGATTCTCTGAGGGTCGGTTCGAAAACGTGGCGCCTTCCCACGACTGCCGAGCTCAGGTCGATCGTAAACTACGGCAAAGTCGGCCCCGCTATCGACTCCGTATTCTACGACGGCGAAGATTCCGCTTACAGAGATTCTCTTTCCAACTGGTTCTGGGCTTCCAAAAACGTCCAGTTCAAATCCGAATCCGCTGACCAGTCTAAGCCAGCTTCAGCATGGATCATCAATTTCTATGACGGATTCGTAGAATATACTTCGCGTTACAACATTTATTCTGTCCGCTGTGTGGCAGACGCTGAATAATGGAGGGAAATATGGGATATAAAAGATCAATGAATATGAAAAAAGCCGCTGCGGCGCTGATTTTCGCGCTGCTTCCTCTTCTCGGCGGCAATCTCTATGCTGCGGTAGGATGTGAAAACACCGGAACGACGACATACTGCGTTTCGCCCTACACGAATCCCAACGGCAGCGCATCGAACTCTTCTCCCGCTTTCTCTCCGGCATGGACGAAGGTCTCTTCCGATGAATACAAAGTCGGCGGCGGTCAGTACATCCAGTTCATGGTTGAAAAAGGAACGATCTACAAATGGTCGACCGAAGGCAACGAGGACCTTTTCCAGGGCACCTATTCCGCAGCATGTAATCAGGATTCACAGTGCGGATACAGGCTTGCATGCCAGGGCGGCAACTGTATTCTTCCTTTCCACACAGAACTTACCCTTTTTGGCGGCGGTCTCTGCGGTGCCGGCGGTACGAACAGCGCCAACGTCCTTGCATACAGCCGTGAAGGCAGCTACTACAACCAGGCCGAAATCGAGTGGAAAGCCGAAGTTGACGGTCTTGTCACTCTTCTCGTAACGAACTACGAATACAGAAAGATAGACAACGGCGACGGAACCTACGACAACACTTACGTTTCCTGTCAGGCGACAAGCGGAAACAAGACCACGACAGTCAAATGGCAGCGTTCGGTCGCTGAACACTGCACAGAGTGCGACGAAGCCAACAAATACGGCTACAACGCAAGTGTTGAAATGGTCCAGGAAGTCGATGACGCCGACAATCTTGTTTTTGACGAGTTCGGCAATCCTGTCATGAAGGAAGACGACTCAAGCTACGCATGGAACCCGAAACAGCTTCCTGCCAACGGCAGCGCAAACGCTCCTTACTGGAATATAATCCAGTCCGGAGCTCCTCAATCGGCTTCGAGTTTCAGCCACTACGACGACTGGATCAAACCCGGAAGCTACATCATTTTCCATGTTGATGAAGGTCAGATCTACAGATGGTCGACATGTATCTCGCAGCTTGATGAATACGATACGCAGCTCACACTTTTCAAAGGAAAGGGTAAAACCGGCGACTGCGGTGACTTCCTTGCATACGGCGACGATTCAGATGTTTCATACAAACATTCCGGTGATTCGACCAACTACTGTCCGGCAGGAACAAGGCAGACGGTCCTTGAATGGCACGCAAACTTCACGGGCGATGTCACCCTTCTTTTCAACGAATACAACTGTTATCAGTGCTCGCAGCGTGAGATCGGCAGCCACTGGGCTCACTGCTACGAAACGCGTGAAAACGATTCTCACGAAACGATGATTTATCCGATGCCTCTCGAGTGGCAGAGATACGACTGCGTATGCAGCGACGGCACGGCATCACCTGTTGCTTCGATAGCCGACACCTGCGGAATGCAGATCACCAATTCCGGTGAATACATCGAGAAGACCTGCGGCGGCAGCTGGGATCAGCGCGATGAAGACGAGGAATTCTCAGGAACTGTCGACGGTGTCACCTACGGCAGTTACGCGAAATTCTCGCTCAGAAGAGGTTCAAAGTATATCTTCACAACGACTGACACTTCCGCGGTCATCACGATCAAGAAGTCGAGCGAAGGCTGTGCCGGCAAAACTCTGGCTCAGGGGACCGGCAAACTTGCATATTTCGCCGATCCGGAAGTTCCTGAAGATGCTGACGACGAGGATCCGAACCACCATGCTGACCAGATAATCGTTCTTGTCACCAAGGCGGAATGCAATATCTCGACATCAGAATCAACGAAACTCAACTATGCTTTCTACTCCGATCCGGCATCTTCCGACGCGGCGGAGAGATTCGAACTTTCGATGGTCAACGGTTACGGCAAGGTCATCGACAACTCTCCGAACGGTCTTACATTCCTCGATTCAGGTAAATGGGCAAAAACGTGGCAGGAAGCTATGGAAGTCTGCAGCGACTCCGCTTTCGGCGGCTCATCTTCAGGAATCGTCGAGTGTCCTATGGCGAGATGCCCCGAAGGCACAACTGTTCCCAGTGCTTTGGCTGGTCTCCCCGACATGAATGTATGGTGTGCAAAAGGACTTCAGGGTCAGGATTGCGCAAGATCTGTTTGTCCTTCCAATTATGACGAATACACCGGCGGCGGAGATGATAAAGGCAGGTGCTACTACAACGGCTCATGCGATCCGACAAGGGACGCAAAGCTGAGCGATCAAATATGTAAAACCTACAAGAACGGAAGGTGTATAGCTCATTATAACGAACTCGATCATTATAAGCTCTGCAAAACTTCCGAGGCAAAGTGCGTTGCCAAAGACGGTCTGTGCGGCTCCTCAGCTCATAGCAGCGACTTTATGGTCGGTGTTGTCAGCGGATGCCCGTCAGGATACGGACCTGTCCCGGGCTTGATGGGCTGCTATAAGGAGATGTCTGATCTGTTTACGCAGGATATGGAATGTAATGATATCGGAGGCGAACATTTTGCAAACTGCGACAAAGACGCTGAAAATGTCACTCCGCAGACTGCAACATGCTCTGGTGATTCTACATATATTGCGGATCTTGACGCCTGCAAACCTAATAGTCAAAATGCGGCTTATTATGTCCATGAGGACAATGTTTCCAATGGTAAAGTTATAAACGCTAACAAGTGTTGTAAAACCAAAACCTGTCTTACCTCTGTTAATTACGGCAGTTGCCCGTGCGGGGTTGAGCTTTCAGTTGTTAATGGTTGGAGTATGACAACAGGCAGTAAGGCAACGTTGGATTGTCCTGAACCGACTTGTCCGTCAGGATTCGTATATCATAAGGAAGAAGAAACTACAGCTATCGGTAAATGCTATAAGGCATGTGGCGACGGTTACACGCTTGTTGACGGAACCGACGGCAGGGCTCACTGCTATAAATGCACAGGCAGCGGCTATGAACTTGAACCGGTAGAAGATGGCGGTTTGAACGGCTGGATTTGTGCAAGATGCGGTTCTTCATCTTATATCAAGCACAATGGCAAATGCTACAGACAGGGTTCTACGAGCGGCTATTCCTGCGACACTGCCAACGGCTGGATTCAGGATCCTAATAACTCCAACACATGCAGAAAGACGAACGGTTACGTCAAATGTGCAACCGGTTCCGTTTTGCAGTGCGATAAATTACATCCCGGCTGCGACACGTCAAAACCGAATTCGGGCGAAACATGGTGTTACAGAAATTATTGCGGTGAAGACTTCAGAAACACTGAGAACGAGAGAATTTGTCCGAACGAGGAAGTCGAACTTGACGGCCAGACATACAATTTGTCAGATTACGAAGCTGTCACTGTGGATGTCGAAGGCGGAACCCGGAAAAGAGTCTGCGAAGTCGAACTTCCGACCGGAACTTGCGGTAAGCCGCTCGGTTCATGGGTCCTTCCGAACATCAACCAGCTCTATTCAATAGTCGATTTCGACCTTCACGATCCTGCGACTGCAATGCCTTTTGTCGGTGATACATACGTCAGAGACGAGCTCAACAAGAGCTGTGCTCCGACAAACGACGACCCGTTCGGCGACAAACAGTGCGGTCCCGGCAACAACAACGGTGACGGCCACTGGATCTGCATGGACAAAAAGTGCGTCAGAAACAACTGGTACTGGTCAAGCACGACAGTCGTAAACGGCTCTGAAGACGAGGGCGAATTCGTATGGTCTGTCAACATGGAAGACGGACGTTCATACCGCGCACCGAAAGGATGCGTCGACGATGAAGAGAACGGCGGCACCAGCAGCTGCGCCGGCGTGACGTTCAACTCGAGACCTCACAAAGTCCTCTGCGTAAAAGGTTCTTACTATGCAGGTCTTTTCGATGCAGGTCTTCCCGCAAAAGAGCAGACCTTCTCAGGCTGGGTATGCAACAAATCGGTCGAAGAAAAGCAGCTGACCGTTTATTTCGACATAGTCGACAGTTCGGGAATCAATAAAGAAGGTAAAAACGTAGTTCCGATGCTGACAGCGACCACTGAGTGTAGTTCTCTTTCTCTGCCGTTCTCTTGTCTTCCCGGAACGAGCCGCAAAGTCCTTGTTTACGGAGAGACTGAGATAAAACCGACCGGAAATACAGGAAAGGCTCTTGCGATCTACAACAACTGCGCTGCAACTGGTCAGGATCCGGCAAGTGTCCAAGCTCACGCATTCGAGATCAAGTGGGGAAGTGCAAGCGGAGTTCTCGCCGAAACGATCAACAGCATCGGCGACCTTACGAAGTGTACTGATGAGCAGATCGCTGCGAACAATACTTCAGACTGCGTTGTTCCCCCGTTCTTCGTAACGGCTTACGCTGCCGATCCTTCAATGGCGACTGCGATCGCGTTCGAGATTTCTCCGGTTCGACAGCCGTTCGTTTTTGAGAATGTCTGCGGTGACGGTTACGAAACTTTCGACGGTAATTTCCTCGAAACCTGTGAGATCGATGATTTCGACAGACAGTGCAACTACGGTGAAGGTACCTGCCCGGTCTGCCCGGAAGATACCTGTGTTATGGAATACAAAGCCAACCCGCAGTGCGGTGACGGAAAGATCCAGAGTTCCTACTGCGAGAACGGTACGATCTCTGTAGGAGGTCACACGCTTGCCTGCGAATACTACAATTTCGATAACCCTGAAGGCAGTGAGAACTGCGACTGCGGCGACGGACACAACGATACGATGTATCTCTATGAAAACGGCGTTGTAAAATGTGACGGCGCTCACAAAGTAACAACGACATCCTGTCCTGTCTACAATCAGGATTGCGAAATCTGCTCGAGCTGCGGTAAGATCACAGGTAACAAGAGTTTCTGCGGCGACTCGATCGTTCAGAATGCGGACTGCTCCGGTCTCGGAGAAAACTGCGTAACAATGGCAAATGCGGCTGAAGAGTGCGATAACCCGAGCGATCCGAATCTCTGCACACCGTTATGCAAACTTCCGGTATGCGGCGACGGTCTGATACAGAACGAAGAAGTCTGCGATGACGGCGAACATAACGGAGAATACGGAAAGTGCAACAACTCCTGTACTGATCATGTCAGATGCGGCGACGGCAATGTTGACAGCGAACACGAAGCGTGTGACCTCGGTGACGGACACAACGGTGCTTCGATAAAATACTCCGATTTCATCAATGCCGGCAACGAAGACTGCGCGGCGGTATTCAACGGGATTTCATATCCGGTCACCAGAGCGCAGGAAAACTACAAGAGCTGCGTTACAAGATACGCGGCATACCTCAAGGCAAATCCGGGCTGCAGCGCAGACTGTCAGGTCGCATCGGTTTCATACTGCGGCGACGGAAGAAATGACGGTGCTCTGAAAGGCGAAGACTGCGACGAAGGACTTCCGGTCAATGCCGACGGAACTTACAACGAAGCGCTGACAGAAGAAGACAAATACAATGGAAAATCATATAAAAACTGCGCTCTTGACTGCCATGAATACTCCTGCGGCGACAACATCCTTGAAATTTATACCGAAGACATAACATACTCTACTATCGGTTTCATAGACGCATCTGGCAAACTTAACCTCTACGTCTACGGCGCAAGCGAAGAGTGCGACGACGGAGCAAAGAACGGCAAGTACGGTCACTGCACTAAAACATGTGACGGCTATGTCCGTTGCGGAAACTCACTTGTCGAGAGTGACGAAGGATATGAACAGTGCGACAACGGTTCTGGCAACCTTTCCATCGAGAATGGCTACGGCGCGACGGAAGGCTCTTCGTGTATCGTCGAGGATGAGGAAGTATGTAAAGGCGAATTCGAAAACTGGACCACATCGGAACACACATACCGCTGCTGCCAGTTCGGCAGATTCTGCGGTGACGGAAATGTCGACAACGGTGAAGGTGTCGGTGACAATAACGAAACGAGACAGGATTGGAGGACCAAGGCTACGGAAGCCGGAATGTGGACTGTAAGCGGCGTGACTGTTGCTCAGGAACAGCAGGAACTCTCCGTAAAATTCACGAAGACCTCGGCTGACATCGCGACTGCTGAACTTCAGATGAAACTTCCGTCTGAAGATGCAGAGATCAACGGACTGCACAGATACTATCTGGAATACGATTTCAAGGTCAAGAACCCCGATCCTGCGGCAAATGCAGTCGTTATCGAATCGGCTGTCAACATGTACGGTGCTGACGATAGCGACGAGAAAACTCCGAATCCGAATGACATAGACCACAGAGCGTTCTACAAAGAGAGCACGCTCGATCAGAACGGCTACAACGTATGGGCTCATGTCAGAAGCGCACAGGTCAGGGACTTCTCGGCTGACGGCAGTGCGACGCTGTTCGTAAACGGAACGAAATATGCGAAGATAATTTTCCGCTTCAAAGGTAACACTGGAACTCAGTTCCTTGTAAAAGGCCTTAAATTCTATGCTGTCGAAACGCAGAAATCGGGAACCAAATACGGTTTCCCGCAGTCCGGAGTCGATTCTTCGGTCGAAATGTGTGACCCTGGTAAAGCGAACTTCGCGACGACTTCAAACAGCTACATGACAGACTGCAACTCGAGCTGCAGATGGATCAACTTCTGCGGTGACGGAAAAGTCCAGATATCGGGAAGCGACTGCAGCGACGCGGTTGCCCTCGGTTACGAATGTGAAGGCGGTATCTCCGGTGCGGCCGAAGTCTGCGATAAGGGCGAACAGAATGCGCCTAACGTTTACAACGGTTGTGAACCGGGCTGCCTTGAACTCGGACCGCGCTGCGGCGATAACATCGTCAATATGTTCACATGCAGCGATCCTGAGGACAAGAGATGTTTCGTTCCGACAAGTCTTACAAAAGCAGAAGATTGCGACGGAAACCTTTGTGGTTTAGAGCCTGAGAGCTGCCAGCCGAACAACGATGATCAGCTTGAAGGAACGTTCGATAATCTCAACAACTACGGTGTATGCCGTTCCGACTGTTCGTGGGCAAGATGCGGCGATGGTATCGTCGATGAAGGAGAAGAGTGTGACTGCGGTGTTGAGGGAAGTACGACTAGAACTTCCGCATCGACATCGTGGCAGATGGATATAGACAGCGGTACGCCGCTCTGCCATTCTACCGACAACTCGACCGAGTACTACAACACGAACAAGAAGGTCAACAGATCCTATGTCTGCCGTTCGAACTGCAAGATCTCAAGATGCGGTGACGGTATGCTCGACCTTGACGAGAAGTGCGACGACGGTAACCAGGATGACAACGATACCTGTATCGGGTGCCAGCTGGCAAGCTGCGGTGACGGATACTTCTCCGATACACGTTCGTATCTCTGCGAAGAACTTCGTCAGATAGCTAACGAACCTGCTGTCAAAGCATGGAGAGACAAAGGCGTTATTAACTGTGTCAACGAGTCGGGCAGACCGAACAGTTGCTCCGAATTCGTCAACATGTCGACGCCGATAGACGGAACAAGTGATCCTGTCGAATACAACGACACAAAACTTGTCAATATGTTCAAGTCCGGTTATCTCCACTGCTGCTACGACAGAAAACTTGAAGGGCTTCCGGCGGACAACAACTGTATGTTTAACGACGGAACCGACGAATCTCCGGTATACAAAAGCCCGGCAGAAACGGTAAAAGCATTCTCGGCTACGCAGTTCGACGGTTGTGACAACACTGCACCGAAGACTGTCGACAAATGCGAGGAATATGTCGGGATCACGAGTTCTGATCCGAAGAGTGTAGAAGCATGCAACAATAAATATGCAACCGGAACCAAAGAAAACAAAGAGTGCATCGCAAAAGTCAATAAGTATGACAAGTGTATTGCCGATATAGAGAAAAACACCTACTGCAATGCTACATGCAAAGATGTAATAGGCCGCTGCGGTGACGGAAAAGTTGATTTGCGTCCGGACGGAACTCCAATTGAGGCGTGCGATAAATTCTACGCTGATGCTACTTTCGATCATGCTGGTCAGTATCAGCACCTTAACGGAACATGGCAGTCTTCGATCGTACCTACGAGCGACCCGAGTTACACACTGGCTACACTCGGCAGATACTGCACAGGGGAGTGGGTAGGAGCTGCTTCAGCAAGGACACCCAACGCTCCGATGTGTCACGATCCGAACAACGGAAATCTCTCGACTGACTGCTGGAGCGATGGCTGCACCGTAAAATGGCACTCGACCGGCGGTAACGATTCCGACTACTCGAAGAAAGGCGACGGATATACCGATAAATACGCTGGTGAAGAGTGTGATATGGGAGTATATACAACTTCAGGCAGAGAGTGCGGCGGTAATGCTGACGCTTATTACTGCAATGCAAACTGCAAATTCAATGAAGGCGCAACATGCGGCGACGGTATAGTTCAGGCGGCAAGTGCCCCTGGCAAGAATCCCGACGAAGTTTGTGATACAGTTACTGATACAACAGCATTCAACACATGCATGGCAAAATGTCAAAAGGCGAAAGACGGTGATAGTGAAAGCGAACCTGTTCAGGGTTACGCTGTTACAGACTGTCAGAAAGCATGCGCATATCCTGGCTACTGCGATGACTGCAAAAAATCGTACGGCTACTGCGGTGACGGCGAGATCAACGGTCCTGGATACAGTTTAGAAGCCGGGATTTATACCTATGACGGAGGAATAGAGGGTCCTGAAGACTGTGACAACACCGATCCGAGAACGCTCTCTCTTTCGGCGGCAACTGAACTCACAGGTTTCTGTGACGGCTGCAAGAGAGTCGGATCATGCGGCGACGGTACGCGTAACCCGCGTTTCGAAGCATGTGACTGCGGCAGTTCAGGCTCTGAGTGCACCACGGCTGAAGGCAGGACCTGCAAAGCCGGCTGCAAAATGGATTCTATCGGTCACATAGATAAAGCTAACTCGGTCGGCATCACCGGCTGGGCATGCGACCCCGATCATCCGCTTGCCGGTGCAAATAAAGCTGATTTCGTCAAACTCACTTTCACCTACACGGAAGGAAGCGTTGTCAAAGAAGCCGGCACGAAGTATGTAACGGTAACGCAGCCTGCTGCAAACAGCGTCATTCTTGAGTGCGGCGGCGGCGATAAGCTCGGATGGAAATCCGATTTTACAGGAGTCACCTTTAAAGAAGGCGTCAGCATCTACACGGTAAAGGCTGAAGCGTATGATTTCGATATTCAGTCTTACGTTTTGATCGGCGAAATGACTTTCAGTAAGAAAAAGAGCTGCGGAGACGGCGTCCCGACTCCGTGCGAAGGCATAGAAGTCATGCTCAAAGATGAGACTACAGATTCACTGTGGGATGTCAACAAGATATGCTGCGACGAAACCGATCCGGAAGGAAATCCTTGTCCTGACAACGATGACGTCGTCAGAGTCGAAGGCAAATGCGAGGACTACGGTCTTGTTCATGGTCAGGTATGTGTTGACGAAGCCTGTGATGACGGCAACAAACTTGACGGTGACGACTGCAACTCGACATGTACTGCATGGACAGAATGCGGTGACGGTGAACTTCAGCCCAATGCGACAGGAACGCGTCCTGACCACACGGCGGCTGAAGAGTGCGACGGTACTTCGAACACAACTGCACCCTGCAAGGGAAAGTTCCCCGGTATTTCGGATGATAATCTTTCCGGAAAAGTACGCTGCTACAACACTGACGCTGAGACAGCAAGAAAGTGCAAATGGGAAAAGAAGAACTGGGATGAAAACAATAAAGAGAGCGGCTGTAAACTGACTTCATCCTGCAACGATCTCAGCTCGATCGTTGGTACCTGGAGTTCAACCGTTTACACGAAGGATGCTACTACCTACATCAGATACAAACACAACACAGACCTGACATCGGACAGAACATACCACAGAACATGGGTCGAAGCTGCTGATCCAGCAGATGACACATGGTCAGAAGCGACTCCGGGACTCAACTACGGCGGTACGACTGCGGTTGCCGATCTTCCGACGACAGCGTGTTATTTCGAGTGTGTAGATATTCTCGGCTGGGATGCCGAAACTGAAAGATGTGTCGGCAGAACTGACAACACGCCGTGCACGCCATGTCCCGATGAAAACGGTATCTGGAACGGCGGCGTAAGCAACGGAAAACCGTGCAAAGTCGGTGAAACAGGCTATCAGGCTCAGCCGCTTGAGAGACAGAGCAGCATCGTTGACGGTGAACCTGTATGGAACAAAAATATCAACGCTACCTACAGCACTACTGAGACAAACGGATGTTTCTACAAGTGCATAGAGGGAACTCAGTGGAGCGGTTCACAGTGCAATGTCGAACAGAACACTGTTAAATGCGACAGCTCGAAACTTCCTGCTCATGCAAAATGGATAAAGGTTGTTAAGAAACACACCACAAGCGGCGGTGTGCTGACCTGGCAGAGACTTATTTCCGTCTACACAGGCGAAGGTGATATGGAAATCACGCAGAAACTGCAGCCGGACAACACGACCTATGCTCCTGCTGACACAGATCTGACTCCTCTTTGGGTAGAATACGCTCATAAGAATAATGATCCTGATTGGAAGTACAACTGGAGAGGAATAGCCCTTAAAGATCTCTCTCCGGAAAACGGTTATCCGTCAGGCTATCCGCAGGCTGGAGAACCGCTTCTGGCAACGAATACTCCGACACGCTGCTATTTCCAGTGTGATGAGGGATATTACTATGATCAGGATACTCAAACATGCAAAGAAGGCTCTTCCGGTTATTGCGGTGACGGCATGATACAGACTGAACACTGCGAGAATCTTGATCCTGTTGATGACGGAAAATGTGTATTCACGTTAGGCGGCACCGAAGTTTGTGACGATGAGGCGTATAACGGAAAATACGGCAAGGTCAGCGGAAAATCTTTCTGCGACAAGTATTGCGGCGACTACAACATCTGCAAGAATGCGCATCCGACAGATTATGTAGCACAGTGCGGCTTTATGCTTGAATCCGGCTACACAGGCAGGATCGGAACAAGTACAAGCAAGCCTAATGGCGAATACTTCTGCGGTGACAAGGTCGTTCAGCACAAACCTGAAGAACAGTGCTACGACTCAGTCTGCAAGCCGGTAATCGCTGCAAACTATCCGGGTGCGGAAACTTCGGATTTCTCAGCATCGGAGACTTGCGACAGTTCGGATAACAGCAGGAAGCATCTCTGCGATATCTATCTGAAGTCGAAGAGTCAAAACACTGCATCTACTTATCACGAAATAGGTACCATCAGCTGCAGCAACACCTGCCAGATTTCTCGTTCCGGCAGTCCGTGCA